>JAYYUJ010000001.1:0-29213 GCA_036344075.1 Pseudomonadota bacterium
TGACATCCCGCAAAATAACTACTTGGCCCTGCAATTGCCCCGACTATGATAGCAGGTATTTTATTCTGCTGGAACCAAACGAAACAATGGTTCAAGGTAGTTGCAAACAACAGCCATAAACAGCTCAGCCATAGCGGAGGAAAAATCGCACCCACATGTGAAGTAAGAATATTGGCAGAAAATAGCGCGGTATCAATGAACCAGCCAAAAATGACTACCTTAATGAGAAGACTGGCTTCTGAAGGGTTTCGACTTACAAGCAAAAAATGTAATAACAGAACTACGACACAAGCCATGACAGCGGCCAAATCACCAAAAATAACGCAGACTAACCAGGCAATATTAAACAGTGAAGCATTAATAACTTTATTCATGTTAATGATTTTTTTCACATCGACCTCGAGTTAAACGCGTCGATAAGCCGGCTTAGCCATAAGTATTTGAGCTGCAGAAATAGCTCGCTCCCGGAAACCACCCTCGCAATAGCATAAGTAATATTCCCACATGCGAATGAAGCGCTGATCAAAACCTTGTGCTTTAACTTGTTCTAACTCACAAAAAAACTGTTCACGCCATTTTTCAAGCGTATAGGCGTAATCTAAACCAATATCTTTAAGGCCAATAATGCTCATGTCTGTATCATCAGCAACATGGCGTGCAATAATATGATTTGACGGCAAGCAGCCGCCAGGGAAAATATAGCGCTGAATAAAATCGACTGAACCTAAGGCTTGATCATAGCGCTGATCTGCAATTGTAATGGCCTGTAACAACATTAAACCATCAGGCTTCAGTAAATTAGAACAAGCATTAAAATACTCACTGAAATATTGGTGGCCTACCGCTTCAATCATTTCAATAGACACTAATTTATCGTAACGTCCTTCAATCTTACGATAATCTTCCATTAATACGGTGACTTGCCCACTCAGACCTGCCGTTTCTATTCGCTTAAGGGCAAACTCATATTGCTGTTTAGAGATCGTAGTAGTAGTAACTTTACAACCAAAATTTTCAGCCGCATAAACAGCCATACCTCCCCACCCTGTGCCGATCTCAAGCAAATGATCATCACTGGATAATTCTAGTTGACGACAAATAGTTTCTAATTTTGCCAATGAAGCCTGTTCTAATGTAAAAGACTTCTGCGCGAACACAGCTGAGGAGTACATCATGGTGGGATCTAAAAACAAACTAAAAAAATCATTGCCCAAATCATAATGCGCTGAAATATTTTCTTTTGAACCCTGAAGGCTATTGCGCCTCGAACGGTCAATTAACCAGACTCCAAGCCGACTCAACCAAGAACGCTGGCCATCAAGTGCTTTAACAGTTTGCATATTAATGACAAAAAACTGAATTACCTTCACTAAACTTGGCGTTTGCCAAGCGCCCGACATATATGACTCTCCTGCCCCTAAAACACCATTCAAAGCAACCGAAGAAAACAAATCATCATTTTTTAAAACTATTTCAGCTGATAAAACAACATCTTTGGACTGATCGCCAAAAACACTTATATTAGCGCCGTCAACTATTTTTAATTGGCCAACCTTCATTTTGGATAACTGATTTAAAACGGTTTTTTTTGCCCAAGTCTGACTTGAAAAAAGACCACTTATCGATTCAATTTTTGATGCTCTGGTGAGCTGCTGACCTCGACTACTCATACAAGCTATACCTTAATCTACTATTGAAAAACAGGTTCTTTTATTAACGATCGCCTTGGTGTGGTTGGTGTTTAAAAACTTTTATGCCTTTCAACCATAGTTTTAAGGCCTGCCAATGTATTCCAAGAAATACTTGCATAGTCATTAAAGGAAATCTCCAAAGTAAAGAATTAAGTGATTTATTGGTGATAGTTTGCCGTTGAAAATTTACTCCGGCATCAAAAACCTTTTCATTGTTTCTAAAGTTAGTTAATCTAAATTTCAAACTGTCTGTAGGTGTACTGCCCTGCCATTCATATTGCATATCCATTGGCATAAAAGGTGAAACATGCAACGTCTTATTGAACAACAACTTTTGGTTATTGGTGTCCTTATCGCAATCTAATACATAGGCATGCCGCTCGCCCCAAGGCGTGTTAGTAACCTCAAGTAGCACAGCCTCAAGGTTTTCGTCCTTACTGTCAAAACAATAATAACAGCTAATTGGATTTATGATATAACCCCAGTAGCGAATATTTGCTAATAAGCGTATCGGGCCCTGAGGCCTAACACCTATCTCTTGTTCGACCTTAGACCTAACAGACTCACTTATTGTGAGTTCATTATTGCCATAAAAATCTGATCGTTTAAAATGCGCCATGGCAAACTTATTTTTTGACCAAAATCTACTCAACGAAAATACTTGATTTAACTCAGCTAAATCGAGGTATAGCATAAATACCCGATATCTGAACGCATGATTTTTAGGGTAGAGGCGACGGTGCCAGACATGGCCGGTATAAATCGCACTCCTTAAACGACACATTGAATTCGCTTTAGCTGTCATACTTATAAACTGAAGTTTCGATATTTTGAATAAATCACTGACTGTAATACTTGCCGTCAATTGCTTCGACAATTCTTAACGCACTTGTAACACCATCTTCATGAAAACCATTAGCCCAATAAGCACCACAAAACCATGTTCTATTCTTGCCGGCTAATTCTGACCAACGCATTTGAGCTTGAATACCTTCTAAAGTAAAAACAGGGTGGCTGTAATTAAATTGTGCGAGTATTTTTGATGGATCTATCAATTCAGTCTGATTAAGACTAACACAAAATGTATGAGGTGAATCAATGCTTTGCAACAAGTTCATGTTATAAGTTAATCGAGTCATTTCTCCTTGCTTAGTTTCCTCGGCCTCACAATTAGTGCCATTGTGAGCGTCTGCTGATAATCGATAATTCCAACAAGCCCAAGCACGACGAGATTTTGGCAACCGACTTATATCAGTATGCAAAATAACCTCGTTGTTCTGATAAGGAATAGCCTGCAAAATTTCTTGCTCGCAGGCCGTTGGCTGATCAAGCAACGCTAACGCTTGATCACTATGAGTCGCAAAAATAACTGTATCGAATTGTGCTTTGTCGCACTCTGCAGTTGCAATAGTCACCGCATCGGCATTACGCTTTATGGACGTGATCTTGCAGTTGGTTCTAATAGAATGTAAAAAACCGTTAGTCAACGGTTCTAAGTATTGGCGTGAGCCGCCTTTAATGACCCGCCATTGAGGCCGATTACTGACACTTAACAAACCATGATTCTTAAAGAATCTAATGAAGAACAATAGCGGGAAATCTAGCATTGAGTCAACGCCAGCTGACCAGATAGCAGCACCCATTGGTATTAAATAATTTGTAGAAAACTCTTTGCTGTAATTATTTTTGTCTAGATACTGTTGCAAGGTCAGATTTTCAGAAATATTCCCAGCCTCTAGGTCTTTAAGCGATTGTCGATTAAAGCGCAAGATATCTCTTAGCAAACGCCAGAAAATTGGTTTAAGTAAATTTTTTCTTTGTGCGAAAAGCGTATTCAGATTGCTACCCGCATACTCGAGGCCATTTATATCATTGGAAACACTAAAGCTCATACTGGTCGTTTGCGTTTCAACATTAAACTGTTCGAGCAAACGAAAGAAATTGGGGTATGTCCAATCATTATGGACAAAAAAACCAGTAACAACTGCATACTTCTGACCTTCTAATTCAACATCAATAGTCGCAGTATGTCCGCCGATAATCGAAGAAGATTCATAAACAGTAATTTCGTGGTTTTTCTTTAAATAATAGGCAGCCGTTAAGCCAGATATACCTGTACCAATAATGGCAATCTTCATAATGAAACCCTAATAAAATTTAGTCAAACATTAACAACAGCTATGACAACAAATAATACCTCAATCTTGTAAAGGAATATTATTTTTTTTCCAATACTTTTCGATTGGCACGATACCATAAAGATGGGAAAAGAGCGGCTAAGGAAAGAATACTATAAAGTCTCCTTGGAAATTGGACTTTTAATTTTCGTGCATCAATACCTTTGATGATTTTCTTTGCCGCCTTATCAGAAGACATAAGGAAAGGCATAGGGAAATCGTTACCACCAATCATCGGGGTTTCAACAAAACCAGGATTGACAACCGTGACATCAATGCTTTCGTTTGATAAATCTAAACGTAGTGAGTCAAGTAAGTAATTAACTGCTGCCTTCGAGGAACCATAAGCTTCGGCTCTTGGAAAACCGACCACTGCAGAGAGGCTGGCTATTCCAACAATCTGCCCATTTCTGGCCGATAAAGCAGCTGACTGCTTCAATCGAGGCAAGGCAACGGTAATACTGTTGACCATACCAAACACGTTCACATCATAAACACGACGAAACAAGTCGCTAGTCACTTCTCCTCGCTCAACATATTCACAATGACCGGCATTAAGAATAGCAATATCTAGTCCGCCTAGATGCTGATCAATTGCCTCACCCATTACCGCACAGCCTGCATCATCAGTGACATCCCAACTGAAGGCTGTGATGGCATCAGGGAAGTGATGAGCAACAGAGACTAGATTAGATAAATTTCGGCCTGTAATAAGTACTTGGTGCCCAGCTTCAGCAAATTGGAGGGCCAATGATCTGCCAATACCGGAGCCTGCACCTGTAATCCATATTTTTTTCGAAGGTGCTTTTTTAGCCATATCATTCTTCACTGGTAATTATGGCAATTTCAGGACTGCATATGGAGTTGTTTTAAAAAGACAATTAATTTGTTTACAAAAAGACCACTGTTAGATGATTAAAAAAAAGCCAATTTTCAAAATATTTTATAAATAAGTGATTACCGAGGCCATTAACCCGCTAAACGTGCTTTTATTTTAAGAAGTATGCGCCCAAGAAGAGGAAGATGCTCGTAGAGCAAAGCACCCACATCAAATACATCTTCGTGGTAGTCAATTCGGTCAGTAAAGCGAACATGGGTAATGCCTCTGACAGTAATTAACTTCCCATTTCCAAGTTTTCGATGCCGAAACAACATATCCCATTTAATGGTTGCACTATTTTCACCAATCCAATGATCGTGATAAGTAAACTCGCAACCCACTACATTGCTATACATACTGTCCATATAACTGCGATAGGATGAGAGACCCTCAATCTGATGGACAGGATCTTTGAAGGTCAGGTTTTCTGAATAGACTTCATCTAATAGAACTTGCTGAGAATTGGCTGGAATCTTACCGCAGGCAGCTTTTGTATTGTCAAGTCGGCTATAAATAGATTTAAACCGTTGGATTAATTCCTCGGGAGAAATGACGGCAACTTCAGATAAGTCCTTGATTGGGCTAACATTTGAGGATTTTTTTGAGGCAATGTTTGGATTATTCATAGTCAATGAATACCGAAATTAGTTAATTCAGCGGTTAAAATGTATGGATTTACTGATTTTACGTGATCCGCCAAACCTCGGATCAATCTACCACATATCCTTACATTAGCTTTTTTTCATATAATGATATTAAAAATCAGTGCTCGTGTTAACTGAAGGTGATCCAGAAGACCCAAACTCACGTAAGTAACTATATAATCAACACTTATTAAAATTTTGCAAATTAAAAATCCATCTGTATTTAGGTTGTATACTGATAATGACTACTTCATCAATAACTACTGCTAGCCTAAGTTGCTCAGAGGAAAATTCCTCTAAAAGTCTTCATGACTCGGTTAATAGCACTCAAAAGAAACAGACTGGAAATATGCAATCCACTAATATAGGTTCCCCTTCCAAGACAGATGACTGGAGCTCGATTTTGATCAAAATCGCAAAGGATCGAGATAGAGTAGCTTTCGGCAAACTTTTTGACCATTTTGCTCCCAAAATCAAGTCTTATGGCCTGATGCTTCGCTCACAACATACTTCTCCTCAGATGGCTGAAGAATTAGTTCAAGATGTCATGTTGAAGGTTTGGCTGAAAGCCCATTGTTTTGATGTTAACAAAGCCAGTGCTAGCACATGGATTTTTACTATCGCTAGGAATTGCCGTACAGATTTCATACGCAAAGAAAATCGCATAGATACAGAACTTTCTGCGGATGATTTATGGCCCATGGCTGAAGAAGACGGTCCTTATACCTCTCTTCACCAACGCCGAATAGAGAAAAATATACATAATGCTGTTGCCCAATTACCTCCTGAGCAAGCCGATGTTCTCAAACGAATTTATATTGAAGGAAAATCACATTCTGAAGTTTCTGCTGCTACGGGGTTACCCCTGGGCACGGTAAAATCGCGCGTCCGCTTAGCTGTGGGCAAACTTCGAACCTTACTTTAACCATTAACTATAAAAACCATCGACAGGTCAGTACTTATGAGCCACCGCCCCGACATTCATTGGTTAACCGATTACGCAGCCGGTACACTACCATCATCCCAAGCTCTTTGTGTTGCAGTGCACCTCTCGTTTTGTCCAGAAAGTCGTAAACAAGTCGAGCAGCTAAATAGCCTTGGCGCCATTATGTTTACCAATGCCATCAATGATGATGACAACTTGATTAGCGAGTCGGTTGCTACTGAATTACCAGATGAGGATCACGCATCAATAAATCAAGAACTTCGTTCTAAAGTTTTTGACTTAATTGATAAAGAAGATATTAAGCAACAGCCATCTTCAGTCACTGCTTCTCCCTGTGCTAATGACGCCTCTAATAAAGCTGATTTACTACCTCACTGTCTACAAAAGCTTATCCCTGATGGTATCGATCAACTGGATTGGAAAAAATTAGGTACTGCCTTGAGCGTTGCTCGCCTCTCAGCTGGTGATGATTCACGTGAAGTCGCCTTACATAAAATCAAAGCCGGTGGCCGAGTCAGTAATCATGACCATCGTGGTAGAGAAGTAACCGTTGTCCTTCAAGGGAGCTTTTCAGACCAAAATGGCCTTTACTTGCCAGGTGATTTTCTGGTAAAAGAAGCTGGGCAAGAACATCGCCCCATCGCTAGCGAAGATGCAGAATGTATCTGTTTATCAGTGCTAGAGGCACCAGTAAAATTTACTGGACCTATCACCAGCTTAATTAACCCCTTCCTTAAAATTAAGACTGGTACTCCTTAACCCATTTTTTGTATCTTGTTCCTCTTATATTAATCCTCTGCGGGCGTTAGCCCGCTTTTTTATGTCTTTTAAAGATACTAAAACCGAATATTATTTTAGTGTGAACCTTTATTAAGACACCTAGCATTGTGGAATCCGTCAACATCAATAGAATACATAATTATTCTCAGCAGTTAGACTGATATCAGCATATTATCTACTTAAGTAAAAGCCATAAAAAAATAATCTATTGGATACTAAAGTGAAAAAAAAACACCCTTTTGCTATTCGCGCACTTAACTTTACAGGTCGCGCGCTATCTCAGCTAGGCTTGAAACTACCTACCCTCAACATCGATGAGATCCATAAGAAAGCCAAACAAAGAACGGGGCTTACAGACTTTGGCGACAACGATTATCTTGCCGGATTAGACAAACTTATAAAGAGCACTGAATCAGAAGCTAAGCTTAGTCAAATTGGCAAAATAGCAGCAAAAGCGGCACTGATCGACAATTTAGCCAACCGAATGCTGATGGTGGACTTTATAAAAAGAAATCCTGCTGTCAAAGAGGAAATCATTTCCCAGCCCATGTTTATCATGGGTCTACCCAGAACAGGAACAACAATCTTACATGCCATTATTGCCGAGGCAAATGAACATCGCGCACCGAGATTGTGGGAAATGCAAAGACCCTTTCCACCACCCGCAAAAAATGCCGCTGACAATGAAGCTCGGATTCTTGAGCTTGAAAAAAATGCAGCGGTGCTCGATATTCTGGCTCCTGAAATGAAACTCAAACACGAAAGCAATCCTCGCTTAGTAGAGGAGTGTTTACCTTGGATGGCAACCAGTTTTTTTCAAGAACAGTTCAGCACAGTTTATCGACTGCCGAGCTATAGACAATGGTATCTTAATGCCGATCCTAAACCAGCTTATCAGTGGCATAAATTATATCTTCAGTACATGCAATTCATAGCCAAAAAAAATGGCCAAACACCGCAGCGATGGATATTAAAATCACCGGCTCACCTGCCCTTTATTGAGGCTATTCTGAGTACTTACCCCGATGCAGTAATGGTACAGACTCACCGTGACCCACTTAAAGTACTCGCCTCTGCTTGTAGCCTGCTTTCAACATTGCGGGGGGCTTTCAGTGATGCCATTGACCCGGTGCAGATTGGCGAGGAGGAATCCCAGTTCTATTCAACGATTCTTAACCGTGGAATGGCGGCTCGCCAAGCGGTAGAAATCGAGGGCCAATTTTATGACTTTCAATTTGATGACGTTATACATCGACCCGTCGACGGTATTGCTGATCTCTTCCAGCACTTTAATTTGAACTTAACAGATGAATCGCGAGGAAAAATGCAATCTTTCATAAACAGCCGCCCACGCACAATGCACGGCAAACACGTATATACAATGGAACAATTTGGTTTAACCGAAGAAAAGCATGGCCCGCTATTCAATGATTACCGAAAAAAATTTGTTCAGTCAACGCTTTAATTAGCTAACGTCAGCTCACGCAAACGTTTAATCGCCTCGTCACGCTGAGCCAACTCATCGAGCAGCTGCGAATTTTCGAACATCACTTGATCTTTATTCACATCAGCCTTGACCAACAAACTGGCGGTCAAGCGAAGCAGTCTCGCCTCATTAGCGACGTCAGTCATGGCAGCTTGATCAATGCGCTGATGAAATACATGAAGGGTATTACTGGCTGTTTCACGACTGTAGGCTGGATTATCTCGATCAAGTCCCAAGGCAATAAGACCAAGTAAGGCATAAGCATCACTTAGTACACTGGCTTTATCAACCAGCACCGCCTCATAGATTTCTAATGCAGCGGCGTAATCACCTCGCTCATGCATCTGATGGGCCAAAATCAATTGATTAATCGCTGTGGTTAACGCAGAATCAGACGAAGCCGCAGCACGCGCCTTAGACATCAAACGATCGTCGACAGAAGACTCGACGCTGACCGAAACAGGTCCCGGCGGGGTGCTTGCGCAACCGCTTAGCGCAATAACGAAACTAAAAGATAAAATAATGTGGCCGAAATGCTTGCTCAATTGACTAATAAACCTATTTTATTATGCTGAGGCTAATATCACTGCAATGCTGAACAAGCAAGAAGTGTCATAGCATAAATCTTGATATAATAAACTATCTTAAGTTAAATCGGTATTGTTTTCAGCAGTGAAACTCTTTTTTATTATAACTGAAACTCTTGTTTACTCTAGCTGAAGTTCTGCATGATTATATAATCCTTTTCGATCACTGCTAATACAGTCACTGACTAACTGGCCGCATTGCGGGGAACAACAAGACGTCACGAATCGATGCCGAATCCGTGAGCAACATCACTAAGCGGTCAATGCCGATCCCTTCGCCCGCAGTGGGAGGCAAACCATATTCTAAAGCAGCTATGTAATCGGCATCAAAATGCATCGCCTCAATATCACCCGCATCTTTCTCAGCTACTTGACGCTGAAAACGCTCTGCTTGATCCTCTGCATCGTTTAATTCTGAAAAACCATTTGCAATTTCTCGACCAGCAACGAAAAACTCAAATCGATCAGTGACAGAGCCATTGTCATCATTGCGTCGCGCTAATGGCGACACCTCGGTGGGGTATTCGGTAATAAAAGTCGGCTCAATCAGCTTTTCTTCCACTGTTTTCTCGAAAATCTCGATCTGAATTTTACCTATGCCATAAATAGGCTTAATCTGGATGCCGAGATTATCTGCAATACCTGCAGCTGAATCACGCTCAGACAAATCGCTCAATGATAAATCAGGGTTAAAAGCTAAAATAGATTCTAAAACAGTCATGCGTTTAAACGGTTGGCCAAAGTCTAACTGATAGCCTTGGTAATCGAGCACTGTTTTTGAAAAGACATTTTCGACCACGGTTCGTAACATCGCTTCGGTTAAATCCATCAGATCGCGGTAATCAGCGTAGGCCTGATAAAACTCAATCATGGTAAATTCTGGGTTATGACGGGTCGATAAACCCTCATTGCGAAAGTTACGATTGATCTCGAACACCCGTTCAAAACCGCCAACGACTAAACGCTTTAAGTAAAGTTCGGGCGCAATGCGTAAATACATATCCATATTGAGCGCATTATGATGCGTAATGAAAGGCCGCGCTGTGGCGCCACCCGGAATCGCCTGCAACATCGGCGTTTCAACCTCCATGAAAGAGCGGGCCTCTAAAAACTGACGAATCTCTGTAATGATCCGTGAACGCAGAGCAAAAACCTCTCTGACATCTTGATTCATAATTAAGTCAACATAGCGCTGACGATAGCGGGTTTCGGTATCCGCCAAACCATGAAATTTATTGGGTAGCGGTCGAAGCGACTTAGTCAGCAGTGATGCAGATTCAACATATATGTACAGATCACCCTTACCCGACTTATGCACGGGCCCTGTTGCGCCGACAATATCGCCAATATCCCATCCTTTTATCGCCTGCGCGACTACCTCGGGTAGTGACTTTTTATCAATGTATAACTGTATTTGGCCCGACATGTCCTGCAATATAATAAAAGGGCCACGCTTATTCATTACCCGCCCTGCTACACTGGCGGGACGACTTAACGATTCTAAACTGGGTTTATCATACTCGCCTAATTCAGCCTGCAACTCGGCAGCTAGACTGTCTCGCCGGAAATCGTTAGGAAAGGCCTGCCCCTGGGCCCGCAAATCGGACAGCTTAGCTCGCCGTTCAGCAACTAATTTATTATCTACAGCTGCATTACTAGCTTCATTGCTATTATCAGTCATAATATTTGGACTCTTTATTTAGAGGTAAAGGTATTATCTCGCTCGTGTGATAACTGTCAACTTTATAATTTTCTGGTATGTATGATCTTATTAATCACTGGCTACAAACCTTGTTTGAGTGATGCTTCAATAAATAAATCAATATCGCCATCAAGGACATTTTGACAATTACTTGTTTGAGCACCAGTGCGCAGATCTTTAATTCGCTGGTCATCTAATACATAAGAGCGTATCTGACTGCCCCAGCCAATGTCTGACTTAGTGTCTTCAAGTGCTTGTTTTTGACTATTACGCTGCTGCAGTTCTAATTCATAAAGCTTCGCTTTTAGCATTTTCCAAGCTTTATCTCGGTTTTGATGCTGGGAGCGATCACTTTGGCATTGTGCAACCGTGCCCGTCGGTTCGTGGGTTAATCTAACCGCCGAATCCGTTTTATTAACGTGCTGCCCGCCTGCACCCGAGGCTCGGTAAGTATCGGTACGAACATCACTGGGATTAATTTGAACTTCAATATTATCATCCACTTCTGGCGAGACAAAAACCGAGGCAAAAGAGGTATGGCGGCGACTGCCTGAGTCAAACGGTGACTTTCGTACCAAGCGGTGAACGCCGGTTTCTGTGCGTAACCAACCATAAGCATACTCACCTTGAAAATGCACCGTAGCGCTTTTGATTCCAGCGACATCACCCGCCGACGCTTCAATTAAGTCAACTTTAAAGCCTTTTGCCTCACCCCAGCGTAAGTACATACGCAATAACATTTCTGCCCAATCTTGCGCTTCAGTCCCACCAGAACCGGATTGAATATCAAGATAAGCATGATTAGAGTCCATCTCACCTGAAAACATACGGCGAAACTCTAACTGCTCTAACAACTGCTGCAAGGTAGCCAATTCACTATCAACCGACTCTAAAGCGTCTGGATCATCATCTTCTATCACCAATTCGAGCAAATCACGCGTATCGTTGATACCGATATCAAGATTATCAATCACACCAACCACGGCTTCCAGCGCCGCACGTTGGCGGCCTAGTTCTTGTGCTTTTTGAGGATTTTCCCAAACCGAGGGTTCTGCTAGCTCTAATTCGACTTCGGTCAGTTGCTCTTGCTTGTGAGCATAGTCAAAGATACCCCCGAAGCACTTCTACTCGGGCTCGAAGATCTTTTAAGCGTTGCTGATGCGGATTGGTTTCTAACATGAAAATAGGACTCTTTAACGAAATAAACAATCATCGAATGCCGCATTCATTGCGTCATAGCCCTGTGAATGCGATTAAAGGCTGCACAGCACTGAGCTATCTCGAATTAATTCAAATTATGAGGGCTAGTATACTCAAATGGCTTTCCATGAGCGAGTAAATAATAGTGGTCAAAGCCATAGCCAATAAAAAAAACTGGCATCGCCTAAGCACCGACAAAATCCCTTTAGCGCATTAATAGACCACAAATTGCTTGACAGTTAAGCGGCTAAATTGACAATAGACTAATTGCATTTAACAATAGCGCTTCTGGCTCAAGGGTCTGCCTTTAAAAAACCCATAGAGTCACGAGATAGCGTCAATCATTCATGACTCATCACAGGTAACACGACCATTATGCGAGCACAGCTTATCCGTTCAGACGATATCACGACTTTACTTTGCGACACCCTAGTTATCCCTTTTTTTAAAGATTTAACACTTAATGCTGATAGCCGCACTATTAATAAGGCAACCGGCAAACAGTTAAGCCAATTACTTGCCAATGATGACTTTAGCGGCCAACTGGGGCAAACCACCCTACTATTACTGCCCAACGGAGTTAAAGCGCAGCGCATTTTACTGTGGGGGCTCGGCGATAAAGGCAAGCTGAGTCGTCAATTATGGAGTCGTGCTGCCGACAGTCTGGCCGAAAGCTTAAACCAACAAAAAATTAAACATGCCGCCATCTTAGGCAACTTAAAATTACCGCGTACGGTAGCAAGTGCCTGGTCGATGCAACAACTGGTTAGCCGTATCAATCGCAGCAGTTACCGATATTCGACCACAAAAGCTAGCGTCAAGGCTAAGCAATCAACACTGGCTAAAATCAGTATCGTTAATGCTGAAAACACGGCAGCCAATAAACGTGCGATTAAAGCCGGCATTGCAATCGGAAAGGGCATCAATGCTGCCCGCGAATTAGGTAACTTACCCGGTAACATCTGCACCCCAAAATATTTGTCCAGTCAAGCGCGAAAGCTTGGTCGCCAATATGGTGCGATTAAAACGACGATACTGGGTGAAAAACAAATGGAACTGCTCAAGATGGGCTCTTTACTCTCTGTGGGCCACGGCAGTGTTGAAGAATCTCAGTTCATTATCATGAACTATCAAGGTGGAAAAAAGGCTCAGCGGCCGCATGTATTAGTCGGCAAAGGTATCACCTTTGACAGTGGCGGCATTAGCCTCAAGCCTGGCGCTAAAATGGATGAAATGAAATTTGATATGTGCGGTGCCGCTAGCGTCATTGGTACGATGTCAGCCATCGCAGAGATGAAGTTACCCATTAATCTAGTTGCTGTTATTGCTGCCGCCGAAAATATGCCATCGAGCCGCGCCACCAAACCCGGCGATGTGGTGACGAGTATGTCGGGTAAAACCATCGAGGTGCTGAACACTGACGCAGAAGGTCGCTTAGTCCTCTGCGATGCATTAACCTATGTTGAACGATTCAAGCCCGTATCGGTCGTCGATATAGCGACATTAACTGGCGCCTGCATCATGGCATTGGGTCACCATGCGACGGGCTTACTGAGTAATAATCAAGACCTAGCCGACAGCCTACTGAAAGCTGGCCAAGACAGCACCGATCGCGCCTGGCAATTACCACTATGGGATGAGTACCAGAAGCAAATGGAATCACCCTTCGCTGACCTGGGTAATATTGGTGCTGGTGGTGCAGGTACTATTACCGCAGCCTGCTTCTTATCGCAATTTGCCACCAAGTATCCATGGGCACACTTAGATATTGCCGGTACCGCCTGGAACCAAGGCGGTGGCAAAGGCGCCAGTGGTCGACCCGTCGCCATGCTCTGCGAGTACTTAATGACTTGCGCCGAAAAATAAAACGCCGCTATGACGCATATTGATTTCTACATAACTGCAGCTAAAAACCATGACGAGTTATTGTGCTTTGCCTGTCGCTTAACTGAAAAAGCGTATCGCAGTCACTGCGATATTTATTTACACACCGAGTCTGAGCAACAGATGTTAGCCCTAGATGAAAAACTGTGGAGTTTTCGAGCCAATAGTTTTTTACCGCATCGCCATGAAAAAAGTGAGCCCGATACCAGTAAAATACACAAAAGTGATGCGCCTTCAGCGATCAAAAAAGGCAATATCTTGATTGCTCATTCAGGCAATGTCGGCGAACATAACGATGTACTGATTAATCTAACGGATAAAACACCTGAGTTTTTTAGCCGCTTTGATCGTCTTGCCGAAATCGTATCCGGCACCGATACAGCCAAAGGAAAATCTCGTCAACGCTATAAATATTACCGTGACCGAGGTTACCCCCTCAAGGTCCACAATCTGTAACTCAAAAGAATCAAGTTATAAAACCAAGCGGAAAATAAAACAACCTAAGTCATTAAAAATAGCAAATATTAAATAGAAAAGACTATTATGGATAAAACCTTTCAACCTCAAGACATCGAGCAACGCTGGTATCAACAGTGGGAAAGCAAAGGTTTTTTTGCTCCAGGAACTGACCAAAGTAAAAACGATCAACAAACGTATTGCATTTTGATCCCGCCACCCAATGTCACAGGTAGTTTACATATGGGTCATGCGTTTCAACACACCATCATGGACGCGCTCACCCGCTACCAACGGATGAATAAAAAAAACACGCTCTGGCAAGTCGGCACCGACCATGCTGGCATTGCCACACAGATGGTGGTTGAGCGGAAACTTGCCGCCGAGACGGGCGAATCACGACACGACTTAGGCCGCGATAAATTTATTGAAAAGATTTGGCAGTGGAAAGAAAGCTCTGGCGGCACTATCACCGAACAGATGCGTCGACTCGGTAATTCAGTTGACTGGTCAAACGAACGCTTCACGATGGATGATGGCTTTTACGCGGCAGTTCAAGCGGCTTTTATTCAATTACATGATCAGCAATTAATTTATCGCGGCAAGCGCTTAGTCAACTGGGACCCGAAATTTCAAACAGCCATTTCTGATCTTGAAGTTGAAAACAAAGAAAGCAAAGGTAGTATGTGGCACTTGCGTTATCCCTTAGCAGAAGGCGCACTCACCAGCGAAGGTAAAGACTATTTGGTTGTAGCAACTACGCGACCCGAAACCTTACTCGGTGATACTGCGGTTGCCGTTAATCCTGCCGACCCACGCTACCAAGAATTAATTGGCCAACACGTAAGGTTGCCGTTAGTTGATCGTCTGATTCCTATTATCGGCGATGCTCATGCCGATATGGAAAAAGGCACCGGCTGCGTGAAGATCACCCCTGCTCATGACTTTAACGATTACGAGGTTGGTCAACGCAACCAATTACCTATGATCAATGTATTGACTCGCGAGGGCTTTATACGCGCTACCGCAGAAGTCTTTGATAGCGCTGGCAATGTATCAGACGATTACGACGGTAATATGCCAGCATCCATGGCCGGTCTTGAGCGATTTGCTGCCCGTAAAGCCGTGATTTCTGAAATGGACGCGCTGCAGCTACTCGATGAAATCAAACCACATGACCTGTCGGTGCCTTACGGCGACCGCAGCAATGTAGTTATTGAGCCGATGCTCACCGACCAATGGTATGTCGATGCGAAAAGTATGGCAAAGCCGGCCATTGAAGCGGTGGAAAATGGTGCGGTCAAATTTATTCCTCAGCAATACGAAAATATGTACTTTTCCTGGATGCGTGACATTCAAGACTGGTGTATCTCACGTCAATTGTGGTGGGGCCACCGAATTCCCGCTTGGTATGACGAACAAGGCAATGTCTACGTTGCCAGCAGCGAAGCTGACGTACGCAGCAAATACCAACTGGATGACACCGTCGCTCTGCGACAAGATGAAGACGTGCTCGACACCTGGTTCAGCTCTGCACTGTGGAGTTTTGGCACACTGGGCTGGCCTGAAACAACCGAACGCTTAAAACGCTTTCACCCAACCAGCGTACTGGTCACTGGCTTTGATATTATCTTTTTCTGGGTTGCCAGAATGATGATGATGACCATGCACTTTATTAAAGACGACGATGGCCAGCCGCAAGTACCCTTTGAAACCGTCTATGTCACCGGTCTTATTCGCGATGAACAAGGCCAAAAAATGTCAAAATCAAAGGGCAACGTGCTCGACCCCTTAGACATGATTGATGGCATTGACTTAGACAGCCTGTTAGCCAAGCGTACCGGCAATATGATGCAACCACAGCTGCAGGCCAAGATCGCCAAACGAACAGAAAAAGAATTTCCTGACGGTATTGCCGCGCATGGCACTGATGCCCTTCGCTTTACCCTCGCCGCCCTGGCCTCGACAGGCCGCGATATTAATTGGGACATGAATCGGCTTGAGGGCTACCGTAACTTTTGCAATAAAATTTGGAACGCCGCCCGCTATGTATTAATGAATATCGAAGGCCACGACTGCAATCAAGACGATGCCGACGTCGAACTATCACTAGCTGACCGATGGATTATCAGTCAACTGCAAGATAGCCAAACCATGATTCGAAAACATTTTGACGAATACCGCTTTGACCTTGCCAGCCAAGCCTTATATGACTTTATTTGGAACGAGTACTGTGATTGGTATTTAGAGTTATCGAAACCGCTATTGGCTGATCCTAATGCTAGCGCCGCACAACTAGCAGGCACCCGCAAAACCTTAGCCAAAGTATTGGAATCAATACTGCGTTTAGCGCATCCAATCATGCCGTATATCACTGAAGAGATATGGCAATCGGTAGCGCCATTGGTCGGGATTGATGCCGCCGGCGGGCAAAACAGCATTATGCTGCAAGACTACCCTACTGCCGATAGCAAAAAAATTGACCGCATGGCCGAAGCCGATATTGAATGGTTAAAAGCCGTGGTCGTCGCGGTGCGTAATATTCGGGGTGAAATGAATATTACGCCCGCCAAAGCCTTGCCGTTATTTTTTGCCAATGGTAATGCCGACGATACACTTAGAGTCGACGCCTATACACCGCTGATCAAAGCGCTCGCCAAAGTCGATCAGATTACTTGTCTAACCGCCGAACAACCAGCACCGGCCGCAGCGACACAGTTAGTCAATGAGCTAGAAGTATTGGTTCCACTCGCTGGCCTAATCGATAAAGACGCCGAATTAATACGGCTCGATAAAGAAATTACCAAACTTGAAAAAGAGGTCAAACGACTGGCAGGCAAACTGGGCAATGCCGGCTTTACCGACAAAGCACCGGCTGAAGTGGTCGCGGCTGAAGAAAAGAAGTTAGCCGATGCCAATGATGCCCTGCAACGCCTAGCACATCAAAAATTGCAATTGAACGATCTATAACATTCACTGACCAACGCCGCTTCTGTTTTTAAACGCTTATCGTCTTGATAAACGCAGTGCGGCAAGTCCTGAAACCAATAACCATATGCTAGCGGGCAGTCGCGTTTTAAGCATGCTGATAAATACAAATTGGGCTGCAAAAAATTAACCGACTAAAACTGCTGCCTGTATTGGCCGAGCAAGGTTAGCATCTTTTGTTTGTCGGCCAGCGATGCATGGCTGTCAGGAAAACCCAACACCATACCAGTGGCACCTTCGGCTTGCAGTTGTTTGATCTGTTCAACCGAGGGATTATCTTTTAAGGCTAAAATGATCTCAAATGCTTGGTGATCGCGCTGATTTTCCACTCGCGATGCCTGTAATTGCGACAAAATTGATGCCATTTCTTCGACAGTATTGCCGTTGCCCAACCAACCTTGGGCGTAGCGTCCCGCGCGGCGCAAGGCAGGTGGGCTCATGCCGCCTAGCAGCAGTGGAATCGGCTCACTGGGCACGGGATTAATTTGAAGCGGATCAAAATCAAAGTGCTGACCGTGATATTCGACGTAACCGCCCTGCCACAGCGCCTGCATCACTTCAATGCATTCATTCATGATCTGGCCGCGGCGAGTAAAGTCAACCCCATAAACGTCGAACTCTTCCTTCATCCACCCGACCCCTGCGCCAATCACTAAGCGGTTGTCACTTAGGCAGGCAATATTCGCCGTGGCTTTGGCCACTTCAATGGGGTTACGCAGAGGTAAAACATAAACACCGGTTGAAAATTTAAGCGTGGTAGTCACAGCCGCAATGGCCGCTAAGGTGGTCCACACATCGGGGTATAATAAGCCGCCGTGAATCGGGGGAGTTCCATCGTCACTGTAGGGATAGCCTGCGGCCATTTGCTGGGGTACAAAGCCATGATCAGCGCCCATAATACCTTCAAAGCCCAATGACTCTGCCTGTTGCGCCAGCACTATCATATCGCTTGCCGAGGTCCAAGGCGTCATCAACCAAAATTTCATGGCTGAGTCACTTCGCTTGCTTGACCATTAAAGATGATCAAACTCATGTAAGCCACACTCAGCATGAAACTCACAATAGCGCTTATAACTGCCGGCAAATAAAAACGGTACGTGGCCGTTCTCAGAGCGATAATAGCTGTTGCACGACGATGCCCCCCAAGCGTAAAGACCAAACTGCGTACCTAACCAATCATTGTATTGACGGTGCAGATCTTTTTTAACACTAATCGCCTCAATATCAGCGGCTTGCTTGTCTTTTAATAAACGCACAATGGTTTCGACATTTTTCTCAACGGTGACAAAGTAAGCCACATTAAGCACTAAACCATTTGGCCCAACGGCGAAGAAATAATTGGGAAAGTCAGGCACAGCAATGCCTTTATGCGCCTCGGGTGCTTGCTCCATCACGTTAGCTAAAACTTTATTATTTAGGCCGGTCACAGTAATCCGATCAAAATCAAGAATGCGATAACCGGTGCAATAAATAATGACATCAACTTCAACTTCACGGCCACTGGCGGTGATGATACTGTTTTCGGTAACCGCCTTCAGACCTTCAGGAATTAATTCAACATGGTCTTTATTTAACGCTGGGTAAAAGTCATCTGAGACTAAACCACGCTTACAAGCATAGTGGCTGGTCGGTGTCATGGCATCGCGCAACTCACCCTCGGGAAATGATTCATTAATAAATTTACGAGCAGTATTTTCAAACTGCCCCATTCGCTTATGGCCAATGGTGGCAGCCTGATGCACCAAGCCCATAATGAAACCTTGAAAAGCCTTAGTGAGGCTCATTAAAAACGGTAGACGTTTATTCCACTTACGGCGCGACTCAGAATACAGCTTGCGCCCCCGCGGCATAATCCAGTTAGGCGTCCGTTGAAGCACGGTTAAATGGCCGGCCTGCTTAGCAATCTCAGGTACTATCTGCACCGCACTGGCGGCCGAACCGATCACCGCTACTCGCTTGCCTTTTAAATCCACATCGTGATTCCACTGCGTGCCATGCCAATAGTCACCTTTAAAGGTGTCAATACCCTCTGCATTCGGATAAAGCGGGGTGTGCTGATTACCCATCGCATTAATGATGACATCAAATTCAAACTGCTCGCCAGCTTCACTGCCTAATAACCAACTACCCGATGACTGATAATCTGCCGTCATAATTTTAGTGTTTAAACGGATATGTGGATCAAGACCAAACTTGGTGGCCGAGCGCTGCAAGTACGCCTCTATTTCTGCTTGCTCGACAAAGCTGGCGCTCCAATCGGGGTTAGGCTCGTATGAAAATGTATAAGAGTGGGCCCAGACATCACAGGCCAAACCAGGATACGTGTGTAAGTGCCATGTGCCGCCGACACCGTCTGATTTTTCAAAAATGGTAAAGTTTGTGAAGCCTTGTTTAAGTAATTCATGTCCCGATGCGATACCCGAGGGGCCTGCACCAATGATCGCAACGCGAAGATCTTTTTTATCTGCCATAATACTCTCTATCGACTGCTTAACTATAAAAAAACCTGCCCCAGCTTACTGGCACAGGGTGACAAAATTCTACCATTGAAAATCTGCGATGAATATCGGCCTAATAACGATTTAACTAAATGGCCAGTTAATGGGCGTAAACCTGAACAGGAACGCCATTCACAACGCAGGTGCTCGACGCAACGTCTAACGATTCATCGATCAAATCGTTACAGCTAATGCCCGGTAAGGCTGATTCTGCCAAGCTTTGCTGCGAGTCACCATAAATATGGCCAAAACCGTGCGGAATACTCACCACCCCTTCCATCATTTCGGGGCTAACTTCAACTGGCACGTTGGCCTCACCCACATGGGTGACGACCTTCGCTGTGCCACCTTCAACGAGCCCAATACGCTCAGCATCCAGTGGATTCACCTTAATGGTACAGCGGTTCTTACCCCGCACATAGGGCTTAAGATTATGCAGCCATGAATTCATGTCACGCACATGACGACGACCAATTAACAACATCTGCTGACCATCGGCTTTAGCTTGCTCGGCCGTTAATTCGTCAAAGCGTTGTTTTAATCGCGGCAGATCATCGGCAAACAATTCATGCATCACATTAATACGTTGACCTGGGGTTCGCACAATCTCTGGCATGCGTTGCTTTAATGAGCCTAAGTCCATTGACGCTTGGGGGTGATTTTTTAATTTATCTAAACTTAAGCCGTCAGGATTATGACCAAAGAAATCACCGTAAGGCCCCGAGCGAAACATCACATCAACAAAGCGTTCGGGCGACGTGTCGCCAGTCACTAAGCTATTAATCTTATCCGCAGTTAACTCGTAACCCTCGGCGTTGGCGCGCTTAATGGCCATGTCGACAATGCCTTGATACACATAGCCGTCCATATCTTCACTACTCAGACCCATCATTCGCGCCGATATATCAAGAATAATTTCACCCAGATCTTTAAGGCCCTCAGCCGGCTCAAAGGTTCGTGGTGAATACGAGGCATAATTGCGCGTGGTAAAGTTTTGAAAAGTGACATCGACATTACTGTGCTCAGGATGCACCGTGCTGGGTAAAATGATATCGGCGCGACTGGTGGTTTCATTAATATAAATATCCAAACAGACCATAAAGTCCAAGGTATCCATGGCTTCACGGATTTTGTCACCACGTGGCACCGATAAAACCGGATTACCACAAATAGTCAGCAAACCACGCACCTCATTGCCCGGCGCAGTAATTTCCTCAGCCATTAACGAGGCGGGTAACTCACCACAAGTTTCAGGCACACCACGCACTTTCGAGTGCCAACGACCGTATGGTTTCACATCGCCATCAACACCCGGGCCAGATCCGCCAGTGGGCGCAGTAGCAAACATCATACCGCCCTCTTGATCAAGCTTGCCATTAAGTATACTGATGACCATGAGCATCCAGTGCGAGGCCAAACCAAATTCTTGAGTACAGAGACCAATTCGGCCATATAACGAAGCTTTTGGCGTTGCTGTATAGTCTGCCACGAGTTGCCGAGTCACCGCGGCACTTACGCCCGTTACTGCAGACGTGCTTTCAGGCGTAAACTGGCTCACTGCTTCGCGTAAGGCTTCAACATTATCGACATAGTCAGCAAGATGCGCTAAATCAATTTTATCTTCATCAAACAACACCTGAGCAAACGCCATTAAGAAATACGCATCGGTACCAGGCTTAATAAAAATATGCTGGTCCGCCTCATCGGCTGTTTCAGTGCGACGCGGGTCAATGACTACACACTTGCCACCACGATCACGAATCATTTTCATCGCTTCTTTAACATTAGGTCGACCTAATAGACTGCCCTGAGATACGACAGGATTGGCGCCCATGCAAATCATCAGTTCAGTGCGCTCCAAATCGGGCACAGGGAATAGCCATTCATGGCCAATTAAACCCCAACAAACCAGCTGTTGCGGATGTTGGTCAACGGTCCCGGCCGAGAAGAATCGTTCGGTACCAATCGATGCCATTAATGACTGTAGATAAATACCTGCGGCGAAATCATGGCCCAATGGATTGCCCACGTACATAGACAAGGCATCTTTGCCGTATTGGTCGCGAATATGGGTAAACTTTTCGGCGATGGTGTCCAGCGCCTCGTTCCAAGAAATCGCCTCCCACCCGTTAGCCGTTTTCTTCACTGGATGACGCAGACGCTCACCGTCTTCATAAATATAATTAAAGGCCTGTGATTTCGCACAGACATAACCTTTTGAGCGATGGTCGTCGGGATCACCCTTAATTGAAATGATTTTTTGCTCGTCACGATCGACCTCCATCACCAAACCGCAACAAGCCTCACATGTGGGACAAATACGGCGTAAGGTTTCTATATTATTTTCACTATTGAGGCTTGGCATGAATCTCTCCCGCTGATTATTCTTAATGACTTAGCGTTTTAAAAGATGAATAGTATGCAGATTATTTTAGGCTAAGATTAGCCGTAACAGCCTTGATATTCAATTACTTAGCTTAAAAGTGGGTTACAGCTAGGTAACTTATAGCAATGCGAAACATTCTCTAGCAACACCACTGCCGACCCGGTCAATCACAAAAAAGGAAAAAATGATTAAGAGCCGAGTCAAGAAGCCGTTTACTCGACGGTAACACTATCAATGATACCGAGCGAACGATCAATGTTAAGCGCTTTAAAATCAAATAGATCACTGTCGGCTAATTGTGAAGGAGCTACATTACTGATGGCACTAAAAATACTTTCAATCCGTCCGGGAAACTGTTTATGCCAATCATTCAGCATACTTTTAATCGCTTGGCGCTGTAAGTTTTCTTGGCTACCACAAAGGTTGCAGGGAATAATAGGAAAAGCCTTGTATTCGGCATAACGCTGTAAATCTGCTTCTTTGCAATAAGCCATCGGCCGAATAACGACATTACGCTTGTCGTCACTCAACAGCTTAGGGGGCATCGCTTTAAGCGTACCACCGTGAAATAAATTTAAAAATAAGGTTTCGATAATATCATCGCGATGATGACCCAAGGCGATTTTATTCGCTCCTATCGACTCGGCAAAGCCGTATAAATTACCGCGCCGTAGACGTGAGCACAAACCGCAGGTGGTTTTCCCTTCAGGGATAAGCGATTTGACGACACTGTAAGTATCTTTTTCTAAAATATGAAACGGCACGCCAATTTTTTCAAGAAAGTCAGGAAGAATATGTTCAGGATAACTGGGTTGTTTTTGATCGAGATTGACTGCAATAATTTCAAAATCGATCGGTGCGCTGCGCTGTAAATTTAACAGTATATCAAGCATGGCATAGGAATCTTTCCCTCCCGACACACAGGCCATAACTTTATCGCCGTCTTCAATCATAGTGAAGTCTTCGATAGCTCGGCCAACATTCCGACGAAGACGCTTTTGTAACTTATTAAAATCCAACCGCTGCTTCGGCAACATTTCTTCAGTTAAACGCTTAAAAATAGGATCACAGACTGGATCGGCAATCGGCTCCGTAGTTGAGTTTTCTGTCGCAGATAATGGACGGGCTTTATCGTACATAAATAAGATTATTATATCAGTAGGGTTTGAATTGGCGCATCGGCTGAGATTTTGACCTTGCTTATTGTAAGGGAATGAGACAAAAGCCTAAAGCACTTCAGGGTAAAAAATCGCCAAGCCTAAAAAAATACCCTTTATTGATCCGATGAACACAGATGTTATAGATTTTACTGCCCAGCACGCATAGAATATTGAATGTTGAAATGCTTATGGGCTTATTAGCGATTTCTCTATTGCCGCCACAGAAGCTAATCACTAACCGATATAGACTCGCCGATTAAAAGGCATTCAATAACAGGACACTCACAATGAAACCAGCTGTTAACGTCACAGTCACCGGTGCTGCCGGCCAAATTAGCTACGGGCTATTATTCCGTATCGCATCAGGCGCCATGCTAGGTGACGATCAGCCTGTTAGACTGCAATTACTCGAAATTACGCCCGCTTTAGACGCCCTAAAAGGTGTTGCTATGGAACTGGATGATTGCGCGTTTCCCCTGTTAGAAACCATTGTTTGTACTGATGATGCCAATGTTGCCTTTAAAGATTCAGACTATGCTTTATTGGTAGGCGCCAGACCTCGAGGACCAGGCATGGAGCGAAAGGACTTGCTCGAGGCCAATGCGGCGATCTTCTCAGCCCAAGGTAAAGCCATTAACGCCGTCGCCAGTCGAAATATCAAAGTATTAGTGGTCGGCAATCCCGCCAACACTAACGCCTTAATTGCTCAGCGAAATGCCCCCGATATCGACCCGCGAAATTTTACCGCCATGACACGATTAGACCACAATCGGGCGATGACACAGCTGGCTCAGAAAACCGATAACCCGGTTACGGCTATCACTCACATGACCATCTGGGGCAATCACTCGGCTACCCAATACCCTGATCTGTTTCACGCTAAGGTCAACGGCACTGCCGCCACTGACTTAATTGACCAAGCTTGGTATGAAGAAACTTTTATTCCTGAAGTACAGCAGCGCGGCGCCGCTATTATTGCCGCTCGCGGTGCATCGAGCGCAGCCTCTGCTGCTAATGCAGCCATTGATCATATGCGCACTTGGGCGCTTGGCAGCCCTGCTAACGACTGGGTTAGCATGGGTATTTACAGTGATGGCAGTTACGGAATAGCCGAAGGCCTAATCTACTCTTTCCCTGTCACCTGCACTAATGGCGACTGGAGCATTGTGCAAGGCTTAGAAATCGATGCTTTCAGTCAGGCTAAAATGGATGCCACCGAGCAAGAACTCACTGAAGAACGCGATGCCGTTCAGCATCTACTGCCCTAAGCTTGGTCAGTAATACGATCATAAAAAAGGCCGCTCATTCAGCGGCCTTTTTTGTTCGATTGATTCAATCATCGGCACTGACTAAATATCAAATATAAGCATTACTTCGATCGCTGTGATCGGTCATATCTCTGACCCCTGCCAGCTTGGGCAATTTCTCCATCAAGGTTTTTTCAACCCCATCTTTTAAAGTGATCTCGACGGAACCACAGCCCTGACAACCGCCGCCAAATTGCAGCACAGCGTAATTTTCATCGTCAATTTTCATCAACGAGACCTCGCCCCCGTGTGACGCTAAAGACGGATTGATCTCAGTATAAAGCAGATAGTTAACTTGATCTTCAAGCGGGCTATCATCATCGACTTTGGGCATTTTAGAGTTTGGCGCTTTAATGGTTAGCTGGCCACCCATGCGATCAGCAGCATAGTCAACCTTAGCTTCTTCCAAATACTGCCAACTTTCCTGGTCGAAATATGCCTTAAAACCGGCGTATTCACGAACGATATTGTCATCACTTAAATCATCAGCCCTACCATAGGCTATGCACGTTTCTGCCCTAGGTGTGCCCGGGTCATTAATGAATATTCGGATACCAACTACGTCGTCTTCTTGCTTGTCCAATAAGCCTTTCAAATATTCCTGGGCACTGTCAGACAAATCTATTTCAATAAAATCAGACTCTGAAGATCGTTGCTTATCAGTGGCGCCGGCATTCTTGGCATCGGGCGGCGATTCGGCCATAGTGGTTACCCTCTAATCATCTTACCAGTTTGTACCTATTCTAGTCGAAAGCGGATCGTTACGCGATAGACTTTCATGAATTTAAAAACCGTTAAGCCGACTATTGCGTAACTAAAGCATTGTAAATTATCACTCTTAGTGGCTAGGCCCTTAATAGTTACAAATTAACCCCTTAGCTACGCCTAATAGCGTAATTCTTGATAGAATAAATGGTCGAAACTTGCCATCCAGCATTCAGGTTTGTATTTGTAAAATGTCAGAAAAAACAACTATATCTGCGACTCACACCGCGAAATCAAGGATTACCGCCTTAAAAGAGGCGTTGGCTAAGCGTATCTTAGTGATCGATGGCGCCATGGGATCCATGATCCAAACCTATAATTTACAGGAGACTGATTACCGCGGTGAACGTTTTGCCGATTTTGCTACAGACCTCAAGGGCAACAACGATTTACTTTGTTTGACAAAACCAGAGGTCATTCAGGAAATTCACCGCGCCTACCTTGATGCCGGCGCTGATATTCTTGAAACGAATACTTTTAATGGTACTCGCGTCGCACAAGGTGACTACTCGCTCGAATCAGTCGCAGCCGAAATCAATCTTGCAGGCGCGAAACTGGCCAGAGAAGTTGCCGATCAATATACTTCTAAAAATCCTGACCAACCCCGATTTGTCGCTGGCGTGTTAGGCCCAACACCTCGTACCGCCTCTATTTCACCTGATGTGAATGATCCCAGCGCAAGAAATATTGAATTTGATGACTTAGTCGCCGATTACACTGAGGCAACCGAAAACCTCATTGCTGGTGAAGTTGACTTACTGTTAATAGAAACAGTTTTCGACACGTTGAATGCCAAGGCCGCCATTTACGCGGTAAAAGCATTTTTCAATGCGCAGCCAGAAAAAACTGTGCCGATTATGATTTCGGTGACCTTCCCTGATATGAGTGGTCGACTACTATCGGGACAAACGCCTGCGGCTTTTTGGAACTCTATCGCGCACGCCGAACCCTTAATGGTGGGTGTTAACTGCGGTCGCAGATTTAAAGAGATTCGACCCTTCGTAGAGGAGCTGGCCAATAATGCAAACTGCTATCTGAGCGGTCACTTTAATGCAGGTTTGCCCAATGCTTTTGGCGAGTACGATGAAACACCAGATGATATGTTTGATGATTTAAATGGGTTTGCTGAGCGCGGGTTTTTAAACGCCGTTGGCGGTTGCTGTGGCACCACGCCCGAACACATCGCAAGGATTGCTAAAGTCGCAGTTCATAATTCACCCCGGGAAATTCCCGATTTAGCCGTCAATTGCCGACTCAGCGGACTCGAACCTTTTAATATTGGCGCCGACAGTTTATTTGTCAATATCGGTGAGCGTTGCAATGTTACTGGCTCCGCGCAATTCAAAAAACTGATCATAAACGAGGATTACGACACCGCCTTAGATGTCGCCCGCCAACAAGTTGAAAACGGCGCGCAAATCATTGATGTCAATATGGATGAGGGCATGCTCGACGCCCTATTCGCAATGAAGAAATTCTTAAACTTAGTGGCCTCTGAACCCGAAATCAGTCGAGTGCCAATCATGATCGATTCCTCTAAATGGGAGGTTATCGAAACGGGCCTAAAATGCGTACAGGGTAAAGCCATCGTTAACTCGATTAGCCTTAAAGAGGGCGAAGAAGAATTTTTAGCCAAGGCACGACTGTGTAAAGACTATGGCGCTGCAGTAGTGGTGATGGCCTTTGACGAACAAGGTCAAGCAGATACTTTAACGAGAAAAATAGAAATCTGTGAAGCGTCTTATCGACTTCTAGTAGATAAAGCCCATTTCAATCCAGAAGATATCATTTTCGACCCCAATATTTTTGCCGTTGCCACAGGCATTGAAGAACATAACAACTACGCCGTTGACTTTATCGAAGCCACGCGCTGGATCAAAAAACACTTACCGTATGCCAAGGTTTCTGGCGGCGTCAGCAATGTATCGTTTTCTTTTCGCGGCAATAACACTGTTCGCGAAGCAGTTCACTCGGTGTTTCTATACCATGCGATTCAGGCCGGTCTGGATATGGGTATTGTCAACGCTTCACAGTTGGCGATTTATGACGATTTACCCGCCGAGCTAAAAACCCACGTGGAAGACGTCATTTTAAATCGTCGTGACGACAGTACTGAGCGCCTACTCGACATTGCTGACAAATATAAAGATGGCGGTGCAAGTGAGACGAAAAATGAAAACCCTGCTTGGCGCGAAGACAATGTTAAGAAGCGTCTTGAATACTCTTTAGTCAAGGGAATCAATACCTACATTATTGAAGACGCCGAAGAAGCTAGACAGCAATTTGAACGCCCTATTGAGGTGATTGAAGGGCCATTAATGGATGGCATGAATGTGGTCGGCGACCTGTTTGGCGAAGGAAAAATGTTTTTACCGCAAGTGGTCAAAAGCGCCCGAGTCATGAAGCAAGCGGTGGCCTATTTGCAGCCTTACATTGAGGCCGAAAAAAGAGAGGGACAAAAAACCAACGGTAAGATATTGATGGCAACGGTGAAGGGTGACGTGCATGACATTGGTAAAAATATTGTCGGTGTAGTCCTGCAGTGTAATAATTTTGAAGTGATCGATATGGGCGTGATGGTAGCTTGTGAAGACATCTTAAACAAAGCGCGCGAAGCAAAGGTTGACATGATTGGTTTAAGCGGCTTAATTACCCCTTCCCTAGATGAAATGGTTTATATTGCCAAAGAGATGCAACGGCAAGACTTTCACGTGCCATTGTTAATTGGTGGCGCAACCACGTCTAAAGCACACACCGCGGTCAAAATTGACCAAAATTATTCCAATGATCAGGTTATTTACGTGCCTGACGCCTCTCGAAGCGTTGCAGTGGCCACGCAGTTGATAGGTGAAGACTTAAAGGCCGATTTTATCGCCCAAACACAAGCCGATTATGAAAAAATTCGGGTTCGACATGCAAATCGAAAACCGAAAGCCACGCCTTTGAGCTATTCAGCCGCTATTGCGAATAAGCCACAATTAAATTGGCGAGACTATACGCCCCCTACTCCGGCTATCACCGATCGGCAGATCTTAACGGACTACCCCATTGGCACCTTAATTGGCAATATTGACTGGACACCGTTTTTTATTACTTGGGATTTAGCCGGGAAATATCCTCGCATTTTAACTGACGAGGTCGTTGGTGAGGCCGCTACGAATCTGTTCAATGATGCACAAGCCATGCTTAAGCGCATTGTCGACGAGCAATTACTAGAGGCACGGGCGGTATTTCAGTTTTGGCCGGCAAATCAAATTAATGACGATGATATCGTCGTCTATAAAGACCATGGTCGCGGTGAAGAATTGGCTCGCTTACATCATATCCGCCAACAAACTCAAAAACCAAATAAAAAGCCGAATCTATCTTTAGCTGATTTTGTTGCGCCTCATGAAAGCAATAAAACTGATTATATTGGCGGCTTCGTGGTGAGCACTGGTCTCAACGCAGAAAAACTTGCAAAAGAGTTTGAGACTAAGGGCGATGATTATAACAGTATTATGATCAAGGCCTTGGCTGACCGGCTCGCCGAAGCGTTTGCAGAGCATCTGCACCAGCGAGTAAGAACAGAATTTTGGGGCTATGTTGAAGCTGAAACGTTTAGCAATGAAGAGTTGATTAAAGAACGTTATCAAGGCATTCGTCCAGCACCCGGCTATCCTGCTTGCCCTGATCA
>JAYYUJ010000002.1:0-25121 GCA_036344075.1 Pseudomonadota bacterium
ATGCCGCTGCGCAACATTACTACCGTCAATCCGCGGGCCCGCGCTGGCGAATCCATTACCGCTAATACCTATGTCATTGTGCATGAGCGCTTAGTGCCCAGTCCCGATAATGGCATGACCTACCCCAGCAACACCTTAAAAATTAACCCTTGGGAAGGGACTTGTAAAATAGAGATGACGCCGCAAGGGATAATTGAAGTCACCACCGACACCGGTGATTGGTGGGGTGGCGGCCTGGAAATTCAAGGCGGGCAAGGAGAAGATCTCAGTGCTTTCACTGAGGGATTTCTTCGCTTTGATATCAAGGGTGATGCAGATTTAAAATTTAAAGTCGGCTTCCAAACCGGTGATTTCTTAGCTGGGACGCAAGTTAATACCGGCATACCTTTTGGCGGCAAAAGAAAACTAACCAAGGAATGGAAAACCTATACACTCCCACTGTCATTTGCCACTCAAACTGGCGCTAATTTGAAAGATGTTACCGGTCTGCTTTATTTACACGGTGTGAGCCCAAAAGAACAAAAACAAGTGTTTGTTAAGAACATCTACTACATAAGACCTAAGTGATAGCAAATAGGGAGATAAGGGCAATCGATTGAAAGCACTACTCCTCATCAGCCGGTTGAAACGTTAGTGGTTTTGCCGTTAGTTTTAAGCGTGCGTCTTCACCGCCAATTTGTTTTGGCTCAAGAACTTTCATTTGCTTTTTAGCCTTAGTGGATAATTGGCCGAAGCGATCAACCTTGGCAGCTAAACCTTGATTCCCAACGAGCCCAGTGACCAACTTATTGTAGTGTTCACCAGCGGTCCCTAAAGTTTGACCCAACGCATAAACTCGTTCAGTGATGGTACAAACCGAGTTATAAATCGCTAGCGCTTGATCGCCCAAGTCCTTAGCTTGCTCATTACTTTGCTGTAAAGTCCATAAATTAGACACCGTGCGCAATATAGGAATTAATGTCGTGTGAGAAACCAAAATAATATTTTTTTCATAGCCATAACTAAACAATTCTTTATCAAACTTTAAAGCCTCTATATAAGCTGGCTCGATTGGCATAAACATCAAAATAAAATCAGGCGACAGAATACCCGGTAAATCAGTGTAATCTTTCTTGGCCAAATCATCGATATGTTTTTTAACCGCAGCTACATGGGCCTTAAGCGCGGCATTAAGCTCTTCATCAGTCGCGGCGCTAACTGAGCGATCATAATCCGCCAACGTCATTTTGCTGTCAATCACCAAACATTTTTCATCCGGCAAGCGAATAATATAATCCGTGCGCTTGGCATTACCGGCCGCACCAAAGCTGTCTTGCGTCGTGTAATGTTGATCTTTGAGTAAACCGCTCATTTGCAAAGTACGCTCTAACTGAGCCTCACCCCATGCGCCACGCTGTTGAGTATCGCCTTTTAACGCCGAGGTCAAATTTACTGCCTCTGATTCCATTTTTAAACCGACCTCTAAGACTTTCTTTATTTCGGCGGCTAAATTAGTATTATCTTTAACTGATGCGCTATGCACCTCATTGACACGTTTTTGAAAGCCCTCCATTTGCTCTTTAAACGGCTTTAGCATACTGTCGAGCGTAGCTTGATTAGCCTGACTAAAATTTTTACCTTTTTCATCGAATATCTTATTGGCCAAATTCTCAAATTCTTTCTTAATATTTTCTTTTTGCTGTTCGATATTCTCGAGCTGACTTCTAAAGCTTTTATCGCGCTCAGCTTGCTCGGCTTTTAATGCAGCATGGCGTGCTAATAAATCATTATAATTTTGTTGGTGCTGATCAATTTTTTGGTTTAACTCAAGCGACTGCTGCTCTTGCTTAGTTAATTGTTGCTGTACTGAATCAGCCAGCTGAATATATTTAGCAAGCTCCGCTTTACCGCCCGCCTCACTTAATTGTGCTTCACTAATTCGCTCCTTTAATACATCGCTTTGCTTTCTCATCAGTAATCTTGTAACAGCTATGGATACGATAGCAGTCAATGCAATTGCGATCTCCATTTCCATCTAGCTTCTTCTCCCTTTAAGAAAATTTGCCTATACCAATAGGCTAGTGACGAGACTCATCAGGTACTAATATAGATTTGTTTATTTGCATATTTCTATTGTGACATAGTGGCGGTTTGGTGACTATCGTCATGCAGCTGCCATAAATGACCCAATTGTAACTTGGCTAATGACCATACCTTATACCTGCCTTTTACTATAAAACAATGACTTAGAAAGCTTCTAACCATTAAGCTTCGCTTGCATATTCAAAAATCTAATTTTTGAATATGCTGGCTTAGGCTCGCGGTTAAATTAGTGATAATATTTTCCTGTAATAAAAGATTTTAAAAGACTACCGACTGATTCCTATAGTACAGGAATAATATTTAGAGGACGGCAATATGGTTTTTCAAACAAATACACGAATTAATCTATTCAATTTTTGGCTTGTCGTCTTCTTACTAGTTAATGCACATTCGGTCTTAGCTGACCACGAAGGAGACCTCGTTAACTCTGATACAACCCCGAATGAAGGTTATGAAGTATTTTGGTCCCACGCAAATCCCTATGATCCAGATACTAATGGAGACGGTTCATGTGATGTTTCTTGGTTTACACATGTCCCTGCAGGTGAAGATCTTGATTACTTCCCTGAAGCATCAGCAAGAATGGTCTTAGATGCTTTTGATAACAATAATACAGCATCAATTGGCAACCCAAATGGCCATCATTCTGGGTTCACTGATCTTGGCTTCACGCCAGATGACTGGCGCTCTCCTACTAACATTTTCGATTGCTCTGATCATGGCGGTTGTGACTCTGGCACTGCTAATCCAACCCGTATCAGGTTGCCAGCCCCTGTTTGGATATGTACAAGTGATCCTGCACTAAGATTAGTTGTTGGGCATGAATTATTCCACCATACACAATACGAAGCTGGCTTAAGTACAAGTAGATGGACAAAAGCATTAATGGAAGGTACTGCAAGAATGATGCAAGACCAGGTCTACTCTGATCTGGATGCTAATGGCGGAGCTGACGGATGTTGTCTATTTAGCTCTGAGGTTGGTAACTATCTCAAGAACACACACATCAACCTTTTTAGTGATGATACTTCTTATCGCGCTGCACTTTTTTGGAAATATGCAAGTGAACAATTCGGAGCGTGGGCACCTGAACCTAATCTTGGAAGTGATTTTATCGCGTGAATGTTTGCCAATGCTGATGATGATTTACCTGACTTAGAAGATTTAGTTGAAAAAACAATTCAAGATACGCACCCAAGCAGAACTATTGATGATGTTTTTCATGATTTTACAATAGCAAATATAGCAAAAGAGTTTGATTCTTCTAGTTTAGCAGAGAGTATTAAATACATATATCAAGATGAAAATGATGGTTCAGGTGCTGGTGCCTATGAAAATGTAAAAAGACAATCAACAGGAACTCCAAATATGACTGGAACTGACACCATACCTTCATGGGGTGCTAGGTATTATGAGGCAGATTTAAGTAATTGTCCTGATGGAATAGCAGGTTTCAGATCGCAAGGTGATAGAGCCGGATACGGCGTTCTTGTTATACGACAAGATGGCACTATTGAAAAATTATTTAAAGGTGCAAGTACCGATTTTAAAAAAGCTATTATCCTTAGCAAAGAGGATGAAAGAGACAATCCTATCAGTCGCTTATTGGCAGTTGCTGCAGGAATTGGAGATGCAGCAGAGTATGAATATGATATAGCTTGCGGGCAAGCGAGTATGGAAATTATTCAGCCATCAAACATGAATCGCGCTTTTGTTGGAAAATTTGACGAGCCAGAAAGGTTTACTATTCGACTTAGAATTCAAGGCCCTCCAGAGCTTGGCATTCCAACTGTCCAAGGATTAGATTCAGATGATTTCCAAGTTTATGTTGGATCTGCTATTCCTGCAAATGAGGCTACAGTTATATCCGGTACTGAAGTTCAAGGAGAGTATTGGCTTGTAGCACAGGCACCTAACAAAACCACAAATGGTGATTTTGATTTAACAGTTAAACTTCGCACATTAACGAATGATTCCGAAGTTTCTTCAATTCGTTATGAAGAAAAATTATTAGACCAAGTCATTGTCATTGACCGATCAGGGAGTATGATGTCACCTTCTGGATTTACAAAAATGGATGCTGCCAGAAATGCAGCATCCATTATGGCTGATGCTGCGGGTTCTTCAAGTCAAATAGGGTCAATTAGTTTTGGAGGCGACAATAATGAACCTGACTATACCTCTCCCTTCTCAGACGCCTCATTAGATTCTTTTTTAAAGCCAGCTAATGATGCTCATAGGTTAGATGTGAAATCTGCAATTATGGGCATACCGGATCCTGCACCAAGTGTAATGACATCCATTGGCGATGGGCTAGATCAGGCCAGACAAGAATTTATCGTTCGAGGATCAACGGTTGGTAAAGATATCATTACATTGCTAAGTGACGGCATGGAGAATGAGGATCTTTATGTTGCTGATGTATTACCTGCGTTGTTATCACAAGACATTGAGGTTCATTCTATAGCACTTGGGCCACATGCTGATCAGCCATTGTTGCAAGATATTGCTACTCAGACTGGTGGCAGCTTCTATTACGTTGATGTTGGAACAACTGCACCTATAATGGCACCCACAAGTGTTTCAAATAGCGTTCAATCCATAGATGGCTCAATGAGCACTATGGCGTCTACTAGCCCTTTGAGTTACCCGCTTTCGTTACGACTAGCAGATACCTATTTAGCAGCCTACGAAGCTGCGAGCGACAGTTCAAGAATATTTGAAACATATGGCTCAATTACAAGCAGCAAAGATATAAATTTCTCTTTAACCGAAAGCCAACTAGAAGATGGCCGAGTAACTATCGCATGGAGTAACCCCGATTCAATTGTAAGTATAAAAGTATATGAAAATAATAACTTATTAGTCGATGGCATTAATGGAGTTCGTATTTATAGTGGGGATTCACATGCCGAGTTGCAAGTACCAAATCTAAATGTTGGTAACTGGAAGATCACAATTACTAGCTCCAAACAGATGGAATATTTTGCTGCGCTTTCTGCTAAACAGCGGGAGGGCGCCAGGCTAGAACTTGCTTTTGATCAGGTATTAGATCCCGCAGTTCTTAGCGAGGGCGGTACTTTCAAATATGGTAAACCAATTCGTATTGTCGCCTTCTTAGACCAGAATAATGGCGGAATAAATAATGTCAAAGTAAATGCAAATGTGAAACACCCCAGTGGTGACCTTGATATGCTACCTTTGTTTGACGATGGTGCTCATAATGATGGTAACGCAAATGATGGTATTTATGCGAATATCTATCGACGTACAACATTGGCAAGCCCAACAGGATTGTCAGAAACTCCTGGATCCACAAACAATCCCTCGCCTAGCATAAGAGGTAGTTATAATGTCGTGGTTTTTGCAGACGGTAATACACATTCTGCGCCAGGGAGATCAAGTGAAGCTTTTTCTCGAATCGCTAAATCCTCATTTAATGTTTTGGACGGCCAAGAAACAAAAGCGGACCGTGACTATGACGGCATGCCAGATGTCTATGAAGACTCATTAGAGTGTCTTGATAAAACAACTCCTGACGCTGCAAATGACTTTGACAGTGATACCTTATCAAATTTCAGTGAGTGGCAAGGTGGGACAAACCCCTGTGAACAAGACAGTGATTTTGGCGGAATTCATGACGGATCTGAGCGTTCGCTTGGTTTAAATCCTCTCGATCCAGATGACGATTTCATTCCTACACCTCGTATGGTTGATGTTATTAAGAGAAGTTCAGAGCACCAAACAGATGATGTTCAACTAATCCCGGGTGTAGTAACAATTCGCTATCCAACTCATGCTAGTTATCAAACAATACGAATTTTTAGATCGACATCTAAGCTAGGTCCATACAACCTATTAGCTGATTTTTCACCTGATGGAAGCTCTATATATAGGGATCAAAATGGAATAATTGGTACAACCTATTATTACCGTATTCAAGCAGTAGGGACATCTAATGCGGAATCAGCATTAAGTCCAATTATAAGCGGTACGCCTAAAAATGATCCTAATCCACCAATAGGTAACATATCAATTGCCGAAGGCTCAATCGTGGATAATCTAAACGTAAACCTTAATATGCGTTTTGACCATAATGATGTTACTCACTTTAGAGTTAAAAATCTTAACAGTCCAACTTTCAATAGTTGGGTGGCTGTTCAAAATAATTCTCACAGTGTGAGTTATCCTTGGATATTGCAACCCAATAACAATGGAGATGCAATAGTCATTGTTCAATTCAAAGACAATGAAGATAACTTTTCTCTCCAATATACGGCAACGACAAAAGTGGTGGGTCCTGGGCAGTTAGGCGAGGTAAGGGGCAATGTATCGCTAACAGGAAATGTTCCCAATAATATTCTAGGTAGCATTAGGGTTTCATTAACAAACGCTTCTAATATTGCAGTTAGGGCAACAATTCCACCAGTTTACGCGAATGCGAATGGCGATTATAGGTTAGCAAGCGTGCCCCCTGGAGACTATAACCTTTTGATCAATTATGGGGCACTGGAGACAATATCACTGAATGTCAGCGTTTCGAGTGGTGGGGTAACTTCTGTTCAAAATCAAAACATTGATATACCAGCATTTGAATTTAACACCCCAGTAATGGGTCTATACTCCATGTTAGTATTATCGCTCATGCTTACAGTTTTTGGCTTGATAAGAAAGTCATTTTAATTTAAGAATCTAGTTAATCTCTTTTATCCATACATTGGGATTAACTAGATCAGCTTTTTATCTTGGCGGCATACGCATTGCCGCATCTAGTCGAATCGTTTCACCGTTGATGTAGGTATTCTCGATCAAGCTTAAGGCCATGTGAGCAAACTCGCTGGGATCGCCTAAACGCGGTGGGAACTGCGCATTTACTGCTAAGCCATCGATCATCTCTTGCGGAGCCATTCCCATCAGTTCAGTCATAAATACTCCAGGACAAATGGTATTAATACGTATACCCAGCTTGCCAAAATCGCGCGCAATCGGCAGTGTCATACCAACTACACCAGCTTTTGAGGCCGAATAAGCGACCTGCCCTATTTGCCCATCAATCGCTGCTACTGAGGCGACATTCACAACTGCACCCCGCTCGCCATCGGCAGAATTCACCTCGTTAGTCTGCATTGCTTCGGCAACTAAACGTGTCACATTAAACGTACCGACCAAGTTCAGGTTAATAATTTTTTGGAACCGATCCAAAGGATAAGCGCCATCACGGCCCACTGTTCGACCCGCATCACCAGTGCCCGCACAATTGACCACACCATGAATATCGCCAAACTTCGCTTTAGCCGCCGCTATACCATCGCGTACCGACTGCTCTTCAATCACATTAACTGCGCAGAACAACACTGTTTCGCCTAACTCGGCCACTAAGGCATCGCCTTTATCTTGATTAAGATCAAAAATAACTGCATTGCCGCCGCGCTCAACAATTGCGCGAATACACGCCGCGCCTAAACCTGATGCACCACCGGTAATAATAATTGTTCTATCTGGAATTTGCATAATCAGTTTCCTATTAATGAAGTACTAATGCCCAACTTAATCGGACGGAAAATTAACGTCTTTAGTCACCGCTTCCCATTCATCAATACTACTATTCCAGTCAGACAGCTTTTGTCTAAAAGCGCCCAGCACGTCGTGACCTAACAATAGATGCAGTGGTGGATCATCATGGTTAGCCAACATCAAAACAGCATCGGCGATACGCTTAGGGTCACCCGGTAACATATTACCAGCTAGCTTAATTAACTCTTTACGCGCGCCAACCGTATCGGCATAAGCCTCAATCGGTGTTGCAGTTTCCTGCATTGACCGAGTCGCCCAATCAGTCCGGAACGCACCAGGTTCGATAGCCGTTACTTTAATATTAAATGGCTGCATCTCTTTTGCTAAGCCCTCGGTTAATGCTTCCATTGCGTATTTCGTGCAACTGTAATAAATATTCGGCGGATTGGTAACCAACCCCGTCATTGATGACATATTGATAATATAGCCGCTCTTTTGCTCTCGCATAAGAGGCAAAACCGCCTTAATTAAATCGACCACACCAAAAAAATTGGTATCGAATAATTTGCGCACCTCGGCATCTTCACCTTCTTCTAAGGCCGACATATAGCCGTAACCGGCGTTATTCACCAACACATCAATCGTGCCAAAATGTTGTTGCGTTTTATTCACCGCCGCTATTACTGCCTTATTCTCAGTAACGTCTAAAGCTAAAGCCAATGCTTGGTCGGGGTAAGCCGCGACCAAATCAGCCACCGAGTCAGGGTTTCGCGCTGTCACCGCGGCACGTTGACCGCTCGCTAAAACTAAATTAGCAATCTCACGACCAATACCCGTTGAACAACCGGTAATTAGCCAAACGCAGTCTTTTTTATTCTGCTCACCCATTAATTAATCTCCGGTAAACGACGACTGTAAGCGCGAGCACGTGCTGCGCGCTGCTGTGCGCGACCATCGGCATCGAGATAGATTGTACCCTCTGGTAAATGCTTGGCCAATTCGTTAAATTTAACCACTCGGCCCTGTGCCGATAAATCAAGGCTTGGTTTCTTTCCAGGAAACTCGGCCATGCGCAACGTTAACATACCCTCGGGAAAACCGCAGGTATCAAGCCAATTATGCACGCCTGGATCTTTTTCGCAAAGAACATAAGTATAAGTGCCGTCGGTATTTGCCACGGACTGGGCTTTATTTAAGGTGCTGGTTCGATTAAGGATATCGAGAGTAGTACCCCAAATATTCGCAATCGGCACAGTGAAATATGCTGCACCACCATCATTGATATCAATCACAAAGGCTTCGTCATCGGCCAACTTAAAATGCCCACCGACATACACTTGATTGCGCAGCATGCCCGTATTATCACCCGATACGGCTAAACTAAAATCATTAGCAGGCCGACGGAAACTCCCTTTCGATAACATGGTGGTAAAAGTCGCAAAGTGCATCATCATTTTAGCGGTTAATTCAGCTTGTTCATCGTCGGTCATTGGCGGCGTCGACGGCTCATCCCCCAGGCGCTCAATAGTGAGTTCATTAGGATCGTCTTTATCCCAATTCAGCATCACATCGCGAATATAAAACTCATGGGCGGTAGGTGAACTTTGCACATGGTTCACGCGATCGCCTGCTGGCTCACTGTCGACCGTAATGGTAAAGCTACCATCATCGGCACAGACTAAATCATTGCCATCGAGCACATCAACGGTTCCCATTTTGTCATCCCAAAGGGTAAAGTAATTTTCGGTCATGCGATTTTTACCCACGCGACCATGAATCAAATATTTTTCGTCACCAGAAATAGGGATCACTCGGTAGATTGAATCAGGATTATCAATTCCCCAGCGCGAACCAGGTATCGCCTGACCGTTAACCGTATGTGCTAATCGAGTAATAACCGATACTTTCGGTCGTAACGGGTCTTGATTAGACGACCAAATAGCAGCTGAAAACATCACCTCTTTAAAGGCTTCATCAAAACAGGCTCGCATCACATCACTGGGCGGCAAAATTTCTAACCAGTGATGGTAAACCTGCTCATAAGCGGCTTTAACCGTCGGATGTTCAATTAATTTTAAAGCTGCCAATTCTTGTTTATGTTGTTCGGCAGTAGCTACTGGGTGAGTCATCATTGTCTCCTTATTAATATTTTAATATTCAATCAATGCAATACTGCATGTCTATGAGCTAGTTTGCATGGAATCGTTGCTTATACGCTTGAAACTTTTGCTCAATTATCGCATCCGTTAAACCAAAATCCTCAGCCCGATAGTGATGCTTGGGCAATTTTTGCTGGCTGTCTTCAAGCAGCCAATCTCTCATCGCTGTTCTGGTCGAATCAAGCAACGGCTGACGTAAAGCCATATATATTTTTTCAGCCTGCCTGATAGGGTCACGGACAGCATCACGAAAATGAATATCAGTGAAACGTTGGTCATTACCATCCATCGCCTTCCGTACAGCTAAAGCGCGCTGATTGGTCCAACTCATTCGCTCAAGCCATTGCTGACCGACCAGCTTAGGATCAACATCATCAGCATGCATCTTCCATAAAGTGGTATTTAAACTGGCCCCCGATGGAATCGTATCAACCGGATCGCGATGTAAATGAACAACATGGGCATCAGGAAACGTAGCCAGCAAAATATCTAAATAGCCTAAGTGTGCCGGTGTTTTTAATATCCATCTATGGCAAATCTCGCCGCGATGTTTTTTCTGCCACTGCAAAATCTGAAGGCAACGATAGAGATGGCGATACGCTGGGGTGAAATCTTGTTGATCTAACCAAATGCGGTAATTCGGTAAATGACAGGATGATTCATGCACGTGCGACATAAAGGCATCTGCCAAAAACATGATTTCCTCTTCACCTTTATGTGCATACGATGGATGAATAGAAAATAACTCAGGTGTATGTTTTCGGGCATTTGCCTCTCGTTGCTCGGCATTCGCTATTCGTGAATCATTTAAGACTGGCTCAGACGGATCATAGTCTAAAGGGGGAGCCGGCTCTAATGCCTCCCAACCCAAGGTTGTGCAATGGCTAGGGTCGCTAGCTAATAGTCGCTGAATTAACGTCGTCCCTGAACGCATCATACCTACTATCACTACCGGTGCTACGATCTTTTCATTGGCAATTTCAGGATGACTGCTAAACCAGGCGTTTATTCGTAAGCGATTTGCCAAACTGCGCACAATGCCGGCACTTAAAATATTAGCGCCCAATTTATTTAAAGGTGCTTTAGCTAAATCTTTCAGCAAAACCTCTAGTGGACAGTAAAAAACAGGATCCCCAAAGTCCTCTAGGCCATCTATAGCGCGAGCAGCCGCGAATAGTTTTGCTTGATTAAATTTTTCGGCAAACATTAAATTATGTGTCCAATGAGTACATTGCTAGTGATTGACAAAAAGTCTAAGTAACAACGATATAGTGTAAATAAAGTCCACTTCATTTAGCGTGAAAGAACGGCAATCTTACATTTTTAAACGGAAATACTAATAACTGCTTTTATTTTTCTATCCAGAAGTCAGCGAATCACGCTAAACTCATAAAATGGATATTTACCAACAACTGGCTGATGAGCCAACTGTTTCTCTAGCAACCCAAAAAAAAGACGGCAGCCAAGTACTTACACCGTTATGGCTTGCCGGCTATGACGGAAAATTATATATGCGGACAATAGAGGGCTCGGCAAAAGTCTTGCGAATTGCTAATTTTCCAGAAGTGTCGTTAGCGCCATGTACTTGGGAAGGAGATATTACGGGGCAGCGGTATCATGCAGTCGCTCGCTTAATGTCAGCCGATGATCCGCTCATTAACGCGGCAGAAAATGCCTTACAAAGCAAATATGGCGCTGAGCGAACTAAAATGACTAGTATGATGAAGCAGCAAGGGACGGCTCTTTGTTATCTTGAGTTAAGCTTAGTCATTTAGACATCTAAGGATTCGCTAAATAAAATTTGACTGCATCGGCAATGCTATCTTTCATTGATCGCGGTTGCCAACCTAATTCTTTTTTTGCCTTGCTATTATCCATTTCATTAAAAATCGAGGTAAGGAGTATCGACTCTCGATTTAACGAGGTTCGCTTGCCGACTAACTTTAAAGCCATCTCGGCAATAAACGCAATGGTATACACCATCGGTATCGACAACTTCAACTTAGGCCTTGGTACACCAGCCATATCGGCAGCATGAGCAAATAATTCAATTTGATTGATGTGCTCGGCAACCACGATATAGCGTTCTCCTTTTCGACCTTTGCTGGCAGCTAGAATCATTGCCGTTGCTGCATCACGAATATCAACAACCGGATTCGCTGCATCTATCGGTAGTGAGGTTTTTTCAAAAGCCACATTTTTAATCAATTCACCATGCGGCGTCGGCTGAATATCGCCAGGACCATAAGTATTGGCAACGCACATAGCCACCGCATCGAGACCTTTTTGTTCTGCGCAATCTAATACCATCTGCTCTGCTTGGGCGCGACAACGCACATACGCGGGAGCCTTGTCATACCAATTAAATAGATTTTTCTCACTTACCCTGCCTTGATCTTGAATACCAATCGTAACAATACTGCTGGTGAAAATGAATTTCTTCACTCCGACCTCAACCGCCACCGCTAAAACATTTTTAAGTCCATCAATATTCGTTTCGAACAAAGGCGAAGTATCCTTGAGCCAAGCGCGCGTATCAACGATGCAGTAATAAATGATATCGCAATCTTGCAAGGCGGCACGCAGTGAGTCTTTATCCATTACGTCACCGTAAAATTTAGGCAATTCCAAATCATCAATGGAACGAGTATCGGCAGTGCTGCGAATGAAAGCTTTTGTAGGTTGATTAGCTGCCACTAACTGGCGTGCTACATGACTACCTAAAAATCCATTAGCGCCCATTACGAGGGAAACGGGTTCTATCATACTATTTACCTTTATTTTTTTATTATTATCTATAGCGCTCTAAGACAAAAATATCACAAAAAGCATTCACTGTATTTAAGATTTTACGAAATCAATCAACTCTGCGCGATCACGCGAAACAAATTGCTGTCGTATTTGCTTACAAAAATCATCATCTATGCGCTTAAATGTATTGTTATGATCACGAACCCAGACGGGATCTTCACATTCCCACCCTTGAGCGCGTAAGTCACGTTTAACCACTTTATTAGATGCAGTAGTCGGCATAGCATTAGTAATACGAATATATCGTGGCAGTGATTTTTTACCCAAGTCGCTTTGCACTTGAAAAAATGCTTCTATTGATAGATCATCAAAATTAATATTTGGCCGAAGTAATAATGTAGCCATCACATCATCGCCGACATCGGCATTAGGGACGGCATATACAGCAGCTATATCAATTTTCTCATGTCGAGTGATAATTGTTTCGATCGGGGCTGCAGCAAAGTTCTCACCATCGACGCGAAGCCAATCGTAATTTCGACCGCCGAAATAGAAAAATCCCTCTGAATCAACATAGCCTAAATCACCGCTCCAAAAAATACCTCTCTGCGTGCGCTCTTGATTGGCCTCATCATTACGCCAATACCCTTCAAAATTTGCAACGGTCTCTACATTCGCTATTTCACCCACTGCTTCATCGGCGTTTATTAAACGGCCGTTACTATCAAACTGGGCAATAGCACAAGGCTGAGACGTTTCAGGATCTAACACCACGGTGCCAGGCTGACCAACGCCTAAGGCTGTCTTGGGTGTTTCAGGGGTACGCATAATATTAATGCCCCCTTCTGTCGATCCATAGTTGTCTCGCACTTGGCAGTTGAACCGAGCTTCAAAGCGTTTAATGTCATGCACCACGGCTTCATTACCAAAGGCGATGACGAGCGGATTATCGGCATCATCCGCTCGTTCAGGCGTCGCTAAGATATAAGTAAGCGGCTTGCCAACATAGTTCATAAAGTTACAGCCGTATTTGCGAATATCAGGTAAAAAACCGGAAGCTGAAAACTTTCGACGCAGCACCACTCTAGCACCGGCCGCTAACATCGGCGCCCAATTGGCCATTAAGGCATTTGAGTGAAATAAAGGCATCGATGCATAAGCAACACATCTGGCATCAATGCTATTCATTGCATTAAACGCCTGCGCTATACCACCTAAACGAGCTTGCGTACACAATGCTGCCTTAGGATTGCCCGTAGTTCCTGAAGTGAAGATTAGTAAATAAGGCTGACTAATATCGATGTCAATGTTAGGCAATGCTTGCTCGGCCTGAGCATCGAGTGCCGAGCGCCATTGGGAGGTATTAACGTTATACTGCTTAGCTGGATCAATACTCAAACCAATGCCGGCAATATCATCTAAGTGACGATCTTCAGTTATGAGAAATTGACAGTCACTGTGTTCAATATCTCGCGCCAACTCAGCACCCCGGCGTGTTGGGTTTAAGCCAACGACAGCCGCACCGGCTATTGCCGCTGCGCCCAATGTAATTAAATACTCGGGAACATTATCGAGCAACACACCAACGTGAAAAGGGCCGTCATCTCTCTGTGCCAAAAATATGTTGGCTAATTGGCCACAAGCTTGAACATACTCGCGGTAACTCCACTGCTGATCTTCAAATACAATTGCCACATTATCGTTTTCGCGATGAGATAATACAAAATTTTGAATCGAGGGGAAGATAACTTCATCAGGCTTATTGCTAATCATAGTTAACTACTCTTAGTTACTGCAAAAAGGTTGTGGATGTCGCATACGCCACACCAACAAAATCGGCATTAGCAGCCATGGTAAATTGAAAACTAAATAATACATAGTGTTAGGTGGTGGATGATCACCTAAAAGAGTCGCCATGAAATAGTAATACATATTTGTTATAGCAGATCCAGCAAAAAGCCAACAAGGCAATCGTATCCAATTTTTTTCATTAATTAACGCATAGATCATCACTGCAATGAAAGGGGTGTGGACAAAGGCATCGATGGCCACCGCGCTGAATAAAAAAATCGGTAGAGGATCCAATAGATGAGCAGGCTCTTCAGCTTCCGCCCATGCATGTAGCCACTGCAATGGCGGCCATGGACTGTCAGGGCTAACCGCCACGCCCAGAGCCTCTGGGATATTAAACAGCAATCCATAGGTAAATGAAATCGAATAAAAGGCAATTAATAAAATATCAATCGGTCGCTTACTTAGGGGAACAGTACTCATCAAGAATGCCTCTGCCATTAGTTTAAGTAATTTGTTTAATGGTTACTCAATCATGTCAATCTGATAAATGTCATAAGCAATACCCTGATCGGTAGGTTTACCGATACCCAGTGTTTGTAAATTATTAAGCCATGCGAATTCTGGCACTGCTGTTTCAAATAAGGGCGCAATAATAACGCTCAGACTGTCCCCTTCTGGTTTCGCTATACCATTATAAGTCATTAAAACGTATTGCTGATCGTGACTTCGCAATACCAGTCTTACGTCCGCTTTCATTGTGCCGTCAGCTCGCAAAGTCGCCCATTCTGAGCTAGGACCCGAAACAATCTCACCATTAAAGGCAGGCCCCTCGACAACTCCACCTGTAGGCGCAACAATCACTCTATCAGCTTGTGGTCCTGGGCTTATTGAGATTGGCTCATCAATATATGCCTCCAGGCGAAATAAAAAATTAACAGGTAAATTGCTCAACATAAATTTTCTCAATTAGTTGTCATAAAGAAATGCTTTTTTAATCATTTCATCGGTCAAGCCAAACTCTTCAGGTGTATAATTATGACTTTTCTGGCTGTGTAAATTATCTCGCCTAAAATTACTAACTATTTTTTTTATCTCTGCATCAAAATTATTACGCTGAAGATTCAAGGAAAAGTGATCATAAATCCCTTTTATGACAGCCCCAGGATCTTGTTGCAACTCATCCATAGAGACATCATAGATGGACGAAGATGAATAGTTATTGCGGAATAAATCTAAATTCGAAAGCAAACTTGACCATTGTGATAGTTCCCTTCGACCAACACGATGCTTATCAATATCAGGTTCGACCATTTGACGAGTGGTATAAACTAAACTCGCAACAGAGGGTATCAGTTTACAGGGATCCCTATGCATTTGGATAATGCATGCATCGGGAAAAGTTGATAATAACGCTTCAGGCGCCCATAGATGACTAGGATCTTTTAATACCCATCTCCGCGAATCACCATTACTAATCAATTGTAAATTAATTTTATAGCGTCGATAAGCTTCGCTGAAATCAGCTTTTAATAACCATTTTTCATATTCGCTTACCCAGGCCGTCGATTGGAACGTAACGTTCATAAAACTTTGCATCAAAAGTAAGCGACATTCATCGGCTTGATCAGCCGCCATTTCGTGAATATCCTTGAGCTGCGGTGCTGCTTGTTGCATAAATTTAAGTTTTTCATCGCATTGCCTGAAGTCTAAATAGCTAGACCATTCTTTTTTATCTGGTCTTGGCTGCGGTCTAACACCTAACCAATACTCTAAACCTTGGTTATAATCATCTGCTACAAGCAAACGATGCAAAGCGGTTGTGCCACTACGTGGCATACCAATTATGAAAATCGGTCGCTTGATATCAGTATCTAGGCAACTTGGATTTTCTGCTAAAAAATACTGGCTGGATAAACGACTTTGTAATACGTCGACAATATTTGCTCGCATAATCTGTGCGGTAAGCAGATTGAGGTCATCGGCAGCATCCAATGAATTAGCCAAAACCTCTAAACCCGACTGATACTCGTCTCCACCAAAGTCATTAAACCCTTTTCTTTTTGCCGAGCAAGACTCAAACGCCTGTTGCGCTTCATGATGAAGTTGCGGTAAATCTTCATAAAAACTCATGCCGTGCCTTTTTACCCAATCCTAATTATTTTCGCTCTAATGGCAGTGTGATTAATTCAGTCAAGGGGTCAGCTTGTTTTCCATCAGCTGCTAACCAGCGCAAGGCAATCACACCACGCTGATGAAACTGAGTGCTTAACCAATTAGTGTGGCCCGGGTCATTGGCACTCACCATAATAATAACCGTCCCGTCTTTTTCTTTCGCCGCTGAACGCATATTAATGGAGCTAATAATCGAACGGCTGTCAAATGACTCCAACCAATGATTAGCTAGTTGAATATTCCAGTAATCACATTCAGGAGGATGCAACAAAATACGCAACGCCTGTTTATCAGAAAGCTCGAAATAACCGTAGTTATATTGGCAATTGGGATCCCCTTTCGCCATACCTAATAACTCGGGTTTAATTTCGGTGATTTGATTCTTGCGCTGCATAAAGTCATTGGTCCAACCTAAAAATTGCTGTGTAATTCCATGTACCATCATGGCTGGACGTCCCAGCATATTCTCTAACCGCTTAGCTGACATAGGCTGATCAAGACTATCAAATTCTCCTGCAATAATATCTATAGATAAATCAGCCTTAGTTTCATTGCTTGGGTCTAACAGAGTCTGGCGGATGATAAAACTGTTTGACGCCTCACAAAGTGGCAACCACTGTCCCTCATCCTGCTGGGGAGCTTGGCAACTTGCAATAACCGTAAAGTAGCCCTGATCGTCGAGCTGTAAATCATTCTGATTTAAAAATCCTGTCGACTGCAAGCCTTCTGCCGTGCCCAACCGACCATGAAATGCACCAATATTAAATTGATAACAATCATTTAAACGGCCCGATATTCGATACGTTAAAGTACCTCTTATCGGGACGCTGGCATAAACAAAGTCAGGGTTATCGGCACCAATGCGAGTAGTGCGATACTGAATAGTAGGCGGTTTTAGTGATGGCGGCTCAACGGCGTCTTGAAGAGAATTGGCTAATAATCGGGCCAGATAACGAAACCCCTCGCTTCGCTCTAACTCATCTTCCGCTGAATTATCTACTACAAACTGACCGGCTGCTTTTAAAAGATCACAAAATTCGTTCCATGATTCGCCGCTGATGGCTTTTTTAATTATCGCTGATTCTCTATTCTGATCAGACTTATTCATTATTATTTTCTCATTAATTTATGAATTTAAGATAACCCTGTTATTAGAGTGATAAACACGCGATTAAAGCAATTTAACCACTTTATTTTACTTAACCTTTATACAAGTTGTTAATGCCAAGAATAGCCTTATAGCTGTCTAATTATATTCTTCTTTGATCTATGAATTTATTATCAGAGTTGTTTAAGTATTTCATAGTCAATACTTTTATCGTAATCCGAAACTAAAAATCGCTCAAAATCTGCGCTTAAATATCATTGCGATCAAACCGTTTATATCTTATCTTAACTCTCTTAAATTTGAGCATGCAACAGTGGACAATAGCCAATGGCCATTCGGTACTTAATCGCTTCAACGTTAATATATAGATCAAGAGACGTGATCATTACAACTTTGGTAGTGCTCCTAATAGGCTGCCAGCCACCTTCAATTACCGCAGACAAACAATACACTGATGATTTTCAACAGTGGAGCCATTACGGCGGCGACCCAGGTAACAGCCACTATTCAAGATTAGTACAAATCAACCGCAGCAATGTTGGCGATCTCGCGCTGGCCTGGTCTTACAGCAGCGCCAAACAGCAACCCATTTCAGCTACTTCTGAGTTGCAAATTAACCCCATCATTGTGAATGGCATTCTCTATGGCCGGAATCCTCACTATAATGTATTTGCCTTGGAAGCCGAAACCGGTAAAGAACTATGGACTCGACCCGCCGATACCGAACCGGTGGGTCTGTCTTTTATGCGCGGGCTCAGTTACTGGCAAGACACTCAACAACAGCAACAACGAATTTTATTTACCACTTCACATTATTTATTTGCTATCGACGCGAACACGGGTCAATCAATTGGTGATTTTGGCAATAACGGTAAAGTTGACTTGCGAGCCGGTTTGGGTCGCGATATCAATAAAATTTCTGTCTATGCCCCCTCGCCAGGAGTGATCTTTGACGACCTGATTATAATCGGCACCGCAGTGAATGAAACCTTTGGTGCGGCGCCAGGTGACATTCGCGCCTATAACACTGTCACGGGAGAATTAGTCTGGCGCTTTCATACACTGCCCCATGAGGGTGAGTTCGGTTATGACAGCTGGCCAAAAGATCACTGGCAAACTGGCGGCGGCGCGAATGCCTGGGCAGGGCTGAGTGTCGATCATGCGCGAAGCGTTGTCTATGCGCCCACCGGCTCAGCAACACCGGATTTTAATGGCTCAACACGCAAGGGCGACAATCTATTTGCCAATACGATACTCGCACTTGATGCGCGCAGTGGCGAACGGCTATGGCATTATCAAACCGTGCATCATGACTTGTGGGATCGCGACTTAAGCTCTGCACCAACACTGGCCACCGTGACCGATCAAGGGAAAAAGAAAGACGTTGTAGTGCAAGCTTCAAAACAAGGCGTACTTTATTTACTCGATCGCGACAACGGAAAACCGATTTTTCCGATCGAAGAAGTGCCAACACCCGCCAGCCCTATTCCCGGTGAATACGCGTCACCGACACAGCCGAAAGTCACCTTACCGGAACCGTTCACACGTCAAGCGTTTACCCCCGACATGATCACCGACATTAATCCTGAAGCCCATGCTTACGTTAAAACCCAATACGATGCTGCTGCACCCTTTGCCTATTTTAGACCACCAGGACTTAAGCCCAGCATTCTTTTCCCAGGCTTTTACGGTGGGGCAAATTGGGGCGGCGGGGCTTATGACCCTGAAACCAACCTTTATTATATTAACGCCATGGAAGACGCTAACTTAATCAACATGGTCGCGCTCGAACTGGCCAGCGATAATGACAGCGACCAAGGTGAACTGATATTCAAACAACATTGTAGCGGCTGCCATGGCGATCAACTCCAAGGCTTTTACCCCTATGCGCCGGCGCTAGCCGACATCAGCCTAACCGGTAATAAATCCGATGCCATGGCCATTGTCCAATCAGGTAAGGGTCGTATGATGGCATTCAATTACCTTTCTAATGAAGAACAAAGCCAAGTGGTCGACTATCTATTTTCATTGAGTGAAAGCTTACTGCAACCAACGTCAAACATGGCCTCCAACCCTATTGAGCCTGTATCGACCAATGACAATTCGCCAATTACAACAACAAAAACCACATATGTCTTTGGGGGCTACTCGCCATTTGTCGATCAACGCTACTACCCAGCGGTTAAACCCCCATGGGGGACATTGAATGCCATTGACTTAGCCACCGGTAAGCGACAGTGGCAGGTTACACTAGGGGAATATGCCGAACTCATGGCTGAAGGCATTCCACCCACGGGCACGCGTAACTACGGTGGGCCGATCGTTACCGCAGGCGGCCTACTCATTATTGCCGCCAGCAGTGATGAAAAGCTGCGCATTTTCGATAAAACAACGGGCGAATTACTTTGGCAATATCAATTACCTAGCGCCGGTTATGCTACGCCAAGCACCTATGAAATCAACGGTATACAGTATATTGTCATCAGCTGTGGTGGCGGCAAATTAGGCACAGCTGCGGGCGATCAATACTTAGCATTTGCCATACCCAATTCACGAAGATGATCCCTTTGCGACTGGCTAAATAATCCCATTCTAGGTCTTAATATAAACAATTAGTAAGCCAATAAATGCCAGAACTAAACAATAGGCAATCTTTTAGTTAATAGAGTTTCGTATAATTGTCGTGTAACCACAGGACATCACCATGAGTCAAGAAAATATCATCGCTAAAGACTTACCGCCGCCCTACCAAATAGAAAGCTCGTTGCCGACTCGCTACCCTAGAGGGTGGTTTTGTATTGGGGCTGGCTATGAATTTTCAGGCGAGCCTACGATGCTGAACTACTTTGGCACGTCGCTGGTGGCTTATCGTGGTGAAGAGAGTAAAGAACTGCATGTGTTAGATGCTTATTGCCCCCATATGGGCGCTAATCTAGCCGACGGTTGCGTTAAAGGCGATTCTGTTATTTGCCCCTTTCATGAATGGAGTTGGGGTAGCGATGGTATTTGTGATGACATTCCTTACGCAAACTCAATTCCCCCTCGCGCCAGAATTAAAAGTTGGCCAACCATGGAAGTCAACGAACTAGTTTACATTTGGAATGATCCTGACGGCGGCCCACCTATTCCAGAACAAGCCATTCCTGAGGATCCCACTGTACAAGAAGAAGGCTGGACTCCTTGGGTGATTCGACGAGTGCCGATTCCCAATAATGCTCGGGAGTTGATTGATAATATGGCTGACAAAGCGCACTTTGGTCCAGTCCATGGTCTACCTGCAGTAGATAAATTTATTAATATTTGCGAAGGCCACACCTATACTCAGATTCAAGAAACTAATACTGAATACATGGGTAAAGCACAGTCCACTGCAACCTACTATGGCCCTGGCTATATGATCCATCACCAGAAAATGAGCGGCGGTTCTGTGATGGAGGAGCATAATTTTATGTCCTTAGTGATGAATGTTCCTACATCAATGAACAGCTTTGAATTTCTTGCGGGCTTTAAAGAGCGGATCCCAGAAGGTATGGAAGGTGATCGAGAAGCGCAAATCGCCTTCGTTAAAGAAAAAATGGCGGAAGGTGAAGACCGAGGTGTTTTTGCCGATATGCGTATTTGGCAAAATAAAACCCCTATTAATAATCCGATTCTCTGTGACGGTGACGGGCCCGTCACGCGACTGAGACAGTGGTACGAGCAATTCCTAGTGCCGGTAGACCAAGTACCCGATAGCTTAAAACAGCGTAAGGTCTACGATAAAAGCGAGCCTCGTCTCGAATGGCCAGCCAATTTAGCCGCTTATCAAGAAATGGCGGATGAAATGAAAAGCCTTAACGAATGATTATCCTTCTCTGATAAGACTCTCAACTTCTACCTCTTAATCTGGCGGGCGTTTAATTCGAATTCAATATTTAATAAAAAATTAGATTGCTGTTTTAAAACTGATAGCCAAGGGACAAACGCAGGGTTCTTGGCTCAAACACATGCGCATGAATATCCTTTATGCCTTCGGAAGATTCACCTTCTAAGCGAGATTGATAGTAGTAATCAACATCGTGATCGTCACTGTCGGTCAAGTTAAACACATCGGCTTTGAATACCCAGTTTTCTTCTTGATAACCGAGACGAAGATTCCAGATAGCACTGCTGTCTGATTCAACTGAACCATCTTCAGTTAATGGACGTTCGCCAAAGTAACGAAACCGCAATGAACCAAACCACCCATTGTTCATCTCGATATTCAAACCTGCTTGTAATACGTGCTCGATAGCGCCAGGAATGTTATCGCCTTCACCTAGATCCTTCTCAAAACGCGCGTCGCTAAAGGCGTATTCGAAGTCCAGACCCCATGTTTCATTGATGGAGTGATAAGCGGCGATTTCTACCCCTTGCCTAACAGAGGCTCTATTAGCCTCAGTATTACCAGCGTCACCGACAAACAATAATTCACCGTCAAGATCAAGCGCCCATAATGCAATCGAAGCATTCAATTTCTCAGTAATAAATCCGCGAACGCCCACCTCGTAACCCAAGGATGGAACCAAAGGGTCAACGGCATCTATCTGGCTATTATCCAACGGGTCAACTGTAATCGTAGTTCCTCTACCATCGTTGGAGTGAAAGCCCTGCCCTGCTGAGACATAAAACTCCAACTTGGAGTTGAGTCTATATATGGCACTGGCTTTAAGCGAGATAAGGTCATCATCAATTCCACCATTATTAAGGTTCAAATTAACACCATTAATATTAGTGCCTGCTCGATTAGTATTTTGAAAATCATAGTAATCGAAGCGCGCGCCTAGCAAAGTTCTAAATTGTGGCGTCCAAAACGTCTGGCTCTGCCAATACAACCCCAGACTTTTCTCATCAACACTATCACGGCGAATAGTGCCCATTCGCTGCCTCGTCTCAGTTTTGTAGAGGCCCACTTCATTGATATCATCGATACGAAATTCGGCGCCTATTTTATTTTCAAAGGCAATTCCGAACCAATCGGTCTCGAAGGCATAACTCAGATCACCGCCATAGATCAAACGTTCATCCACTTGTTCAAATTGATCACCCTTAATTTCATCATCAAGGAAATAAGAGAAGTTTGACCATAAATTCATGTCGTAACGAATGAGGTAAGCTAACGCATGCCAGTTACTATTTTGCCAGTGAAGACTGGCACTATAACGACTGGACTCACCGCCCACTGTGTCATCAATAGAGCCCAGCTTATCAATAATACCTTGCTCGACAGCCCGTGCTGGAACTTGATCAGCACTGTTCCATTGATTGCTATAGGCCATAAAGGTCCATGACAATGTACCATCATCGACTGGATATGAGTATTTCAACAGCCCGTTATATTTTTCTAACTGCTCTTTTATATCAGTCCATGGACCATCGTTGTAATTCACCTCAAAGGCAAGCAATACATTCGCATCATCCATTGCAACGCTATCAATAGCCACTGCTCGAAGAAAATTATTCTTACCGCCAGTGATTTCAGCTGTACCTTTGTCAACAATAGTGCTGATTTCAAATGCAGCACTACCTGCCCCACTGAAGTCACCGACATCGGCATAATAGGCCCCCTTCTTATAGGTCATTTTTTTTATGGTCTCTGGGATAATAAAATTGAGATCCGTATATCCCTGACCATGGCCATGGGTCCGCATATTCACTGGCATGCCATCAATGTACGTGGCAAAGTCAGTACCGTGATCAAGATTAAAACCACGCAAAAAATATTGATTGGCTTTACCCGTGCCACTGTGTTGCGTCACCACCATACCCGGCACAAATTCCAGAATATCGCCGCTACGCAATAAGGGACGAATTTTTATTTCTGACTGGCCAACAACACCTTCGGATGATGTCAGTGATTGCCCGATCAAATCAATTTGGCGACCATGCACAATGACTTCTTCCATAGGCACGTCATGGGCAAATAAAGTTGCACTGAAACCTAACAGAAGGAAACCGGAAATACGCCTCATAGCCATAATCGAAAGTTAATTTTTGGGGTCGACATACTAATCGTTTCGGGCTGGACCTGCAAATATTAATAATCATTCTCATTATCAAGATTAATAAATTGAATAACTATATATATCAATAGCTTAAAGGAAAAACCGGCTTTTTATTTATAACAGGTAAGTTGTAAATCATAATGCATACGATTATCATTGAACTTTATGTCGGGTGGCATATTGGCCTAAATAGTAAAATATTGACTTACGTTCATTTTTTCTCCCGAACCAAACACACCACTTTTCGAGATTATTTATGTCTATTATCTGGTTAGAAAACCTGATGTATGAGGTATCAGGACTGTTTCTTGCGCCGGTCTTATTGTTGCTAGCACTATTATTTGCTTATAGCTTTTTTTTAGTCGGTGCTTTTTTAATGCAAGGATCACAGCGACAAAAATCCTTACCCCAATATGTAAAGAATTTAAAACGGCTGGCAAACAATCAAACCGCTGAAGCGGTCCCTGGTTATCCTCTTTTAGCGCTTGCTATTCAAAACCCTGATACCGGTAGAGATCAATTAGACATTGAAGCCCTCAAACATTTGGAAGGCGTTCGTTCGATCAGCCGCTTAGCGCCCATGCTAGGCTTAATCGCCACGATGATACCCATGGGGCCTGCGTTAAAGAGTCTTAGCGATGGCAACATACAAGGAATCAGTGAAAACTTGGTAGTGGCTTTTTCAGCAGTAATATTTGGCCTAATTATTTCCTCAATTACATTTTGGATTGCCAGCTACAAAAAACGCTGGCTGGCGATTGAGTTGGTCGATGTCGATCGATCACTGAGTCAGCGCGAGAATGCGTTTAACAAGGTATAGACGATATGCGCTTACTCGACGAAGATGAAGCCGCCAACCCCCTGCTGTCAGTGACTAATTTAATTGATGTGTTTTTAGTATTAATTGCAGCGTTACTAATTTCAATTGCGCAAAATCCAATGAATCCTTTTTTAGACGAAACTGTCACCGTGATTAAAAATGCTGGGCAACCCGATATGGAACTGATCATTAAAGACGGGGAAACCATTGAAACCTATAAAAGCAGCGGTGAAATCGGCAACGGTGAAGGCGTTAAAGCTGGCATCGCTTATAAAATGCCGGACGGGTCCATCGTCTACGTTCCGGAATAACTGCCACCGCTGAACATTTCACACTGACAGATATATTTTTAGCCACTCCAAGGAAATCCATACATGCTAGGCACCCAATCAAAAATACAAATCCTATTCAAACTACGTATTGCAGGATGCTTACTTTTGCTGTCGGCCTTGTCGACTTTCGCTGTTGCTAATAATGCAGTCGAGACCGAAGCATCACCCAGCATCCTGTTTGTTAGCGGTTCGCACAGTAATGGTCAAAAAACCGCACTGCTACAAGCCGGCGCGCCAGACTATGGTTTTACCATAGCGGTCAAAAATGCCGCCGATATTAAAAAATTGAATAACAAGGAATCGGTGTTTACTAAGCATTCGCTGGTTATTTTCGATGGGGTGTCATCACGCGATAATGCAGCTAGT
>JAYYUJ010000003.1:0-5982 GCA_036344075.1 Pseudomonadota bacterium
CCAGGATGCGGATGGCTTCCAGCATGCGCAGGGTGCCCATGCCGTCCACGTCGGCGGTGTATTCGGGACTTTCAAAACTCACGGCTACATGGCTTTGGGCGGCTAGGTTGTAGATTTCATCCGGCCGAGTTTGTTGGATGATGCGGATCAAATTCGATGAGTCGGTCAGATCGCCATGGTGCAAAAAGAGGTGCACACCTTCTACATGCGGGTCACGATATAAGTGATCAATACGAGATGTATTGAACGATGAAGCGCGGCGCTTGATGCCGTGAACAATGTAGCCTTTATTCAGCAAAAATTCGGCAAGATAGGAGCCGTCTTGGCCGGTGATGCCGGTGATGAGGGCGGTTTTTGGGGTCATTTCAAGGTTCAAGTTAAAAGATTCAAGATGTATATCTTTATCATTCATTAGGTATACAAAATTAAAAAAAATTAAATAATAGGCAGGCTACCGCAGTGTTGTGCATACATATCTGCACAACAATAGGGCTTAAAAGGCTCATCCTAACATAATTATTTTTTAATGTTCATATAATGAACACACTTTAATTATCTAGAAGGGTTACCCTGTTATTTACTTATAGTTTAATCATTGAAGTTGTACAGCTATTTTTAATCAATCCCCTCTCGAGGTGACTGAGATAGATGATTTTCGGCTTCTGTTCGGTTGTCTGTGGCTAATCGATTCACAATGTTTTTGACATGCTGGGCATTGTCTTTGTGCGCGACCATCACGGCATCGGCTGTTTCGACGACAACAATATTGTCTAAGCCTAATACTGCTACCAAGCGATGTTCGCTGTGGATATAGGATTGTTGAACATTGTCGATCATCACGTCGCCTTGCATGACATTGTTATCACTATCTTGTTCCGCACATTCCCATAAAGATGACCATGAGCCGACATCATTCCAGCCTGCATCGAGGGGCACGACGACCGCTTTATCGGTTTTCTCCATCACCGCGTAATCAATAGAAATAGCCTTGCAAGATTTAAATGTGTGTTCATCCAATCGAATAAAATCTAAACATTGCTGGCCTTTTGCCAGCGATTCGCGGCAGGCATTGATGATTTCTGGTTGAAAACGTTCTAGCTCAGTAATGAGTGTCGAGGTTTTGAACATAAACATGCCACTATTCCAGTAATAATCACCGGATGTGACATAGGCTTCTGCTGTCTTTAAATTAGGTTTTTCAAAAAAGGCTTTAACTTTGCTAATGGTGTTTTTTTCATCCGACTGGATATAACCATACCCTGTATTAGGCGATGTTGGCACAATACCAAAGGTCACGAGCAGGTCAGCTTCAGCTTGTTGTTTCGCTTGATTAATCGCCTCATGAAAGGCTTTTAAATCTGGAATAACATGGTCGGCAGCCAACACTAATAAAATGGGGTCGCAGCCCTCGCTCTCCGCCTGTAATGCCGCAATGGCAAGTGCTGGAGCTGTATTTCGACCTATTGGTTCTAATATGATCGTTGGTTTGTCTATTTCAAGCGTATGTAATTGTTCAGCAACCATAAATCGATGATCGTTATTACAGACAATGATAGGTGGCTCGAGATCGGCTAGGCCGACTAAACGATTGAGTGCTTCTTGAAACATTGTATTTTCACCGAACAAGGCTAAAAATTGTTTCGGTTTATGTTTTCGAGATAATGGCCAAAGACGAGTACCACTACCACCGGACATAATAACTGGGATCATAAAATTATTTCTCTTTAAATAATAGCGGTAATGGGGATTTTAAGCCCATGCATTTCCGTTGATAACTACCATCCTGCACATGCTGACACCAGCCTTGGTTATCTAAATACCATTGCACTGTTTTTCGTATACCACTTTCAAATGTCTCGATGGGTGTCCAGTTAAGTTCTGTAGCAATCTTGCTGGCATCGATAGCGTAACGTACATCATGCCCTGCTCTATCTGTTACAAAGGTGATGAGGTCTTTGTATTGGTTAATGCCTTCTAGCTTGTGCGGTGCTAATTCTTCTAGTAAGTCGCAGATAGTGAGCACCACTTCAATATTTTGCTTTTCGTTATGACCACCAATATTGTAGGTTTCTGCTATTCTACCTGTGGTCGCCACTAAGACTAACGCTCTGGCATGGTCTTCTACAAATAGCCAGTCTCGGATCTGATGGCCTTTGCCATATACGGGTAAGGGCTTACCTTGTAGGGAATTTAAGATAACGAGTGGGATCAGTTTTTCAGGAAAATGAAAGGGTCCGTAATTATTGGAGCAGTTGGTCACAATAGTCGGCAAGTTATAGGTTCGATTCCATGCTCTCACTAGATGATCAGAGCTTGCTTTTGATGCTGAATAGGGCGAGCTAGGCGCATAAGGTGTGGTTTCGGTGAACAAGGGTAGCGCTTGTTGCTGGGCCGAAGTCCAACCTACCTTGCCTGCCGCTGGGCCGGACTTTAATCCGACAGTTTGATATTCATCAGGATGAGGTAAGTCACCATAAACTTCATCAGTGGAAATATGATGAAAACGGAAACCTTCTTTCTTGTCTGATTCTAATTGTGTCCAATACGTTCTTGCTTGTTCGAGTAAGTTATATGTGCCCACGATGTTAGTTTGAATAAACTCACCTGGGCCATCAATACTACGGTCAACATGCGATTCAGCAGCCAGATGCATGATGATGTTGGGTTGATATTGCTTGAATACTCTCGCTATTTCTTTAGCATCACAAATATCCACTTTTTCAAAATGATAACGTGGGTTATTACTAATTGAAATCAGTGATTCTAGGTTACCCGCATAGGTGAGTTTATCGACATTGATCACGGTGTGGTTGGTGTCATTAATCAGATGACGAATAACCGCTGAGCCGATAAAGCCCGCCCCTCCCGTAACAAGAATGGTTTTCATGATACTTTGCCCTGTAATGCTATTACGCACTGTTTCAGGCTATCTTTCCAATAAGGAATAGCCAGATGATACGTTTGTTTTATTTTAACTTTATTCAATACGCTGTAATGAGGGCGCTTTGCTGGCGCTGGGTAGTCTTTGGTTTCAATGGCGTTAACGTGGCATTGAATATTAGCTAATTCAAAGATGGTTTTTGCAAAGTCATACCAACTACAGACGCCTTCATTACTAAAATGAACAATGTTTGTTGTGAAATCTGCTTGGTGAAATTCTTGGCTTTGAACAATACTCATAATGGCCTTTGCTAAGTCTTTGGCATAGGTTGGTGTGCTGATTTGGTCGAAGATGATATTTAAACTATCACGTTCTTGCCCTAATTTGAGCATGGTTTTGACAAAGTTATTGCCATATTCTGAATACAGCCAACTGGTACGAATAATGATCGCATTGTTTTTAAGTATATTTTGTATGGCTTGTTCACCGCTGAGTTTAATTTGGCCATAGACGCTTTGTGGTTCAACACTATCCGTTTCGAGATAGGGTCGATACTGTTTACCGTCAAACACATAATCGGTTGAGATATGAATGAGTTTGGTATTTTTCTGTTTGGCAATATCGGCGAGTTGCTGCACGGCAAGATGATTAATTTGGTTTGCCAATTCAGGTTCTGATTCTGCTTTATCAACAGCGGTATGAGCGGCGCAGTTAATAATGATATCAAAGGTTTGGTGTTCAAAAAAATCAGTGATACTAATTTCATTGCTTAAATCGAGTTGTTGACGATTAGCAAAGACAAATTCGTAGTCAGGGTAGTCTGGAGAAATTGACTTAATTGATTGGCCTAGTTGCCCCGTACTGCCAGTGACTAAAATGGTTTGAAGCTTAGTCATAGTCATTATAGTTGTAGTCGAAACAGTCTGTTAATACTGCAAGTGTTGGTTGTTGGGTATCTTTATCTGATAGTAGTAATTGTTGTTTAGTTAACTGCCAATCAATATTTAAGTCGATGTCATCAAACGCTAAACCACGATCACATTCAGGTGAATAGTAATTATCAACTTTATAGGCAAGGGTCGCAGTATCCGTCAGTACTACAAAACCATGCGCAAAACCACGTGGGATGAACATTTGTTTTTTATTATCATCCGACAGCTCTGCCGCCACATGCTGACCAAAACTTGGACTGCCTTTTCTAATATCAACGACGACATCTAATACCGCACCTTCAATCACCCGTACTAATTTGCTTTGGGCATGGGGTGGTAATTGAAAATGCAGGCCACGTAATACCCCTTTAGAAGATTTTGATTCGTTATCTTGGATAAAGTTAACCTTATAGCCCAATGCATCTTCGAACTTATCTTGCCTAAATGTTTCGACAAAATAACCGCGATGATCACCATACACTTTAGGTTCAATAACCCATACGTCTGGAATAACTTGGGGGATAAATTTCACCTCTAAAAGTCCTCTTCAGCACATTTTAATAAATATTGACCATATTGATTTTTTATCAAGGGTTGAGCTAATTCTATCAATTGTTGTTTGGTTATATAGCCTTGTTCAAAAGCAATTTCTTCAATACAGGCTACTTTTAAGCCTTGGCGCTTTTCAATGATTTCGATAAATTGAGCGGCTTCGAGCAGGTTTTCATGAGTACCGGTATCTAGCCAAGCATAACCACGCCCCATTAACTCTACTTTTAGCCGTTGTTCGGCAAGGTAAGCTTGATTAACCGAGGTTATTTCTAATTCACCACGATGTGAAGGGGTGATAGCTTTGGCTTTTTGAATAACGTCATTAGGATAAAAGTACAGCCCCGTAACGGCATAGTTACTTTTAGGCGCTAAGGGTTTTTCTTCAATACTGATGACGCTGCCCTGAGCATCAAATTCGGCAACACCATAGCGTTCTGGATCGGTCACGTGATAACCAAACACGGTCGCTTTATTTTCCGTTTGGGCATTAGTGACTGCTGTAGCCAATAATGAGCTTAAATCATGGCCATGATAGATGTTATCGCCAAGTACTAAACACACATCATCGTCGCCAATAAAATGCTCACCTAAGATGAAAGCTTGGGCAAGGCCATCAGGGGATGGCTGTATGACATAGCTAAAGGTCATGCTTATTTCAGAGCCATCACCCAGTAAACGTTGGAAACTAGCTTGATCTTCTGGTGTGGTAATAATTAATACATCTTTAATCCCTGCCAACATGAGGACAGATAAAGGATAATAAACCATGGGTTTATCGTAGATGGGAACCAGCTGTTTGGAAACGCCACGAGTTATAGGGTACAAGCGAGTACCGCTTCCTCCAGCCAAAATTATTCCTTTCATAAACTATTTCACCGTTTAGATACTTAACCCTGCTTTAGTTTTTTTATTCTGCTTAATTTCTTCTTGCAGCTCCTGGATCTCTATCTGCAGATCACTAAATTCTCGCTGCTTTCTAGTCAGAAACTGCGCTGTGATGACTGCTTTCTCTATGATTCCGTTGGGCGTCAATAAGTAAGCGTAACCCCACTTTTTATCTGAGCGCTGAAAATTGTCGAATTTAACCCAGCCGACATCAATGAGGGATTTTATCAGATAATGAGTTTTACCCAAGCTTACATTCAACTCTTTAGCTATCTGGCGCTGAGTCATATTTGGCTGTTTCTCAAGAAGCTTGAGCGCACGATATTCGAGTTCTTGTTTATTCATAATAGAGGATGGAGCTAATGGTTTTTGGTTCGGGCAGGCTACCGCAGGATCTTTTTAGATCTGAATTCTAGAAAAACTCTCAAAATGCACAAACTAAGTCATTTCAAGCCTGTTCATTAGATGAACAAGATAGCATAAATGAGTGGAATTACAAATTTAAGCTAGGTTATTGTGAGCCAGCTCCGCTATTATTAGGATTTATCTGTGTTTTTCCTGCACTCAAAAAAAATCAAACCGTAAAGAGCACTTTGAGACATAAAAACTCACAGCCATAATAGATTTTCTCATTGCCCTTCAATGTCGGCTCGTATAAAGTTATAAAATCTTTAATGCCGTACAAATCTCTTGCCAAATCAATTAGTTTACGAGTGATGCTCAAATTATTAG
>JAYYUJ010000004.1:0-60577 GCA_036344075.1 Pseudomonadota bacterium
ACCTGAAGGCACAGAGATGGTGATGCCAGGTGATAACGTACAAATGACGGTTGAATTGATCGCACCGATTGCGATGGATGAAGGCTTACGTTTTGCGATTCGTGAAGGTGGTCGTACAGTAGGTGCGGGCGTCGTAGCGAAGATCCTTGATTAAAGGATTGCGATTGTTTGTGATAGGCCAGTAGCTCAATTGGCAGAGCGACGGTCTCCAAAACCGTAGGTTGGGGGTTCGATTCCCTCCTGGCCTGCCACTCAATTAAGTTGTTTGGGTGGCATGTCATAGACACTGAGTTGCTGTGAGTCAATGAGTGACTGAGTTGGTTTTGATAAGGTCGGGTTGTGGCGAACGTTTCAATTCGCGCTTGCTTAATCTTAGCCCAATTGTGGATGTCTAATTTAAAATCAAACAGTTTATGTGTCAAAGGGTTAAATGAACAATAACGTCCAAGTAAAAGAAACAGCAAATCCGTCATTGAATATTGTCTTATGGGCAGTATCAGTTGCGATCGTGATTGCGGCTGTTTACGGCAATAGTTATTTTGGTGGCGAGTCTTTACTTTATCGTGTGCTGGGTTTGTTAGCAGCGTCTGTGGTGGCTGCTTTGATTGCTTTTCAGACCGTTCAGGGTAAGGCATTTTGGTTACTGCTTAAGGGCGCTCGAACGGAAATCCGCAAGGTGGTTTGGCCTACTCGACAAGAAACCGTGCAGACGACATTGATTGTTTCATTGGTTGTGATTGTTGCTGGATTATTGCTATGGGGTCTCGATACCTTACTCGGTTGGTTAGTGTCGTTAGTCATTGGCTGATTTTATTTTTCAATAGTTTGATAGCAACTTAAAAGGTGGATGAATGAGTAAGCGTTGGTACGTGGTGCATGCGTTTTCGGGCTATGAGAAAAAAGTCCAGGCCGCTTTGCGGGAGCGAATCAACCTTGCGGGCATGCAAGAGTTGTTTGGTGAAGTTCTTGTTCCCACTGAAGAAGTAGTTGAAATGCGCGCCGGCCAAAAGCGCAAAAGTGAGCGTAAATTTTTTCCAGGCTATGTATTAGTTGAAATGGATCTCAATGACGATAGCTGGCATTTAGTTAAAGAAACGCCAAGAGTGATGGGTTTTATTGGTGGTAAGGCTGACAAGCCTGCCCCAATTACACAAAAAGAAGCCGATACAATATTGCGTCGTATAGAGGATAGTGGTGATGCACCTAAGCCGAAAACTTTATTTGAACCCGGTGAAATGGTGCGCGTAACTGATGGGCCATTTAATGATTTTAATGGCGTGGTTGAAGAAGTAAATTATGAAAAAAACCGAATTCAAGTATCGGTACTCATTTTTGGTCGTTCAACGCCGGTTGAGTTAGAGTTTGGGCAGGTAGAAAAAACATAGTTGCATATTGGCGGCGGTTGTAGAAACAATACCGATTGAGTATTGAATTAGTGGCTACTTTATAGCGGTATACCGTAAAAGTAGCTTTTCGGGGAGCATTGTAATAGTTCAGATGTTTAGAGCTATCAATCAATGCGCTAGCACCCAATTATGGAGAACGCTCTCATGGCTAAGAAAGTAGAAGCTTATATCAAGTTGCAAGTGCCTGCTGGTCAGGCAAATCCCAGTCCTCCTGTTGGTCCTGCATTAGGTCAGCACGGCGTCAACATTATGGAATTCTGTAAAGCCTTTAATGCTGAAACGCAAAGTCTCGAGCCGGGTTTGCCGACCCCCGTGGTGATTACTGTTTACAGTGATCGAAGTTTCACGTTTATCAAAAAGACACCTCCTGCATCTGTTTTGCTGCGAAAAGCGGCAGGTATTCAGAAGGGCAGTGGTGAGCCAAACGTCAATAAAGTAGGCAAGGTAACACGTGCGCAATTAGAGGAAATCGCCACCACTAAAATGGCTGACTTAACAGCTGCTGATATGGACGCAGCGGTTCGAACCATTGAAGGCAGTGCTCGATCTGCTGGCATTGAAGTGGAGGGTTAAGGTGATGACTAAGATAACAAAACGCGCTAAGGCAATAGCTGAGAAAGTAGAACCAGGTAAATTATATTCAATCGATGACGCGGCAACATTGCTGAATGACCTGTCAACCGTTAAGTTTAAAGAGTCTATCGATGTTGCGATTAATTTGGGCATCGATGCACGTAAATCGGACCAAGCGGTTCGCGGTGCAACAACCCTGCCAAATGGTTCTGGTAAAGAGGTACGTGTTGCGGTCTTCACTGGTGGTGCAAATGCTGAAGCTGCTACCGAGGCTGGTGCAGATGTTGTTGGGATGGAAGAACTGGCGGAAGAAGTAAAAAAAGGCAATATAGATTTTGATGTGGTCATTGCCTCACCTGATGCGATGCGCGTTGTTGGTCAGTTGGGTCAAATCCTTGGGCCGCGCGGCTTAATGCCGAACCCAAAAACAGGCACGGTTACCCCTAATGTTGCCGCGGCTGTTAAGAATGCGAAAGCCGGTCAGGTCCGTTACCGAACGGATAAAAATGGCGTGATTCACGGCGCTATTGGCCGTGTCGGTTTTGAGCCTAAAGCAATTAAAGAAAATCTCGAAGCATTATTGGCTGATTTGCGAAAAGCCAAGCCAGCTTCGGCGAAGGGTGTTTATCTTAAAAAGATAAGCCTTTCTACCACTATGGGTCCTGGTTTAATTATCGACCCGTCATCATTGGATGACTAGCGATTAGTCGCTTAAATCTGACTAATTAGAGTGGTATTTAAGTAAGAAAATTTGGCTGAGATGCTAGTAAGATTCTGAGGCGCTTCAAGTTGTTAGTTGACTTGGGCCGTCAAAGACCGTAGGTGTTAGTGATCTATGACCCAATTATATTGGCAAGTATAGATCAGGCTTAATCTTTTTTTCTGTCGCTTAGTGCGATTTAAAAAATGACCTACGCAGATGGTGAGTGCGATAAATTTTCGTCCCACCAATTAGGTGGTTGTTAATGGCAGGCGCTCAGCGCCAGCAAGTTAACGGCTTAATTTAAACGATTGGACGATTTAATCAACCAATCTATCCACAGGAGTAATAGTGTGGCATTAGGACTCGAAGGCAAAAAGAAAATTGTCGCAGAAGTTAACGAGACCGCCAGTGATGCCCTGTCTCTGGTTATTGCAGATGCGCGCGGCGTTGATGTGACTGACATGACAGAACTCCGGGTGAAAGCACGAGAAGCTAATATAGATTTGCGCGTCGTGCGTAATACCTTAGCAAAACGTGCCTTTGAAGGAACTGAGTACGAGTGCGTCATTGATTCGTTATCTGGCCCTTCATTGTTTGGCTTTTCTATGGAAGATCCTGGCGCTTGTGCACGATTGTTTAAAGACTTTGCGAAAGAGAATGACGTTTTCGATATCAAAGCTTTGGCGGTCGGTGGTGAAATGCTCGATGCGGAAAAAATTGATGTGCTGGCTAAGTTGCCAACGCGGGATCAAGCTTTGTCTTCATTGGCAGCTTGTATGATCGCGCCGGTAACCAAATTGGTTCGTACTTTCAATGAGGTTCCTTCATCGGTGACACGTGTTGTTGCGGCGGTAAAAGATAAAAAAGAAGCTGAAGCGGCTTAGCTAAAAGTTCGCTTTATTTTTTTCATAAAATTTTTTAGGAGATGTGAGTCATGGCTCTATCTAAAGACGAAATTCTTGACGCGATTGCAGAAATGAGCGTTATGGATGTGGTTGAACTTGTAAGCGCAATGGAAGATAAGTTTGGTGTATCTGCGCAGGCAGCGGTTGCCGTTGCTGCCCCCGCTGCTGGCGGCGAGGCTGGCGGCTCAGTTGAAGAGAAAACTGAATTTGACGTTATATTGACGGCTGTTGGTGATAAGAAAGTCAATGTCATTAAGGCCGTTCGTGGCATTACTGGTTTAGGTTTGAAAGAAGCGAAGGCCATGGTTGATGGCGCACCTGCAACAGTGAAAGAAGCTGCACCAAAAGCAGATGCTGAAGAAGCGGTTAAAACGCTTGCAGAAGCGGGCGCAACAGCAGAAATCAAGTAATTGTTTGATAGTGCGCGTTGTTTGCTCAAAGCCAATAAATTCGCCATCGGCGGCTTAATGCTGTCGGTGGCAATTTACGTTGTTGGATAGCAAGTTGGTCTAGTGCTTGAAGAAGCTAAGAAAGGATTTTTAACACAGAGATTGACGTGCTTTTATTAGTTGTTTTAACGAGTTGCAATATTTTTTTGCAACAAAATAACTAATAAAATCACTGCGTTTTATGCAAGATTTTGCTCAATTATTTAGCATGGATGCCTATTAGTGGATAGCGATTACTGATCTAACTAATAGATTGCGACTGGGTCGAAAACCTCGACTTCGTTTTATGTTAGACCATTTTCCCTCGGAAATGAGCTTAGGAGCGCCAATGTCTTATTCGTACACAGAAAAAAAGCGAATTCGTAAAAGTTTTAGTAAGTTACCGCATACCATGGAAGAACCTTTCCTGTTAGCGATTCAATTAGATTCATACCGTAAGTTTACCCAAGAGGGCGTTGAGCCAGCTAACCGCAATGAAGTCGGTTTGCACGCTGCTTTTAAGTCGGTTTTCCCGATTATTAGCTACTCGGGTAATGCGGCTTTAGAGTATGTCGACTATAAACTGGGTGAGCCAGTGTTTGACGTGAAGGAATGTCAATCGCGTGGTATTACTTATGCAGCGCCGCTGCGGGTTAAGGTCCGTTTAATCGTTTACGATAAAGAGTCTGCGACCAAAACGATTAAAGATATTAAAGAGCAAGAAGTGTACATGGGTGAAATTCCCTTGATGACCGATAACGGCACCTTTGTGGTGAATGGTACCGAGCGTGTCATTGTCTCGCAGTTGCATCGATCGCCAGGTGTGTTTTTTGACCACGATAAAGGAAAGACCCACTCGTCCGGCAAGTTGCTCTATTCTGCGCGCGTTATACCCTACCGTGGTTCATGGTTAGATTTTGAATTTGACCCTAAAGATCTCGTCTTTGTTCGAATTGACCGTCGCCGAAAATTACCTGCGACTGTCTTACTGCGAGCCTTAGGCTTTAGCTCTGAAGAAATGCTAGAGATGTTCTTTGATACCAATACCTTCGAAAGTGGTAAGGGTGGTTATTCAATGATCTTGGTTCCTGAGCGTTTACGTGGTGAAATTGCCGCTTTTGATATTAAAGATAAAAAAGGCAAGATTGTTGTTGAGCAGGGTCGACGTATTACGGTCCGTCACATACGTAAGTTAGAAGAACTAAAAATTGATAAATTACTTTGCCCGACCGATTACCTCTATGGTCGAGTTCTTGCGAAAGACCTAGTCAGTAAAGATACCGGCGAAGTGGTTATCGATTGTAATACTGAAATCACTGAAGAAGTGCTGACTCAGTTAGAAGAGCTAGGCATTACCGAATTTGAAACACTTTATACTAATGAACTTGAATGCGGTTCATTTATTTCTGACACATTACGTGGTGACATTACACGCACGCAGTTAGAGGCGTTGGTAGAAATTTACCGCATGATGCGCCCGGGTGAGCCTCCAACGAAAGAATCAGCGGAAAACTTATTCGCTAATTTATTCTTCTCGCCAGAGCGTTATGACTTATCAGGTGTCGGACGGATGAAGTTTAACCGTCGTCTAGGTCGCGAAGCTATCGAGGGTGAAGGCATATTGTCCAACGATGATATTGTCGATGTCTTAAAAAATTTAGTGGCTATTCGTAACGGCCAAGGTGTGGTCGATGATATCGATCACTTGGGTAATCGTCGTATTCGTTCTGTTGGCGAGATGGCAGAAAACCAATTCCGTGTAGGTCTAGTGCGCGTTGAACGAGCGGTCAAGGAGCGTTTGAGTGTTGCAGAATCGGAAGGCTTAATGCCACAAGATTTGATCAATGCGAAGCCGGTTGCTGCTGCAGTGAAAGAGTTTTTTGGTTCCAGTCAGTTATCGCAGTTTATGGATCAAAACAATCCTTTGTCTGAAGTGACACATAAGCGTCGTGTCTCAGCCTTAGGCCCCGGCGGCTTAACCCGCGAGCGAGCTGGTTTTGAAGTACGTGACGTTCACCCTACTCACTATGGTCGTGTCTGTCCTATTGAGACGCCAGAGGGACCGAACATTGGTTTGATTAACTCGTTATCAACATTTGCCCGTACCAATGAGTATGGGTTCTTAGAAAGCCCCTACCGAAAGGTTATTGATGGCAAGGTAACGGACGAAGTCGAGTATTTATCAGCGATCAATGAAGCCGATTTCGTGATTGCGCAGGTTTCAGCACAGCTCGATGATAATGACACTTTGACTGAAGATTTAGTGGCTGTTCGTCATTTGAATGAATTTACTGTGATGCCGCCAGAGCGGGTTCAGTATATGGATGTATCGCCGCGACAAGTGGTTTCTGTAGCGGCTTCGTTAATTCCATTCTTAGAGCATGATGATGCAAACCGAGCGTTAATGGGTTCCAACATGCAGCGTCAAGCAGTACCGACCTTAAAAGCAGAGAAACCTTTAGTCGGGACCGGCATTGAGCGGAAAGTAGCGGCTGATTCAGGCGTTTGTGAAGTTGCGCTTCGTGGTGGTGTTATTGAGAGTGTTGATGCGAGTCGAGTCGTCGTTAGGGTTAACCCTGATGAGATTGCTACTGGTGAAGCGGGCGTTGATATCTATAATCTGACTAAGTACACCCGCTCTAACCAAAACACCTGCATTAACCAGCGTCCAGTGGTTAAGCAAGGCGACGTGGTGCTACGTGGTGATATTCTCGCAGACGGGCCTTCAGTTGATATGGGTGAGTTGGCGCTTGGTCAAAATATGCGTATTGCTTTTATGGCTTGGAATGGTTATAACTTTGAGGATTCGATCCTTGTTTCTGAGCGTGTAGTCCGGGAAGATCGTTTCACTACCATCCATATTCAAGAATTAACCTGTATCGCTAGGGACACTAAGTTAGGCTCTGAAGAGATCACCTCTGATATTCCTAATGTTGGTGAGTCTGCGCTAAATAAGCTCGATGAGTCTGGCGTCGTTTACATTGGTGCCGAAGTTGGTGCGGGTGATATCTTAGTTGGTAAGGTGACACCGAAAGGTGAGACGCAATTAACACCTGAAGAAAAACTATTACGTGCTATTTTTGGTGAAAAAGCTTCTGATGTTAAAGATACCTCTTTACGCGTTCCTTCGAGTGTGAAAGGTACGGTTATTGATGTAAAAGTCTTTACTCGAGATGGCCTTGAAAAAGATGAGCGCTCATTATCGATAGAGAAATCTGAAATTGAAGCGTATCGAAAAGATTTCCGTGATGAATACCGTATTGTTGAGTCGGCCACTTACGATCGCTTACGCGACGCACTATTAGGTAATAAAGCCAATAGTGGTACAAGTGGTATTAAGAATGCCGAAGTGACCGATGAGTTACTCAACGGCTTAGAGAAAGAAGATTGGTTCTCTTTGCGAATGGCTGATTCGGCACTCAACGAATTACTCGATGCGGCCAATACCCAGCTTGAAGAGCAGCGGGCACGTCTTGATGCACAGCTAGCGGATAAGCGTGATAAAATTGAAACTGGTGACGATCTTGCTCCTGGCGTATTGAAAATTGTCAAAGTTTACCTTGCGGTAAAACGTCGGATTCAGCCGGGCGATAAAATGGCCGGCCGTCATGGTAACAAGGGGGTTATTTCCGTCATCATGCCTGAAGAAGACATGCCTTATGACGAAAGTGGACGTCCAGTTGATATCGTATTGAACCCTCTCGGGGTGCCGTCTCGTATGAATGTAGGTCAGGTGCTTGAAATGCACTTGGGTTTTGCGGCTAAAGGCTTAGGCGATAAGATCGATTTAATGATCCAAGAGCAAAAAGCCGTGACCCAGGTAAGAGACTTCTTAGAAGATATTTACAACAAAACTGGCGATGCTAAACGCAAAGAATCCATTTCAGAATTGTCGGACACCGAGGTAATGGAACTGGCTGAAAACTTGCGCGAGGGCGTGCCCATGGCTACTTCTGTTTTCGATGGTGCGGCCGAGGATGAGATTAAGGCCTTACTGCGTTTATCTGGCCACTCAGATACTGGCCAGATGACCTTGTATGACGGCCGCTCTGGTGATGCATTTCAGCGTCCGGTTACTGTCGGCTATATGTATATTTTGAAATTGAACCATTTGGTAGACGATAAAATGCATGCCCGTTCAACCGGTTCTTATAGTCTTGTGACTCAACAACCGCTGGGTGGTAAAGCACAATTTGGTGGCCAGCGATTTGGTGAGATGGAGGTGTGGGCGCTTGAAGCTTATGGTGCGGCCTATACGCTACAAGAGATGCTCACGGTGAAATCCGATGACGTTAATGGCCGAACTAAAATGTACAAAAACATCGTTGATGGCGATCATCGAATGGAGCCGGGCATGCCGGAATCATTTAACGTTTTGGTGAAGGAAATCCGTTCTCTAGGCATCGATATGGAGCTAGAGCAGGATTGATTTGTCGCTGACATCCCACAACCAAAGGGGATATTGTTCGATTTAACAATACTCCCGTCACACTCCAGTGGAGGATTGACCTTGAAAGATTTACTAAATTTACTTAAGTCACAGGGACAAACAGAAGAGTTTGACTCTATTCGAATCGGTTTAGCAGCGCCTGGTTTAGTGCGCTCATGGTCTTTCGGCGAAGTGAAAAAGCCAGAAACCATTAACTACCGAACTTTTAAGCCTGAGCGCGATGGTTTGTTTTGCGCAAAGATTTTTGGCCCAGTTAAAGACTACGAATGTTTGTGCGGAAAGTATAAGCGCCTTAAGCATCGTGGTGTTATTTGTGAAAAGTGCGGTGTTGAAGTGGCCTTGGCTAAAGTGCGTCGTGACCGAATGGGGCACATCGAGCTTGCCAGCCCGGTCGCGCATATTTGGTTCTTGAAGTCTTTGCCGTCTCGTATTGGTTTATTACTAGATATGACCTTGCGTGATATCGAACGTATTTTATATTTTGAATCATACGTGGTAGTTGACCCAGGTTTAACGACCTTGGAACGCGGACAGCTTCTGAATGATGAGGAATACTTTGAGTCAATGGAAGAATTCGGTGACGACTTCGTAGCTAAAATGGGTGCCGAAGCGGTACAGGCACTATTAATTGATTTAGATCTTGAAGAATTGGTCAGTGAATTACGTGAAGAAATTCCTAACACCAATTCAGAAACAAAAATTAAGAAATTGTCTAAGCGATTAAAATTGATCGAGGCCTTTTTAGAATCCGGTAATAAGCCTGAATGGATGATCCTTGAGGTGTTACCGGTGCTTCCGCCTGATTTGCGCCCGTTAGTTCCGCTTGACGGCGGTCGATTTGCGACCTCTGACTTGAACGATTTGTACCGTCGGGTGATTAACCGTAACAATCGTTTAAAACGGTTATTAGAGCTAAATGCACCTGATATTATTGTGCGCAACGAAAAGCGTATGTTGCAAGAATCTGTTGATGCCTTGTTGGACAATGGACGCCGTGGGCGCGCAATTACCGGTTCAAACAAACGACCATTAAAATCGCTCGCCGATATGATTAAGGGTAAGCAGGGTCGTTTTCGTCAAAACCTATTAGGCAAGCGGGTGGATTACTCGGGTCGTTCGGTTATAGTATGTGGCCCGACCTTACGGCTTCATCAATGTGGTCTACCTAAGAAAATGGCGCTTGAATTATTTAAGCCGTTCATTTTTGGTAAGCTCGAAGCCCGAGGTATGGCAACCACCATTAAAGCGGCTAAGAAAATGGTTGAGAAAGAGCCCGCTGAAGTGTGGGATATTCTTGCTGAGGTTATTCGTGAACATCCAGTGCTATTAAACCGTGCGCCGACCTTGCACCGCTTAGGTATTCAAGCTTTTGAGCCATTGTTAATTGAAGGTAAAGCGATCCAGTTACACCCTCTAGTTTGTGCGGCCTTTAACGCCGACTTTGACGGCGATCAAATGGCGGTTCACGTACCATTAACCATCGAAGCGCAATTAGAAGCTCGCGCATTGATGATGTCGACTAACAATATTCTCTCGCCAGCCAGTGGTGATCCCATTATCGTGCCATCGCAGGATGTGGTGTTAGGTTTATATTGGATGACGCGCGAGCGCGTCAATGGCAAGGGTGAAGGTATGATCTTCGCTGATACTGAAGAAGTATCTCGTGCTTATGGTGCAGGACAAGTTGGCTTGCAGTCACGTATTAAAGTACGTATTCATCAGGTTGTTAAAAATGTCAATGGTGACAGTATCGAAAGCAATGATGTGGTTGATACTACCGTGGGACGGGCATTGCTATGGGAAATTGTTCCTGAGGGAATTAGCTTTGACTTGGTCAACTTAAATATGTCTAAGAAAGCGATCTCACATATTTTGAATGCTTGTTATCGTGATGTGGGTTTAAAGCCTACGGTTATTTTTGCGGATAAATTGATGTATACCGGTTTTGAGTATTCCACTAAATCAGGTAGCTCAATTGGCGTGAATGATTTTGAAATCCCTTCAGCTAAGGCCGAAATTATAGGCGCAGCCGATGATGAAGTTAAAGAAATCGAAGAGCAATATGCGGCAGGCCTTGTTACTCAGGGCGAGAAATACAACAAAGTCATTGATATTTGGTCGCGCGCAAATGATCTGGTTTCAAAGGCTATGATGGAAGGTATTTCGACTGAGCCAGTGGTCAACAAAAAGGGCGATGAAGAAAAGCAAGACTCGTTTAACTCGGTCTTTATGTATGCTGATTCGGGTGCGCGGGGCTCGCCTGCGCAGATCCGTCAGTTGGCAGGTATGCGTGGTCTTATGGCTAAGCCTGATGGATCGATTATCGAGGCGCCGATTACGGCTAACTTCCGTGAAGGCTTAAATGTACTGCAGTACTTTATTTCTACCCATGGTGCGCGAAAGGGTCTGGCCGATACAGCACTAAAAACAGCTAACTCAGGTTACTTAACCCGACGTTTAGTTGATGTTGCGCAAGATTTAGTGGTTACTGAGTTTGACTGCGGCACCACCTCGGGTTTGTTAATGACGCCGGTTATCGAAGGTGGCGATATTATCGCAAGTTTAGGTGAGCGTATTCTTGGCCGTGTCGTGGCCACGGATGTACTTCATCCTGAGACCGATGAAGTAGTCGTTGCCGCTGGCGTTATGATTGATGAAGGCTTAGTTGACGCTCTTGAGGAAGCCGGAGTTGATGAAGTGCTGGTCCGTTCAGCGATCACCTGTGATACCCGTCACGGTGTTTGTTCTCAGTGTTATGGTCGCGACTTAGCACGTGGCCATATTGTTAACCAAGGTGAAGCGGTCGGTGTTATTGCGGCTCAGTCCATTGGTGAACCTGGCACTCAGTTGACTATGCGTACTTTCCACATTGGTGGTGCGGCATCACGAGCGACAGCGGTTGACAGTGTAGAGGTGAAACAGGGTGGTAAAGCGCGCTTACACAATGTCAAATCGGTTGAGCGATCGGATGGTAAGCTAGTCGTGGTTTCACGATCGGGCGAATTATCGGTTGCTGCGCAAGACGGTCGCGAGCGCGAACGTTACAAGGTGCCTTATGGCGCGGTGTTATCGGTTAAAGACAACGGTGAAGTTGAATCGGGACAAACCGTTGCTAAATGGGACCCGCATACACACCCCATTATTACTGAGGTGGCGGGTATTGTTAAGTACAGTGGTATGGAAGAGGGTATTACTATTAAGACCCAAACCGATGACTTGACCGGACTTACCAGTAATTCGGTGATGGATCCTGCCGAGCGTCCTGCTGCGGGTAAAGAGATCCGCCCAGCGATTACACTAGTCGATGATGCTGGTGAAGAGTTGCGTATTCCAGGCACCAATGTACCGGCGCATTACTTCCTGCCCTCTGCAGCGGTTTTCAGTATAGAAGACGGTGGTCAGTTAGGCGTGGGTGATATCATTGCTAAAATGCCGCAAGAAGGCTCTAAGACCCGTGATATCACCGGTGGTTTGCCACGAGTTGCTGACTTGTTTGAAGCGCGTAAGCCAAAGGAACCTGCTATCTTAGCGGAAATTAGCGGCACAGTTAGCTTTGGTAAAGAAACCAAAGGCAAGCGTCGTTTAGTAATAACGCCAACTGATGGTAAGCCGTTAGCGAATGGTAAAGATCACTATGAAGCGTTGATCCCAAAATGGCGTAACCTCAGCGTATTCGAAGGTGAGTACGTTGAAAAAGGTGAGATTGTTTCTGAGGGTCCATTAACACCGCATGATATTTTGCGACTTAAGGGCGTAAAGGAATTGGCCAAATATATCGTCAATGAAATTCAAGAAGTGTATCGATTGCAGGGTGTAAAAATCAACGACAAACACGTTGAAGTTATTTTGCGTCAGATGCTGCGTAAAGTCACGATTGTCGACCCGGGCGAGACGAGCTTTATTCGCGGTGATCAGGTCGAGTATACCCAAGCGCTTGAAGAAAATGACGCAGCTGTGCTCAGTGAAAAACAGCAAGCGACGTTTGACCGTGAATTATTAGGCATCACTAAAGCGTCATTGGCGACTGAAAGCTTCATCTCAGCGGCCTCTTTCCAAGAGACCACGCGGGTGTTAACCGAAGCGGCTGTCACCGGTAAGCGTGACTATTTACGCGGCTTGAAAGAAAATGTTGTAGTGGGACGTTTGATTCCGGCGGGTACCGGCTTGTCGTATCACAGTGATCGCAAAAAAGCGCGTGAAGCGGGTGATGTCGATGAGTTTGTCACTAAGAGCACCGATGAGATTGAGGCCGAACTGCAACAAGCCTTAAGCCAAGAAGCTGGTGGTGATGCCTCAGTGCAAGACGCCGAAACAGAAGCCTTAACGCAAGAGTTAGCGAATGAACTGAGTCAAGAGCTATCTGCCCAAGCACCTGCAACGGATGAAGGGCCTGAAGCGGAAGGCAATGCTTAAAGGACTTTTTGTAAGTGCTTAAAGAGTAAAAAAGCCGCGCTTTATGCGCGGTTTTTTTTAAGTGTTTATTATACAAATTAGCAACAAAAGACTCATCGAGGCCAATTATCTTTTTCCCCCAGAAATCGTTATGATAGTTTTAGGCTAGACAAAGCATTACAGAATTGATTTTTGTATTTTTTACATCAGTTAATTAATAATGGAGTGACTAAGTGTCCCCTCAGAGAAAGAGCAATAAGCGCAAAGGCATCATCCTAGCTGGCGGTTCGGGCACTCGACTCTACCCCCTGACGCAAGGGGTCAGTAAGCAGCTGATGGCGGTTTATGACAAACCCATGATTTACTACCCATTAACCACCCTGATGTTAGCCGGCATTCAAGATATTCTTATTATTACAACACCTGATGACCAGTCCCAGTTTCAGCGTCTATTGGCCGATGGGTCGCAGTGGGGCATTCATTTAACGTATGCGGTGCAAGCATCACCTGATGGTTTGGCGCAAGCGTTCATTATTGGAGAGTCGCATATCAATGGCCAAGACAGTGTGTTAGTCTTGGGTGATAATATTTTTTATGCTGATCGTTTTAGTTACTTACTGCAACAGGCCAATCAACAATTACAGGGTGCGACGGTATTTGGTTATCATGTGGCTAACCCCAGTGCTTATGGGGTAGCTGAATTTAACTCCCAAGGTAAAGTGATAAATATTGAAGAAAAGCCTTTGCAGCCAAAATCAAGCTACGCAGTAACCGGTCTGTATTTTTATGATCAACAGGTTTGTGATATCGCCCGTGAGATAAAACCCAGTCATCGCGGTGAGCTTGAGATTACGGCACTTAATCAGAAGTATTTAGAGCAAGATCAGTTACACATGCAGTTAATGGGTCGAGGCAGTGCTTGGCTAGATACCGGTACGCACGATCATTTACTAGAGGCGGCGCAGTTCGTGCAAACGATTGAAAAAAGGCAGGGTTTAAAGATTGCTTGTCCCGAAGAAGTCGCTTTTCGGCAGGGGTTTATTTCAGCGGAAGAGTTGGAGCAGCTGGCACAATCGCTGATAAAAAGTGGTTATGGTCAGTATCTGTTGAACCTATTAAACGAATAATGATTCTTATGCTCTATTTACGAGTCGATCTATGGAAGTGATTCAAACAGCGATCCCCGAAGTAAAGATTTTTGAACCGCAGGTATTTGGTGATGAGCGGGGTTTTTTTATGGAAACCTTTCGCCAAGATTTTTTTGACCAGCACTGTGGTGAAACTCATTTTGTGCAAGAAAATCACAGCAAGTCAGGGCAGGGAATCTTGCGTGGTTTGCATTATCAGACCATATCGACACAGGGTAAACTAGTTCGTGTAACAGTTGGTGAGGTGTTCGATGTAGCGGTCGACCTTCGTCGTCATTCACCAACCTTTGGGCAAGTGGTGTCGCTTATGTTGTCGGCCGACAACAAGCGGCAATTGTGGGTGCCAGAAGGCTTTGCCCATGGGTTTTATGTGACCAGTGAGTATGCAGAATTTAGCTATAAATGCACCAACTATTACGCGCCTGCCTATGAGCAATCACTGCGATGGGATGATCCTGAGTTGGCGATTGAATGGCCGTTAGTCAATGGCCAGTTACCGAAGTTATCCGATAAAGATCAGCGCGGCTATTTTTTGAGTGATGCAGAAGTGTTTGATCAGGTGTGATTGCGCAAAAAAAGGCGAGAAAAAAGTCCGATGAAACAATTTATCACTAATATTAAGGATTATTGGATAGGAGCTGATTGGCCGTGAGAGTCCTTGTCACCGGTAAACAAGGTCAGCTGGCCAAGCAATTACAACTTGATGCGTCAGCGTCGATTACTCTGCAAGCTCTTGATCGTGAGCAATGTGATATTCGCGATGCGACAAATGTACTTGCGGCAGTGACAGATTTTTCGCCCGATGTGGTGATTAATGCCGCAGCCTATACGGCCGTTGATCAAGCTGAGTCCGATGCTGGACAGGCCTATGCCGTGAATGCGCTTGGTGCTGAGAATATTGCCCGTGCCTGCCTTGCCAATGATGCGCGCTTAATTCATGTCTCAACCGATTTTGTCTTTAATGGTCAGCAGTCTCAGCCCTATCAGCCGTCGGATGCTATTGATCCATTAGGTGTTTACGGTGCTAGTAAGGCGGACGGAGAACAAAGGGTGCAAGCACTAATGCCAGCGGCCATAATTTTACGCACAGCCTGGGTTTACAGTTGTCATGGAAACAACTTTATGAAGACCATGCTGGGTTTAATGGCTGAGCGTGATTACTTAGGCGTGGTCGCCGACCAAATAGGGACGCCTACAAGCACGCCAACGTTAGCCCAGGCGATCTTTGCGCTCATTGATAATAACCAGGCGCAAGGTATTTACCATTATACCGATGCCGGGCAAGGCAGTTGGTATGATTTTGCCGTGGCGATTTATCAACAGGCCCAAGCTTTGGGCTTATTACCCTCAAACAAGTCAGTTACTATTCGACCAATTAAGACCACGGAATATCCAACGCCAGCGCCGCGACCGGCCTACAGCGTGTTAGATTACAGTCGTTTAAAGGCAGATACGGGCCTATTGATACGAGACTGGAGGGTGGTGCTGGCAGAAGAGTTGGACAAAATACTGACAGAGAGGGCACAAACGCTCAAAGATAGTTAATACATCAGCAAAAAATAATGGAGAGAGGTTAAATGCGGCATTTATTAGTCACCGGTGGCGCGGGTTTTATTGGCGCTAACTTTGTTCATTACTGGTTGGCTACTTACCCGAATGATACAGTCGTGGTGCTCGATGCCTTAACTTATGCGGGTAATAGAGCGAGTCTAAGTGGCTGTGAAGAAAATTCCCAGTTTCACTTTTGTGAGGGTAATATTAAGAATACTGCTTTGGTCGAGCAACTCCTTCGAGACCATCACATCAACACCTTAGTACATTTTGCCGCCGAAAGCCATGTCGACCGTTCCATCACTAGCCCGGACGCTTTTTTAGAGACCAATATTATTGGGACTCACAGCCTTTTAAAGGCAGCTAAAACGGTATGGCTTGATGAAGTAAGCGCTAATAATCAGCCAGCTCTTAATCATCACTTTCATCATGTCTCTACCGATGAGGTGTACGGCACCTTAGGGCCCACTGAGCCGGCTTTTTCAGAGACGATTGCATATGCGCCTAATTCACCTTACGCTGCCAGTAAAGCAGCCTCTGATCACCTTGTTCGAGCGTATTACCAAACTTATGGTCTGTCCGTCACGATCAGTAATTGTTCGAACAACTATGGGCCTTATCACTTTCCTGAGAAGTTAATCCCGTTGGTTATAACCAATATTTTAGCCGATCAACCACTACCAATATACGGTGATGGTCATCAAATTCGTGATTGGCTGTATGTTGAAGACCATGCTCGCGGTATTGATTGCGTCATTCAGCACGGTAGGGTTGGTGAATGTTATAATATTGGAAGTCACAACGAATGGGCGAATATTGATATTGTTAATTTGATTTGTAGTTTAATGAATGAGGCTTTTCAAACACAACCTGGCTTGGCTAAAAAATACCCGCAAGCCTTGCATGCCATAGCTGGTAGCAGTGAGTGTTTAATTGAATTTGTTATCGATCGTCTTGGTCACGATCGTCGCTACGCGATTGATGCCGCTAAATCTCAGGGTGAGTTGGGCTATGTTCCTCAAGAGAGTTTTGAAACAGGTATAAAAAAGACCATTGAGTGGTATTTACATAATGAGAAGTGGTGGCAGTCATTGCCTATATAGGCAAAGCTAGCACCTATCAAATTAAACTGTGCGACCTTTTGATTCATAAAAAATATCGTCGTTGATAAAATAAGCCGAAATAACTAACTTTAAAGGGTTTTCGCTTGTAAGAAAATTATGGGTTACATCATCGTCGCCTGATTAATAAGATCATTAAAGCTGAACTAAATAAGAAAGCTGAAGCTGGCACTGGCACAGCGGCTGCATCTAAGTCATCAGCAATATCGCCATCGTGTACTGCCCATGCATAACCTTTAGTCTCCACATTCTGATTGCCAGTATAGCCACTTGACCACATAACCCATGATTTTGTTCCCGCCAAATTATAATCTTCCTCTAGCCAGTAAAGCCCCAGGTTAGTATTAAGAAAAGATTGATTGGTATTAGAGTAATTATCTTGGAAGGAGTTTAAGAATTGCCCGCTATTAGACGAATTTCCAAGAGAATCATAAAATAGGTTTGCTAGTTCAGAGCTTGTTTGATTAAAACCAGCAGTTGCCTGTCTAGCACTCGGTAGTCGCCATTCACTAGCATCTCCGAAGGATAAACTATTTACCCATGTTTGAGCTGCAGCTTTTGTCATCTTACCATCGTCATCATAGTCACTAGTTGAAGCATAGTTTGCATCTTGCAACCAAGTTATATTCAACATGTCATCATAAATGAAGCCATTACCTCGGTCGAATAGGGCAGCTTGGGTTGAAGCACTAATTATGAGAAGAAGAGATGAAATAAGTTTTGAGAATTGATTATGCATAGCAAATCTCCCTGTCAACAGTATATTATTATTTAAAAATGTAGAAATCAGGGGAGATTTCGATTTGTGCGATAATTGAACAAATGATACAGAGTTTTTGCGATGTTCGTCAAGGTTTTTTATAAAAAAATTGATTTTGATTGACAATAAATCAAGTTTTTACTTTAAAGTACTGATATTATTAATTTTTTTTATCCAAAGTGAGTTTTTTCGCTAGTATTTTTCGTCGTTCATAAATTATCTAGCGAAAGTGTTTTAATTTTTTGGGACGTTAATAAGAAAACTAAATTGAGCTGAGGTACAATGTTTTTTTTTAAGAAGGAATGAATTATGTTAGATCAAAAACTCATCTATGAATCGATCCTTAATGAGATGAATGACCTAAAAAGTAAGGATGCGACGGCTGTGATGCCTTATCTCGTTCAAAAACTTTCTGAGCTTTATCTTTTAGCTGATAAATCCCAAAGCAAAATTGAATCAATACAAGCGCAGCTTGAAAATTCTGAAATTTTTTTCAGTTTGCCGGAAGTAATTTTGATGAATCGATCAAAGTTGCCACATGTCGTAATCAATGCTGGTGATTTAGTGCCACCAGGCGAAAATTTTTATGAGCCTGAGGCTTTTGGAAAGGGCGGCCATATTCGCTGGACCGGTCCAGATCGGGTGAATAATTTTCATGTCCCTATCGATCGAGGTTCTGATCGGATTATGCGGCTTAAAATTGCCTCTGCCATAAAGCCTGAAGTAATTAGTTCTATAAAAGTTTATATTGATGGACAGTTAGCTGCCTATGAAATTGATCAGAAAGACAATATTTTTGAGCTTATTAGTTCTTTACCAGTAGTCGACCGTATTCAAGATACATTGATAAGCATATTTGTGCCTCATCTTTTTTCACCAGCTGAAGTGGATACTACTTCTACAGATAATCGAAAGCTTGGAGTGGCTTTTTATCAATTAGAGGTAATTTAATGCCTGATATTTCTGTTGTCATTTGCACCTATAATCGTTATGACGTATTGGAGAGTGCAATAGAAAGTTGTTTGTCGCAAACTTTATCGATTGATAAATATGAGATTTGGGTAATAGATAATACCCCCAATGCCGAGCAGGGTGAGGGGCGTATTCTTGCCGAAAAATATAAAAATTTTTCAAATTTTAATTACATCTTTGAAAAAACAGTAGGCTTATCTAACGCCCGAAATGTTGCATTTAGGCTTACATCGACACCATATATTACGTTTCTAGATGATGACGCGATTGCCTCTTGTGAATTACTCAATCAAGTTATGATGGGTTTTGACGCATTTGATAATGTTGGAATAGTTGGCGGTAAGATCAGCCCAATATGGGAATCTGAGAGGCCATCATGGCTAGGCGATGAGTTGCTAGGCAGTGTTTCTGTCGTTGATTGGGGAGGAGATTTGCGGATTGCAGATCAGGGCGAATGGTTTGCGGGTGCAAATATTTCTTTTTCTCGCTCGGCACTTGCCGTAAGTGGCGGTTTCCCAACTGACCTTGGACGAAAGGGCGGAGGGCAAATTTTGCTGTCTAACGAGGAAAATGCTGTGATTGAGGCGATTACTGCAAATGGATTCCGTTCGGTTTATAATCCTGAAGCTGCTGTTGAGCATTTAGTAGAAGAAAAACGTCTATCAAGAGATTGGTTCCGCCGACGTTCTGCATGGCAGGCAGTATCTGACTTTATGATGGACCCAACCGGGCTCGAGTCTCAAATACCCGCATTTAATACAAATATTAAAAATTACTTATTGGGCCTGTCGCCACTTAATCGCAATTTACAAGGTTTGTACCTCAAAACCGACGACCCTGGAATATTTAATTGGCAGCTTTCGGCTATATACGGTTTGACTGTCTTGAATCTGTCTGGTTACGAGGGCCTAGAGGATGTCATCTGAGCCAATCTTACGAGCCTTAGTTGTATCCCCCACTCCTACTTGGCCATTGAATTATGGCAATCGCAAACGTATCTTTTCAGTCTGCAATCAGCTTAAACAACGTAGGTTTGAAGTCCATTTTGTTCATTTTGCTTGCGAAATGGATTGGCATAATTATGTTCCAATTGAATCTAGGCAAAGAATGAACCAACAGTGGGATATCGTTGATCATGTACTGCAATCAAACCCAGCTGTTCATCAGTGGCCTCAATTTGGGGAAGATCACTTAATTGATGAGTGGTGGGATGAGGCATTGCAAAATCATCTTAAGAAAACGTTTGAAGCCCGAGAGTATGACCTGCTAATTGTAAACTACACATGGTTAAGTAAGGCTTTGGAACTAGCTCCCCCCAACACTCTTAAGTTACTTGATACTCATGACGTTTTTAGTGGTCGTCGTAACTTGTTAGAGTCTAATGATATACAAAAAGAATTTTTCCATACCACTGAAGAGCAAGAGCTAGTTGCATTAAATCGAGCAGATGTCGTGTGGGCTATTAAAGAGGATGAGCGTGTTTTTTTTGAAGGTTTAGGTGCAGAAGCTAAAATAGAAACACTTCTGCATATTGATCAATCGCGTAAATCGCTTATGCCGGAGTGTAATAAAGTTATTAATTTTGGTTTTATTAGTGCTAATAATAATATCAATCGTGTTAATTTGCGTCGTTTTATTGAACAAGCTGAACCTGTCTTCGAAAAATACTTACCGCCCCTCCAATTTTACGTCGCGGGATCTATTTGCAGTATGTTTGATGATATTGATTCCCCTTTTGTTAAAAGAAAAGGATATTTGGAATCGGTAGATGAATTTTATGACACTCTTCATTGTGCTGTAATCCCAATGGAATTTTCAACGGGCTTGAAGATCAAAGTTGCAGAGGCTTTTTCACATTTAAAACCTATTGTCTCTCATCAACATGCGATGGAGGGCTTCCCAGCCCAACATAAGTATCACGAGTGTAAAAGCTTTCAGGATATGGCCATTGCTATGTGTGAGATTGCGTTTGAAACAAGTGAATTAGTATCTATGCAAGATGCTTCCATCAATGCTTATGACATTGTTAAGAAGCAAATTACTCAAACTTTTGATTCATTGGTGGATACAATTTTTAGTCGTAAGCAAGTGGTGGCTATTTTGCCGCTTGAATACGGTGATGAACAATCACTAATCCATTGGCTAGTAAAATCTCGTCTTGATTGGATTGGTTGGAGTTATTCTCAAGTTATAAAGGTAAAATTAGGTCAATCTGAAAAATTTGGCATCTTCAATAATGATGTTCGCATGATGAGTGAGGAGGCGTTAAATAACTTTATTTTTCAGTCAAAGCCTGAGCTGATAATTAATTTGTGTTGGGAGTTACCTTCCGATATAAAAATAGGATCAATCAACTGTATTAGTTTACGATCATTGCCCGCTGATATAGCATCTAACGTTACAGTGCCCCGATACTACCCCGATATAAATGATCTAAATTATCTGCCGATGCTTGGCCATATCAATCCCCCTTTGCTCGATCAGGCTTCAATGCAATTAAAAGACGAAATCTGGGTGATCAGTGATGATCTATGCAGCGCAAAAAAAGTTGTGATAGATGCTATTGCGGCTTCGAGTGGAATAATTTATTTAGACTTAAATACTATTGAAGAGCTTGACAAGCATATCAAAAAAAATGGGTTGCCTTTTTGTATAATTATAGGACGATTGATCAAAGATTTGAATTTAGTTGAACAGCTTATGGTCGATATCTCACTTAAGTATAACCTGAAGGTGATTGATTTAAATCAACCAATGATTTTCGACTTTAATAGATATAAATATAATACTAGAAATTTTTATGATGAACGTTTTTTTGATATCTGGGAAAGGTTCAAGAGCTTAAATTTAACTACAAATATTTTTTAGTAGGAAGGCATATGTCAGGGCCCGATTTTTTATGTATTGGAGCGCAAAAGTCAGGGACTACCTGGTTAGATTATATTTTAAGAGAAAGTGAATCTGTTTGGCTTCCTCCAATTAAAGAACTCCAGTTTTTTAATGAGCTCTTCATGCCAAGCAGTTTTACTTGGACAGATGAACATCGAAAGATAAATGCTGAGAAAATATTAAACAATAATTCTGATAAGGATGCCCCTTGGTTAGATTTGGTCCGTCATATAGGCTTTGAAAAAAGTAGTTATGATTGGTATAACCATATTTTTTCAAATAGTAATAAGATGGTTTGTGGCGAAATAACACCTGAATACTCTCTTTTATCTGAAGAGCATGTTCTAGAAATCAAAAAAAAATATCCTAATTTGAAAATTATTTTTTTGATGAGAGAACCCTATAGTAGGGCTGTTTCTAACATCAAGATGAGGATGCTTCAAAAAGGCATAGATAATTCAAGTGGCCCAAAAGTAATTAAAGCCTTTGTATCAGAGGCAGTGAATGATTGGGATCTCATTGAAAGAGGTAATTATGAAAAAATTATCAGTACTTGGTCTAAAGTTTTTGGCCAAGAGAGATGTCTTTTCATTCTCTTGGCAGAGATATACAGTTACCCCGCTGAGGTTATCAGGCATATTTCAGATTTTCTGAATGTTGAAATTAATGTCACTAACATAAACATTGAGTCAAAAGTTCATGCAGGTCATGAGGTATTTATTGATAAGGAAGATAAAAAATTAATAAAATTGAGTCAAGAAAAAAATATCCTATGGTTTGATGAAAATCATAAGCATTTTAAAATTAAGGTGTAGGAAGACCAAAAATTCATAGGATTTAGTTATAAAGGAAACCAACAATGGACATTAAACTTGGTAGGAAGTCGCACTAATCTGCATATAGCGATCCATCATAAGATTTGTTGGGTAAACTTAAGTTAAATGACCATTCTAGAATTGGGAAGTTTGACTTTTCAGTTATTACTTTGATTTGTTCGAAACCCTAGAAGGTACCCTTTTTGAAAAGTTTAAGGATTTTTAAAAAAAAAACTACTCCAGCATTTATAGGACATATTGATTCTTTTTCAGCTCTTATGATAAATGGATGGGCATACTCTAAAGCTTCATCTGAGCCGATTTCTATTCAAGTTTTGATTAATAATCATGTTGTAGGCCAAGATCTCGCATCTATTTATAGAGAAGATTTACAAGCTGCTGGGATACATCAAGGTGCACATGGTTTTCGAATTGATTGTCAATCTATTGGTTTACATAATGAGCCTTTAAAAGTCACCTTAAGAAATGCTGACACCATGGAAATGATTTCTCACCCTGAATTCTTTCTGCCTCCGCAAACTTCAACCTTTAACAGCGAATTAACTAATCTGAAAGATGGGCATTTACGGTTATCAATCAAATCTAATAAACCAATAGGTTCACGAACTTTAGAGTTATATCATCAAGACCGATTATTATATGAGCGTCAAATCGAAACTAACTTTGACTTTTTTGAATTAGATCTACCTGTACCTGCACATTTACAAAATAGTAAATTTGAATTATTTAAGGTGGGTTTTAAAGATTCACCTGACTTATTGGCTAGTGAATTACTGGCCGTGAAACCGATTCGTACTCCTTGGCAATACTTAAGAGACAGTGCAAAAACACCAGGCTTCCTTTCGATGCCTGATTTATCTGGGTTTCGATATGAATCATTACAGTATCAGTTGCAAGCTATTTCAGATGGTGAGACTGATTTATCTGTCCAGCAAATTTATCAAGCGCATAATATTTTAGTAGAGGGTTTTCTTGGTAGAAAATCATTCATGTCTTTAACGCTACCTTCGTGGACTAAGCCAAAAGTATCAATCATCATTCCAGCTTACAATCAATTTTCAATGACCTATCATTGTATTGCATCCATTGCCCTAGCATTTAACCATACTTCTTATGAAGTCATCTTGGCTGATGATTGTTCTAATGATGAAACTGAGTTGGCTGAAACCATCATAAAAAATTTAGTTGTATCACGAAACGCTAAGAATGTTCGTTTTTTAAGAAATTGCAATTCAGCAGCAAAAAAAGCTAAAGGTGATTATCTGATATTTTTGAATAATGACACTGAGGTGACTTCGTTTTGGCTTGACGAGATGTTAGCTTATTTAGAGTCTGACGAAAAAGTCGGCTTAGTGGGCTCAAAACTACTGAATGAGGATGGATCGCTACAAGATGCAGGCGGTTTGGTCTGGGCAAATGGTGAGCCATGGAATGTAGGACGAGGCGCAAACCCTTACCGGCCTGAGTTTTCATATACGCGTCAAGTTGACTATGTCACTGGTGCCGCTATGGCGATAAGGGCCAAACTTTGGCGGGAGCTTGATGGCTTTAGTCAAGAATTTTCTCCATGCTATTTTGAAGACACTGACTTAGCTTACAAAGTTAGAGAGAAGGGTTACAAAGTATTACTGGCAAGCCATTCAATTGTGCAACATTTCGAGGGCAAAAGTCATGGCACCGACGCTTTATCAGGATTAAAACAGTTTCAGGAAGTAAATCAATCAACCTTTATTGATAAATGGTCGTCTTCCTTTATTGGTAGCGACCACCCATCTGCAGATAATATGCTAATTGATAAAGATAGAGGCATTAGAAAGCGTATACTCGTTATTGATTACGCAAGTCCTGTACCTAGCAAGGATGCTGGTAGCTATGCCGCTGTTGTTGAAATGCAATTAATGATGGCCCTTGGCTATAAAATTACTTTTGTGCCTGAAAATATGGCTCATTTTGGTAAGCACACTGTAGCATTGCAAAAAATAGGTGTTGAAGTTTTGTACTCTCCGTTTTATACCTCCGTTTATGACGTGCTTGAAAAACGGTTGTTGGAATTTGATGCCATTTATATAACTCGATTTTCAATTGCTGAAAAATATATTCCATCTATTAGAGAAAATACAGATGCTAAGATTCTTTTTAATAATGCGGACTTGCATTTTTTAAGGGAAATGCGTGCTGCCTTAAATGATGGTGGCAATGAGCTAGCCCTTGCCCAATCTATAGAAACCAGAGGTCGAGAGTTGGCTGTTTGTCAGCAGGTAGACGCAGTGCTTTGTTATAATAAAATTGAACACGCGGTGATTACTTCACACATAGCCGAGATAAATAAGCTCCATTTAACACCATGGGTGCTTAGTCCTAAAGACCGTGGTATAGACTTTAATGAGAGGAAAGGAATTGCCTTTTTAGGCGGTTATAATCACAAGCCCAATGTTGAAGCTGTTGAATTTTTAGTTGATAAGGTGATGCCGCTTCTCGGAAGTGTGCGCCCTGATATTGTCTTATCGATTTATGGAAGTGACATGCCCGATAGTTTTAAATCTTATGTCTGCGATAATATAAACGTAGTTGGTTACGCTGAGCATTTAGATGATGTTTTTCATCAGCACCGAATCTTTGTTTCTCCTTTATTATCGGGCGCTGGCATTAAAGGTAAAGTTCTTGAAGCGATGGCTTATGGTACACCTTCTGTGCTTACCGATATAGCGGGTGAGGGGACAGGCTTAACACATGGGTTGAGTGCGCTGTTTGCTGACTCACCTAGCGAATGGATTGAACAAATTTGTCGTTGTTATGATGACTTCGATTTATGGAAAAAACTATCTGATAATGCTAATTTCATAGCAAATGATCGTTTTTCATTTGAAAAAGGCAAGGTTGCAATGGAGCGAATCTTTGCTGCAATTGATATGCAATAAATTTTAAGTATTACTAATTGTAGGTGAGAAATGTCTTCAGATTTTTTTCTTCATATAGGCCCGCATAAGACGGCTTCCACTTTTATTCAAAAAATGTTGTTCAATAATAAAAGTATATTGGCCGAGAATAGAAAAACTTACTTTGAAATATTCGATCAAGGAGATTGGGGGCACCATAAGTTAGCTGATAGTCTACGTCATAACAATGATGATTTATTCTATCGGATTATAAATAAAACACAAAAAACTAGCGGCGATTTGATTATATCGAGTGAAAATTTCGATTCAATTTCTCTAGGCCAAATAAAAAAACTATATTCAAGTTTTAACTTTAACTCACCAAAAATTATCTATTACAAAAGATGTGCTAGAGAGCTTCTTTTATCAACCTGGCAGGAAAACATAAAGCACGGAGAAACTTATTCTTGGCGACACTTCCTTTCAGAGAATTTGCTCAGACCTTTTAGCAGTAATGTGTTAAATGGGGGGCAAATTATTGAAAAATATGAGTCTGTCTTTGGGGCTGATTCAATCTCAATAATTGATTTTCACACTGCTCTGAAGCAGAAACATGGTATTACGACTGAATTTTTAAAGGTATTAGGTGAGAACCCTCGTAATTATTTAATTGATGAGCAGAAAGTTAATCAGTCACTATCTTTTATAGATGTCGAGATACTTCGGGTACTCAACATATTATCAAAAAGGCAAGGTATTGCACCAAGACATGAATTAAGAGATAAATATCTTGTCTTCTTGAACCAACCTAAGATAAATATTGAATATTTTGAGCTAAGAGAAATACTGAATAATTCCTTAGAATCTTTTACATTATCTGATTCGTTCACAATAGATTTTTTTGAGAAAAATTTTCATTCAAAATTTAAAAAATATTTTGTAAACTCTGTATCCTATTTAAATCACGACGCATTAACATACCAGCTACCCTCTGAAGATTGGCATTTGTCGAAGAAATCAATTAGTTTGCTTTTTTGGCTTTATCGAGAGCTTTATCCAGAAAATCTAAATATATAAATTACAATTAAATTCTTAGGGAACCTTAGTTGATTATCTTCACTCATATACCTAAAACCGCTGGGACCAGTCTTCGTCTGGCTTTTGCTAAATATTTTGATCAAAATCAATGTTTTTACGATTATGGAGAAACATCTAAAGTAACTTCCTCAATTGTGAATCAATTTATTTATCAAGAAGGCGATCATTGGAGATTCTATACGACATTAAAAGAAAGGCATGGCCAAGTACTTGCTGGTCATTTTGCTGCGAATAAGTACATTGGTTTATTTGGTCTAGATTCAATGGTTTCAATTGTCCGTGATCCTGTTGAGCGAGTTATATCGGAATATTATCACTTCAAAATCCATCATAATTACCAAGGAAGCTTTAATGACTTTTATCACGAAGAAAGATTTATTAATCGACAGTCCAAACTCCTTAATAAGAAAATATGGCCTTTAATGGCTTTTGTAGGCGTAACAGAGGAATATGATGAAACAATTGAATATATGAATAAGCATTTCGGTTTACAGTTAGAAACGATAAACACTAATGTGAGACCGGATAATGCTAATATTCAAGAAGTTAACTTATTTGAAGAGAGACGAGCTATAGAGAAATTAAACCTCGATGATCTTGACCTTTATGCTGCAGTGCGTGAGCAATTTAAATTAAGAATGGTTGCGCAGTCTTCAGGCAAGCCATTTTATAGAGGTATGCTGGGCTCTATAAAGAAAAAAGTAATACAAGGTTCAGTATTGCCAGCCGTTAATGATGACCCGGTTGAGGTAGAGATTCTGATTAATGACCAATTAGTAGCTATCGTTAATTCAAATGAGATTAGACATCATCTTAAGGGTGTCACCACAATTCGAGGAGGCTATGTAGGCTTTAGCTATCTTGCCGAGAACCTTAAAAAGGATGATGTTGTTTCTTGTAGGGTGAGATTAACAAATCAATTATTAGTGAACTCTCCTTACAAGACAACAGCATTAAATCTTTAACAGACATAATAATCAGGATTTTAAAGGTGTTTAATCTGACTAACCTTGCTCAAATCAAAATATCACTTAAATCTTTAATAGGGAGTTTTAGTCCTCAGTTTGAGAGATTGACTACTTCTGATTGTTTTGGTGCAAAGGAAGGAAATGTCGAGCAGAAGAAAAATCTAAGTGTTTTTCATGTGGAAGGGCGACTTCCACGATCAGGATGGAATGTTGTAGAAATGGAAATCAGTTTTTCTGATTCCAAAGATGAAATAGAATTTTATTTCGATAAAGGCTATGGTTATTCCGATGCCCCTGAATTTTTCATTCCTATAAAAGATAAGAAGATTTCTAAGCGATTATGTTATGTCCCAAAAGGTTTGAAAGGGATTAAATTTCAGATAGTCTGTGACGATCGATCCGTTGAGATTAAGCATTTCAAATTTTCGTGGATGCCGTCTCCTATGGCACGAGAGAGAATCTTTCAAAGAATTATCAATATGCATTATCGGTATAGGGATTTAATGTTAAGTGAGATTAAATCGACCTTAATAAATGAATCATCCCGAAAAACTTGGCGGCAGTTAGCTTGGAAACTTTATAATGAAACCTTTATTAAAAGGGTAGTACATCGCTCTTACAGAGATTGGCTTGAAGATAATAACCCTGATGAATCTGAGTGTTTAAATGTCTCACTAGCATACCAGCCTCTTATTTCTATTTTATTGCCTACATATAATACTCCTATTAGATATTTACGAGAATGCATTGAATCTGTAATAAGCCAATCTTATAGCAACTGGCAACTTTGCATTGCTGATGATGCATCTACTGATCCCTTAGTACATTCAATGATTCATGACTATAAAGAAAAAGACAGTCGAATTATCGTAACTTTACGAAAAAAAAATGGTCATATATCCGCGGCAACGAACTCTGCTTTGTCGCTTGCCGATGGAGATTTTGTTGCCTTTTTAGATCACGATGATTATTTATCAAGACATGCACTTACCTACTTTGTTTCCTCTATAAATAAGAATCGGTCAGCAGATTTTTTTTATTGTGATGAAGATAAAATTGATCAAAAGGGTCAGCGTTTTGATCCTCATTTTAAACCAGATTGGAATCCTGAGCTGCTGCTTTCTCAAAATTATATTTGCCATCTTGCTCTAATAAAAACATCACTAGTTAAATCAGTAGGGGGTTTTCGGAAAGGTCTTGAGGGCGCTCAAGACCATGATTTATTTTTACGAATTACCATTTTGCTTGAATGCCATCAAATTGTGCATATACCTCATGTACTTTACCATTGGCGGGCTGTCGATGGATCAACAGCGCTCTCGCCGAATGAAAAAAAATATTCTACGGAGGCTGGTATTAGAGCTGTTGAAAACTGGCACAATAACAATCGATCTGCAGCGAAGGTTATCGCCGGTCTAGTGCCAAATACGTATCGTTCTAAATGGCAATTGCCATCCTCTTTGCCTTTGGTTTCGATTCTTATACCAACTCGTGACGGTAATGATATTTTACGGCGATGTGTTAATTCTATTTTATCCCTAACTAGTTATAGTAATTATGAACTTATAATTCTTAATAATCAATCTCGGTGTATAGATACATTGACTCTTTTTAAAAAGTGGGAGGTTGACCCTCGTATTAGAATATATGATTGGGATAAACCGTTTAATTATTCTGCCATTAATAATTTTGGTGTGATGCTCGCTAGGGGTTCAATCATAACCCTCTTGAATGATGATGTAGAGGTGATCAACAATGGATGGCTTTCCGAGATGGTCTCACACGCATGCCGAAATGAAATCGGTTGTGTAGGTGCAAAACTATATTATCCCAATGAGACGATTCAGCATGCGGGTGTTATTTTGGGAATTGGTGGCGTCGCAGGCCATAGCCATAAATACTTTAGCAGACATGATAATGGGTATTTTTCTCGCTTAAAGTTAGTTCAAAACTTGTCTGCAGTCACTGGCGCATGTTTGGCAGTAAGAAAAGAGATATTCAACGAAGTAGAAGGTCTCAACGAGATTGACTTAGCAGTTAATTTTAATGATGTTGATTTTTGTCTAAAAGTGAGAGCGGCTGGTTATAGAAACCTATGGACTCCCTATGCAGAGTTGTATCACCATGAATCGGTCTCAAGAGGTGAGAATAATACAATTAGGAAGCGTAATAGAGCATTAAAAGAGGCCAATTATATGCGTATTACATGGTCCAAAGAACTAAAATCAGATCCTGCATACAATAAGCAACTAACACTTATTCATGAGGATTTTTCTTTATGCTAAATGCTTATCTTTTACTTAAAGATTGATGATGATTCAACCGCCAGTTTTCATAATGTTAAGTGACGGCGCTCGGCCGAGCGAAGATATTTATTTCATTCAATCAGCTGCTCCGCAATTGTTAAGTAGGTTGGGTATAGATTCATATAGAATAAATGTAAGGAGCTCGCTTTCAAATTTTAGACGTCTAAACATAAAGCGTTTCGCAGGCGCTCACATTATAATATGTCGATCATTAAATCCTAAATGGCTTAGCTTTTTAGAGCACTACCAATCATTATTTGCATCAATTAATTATATTGTTGATGATGACTTATCAGCTGCATCGGCTACGCATGGACTTCCAAAAAGCTATCGCAATAAATTGAACAAAATCGTAATTAATCAGCAGCAACGCATCATTGCCTTGTCAGATAATATTGTGGTTTCGAGTAAATGTTTGTTAAAAAAATTTATGGAGATGCATTCCTCAGTACACTTACTTACGCCAGTATTATGTAACAGTCTACCTGGCTTAGATCATTTTGATGGCGGTATTAATGATATGGCTTTTTTGGGTACACGTGCACATGTTGATGATCTAAAGGCTATTGAACCTGCACTTATAAGAGTTTCGAGTCATGCCAAAATTAATAATTTATCTTTATTTTTAATGCTGGGTAAGAATTTACCTTCGTCATTGAATCAGATTCCTATCATAAAAAACTCCTCTCCAAAATCGTGGACTGCTTACCAAAAACATATTACAGGCTCTCCAATCCATATTGGATTGTCACCGTTGATGCATTCACCATTCAACAGTGCACGGTCTTGGAATAAATTTTTAGATATTACATTAGCTGGGGGAGTTGGCGTTTACAGTAACAGGGAGCCTTTTACTGATATTGTTGATCATAAGGTGAATGGATTGCTCGTTGAAGACGATGAAGATGCATGGTTTGATGCATTAAGTTGGCTTTTAACTAATCCCAATCCAGCTAAAGAAATGGCAATTGAGGCACAAAAAACAGCTCTCGAGCTGGCTGGAACTAACAAGGCTTTTGAATTTTGGCGTAATTTATTAGATTTATAAAGCACTTGTTTTAAGTATTCAAAGAAACGAGTATACTTGCTTTACTAAGATACTTCGATAGATAATAAATTTTGTATTTCTATTAAAGGGACACTTCTTCATGGCTAACCAGCTACTCCTCAAGTTTAAAACCTTTTACCCTAAGGTTGCCTCTAGTCTCTTTATGACTATCCTTTTAATTAACGGTCATGCACTAGCTGAAAACTCTGTGATTGATGCAGATGTTGTTATTGAAAATCAACATCAAAGTAATACTGTCTTAGGACAAAACTTATTTAACGGTAGTTTTGCTAATCAGTCATTCAGTGGATTTAATCCAAATTATCGAATTGCAGTTGGTGATAAGTTACTGGTTCAGATGTGGGGTGCTGTCGAGTCCAATGGTCAGCAGGAGGTAGACACACAAGGCAATATTTTTCTCCCTCAAGTTGGACCTATCAATGTGTTGGGCATTTTAAACAGTGACCTAAATAAAAAGGTATCCACCGCTATCAGCCGCATTTATAAAAAAGATGTTTTTATTTATGTCAATTTAGTTTCTTCACAGCCTGTTAGAGTATTTGTAACTGGTAATGTTATAAATCCAGGCTTATACAGCGGCTTATCCTCTGAGTCTATCCTGGCTTATCTAGATCGGGCAGGTGGTGTCGATCCTTTGCGAGGTAGTTATCTGGATGTTGAGCTCAAGCGGAATTCAACGACTCTCGAAAAGGTAAACCTCTATGATTTTTTATTTACGGGAGATTTGTCGCATCGGCAACTCTATGAGGGAGACGTCATCGTTGTGAATTCAAGGCAACATGTGATTAGCTTTTCAGGCTTGGTTGAAAATCCTTTTCAAATTGAATTTAATTCATCTGAAGTTTCGCTTGATGAGGCGATGGCTATCGTTCAACCGTTACCTAGCGCAACACACTTAGCAATTGAGCGTAATCAAGGATTAATTAAACAGGTTGAGTATATCGAAATTGCAAAAGCACTAGATAATGATATTCATCTTATGTCTGGTGATAGTGTGAATGTGGTATCTGATAAGATCCAAGGTTCTATCGCTGTTCAGGTGCAGGGCGAACATTTGGGTCAATCTCAACATGTATTGGCATATGGTGCTAAACTTTCTGATTTATTGCCCTTAATAGAAAAGAGTGATCAATCTCAATTATCAGCTGTACAGCTTTATCGCCCATCTCTTGCTAAAAAGCAACGTGAAACCATGTTGACAACGCTTGAAATTTTACAAGCGCAAGTTTTGTCCGCAAGAAGTGAAACTGTTGAGGAGGCTAATCTTCGTAGTTCAGAAGCGAATTTAATATTACAGTTTATTGAGCGCGCTAAGAAAGTTAGTCCAAAAGGACAAGTGATACTAGATGACTCACTTGCAATTGGCGATGTGACTCTTGAAAATGGGGATGTAGTGGTTGTTCCAAAGGTAAGTCAACTGGTACACATTAGTGGTGAAGTGCTTTTCCCTAATGCGGTTATTTATCAAGCATCACTTGTGCCAGATGAATATGTTGCATTAGCGGGAGGCTATTCTCAAAACGCGAAACAATCTAGAATTATCCTTAAAAAGGCCAATGGATCGAGTATAAAGATAAAAGATAGAAGTGGGTTGCTTCATGATGCAGGTTGGTCAATCGAGGCAGGTGATGAGCTTATGGTATTGCCGGATGTTGATGTGAAATCTTTACAACATGCAAAGGATGTGTTTCAGATCATTTATCAACTTGCCCTCAGTGCTGGTGTGGTACTTAAAATCTAATGTCAAATGAAAGAGATTTTCATGCAGTTTCGAAATAGCTGGCAGATACAGCGTGCGGTCTTCCTTGCGTTATTTATTCGAGAACTTAAAACACGTTTTGGTAAGTATAGATTAGGTTTTTTTTGGGCAATGATTGAGCCAATAGTCCACATATTGGTACTAACAATACTATTTTCTTTATTGCGAGATCGTGGGGATTTTTATGGAATTCCATTCCCCTTGTTTTTTGGAGTAGGAGTCTTAGCATTTTTTATATTTCAAAAAATAGTCACTGGTGGCATTAATAGTATAAGTGCAAATTTAGGTTTATTTGCATATCGTCAAGTAAAACCATTTGACGCTATTGTAGTAAGAGCTTTCTTAGAGTTATTAATTATTTGTTTAGTTATGGCATTTTTGACTTGGTTGGGAGCTTGGTTCTTCGATTTTGAAACCTTTCCCCATGCGCCTCTTTTTATATTACTTGTGATAATAATTTTGTTTATTTTTTCATTAGGACTTGCTTTGATGACATCAGTCATTGGAGTTAGGTATCCTGAAGCCGCCCAGCTAATTAATATGTTTATGCGACCTCTATATTTCTTATCTGGTATCTTTTTTCCTTTGAAGGCTATGCCGGAGGATTATCATGTATATTTATTATGGAATCCACTATTGCATGGAGTGGAGCAGCTAAGAGCAGGATGGTTTTCTGATTATCCTGCAGATGGTACTAATATTTTTTATTTATTCTTATGGGCCTTACCAATATTTTTCTTTGGTTTGGCTTTTTACCGAAATAACCGAACACGCGTGTTAATGTCATGATCGAGTTAAATAATGTCAGTAAATATTATCCAACTCCAAAAGGCAGAAAGTACGTCTTCAAAAATTTAAATTTTTCCTTACCTGAAAAATGTAATATAGGTGTTTTAGGTTTGAATGGTTCTGGCAAGTCAACTCTTCTAAGAATGATTGCAGGCACTGACTATCCAAACCAAGGTCAGATAAATGTAACTGGATCAATATCATGGCCTTTAGGTTTGGCAGGTGGTACTCAGGGCTCAATGACCGGAAGAGAAAATGCTGAATTCGTTTCTCGGATCCATGGTGATAATTTAGCTCAAATGAATGAAAGGTTGGAATATATCCTTAACTTTTCAGAGCTGGGCGATTATTTTAATATGCCGGTAAAGAGTTACTCATCTGGAATGCGTTCACGATTGTTATTTGGTATCAGTATGGCGTTTGATTTCGATGTATATTTAATTGATGAAATAACCGCAGTAGGGGATATTCGATTTCGAAAAAAGAGTCAGCAAGCACTTCATGATAAGAGAGGCTATTCAAACTATATTATGGTTTCACATAATGTTAATGACTTAATTCAAGAATGCGACCAATTACTTATATTGAATAAAGGAAAGATTCAGCTATTCAGTGATATTCGAGAGGGTTTGCAATTTTATAAAGAAGTTGTACAACTTAAGTGAATAATAACTTTAGAAAAAATATTCTTAGATTTAGGTTATGTTTATTTTATGAAAAAATTGATAGTAAGCTTTCCAAAAAATTTTAGCTTATCAGCGAAATACTCTATTGAATGGCTAAAAAATTCAGTTGCGGGCCGCCAATTTTTAGTATTTATTATCATACCTGCTTGCCTTTTGGCGTTATATTTTTTACTTATATCGCCTGATCGATATGTAAGTCAGGCCAGTATCATGGTGAAAGAAACTGGTGCGGCGCAACTGAATACTGGACTTCTTGAGGGCTTAGGTTTTGATGCTGGGGGAGTATCAAGTGATGAGCAATTACTTAAAGCTTATATAATTTCGCCAAACTTATTGTTATTATTAGAGAATGAATTGGGTTTGAAAAAGCATTTCAGCCAGTCACGAGATTTTATTTTTGGCTTGTCTTCCAAGTCCTCATTTGAGGACTTTCTCAAATTCTACCGTAACCATGTCACGGTTAGCTCAGATGCAAATACTGGTCTCATACTACTTCATGTTGAGGCTTACTCTGCTGAATTTTCAAAATTAATAGCCGATAGATTGCTCTTATTAAGTGAGAAATTTATAAATGAATCTAGTCAAAAAATTGCTCAGCTTGAGATGCAATTTTCACTAAACGAGATTACATTAAGCCAAGAACGACTAAAAAAATCTAAGCAGGCTCTGATTGATTTTCAAAATGAATATGGCTTGGTGAGTCCAGAATCAGATGGTGAATCATTATTTACTATTATCTTTTCATTGGAGGATGAACTAGCGAAAACCGAAGCAGAGATTTATCAAGCTGAGAGTTATTTGAATAAAGCATCCCCTCAAGTATCAGTCTTAATGAGTAAGTCAGAGGCTTTGCGAAAAGAAATTGCCGTTCAAAAAATGCGCGTAACTGGCGAGGCTAACGGTGATGATAAGCTAAATGAATTGAGTGCAGAGTTTCAATCTCTTATTCTGGATGTCGAATTAGCAACGACTTTGTATACGAGTTCACTCTCTGCTTATGAAATTTCCAGAGTTCAAGCGGCTAAGCAACTTAAGCATTTAATAATAGCCAGTGAGCCACATTTAGCTGATGAGGCACTTTATCCAATGAGAATTTATTGGTTTACAACTTGGCTGATTCTTTTATTTATTGCTTGGGGCGTTTTCAGATTAATTGTTGCTTCAACTAAAGAGCACAAGGATTAATAGGCTTTTTAAAGCTCTGTATTGTAGTTATATGTTGTAAAGTCTTTTAGATATTTTTTAACAAAAATAGACTGTAATTCATGGTTAAAATAACTTTTACGGTCATAGTTCATTGATGCGTTTACTTTTTCAGATATTGAAGTATATGTATAGTTTAATTTAATATGGTCCAGTAATTTCTGGATGTCAGTTTCAAAAGTTTCAACTCGACCTATAAAATCATAACTAATTAATTCTGGGTGAAGGCAGTCAGTTTGCAGCATCCAGTGTCGATCCATCTCATATAGGTTTTGCTGGCATATAAAATTAATGAAATCATAGAAAGTAATCGGGGCACTAAGGTCCCTGTTTATTCCACTAGATTTTCGCCAATAGCGTATTTTAGCAGTATTTTTTTGAAAGTCAGCCATCAAAAAATATGGGTTATCATAAGGCGCAATTCCCAAACTATTAATTCTGTTAAGAAAGCAGGATATTGCACGGTCGAAGGGGTTTCTAACGAAGCAGAATCGGAATGTCCCCTTACCTGTTAACACATCTAAAGCTTGATTATGATTTAGATCTGTCAGCCCCTTTAATCCAGTTAGTTTTTTATTATGGGGCGATTGTATGCTATAGCTAGTGTTTCTTTCTAAGCTCGCTAGTATAGTTTTTATTTTTGAGCAGGCATTTTTAGAGCATGAGGCATAAAAAATATTGTATCTTTCACTGTAAAGTAAGTCTCTCTCAATCAATGGCAGGTGGTGATTTTTGGCAGTAATATTTTTTATAATTATGTCTACCGGATCAGATTTTTTGTCATCGATAATTTCCCTAATTTTCCTCCTATCTTTTATGGCGTTAATATCTAATGAGTGTCTGAGTAGAAAGCTTATGATATAATCATTATGATGTAAAATATCGGATGATGAATAACCCTTTAATTCATCGCTAAATCGAGAATTGTAAAGCATCACGGTAAGGGTCTCTTTTGTCAGCTTTTCTGATAATAGATTTACGATTTTATTATTGGGTAATTTTTTTTCAAGCATCCAGCTTTCAGTAAAGTCAAAGGGGTGAATAAGTTTTTCATCAAAAATGTAAGCATCTTTAGTGAACTTTTCGATTATTGGTGTTAATAAGTCCGAGCCAATCTCATTCCAATAAAAAACACTTTGTTCATTAATTTTATCTTGAATATGCTTTGTGGCCTTGTCCAGATAGTTTTTTATAATTTCGCTGCCTTTAACAGACGCCATAAAATTATTAACTATGTAGGGAGGAGTTTTTGATTTTTTTTGCATACCAATAAACGAAAACTTCTCAAGTAAACTGGTGATTTTTTCAGTAATGTCATGGAGTAATATTGAATCTATATCTAGCCATAAGCCACCGTAATCATGAAGTAATTTTATCCTTATATAGTCTACTTTTTGTGGCAGAGAAGATTTTTTATGATCATTTAGTTGGATGCCTTCAAGATCAGGCATGAGATCAGGCAAATAATCCATTATATTTTCAGGGCATACTAAATGTACGGTGGCATTTTGAGATTTTCTTTGGATAGTCTCAAAGCATAAAGTTAGGTAGGCCGGCATTTCCTCGTTAGGGGGATTTTCCCAGTAGGTCCAAATGTTCAAGCGATTTTCATCGGGTTTGATATAGCCCAGCATCATAATTTATTATCAACAACAAATATTTATCTATTCTTTTGAGAGATATTTTTCAAATTCGAATCTTTTCTTAAAGGATTAATTAAGTCTAATTTTTTCTTTTGGAGCAAAAAAAAGATTGAACTTAAAAATAGCACCATCGATGAAGGTAAAGGCACACTTGTTGTCGCCACATTTAAGCTTGTTAATTGATTATTTGGCGCTTCAGTGTTGGACAGTTCTTGGCTTGTGACACGCCAAGCAATGGCGTAGTCCCATAGCAATGCGACTAAGTTTTTGGTTGTGTCGACTCTAAAAAAATAATTACCGCCTTTTTCAAGTTTGGCCCATATATTTTCGGTATTGGCGGTATTACTTGAAGACCAGGCGATAAGCTTTTCCTCATTATCAATAACTTGATATAACCACAAGTCAAGATCGTATACCGCAACTGCATTAAAAACACCATTGTAGGAAGCGAAGTCGGCATTCCAGGCCAGCGTAATCGCTATATCGCTGTCTTCTTCAATGGTGGGCAATACATAAGTTGCAGTGCCATTAGATTGCTGGTTTTTAGTACCTAGGCCAAAACTACCATCGTAATCAAAGCCCAGTAGGCTGACACTTTGTGCCCCATCATCCTCTAGGCTGGCTTGCTCCGCGCCCATTAGAATATCATAACTCGTTTCTACGTTAGCTTGGCCTGCACCATAGCGGGTATCTAGTCCATTGGCAGTTTCAAATTTATTGCTCTTCTTGTAATCATTTATATCTGCAATAGATTTGCGGAATTTACCATCTGGATCTGCTATCCATTTACCATCCTTATCTCTTGGGTAAGTATTCTCCCGGGTATTGGCTGTCGTGCGGTCAGCGCCTGCCATTAAAATGGCTTTCATTGTCTCTGAGCGTTCGGCATTTCGAATCAGTGTATTTGCTTGTGTTAAGCCAAGGTCAGAGAGTTCGGCAGTGCTTGCCGTTTCCATCAAGACAGCAGTAATACCGGTGATAGTCCCTGTGCCGCGACTGGTGTTGATATTTGGCGCCACAATGTCAGGTCTATTTTGAGGATGGTAATGATGCTGTGTCGTATAGCGTGAATGCCAACCGGAGGTTAAGCCCACATAAATTCCGTTGAGGCTACTGCCAAAAATTGCGCTTGCATTGGTATATTTATTATTGCCAGCTGAAATTAAATTGACAGTATCCTCCCTTGAGGTGGCCCAATCAAACCGACGAAGAAAGTCTACATTATTTTGTCCAAAGTCGCTGATAGCACTAAAATTATTTACTGTGCTTTCAAAGACGGTACCACGGTAGGAGGGATTAGTCGCTTGGTAAAAAGTGCGAGGATAAAGTAAGTAGCCGATATAATCTTCTATGAAATGAAATTTAACTGCCTCCAGTGCTTGGCTCACGCCATGCTCTTTACCAAACATAAAGCGTGATACGGCTGCCGCATGGCCGCTGGTGTTGCCGCTTTTGATGGCCATGGGTGCACCCTGATACATTTCAATAGTGCTGATGTGGTCGTTTCCATCCACTGTCGCGGGTATCCAGCCCATAGGGTTGCCACTGTTTTCTTGGCCATATTCATGTGATTCAGGTTCATATGCCGATACCATGATGCCTTTACCTGTTGGCGTTTTCTCACCCAAGCGGTCTCGTAGTTGGGTATAGCCCACATCCTCACGCTGACCTGCATAAACCCATGTAGATAAAAAAAGAAGGGCAATTGATATGACTGTTCGAGGCTGCATTGACATTGATAATCTGTTCTATCATTGAAAAAGATTTAGCTGAATCATTAAGCCGTAAATCACGATTTAATTCAATGCGTAAATCCACTGAAAAAAAATATTTAATAATGAATTATCAACAGGATTATGTTGTCAGATTAAGACAGCCTTAAATCTGGTCCTATTTTAACCAGCCAAAAGCGTTAGGCTGCCAGGTAAGAGTGAACATAAAGCGGTTTCTTTCGCCAGCATTGTCTCTTTCACTGTAACCATAACTGAAATTACTATTATAGAATTTATTCCACTGTTTTCGGTAACTTATCAAGATATGGCTGCTATTGGTATTGACCAACATTTGATTGTATAGAGGGAGGTCTTGATCACGATCTACGTTAGAGATCTTAATGTTAAGTCTATTATAAGGGTTGATTTGCCAGTTACTAGAAAGAATCACACGGCGTGTATCGCTAGCTAAACCATAAGCGGTTTGTTCTTCTGATTGAGATATGTTTATCTTAGTTGTGAAAAATGGCGAGTGTTGATAGGTAATATCAGTACTATAGGATAGGTTATCTTGTTCACTCTCTAAAACATAGTTTCCCGATAGTTCGCCTGTTATTGAAATTGCATTTGTAGGATCAAATACATCCCGTACTGTTTCTGATTGTGAACGGCCTACTAAAAAATTAAGACTAAGTTTTTCAGTCCATTGGTATTGCAGGCCTAACTGAAGATTAATAGTATCTTGCTCCAATGAATTAGACCGCGCCTTAAAGCAAAAGAAGCTATCATTACTAAAGTTCGGGACTGAAGTTGGAATCAAAATGGCTGTCTCGGGATTATAGGGATCATTAGGTGACTCGATCACAGCATCAAAAAGACATTGGTTCATTCGGCCTGTAATAACACTAAAGATTTCCGTTTCTGTGAGCGTAGGAGGCAGGATAGCTAACATATCATCGACAAATGCAAATTCAATGCTATCAGTTTTTTCTGGTCGAAAGCTTGACAAGTTCAGATTGACTTGTGCCGATAAAACTGGATTGATTGAATAAACCCAGAGCAGACTATTACTGAAATAATCATAGCTATTACGGTTATTGCTTTCATAATCCCTTCGTTGGAAACTGAATTGGTTTTGAAGAAATTGCCGTACGGTCAATTGGCGCTGGCCCGAAATGGCAAGGGAATAACTTGTAGCCTTAGTGGCTCTTTGTTCTGTAGAGCCCTCGTTTTCGAGTTGGTTTTCTAGCGTACGAATGGATTCATCGCTGGCAGAGAGGTTGAGACTCAAAGAGCCTCGCTCAAAACTGCGCTGGTAGTTTAAGGCGGTTGAGAAGTCCTCGCTGTTGTAACGATTCAGGTCATATTGGCGGCCGGACAACCGACCGTTGATACTCAGTGATCGGTTCACTTGTCTGCGACTAAAATCGGCGTTCACGATAGCTGACGTACCTTGCAAGCTTTCAATCTCATTAATATTTGTTTGTAAACGGACATTGTCGTCGGTTTCAGCCATGAGGGCGATTGAAGGTTGAAACCGATACTCTGCTGCTTGACCGGTCGAGCTAAAAAGCAAGATCGTAGCTTGCAATACGGTGTAGGGGGGCAAAATTATATGCAGCATTGATCGTGAAAAAAGTCTAACAATTAGCATGAATCAGCAGCCTTAATGGGTTATATTTCAGCCAATTTGATGCGGGTCGCGCTACTTTGAGCCTTAACGCATCTTATTCTAACAGTAAAGTGTAGAGTATTTTTGCTCGATTAGCTGAGCTAAATGTTTGATAAAAGTAGCACTTTTTAATCCAGAGGAAATGATAGCCCCATTGGATTAAAACTAGCATTTCTTAGGATACTAAAGTCCACTTATGGTCTGTTTCTCTAAACTTTTTCGGACCGAATTGTGCTCTTGCCTCCCATCCGTCAGTCTTAGTTGTTTTTCGCGAACACATTTCTTTGACTTCAAATATAGCTGTCAATTCTGTATGATATTCAGCCTAGGATGTTTGGCAATAGCGTTTTCAGTTATTGGCTCGTCGACAATAAATTAGGGTAATAGAATCTTGCTCCATGAAGGAATCTAGTTATCATGCTGATCAAAAAAGAGCCTATTGCGCTAGTGGGTATAAGCTTACGTTTCCCTGGTAATATCGGGGATGTCGAGTCATTTTGGCAAGCATTAATCGACAAGCAAGATTTAGTTACCGAAGTCGATCCGAGCCGATGGGATACCTCCCTTTTTCAGCACGATAATAAAACCGCGCCTGGTACCAGTTACACCTTCGCAGCCGGTCAATTAGAGAACATTGATCAATTTGATGCGCAATTTTTTGGTATTTCGCCGCGGGAAGCCGCGCAAATGGACCCGCAGCAACGATTGTTGCTGGAATTAACTTGGCAGGCATTAGCCGATGGTCAGCAGCGGGTCGACACTCTTGCCGGCAGTAATTGCGCGGTTTTCATTGGTATCGCGAGTAATGATTATGGTAATCGAGCGGTCGATGACATGTCGGTGGCTGACGCCTATACCATGACTGGGAATACTGCGAGTATTGCGGCTAACCGGTTGTCTTACCAATTCGACTTAAAAGGTCCCAGCGTAGCGGTTGATACGGCCTGTTCATCATCACTGGTGGCTGTGCACGAAGCCTGTAAAAGTCTTTGGGTGGGCGAGGCCGACAGCGCCTTAGCCGGCGGGGTCAATATGCTACTGCATCCTTCGCCGTTTGTAGGTTTTGCAAAGGCGTCAATGTTGTCGCCGACTGGCCGCTGTAAGCCCTTCGATAGCAGTGCCGATGGCTATGTGCGCTCAGAAGGCGCAGCGGTTGTTTTCTTAAAGCGGCTTTCTGATGCCGAGCGGGACGGTGATCCTATTCATGCCGTTATCAAGCATTCGGGTATTAACTCTGACGGTAGTACTAATGGAATTAGTCTTCCTAGTTTGGCTGGACAATCGGCGTTGTTAGATCAGCTTTATCGTGCTGATCAGGACTTTGATATTAACCATCTTGACTACCTAGAAGCGCATGGGACTGGCACGCCAGTTGGTGACCCCATAGAAGCTCGATCGATCGGCGAGACGTTGGCTCAACATCGCGAGCATAATCATGTTTTGCCGATTGGTTCAGTGAAAGGCAATGTGGGTCATCTTGAAACCGCGTCCGGCATGGCGGGTTTAATAAAAGTGGTGCAGAGTTTAAAGCATCGAATGCTGGCACCCAGCTATCAGTTGAGTGAGTTAAACCCCGAGATTGATTTTGATGCGTTGAATTTGTCGGTAGTGCAGTCGCCCACCTCCTTGGTCCATGTCGAGCGAACGTTGACTATGGGGGTTAATTCCTTTGGCTTTGGCGGAACGAATGCGCATCTTATCCTTCAGGAATACGATCAGCAAAAATTGAGCAATCATGACGATGACGCAGCTGCTGATTTAGCGATGCCGCCGCTTTATTTAACCGCCAACAGTGAGTTGGCGCTGGCTGACTTGGCGAAGCGATATGCCAGCTTAATACATGCGCATCCTCAACGTTACGCCGCTATCGCCAGTCAAGCAATGCACAAGCAAAGCCGTTTGAAATATGGCTTATTGATCGATGCACCCACTGCTGAATCTATCGAAAAAAGTTTACAAGCGGCTGCTATCGGTCAGCGAGATGAATTCAGTTGCCGAGGACAGCGATTAGTGCCATCGACAGTGGCAAAAGCGCCAGTGGTCATGGTTTACACTGGAAACGGCTGTCAATGGCAGGGTATGGCAACTCGTCTATATGAATGTGACGTGCTATTTAGGAATTATATTCATCAAATAGACACTGCATTTGAATCTCAGCTGGATTTTTCTATAGTTTCGCAACTGCAACTGCCTGGCGATCAAAGCAATATGCATTTGACTGATTACGCCCAGCCGTTGTTGTTTGCTATTCAAGTAGCAATTACGCAATGGCTGAATGCAAAAGGCGTTAAAGCTGATTATTTTCTTGGTCACAGTGTAGGCGAAATTGCCGCTGCTTGGGCATCGGGGTCGCTGAGCCTAAAGGACGCTATTACGGTGATTGTGGTGCGTAGCCGCGCTCAAGCATTGACCCGCGGAACGGGCCGTATGGCGGCTATGAATCTTTCTTTAAGCGATGCCAAGGCTTTGCTTGAACGAGTTAATCTTGGCAGTTCGATTGAAATCGCCTGTCACAATAGCATCGACTCTGTCACCTTGGCTGGTACCTTTGCTGATTTATCGAAGATAGAACAAGCCTGCCAGCAAGACGGCGTTTTTTACCGACTGTTAGATCTTGATTATGCCTTTCATAGTCGCTTTATGGATCCGTTGTATGGCCACTTAATCAGTGCGCTTGCGGATATAAAACCGAAAATCAGTCAGCAATTTATTAGTACTGTAGATGATCTCGGTAGCAGTCAGCAGTTACTCGATGCTGAATATTGGTGGCGTAATATTCGTCAACGCGTGTTATTTGCTGAGGCGATCGATAATGTCGTCATTAAAGGCGGACGCATATTCATTGAAATTGGCGCTAAGCCAATATTGCAACGCTACATTCAAGCAGGTTTGGCGCATCGTAGTCAGAATGGATTAGTGATTGAAACCTTAAGCGAGCGTGTTGATGACAGCGAGGCGATTAAGTTAACTCAGATAAAGGCTTTTTTAGCCGGCTCCGATGTCCAATTTAGTGAGATTGTTTCGCCGTCTGCTCAGGCTACGATGTTACCGAATTACCCTTGGCAGCGTCAGCGGCACTGGTATCAATCCACAGTAGATAGTACCAGTGTGGTCGATCGCCGACAGGTCCATCCTCTACTGGGTCAGCGCATCAACTCCAGCTTGCCGGTATGGGAACAAACGCTTGATAGTCTCAAGTTACCTTATCTAGCTGATCATGTTGTCGATCAAGTGGTCGTATTGCCGGGCGCAGCTTTTGTCGAAATGGCCTTTGCTTGTTGTCGAGACTGGTTTCAGATTCAGTTTTTTGATGTGACTAATCTCGCTATTTTAGTGCCATTGGTATTGCATGCCGATGATCAGCGGACAGTCCGCTTAGAGCTTGATTTAGCGCGGCGTAAATTAATGATTAAAAGTCGTTTGCGTTTATCCGATGACTCGTGGTTACTGCATTGTGTGGGGCAGTTAACTCATACCGAGCAATCAAGTGATTCGACACCTCATGAGCTGCAAGCAAATCAAGCAACTGATGCCTTTTGGCAGCGTCACCCATTGTTAAATCAAGATTTACCGATCAAGGGCACCTTCACCGAGATTGACAGCAGTGACTATTACCGTCGCTTATGTGTTATGGGCTTGCAGTACGGTGAACAATTTCAAATCATTGACCGGCTTTGGTGCCGTCAAGGGGTTGTGCATGCAAGCTTGTATGCCGATCGTTTTAGACGGTCTGAGACAACCAGTGATAATCAAGCGATCGTGGTTAATGAGGCCGCCTTACTGAGTCAACAACATATACTTCACCCTGTGGTGTTAGATGGCTGTTTTCAATTGGTCGGTGCACTGGTTGCGACGGATGAATCCTCAGTCGATGCACAGCAAAATGCGTATTTACCGATTGGAATGGGGCGCATTCAGTATTTCGGTCACGACCAAGTGACGATGATCAATGCGGTTATCCGAGGTGTAGGGGTTCGTTCATTAACGGTTGATTTTGCCTTATGTGATGAATTTGGTAATCCGCAGGCAGTACTGCAGCAATGCCGTTTTAAAATGATGCCAACGATCGACACGCTGGTTAAAGCTGATCATTATCACTGGCAGGCCATGCTATCAAACCGAGCTAATAATGCACCATCATTTTTTAAAAATGTTGAACAGTGGCAGCAGGCAACCGAAGGGCAAGATCTAGCAACCTTAGGATTTGAGGTCGATCGATATTTTACAGAAATTGAACCGCTATTAGATACGGCTATCGGTTATGCGATAGTTGAATTGATGTCTGATTTAGCTGCTGATTTATATGATCAGAATAAGACTTTTGATCGCTCATCGTTAACGGCTGCAGCGCGATCGAAAAATTTTCCAAGTGTCTACATTGATCGCTTACTTGATATTATCATTGAGGATGAGCTTCTGTCATTAGATGGTGGGGACTATAGGTTTTCGCCGAGAGCATCAGAGACAAATTACCAAGAGATTTGGCAGTTAATACTCGAGGATTACCCCATAGCTGCTAAAGAATTAAGTTTAATTGCCAGCCGATTTCGAACACTACAATTGGCGATTCAGCAGGCCGAACATGCAACAGAAGCGTTAACCAGTCAGTTAGCTGACTTTTCGGCAGGGGCATTATCAGGTATTGTCCCCCAGCAAGGCTTGCAAGCGCTAGCATTAAATGCCGTGCAAGTCATTATTGGTCAGCGTGACTTCAGCAATAATATTGATATTTTAGAGTTAAATGCTTGCGATAGTGATATTGCCTCAGTGATTGCGCCTCAATTACTCGATGAAGATTGCTTTGACCTTTTTAGTTGTCAACAATCACTGGTTTATAAGATGGAAGAGCAACACGCTGAGATTAATTGCCTCACCCCACATTATATAACCATGCCTTCAGATTTTGATGCGCAACAATCTACACCGACGGCTAAACAGTATGATGTGATTATCCTCAACCATTTTATCAGCAAGCATCAACAGCCTGATATATTTTTGACGCAATTAAAAAATTGGTTAAAGCCTAATGGTTTACTATTATTGGTTGAACAGTCACCTAGTCGTATTAGTGATTTTGTTTTTGGCGCATCACTGGATTGGTGGTTGACAACTAACAGCACAGCACAGTCAGCTTTGATTCCGGCTGCTGCATTGCGGCAACATCTGCTCAATAATGGCTATCATTCTGAGTTAATGCACCAATCTTATGACCCACATCAGACTGGCGGTTATTTACTGTTTTGTCAGGTAACTAGTCAGCCAAATGTGCGTTCAGATAGTCACACCTTTGTCGATGAATCACTGAATATTGCCGAGTCATTAGAGGAGGGGTCTGAGAGTTTATTAGCATCTGTGCAAGAGTCTAAGCAAACAGTCGCGGATACGGTGCGAGAAGTTTGGCTGGTCATGGTGGGTCAAGCGCAGTCAGCGCAGTGGCATGAATGGTGGCATCAGCTTCGTTTGACTGACTCGTTAGCGCGAGCGATTGAGCTATCAATCGTTGAGTATGAGACCGTTAATGTCGATGACTTAGCGTTGTTTTTTGACACACAAGCGGTTCATCCCAGCCGCATCATTGATGCAACTTATTCTAGTAATGATGGCGTCAGTTCTCAGCATGCTTGTCATCGGGCGGATTTTTTACGCAACTTATTACAATATTTGCAAATGCTGCCTGCCGAGCGGCAGTTTGCATTAGACCTCATAACTCAGCAGTCACAGGGGGTGATGGGTGAGCCCTCTGTATGTTTTGCTTCGACAGTCAAAAATCCCTCTGATGCGGTAGTTTGGGGCATGGGTCGGGTTGCGATGAATGAGTTTTCCGGTATTGATATTCGGCTTATTGATATTGAGCCCTCATGCCTAGCGTTATCTAGCCAGCCATTATTGTTTGAAGAGTTATGTAGACCCGTTGAAGGTGAGGCCGAAATATTTTTGCATCAACAAAAACGCTTTGTTAACCGGTTGATGCCGTTAAAGCCTTTAGCAAAGAATGAGCTTTGTCAGCCAGATGACACGATTACTTACCTTGACGTACCCGTTTCTGGTAAATTAAATAGTTTGCTCTGGCGCACTAAGCCGGCGCCTAGTTTAGCGGCTAAGCAATTGCGAATTAAACCGGTAATGGCAGGATTGAATTTCCGCGATGTGATGTTTGCTACCGGTCTATTGCCTGATGAAGCCTTAGAAAATGGATTTTCAGGACCCACACTCGGCATGGAGTTCTCGGGTGTTGTGACTGCTGTTGGTGACGAGCTTACTGATTTTTCTGTCGGCGACCAAGTGCTTGGCTTTGCGCCAGAGAGTTTTGCCTCCGAGGTGGTCACTGAGTCGTTTGCTGTGGTGAAAAAGCCTGAGACCTGGTCTCATGCTGAAGCAGCAACTGTGCCAACGGTTTTCTTTACCGCCTATTATTCCTTAGTCTACCTTGCTAAATTGCGAGCTGGCGAGCGCGTGTTAATTCATGGTGCGGCAGGCGGCGTGGGTTTGGCCGCGATACAAATTGCTAAAAATATTGGCGCTGATATTTATGCCACGGCGGGCACCGAAGATAAACGAGATTTTATTAAACTGTTAGGTGCTCATCGTGTTTTTGATTCGCGCAGTTTACAGTTTGCCGATCAAATCAATGATTTGACTCAGGGCCAAGGTGTTGATGTCGTGCTGAATTCTTTGGCCGGGGAGGCGATTGATCGCAATCTGAGTATTATGCGACCATTTGGTCGTTTCCTTGAGTTAGGTAAGCGAGATTTTTACGCCGATACGGCCATGGGTCTAAGGCCCTTCCGCAATAACATTAGTTATTTTGGTGTTGATGTCGACCAGTTAATGTCACACCAAACTGAACTTATTCAGCCATTAATGCGCGAAGTTTTTGCTTTGCTTGATACTGGCGTTTTGTATCCTATTTGCCATCGAGTATTTACTGCTCGACAGACTGTCGATGCCTTTCGATACATGCAACGATCACAGCAAATAGGTAAGGTAGTGATTGATTTGAGTGTCATCCCTCAAGCTAATACATCGTTAACATCCAACCCCGTTAGCAAGCGGGTATTGACGCTCAAGTCTGATGCCAGTTATTTGGTCACCGGTGGATCCAGTGGTCTGGGCTTAGCCATGGTGCGGTGGCTGGGTGATAGAGGCGCTAAACATATTATTGTCGTCAGTCGAAAGGGCATGATCAGTCAAGCAGCCGTTGATCTCTGTACTAAGTTGCGACAATCTGAGATCAATATCATTGATCTCAGATTAGATTTAACCCATTCCGACGCCCATTCGAATTTAGAAGCAGCTTTAGTAGGTCAGCCGCCACTAAGAGGAACGATTCATGCTGCTACTAGGTTTGATGATTTGCTACTAAACAATATGGGTCGTCAAAATCTACTCGATGTGCTATCGCCAAAAATTAAAGGTGCCGAAGTATTGCATCACTTAACGTCTAATATGACGCTGGATTTTTTTGTGCTATTCTCGTCGGCCACGACAGTTTTTGGTAATCCAGGCCAGGCAAATTATGTGGCAGCCAATAGCTACTTAGAGGCATTATCAGCCTATCGACGCCAACTTCAGCTTCCCAGCTTATGTTTAGCTTGGGGCGGTATTGACGATGTCGGTCTGTTATCCCGCAATGCGGCGTTAAAAGAAACTTTTTCTCAGCGTTTAGGTGCACAGCTGTTGAGCTCTACTACGGTGATAAGTGTTTTAGAAAAGGCTATAATCGAATCAGCTGAAGACAGTAGCTACCTTGCCGTTGATTGGCATGGAATGCGATCAAAATTGCTCAGTGCGAAGCAAAATAAATTTAGATTCTTTAATGCTTCTGATGATCTTCATGGGTCTGATCAATCAAAAGATATAAGAGAAAAATTATTAAAATTATCACCAGAGAGTCGTTTTTCAGAGGTTACAGAAATACTAGCCACTGAAGTTGAAAAAATATTATTTCTCAGTCATGGTGGTTTAGACAGGAGCCAATCTTTGTTTGAGCAGGGTATGGACTCATTAATGGGTGTTGAGCTTGCAACGACTATCGAGTCTGGTTTTGGGATTCAGCTATCGACTATGGTATTAGCAGAGGGTCCAACAATCGAGCGCTTGTCTCAGATTGTTTTAAAGGAAATGCATTTATCCGAAGAGGATGATGATATAGTTATTTCACCGGATGATCATGAATTATCTTTGCTGGCCATTAAACATGGCACGGCTGTTTCAGATGATGATTATCAGCGTGTCAAAGAGGCTTTAGCTAGAGAGCAGAAATAGCACTAAGATTCCATCTAGAGCTTAAAAAAAGCGAAAAGAAAAAAGACAGAAGAGAAATAAACCTATGCCCAAGGATTTTCCTGCAGGCTCCAATCTAAGCCAGGAGCGTAAAAAAAAGCAACAACTAAAAGCTCGGTTGTTGTCTGCGGCGAGGTTGAAAAAAACACCTAGCACTGCTGATTTAGACCCTGAAAGTATTTTGACGTTGCGTTCGCAGGCCAGTTCTTTTGATGCTTCAGGAGCCGCTACCGATTTTAAATGCTTTCCAGCCTATAAAGAGTTATCGCTTACCTATGATGTGGGTGAGCATTTGCAGCTTGATAACCCCTTTTTTAAAATGCATCAAGGGCTTGCCAGTGATACCACGATTATTGAAGGTCGAAGCTATGTAAACTTTGGCTCTTACAACTATTTGTCCATTAATGAACACCCTCGTTTAATTGCCGCCGCTAAACAAGCGATTGATGATTATGGGGTTTCCTGTTCAGCCAGTCGCGTTGTCTCAGGCGAACGGCCCATTCAGCGAGAGTTAGAGTATGCCCTTGCCGATTTACATAATACGGATGATGCTGTCGTTTTTGTCAGTGGCCACGCGACGAACGTCACCACTATTGGTTATTTATTTACTGCTAAAGATTTAATTATTCACGATTCTTTAATTCATAACAGTATTATTCAAGGAATCCAACTCTCAGGTGCGGCTCGATTGAGCTTTAAACATAATGATTGTGACGAGTTAGAAGAGATACTGCGTCAGCGCCGCGGTCAATTTGAACGCGTGTTAATCGTCACAGAGGGGCTGTTCAGCATGGAAGGTGACATACCTGATTTGCCTAAGCTGATAGAAATCAAGCAGCGCTATAATGCATTGCTTATGGTTGATGAGGCGCATTCTATTGGTGTGCTCGGCGCAACTGGTGCAGGAATTGCAGAGCATTTTTCCGTCCCTTCTAATACCGTTGATATTTGGATGGGCACGCTCAGTAAAACTCTGGCCAGCTGTGGCGGCTATATTGCCGGTTCTCAAGTGTTAATTGATATGTTGAAGGGTGGTGCGCCCGGCTATTTATTCAGTGTGGGTATTGCGCCGACGCTCGCTGCGGCAGCGCTGACCGCGCTAGATATTATGCGCAAAGAGCCCGAGCGAATACGAAAATTAAACAGTAATACGGCCTTATTTGACCGTTTAGCGAGATTGCATAATATTGATACGGGCACTAATCAGCAGCAAGCGATTGTGCCTGTTATTACCGGTAGCTCATTAATGGCGGTAAGGCTAGCTAATCGGTTGTTTGAGCAGGGTGTCAATGTTCAGCCGATATTGCACCCTGCTGTTGAGGAACGGTTGGCGAGGCTTAGATTTTTTATCTGCGCTAACCACAGTGAACAGCAAATTATGCATACTATTGAGTTACTATCTAAGTCGATGCTGTCTTTAGATATGATTTGATTGTAATTTAAAAAGTTGAGTATCGATTGGTGTTAGCCGTGACTGCAATAAAAAGTAGAGTAAGATGACGTCAGTTAATAGTTCAAAGCCGATCATATTTTGTTGCCGTCCTTCCATCTATGCCAGTATTTTATTGCACAGTTTATTGGTCAATGATCAGATAACGGTTACTGCTGTTATCGTATCGACGCGATTTAAACGACTAAATTCGAACTTTTTTTCTGATTCAGTCAGCGTGATACGGCAGAGCGGTTTACGTTATTTTCTTTATCTTGCCATGATTACCGAAATTCATGCTTTATTCGGCAGGCTGTTCGGTCTTCCGTCGGTGAAACAGCTTGCAAAGCGGCATTCATTGCCCATCCATTGTACCGATAATATCAACAGTTCAGAGTCTTTCGCATTTATTCAAGCGTCAATATCATCGAGAGTAAAGAGCTTATTGCTCAGTGCAATGTTTAATCAAAAAATACCAGCGAAGATTTTACAGTTGCCAGAGCTAACCAGCGTTAATTTTCATCCGGGTTTGCTGCCTGATTTTAGAGGTGTTGACCCAGTGCTGGCTACAATTCAGCAGCGACAGTCACATTGTCATGTTTTTCTGCATCAAACTATCGAAGCGTTCGATGAAGGCCCGACCATTGTTAGTGCTCGAATACCTATGCAAAGTCAGCGTAGTTTATTTTGGCATCAGTAGTGTTTATTTGAGTTAGGTGCTAAGACGGTGTCTGAGTGGCTTGAGAACGTTTGGATGAAAGATATTCCTATAGAGGCTCAGCCTCAGCGAGGCAGGGCTCGATACTATTCATGGCCCAGCAAGCTTGAGGTTAGCGAGATTAAGCGTTTATTGGATTGGCGTGATCTGCACCTATTACTTCTGAATAGAGGCTAGTATGGTCTTTTAATTGGCGGTTTATCGGCTATCTTTTTTTGATGGGTTAGTCACCGTGCCATAACTGAGCCACGTTAATATTTTATCAGCCCATCTTGCAGGTAACAGTGATAACAATTTTTGCCCCGCGATTAATGGCCATGGGAATTGAATTAATTTGGCGTGGTTATCGATTTTTTTACGGATAATCATGGCGGCTTTATCGCTAGAAATTAACATTGGTTTTGCGCCAGGAAAGGCCGCTGACATGTCAGAATTAACAAATCCTGGCATGACGGTGCAAACGCTTATGCCGTAACTAGCTAATGCGTGGCGCATGCTATCAGCGTAGCATTTGATTCCCGCTTTGCTGGCGTTATAGCTAGGATTAAGACCAAAGCCTCGATAAGCTGCAATTGAACTGATAAAGACCAGTTTGCCTTGCTGGCGTTGTTTCATTGAGGGAATAAGACTGGTAGCGCAGGCCATGGCAGCCATAAGATTGGTTTGAATGATTGTCTGTTGTTGGACCCAAGGCTCTTCGCCATAGGTGCTGTGACCGCTGGAGGCAGCATTGATGAAGGCAATATCGACCGGTTGTTTAGCAATCGTCTCAATCATCGTCATGGTAGTGTCAATATTTTGCAGATCAGCAATATAGTAATTGACCTCTGCACCGTAGTGTTGGCATTGGCGAGCACAGTCTGTCAGTGCGGTTTCATTTCTGGCTACTAAGGAGAGCAGAACGCGCGGATGATTTTTTGCATAATGATGAGCACAGTGTTTAGCTAGCGAAGCGCCTAAGCCTCGCGATGCACCGGTGATTAAAATGTGCAAGCTGTGGTCAACCATCGATCGTTAGTCCATTAAAGGTTTTGCTTGAGAGTCGTTATGGTATGTTACACTAGGTGGCTAAAAATATTACTGTAAAGCTTACATTAAAATACCTGCGTTTATGAATCAAGCTCAAAAAGCCGTTTGTTTAAGTCCGGGCATCGTTAAGCAGTTGAATTGGCAGCGGCTTCTAGGCGTATCTGAAGCCAGGTATTATGCCAGCTTGATGCGATCTGTTAAGCGCTCATTAAATGATGCCGTTATGATTGTCGATTGGGGAAACAAGCGGCAAGCAGCGGCCAACAAGATGGCTCAGCGATACAATAAGCCACTGCTGCGTTTAGAAGATGGCTTCATTCGATCGATAGGACTCGGCCAAGTCAACACTAAGGCCAAACATCAGGCTTATTCCCTAGTCGTTGATGATGTCGGCATCTATTACGATGCTACCCGGCCGTCGCGCTTAGAAAATATTTTAGTCGATGGCCAGCTTGATCAACTTCCATCCGCTGAACTTGCTACTCCTATGACGCCGTTAGATCTCGATGACCCTCAATTATTGAATCGCGCAGATCAATGCATCAAAACAATTACTCAGCATAATTTATCCAAATATAATGACAGTGATCAGTGGAATTTGGGCATCAAGAACCATTACCGCGTACTGTTGGTCGATCAAGTGCGTAACGACTTATCTATAGCCGGTGCGAACGCAAATTCAGATACGTTCAAAATAATGCTCGATGCGGCATTACAAACTCACCCTGATGCGGAAATTATTATTAAGAGTCACCCCGCCTCAAGGTTGGCGAAAGGTGGTCACTATGATCAAGCGATGATTAATCATATGGTGGGTGAACATCCTAGTTTCACTGGTAAAGTGCATTTATTGCATAAAAACTGTAATCCGCTGGCGCTTGTTAAGCAGGTCGATGAGGTTTATGTGGTCAGTTCGCAATTAGGCTTTGAAGCGTTAATGCTTGAAAAAAAAGTGGTTTGCTTTGGCTTGCCCTTTTATGCAGGCTGGGGGCTAACTGAAGATAGGCAAAGACTGGCGCGACGAAATAAGCAGCGAAGTCTTCAACAGGTATTTGCAGCGGCTTACCTTATTTATAGCCACTACTTTGATCCTCTAACGGATCAACCTTGTGAGCTAGAAGTGTTGTTGGATTTTTTTATTCGTCAACGACAACAGTTTGAGCGAAACCGAGGTATTAACCTCTGTTTGGGTTTTCCGCCATGGAAGCGCGGCTATTTACGCCGATTTCTATTTAGCCCATGGGGGGAAACACGATTTTTTAATCGGCGCCAGAGTTTACTTAATTATATTTCGAGGCATTTAGATCAACAAGCATCGGCTCAATTCAGAGTCCTTTTTTGGGGTGATAGCGGAAGAGCTATCGATCTAACCGCTGAGCAAGAAAATATAAAGGAGACGGTTCGTGTTGAGGATGGGTTTATTCGCTCGGTTGGCTTGGGCAAATATTATATTCCACCGATTTCTTTAGTCTTTGATAACGCGGGTATTTATTATGATCCTGCGACTGAAAGCGAGCTTGAAAAAATTATCAGTGCTGGCGACTTTTCTGATGATGATCTGCAGCTAGCCAGACGATTACAAGACAGGCTATTGAAGACTGGCGTCACGAAATACAATATTGGTCAACAGTCATTGCCTAAGTCATTGTTAGAGATGAAAGAAGCAGGCAAAAAAATCATTTTAGTTCCCGGTCAGGTGGAAGATGATGCCTCTATAGCCGCTGCCTGTGAAGAAGTGAAGGATGATTTCGCTTTAGTTAAAGCTGTTAAGGAAAGAGACTCAGAAGCGATCATCGTGTATAAACCTCATCCTGATGTTGTCAGTGGCCACAGCCCTGCCAGCGCTAACAATGATGCGATTGTGGCACTTGTTGATTATCAAGTGACCGAGGTCAATATTAATGATTGTTTGGCTATCGCTGATGAAGTGCATACCATGAGCTCCTTAACAGGCTTTGAGGCCTTATTGCGGAGCAAATTAGTCTTTACTTATGGCAAGCCTTTTTATGCCGGCTGGGGCTTGACTTTAGATAAATTTGTTATTACGCGACGCACTCGAAATGTGCCCCTTTTAGAGCTGATTGCTGCGGTTTTAATCGCCTATCCTCGTTATATTGACTACCGTAAAGGCTTTTCTATCAGTGCAGAACAAGCCCTTGAGCATATTATTTTGACTGCAAATTCAAGGCGGGGTGGTATTACTGGGTCAAAATTAAAAGCAGGGCACATCCTTAGGAAGCTCCGTAAGTTTAACTATTTTATCAGCGGCTTATGCTACAGTTTGCGGCTTAAATACTTGAATAGAGAAGTGAACTAATGCAAAGGAATATCCTTTTTTTACAGGGACCCATAACACCCTTTTTTAAATTAATCGCCGATAACTTATCGGCTCAGGGTTGTACCTGCTTCCGCATTAACCTCTGTTTTGGTGATTGGTTATTTTGGCGGGGAAGAGAATCTACCGAATTTAGAGGTAGTCAGCAGCAATGGCCGGCTTTTATTGAGCAGTATTTAGATCAACACCAGATTACTGACATTCTTTTATTAGGCGAGCAGCGCTTTTATCACCAGCATGCTATTCGTTTGGCGAATGCGCGCGGTATTCAAGTTGTGACGACTGATTTTGGTTATTTGCGTCCTGACTGGATTACCTTTGAGCGCAATGGCATGTCGGCTAATTCAGATTTCCCACGCGAGCCAGAAAAAATTATTGCGATGGCGGAAGGTCTGCCTGATCCTGATCTTCAGAAAAAGTTTAAGGATTCTTTTGTACGCCAAGTTTTTTGGGATATGCAGTATCACTTACTATCGACTGCCTTACGTGTTTTGTATCCTGGTTATCGCAGCCATCAATTGCATCATCCGATTTGGGTTTATTTAGGCACCGGTTTACGGTTATTAAAGTTGCGTTTATTTCGTCAGCGTCAGGCCGCGCATGTGATCGAAACATTTGTTCAGTCAAGGTCTCGTTATATGGTTTTTCCGTTACAAATGGCCAATGATTTTCAAATCCGTGCTTACTCTGATTACGACAGTCTTGAGCAGGCGATTGAAGAAGTGATAGTTTCTTTTGCAGCGCATGCACCAGAAGATATGAGTTTAATTATTAAGTTACACCCGTTAGATCCAGGTTTAACTAGCTGGCGCTCTATCTGCTATAAACTTGCAAAAAACTATGCCGTTACCGATCGAGTGTATTTTATCGATGGCGGGTCATTGGATGACTTAATCGCGCATTGCGAAGGCGTGGTGACGATTAATAGTACTGTGGGTATTTGGTCATTACGCCAAGAGAAGCCAACGATTTGTTTGGGCGAAGCGGTATATAAAATTGAAGGTTTAACGCACACTGGCACACTTAACCATTTCTGGCAAAAACCTTTGTTACCCAGCTCTGCGTTATGCCAATCCTTTTTTCGTGTTTTAGCTGTTGGCATACAGATTAGAGGGGTTTATTATAATCAACCGGGTCTCGACTTTGCCGTTGAACAAGCCGCAAAAAGACTAATTCAAAATAAAATTAATCGTTTTGAGCTGTAGCCATCATCAATGGTTTTCTAATTATATATTGGCTGAACCATGGTGCCAGGCATGGCTCCGGTAGCTTTCCCTTGTTCAAAAGTGACTTCGCCATTAACCATAGTTAAACGCATCGGCGCTGCTTCTCTAGTCCAGCGCCAAGTGAGTCCACCTTTGCCGTCCGGTACGTCATTGACTTTATATTTAGGCCGATGTTGTATTTCATCTAAATTAAATACCGTAACATCAGCACGCTTACCCACTTTAAGCTCACCGCGATCAGTAAAGCCAAAGTGATTAGCGAGTTTTCCCGTTTGAGAACAGACCGCTTCCTCGATAGACAGTTTATTGCCTTTAACGTAGTCGGTATAAAGCAGCAGGTTATCACCAGAACCACAAAACAGTTGGCCGTGAGCGCCAGAGTCATTAATGTTACCGACGGCAAAAGGGTCGCGTGTTAAGCGGATAATCATATCGTCGTCTTTATGCCAGGGCGGCATTGTAACCGTCGATGATAATCCGTTCTGGATAAACCATTCAGCTAAGGCATCCGATGGATGGAGGGCTAATTGTTCGGCGTATTCGCCTAGTGTAATACCCATAGGACCGGTTTCATTTTCTGAATTATCGAGCATCATGGGGCCTGGCTCTCTAAAAAATGAAGTTTCAAGCGAGTCGTTATCCCATGAGTGACGCGCACGTGCACGCCATTTATCGCTGCTTAATAAAGCAATTTTTTCCTCATCGCTGTCTGCTGTGACCACCTCATGCCAAACGTATTCGTTAGATTGGGCAAATAATAATGAGGCGCGAATACTTGCGGTGACAGTCACCGGCACATGAGCATAACCGGTCCAGAAATCACGGCCCTCTTTAGCGAAGCGCTCATGAAGTTCGATTAGTGGCGCTTGAATGCCGAAATCTTTTTGCCACTGCAAGGTGGGTATGCCGGCCCATTGAAGTCGTATCGGAAGCCCTTTGCTAAGTTTGGCTAGTCGTTCCATTTGATCGGCGGCCGTGAAACGCATTAAGCTGTCGACAACCACTTGCACCGTACATTTTTGATGCCGCGCTAAGACTTTAAATAGGGCGGTAAATTCAGCATCGTCGGCTTTAAGTGAAGGTACTGGTCGGTCCTCTCCGTCATGGTCCATTAAGTTAGTCGACATGCCGAGCGCGCCAGCACTCAGGGCATCTTCTAATTGTTCGGCAATCTGTTCAATTTCATCGGCGGTCGCTGCCCGCTCCCAAGCGTCCATACCCATCACGCTTAGTCGAAGCGCGATATGACCGACGAAAGTACCGTAGTTAATCGGTACATTCACATTGCGGGTCATAGAGGCTTGATACTCCGACCATTTGCGCCAATCCCATGGTAGTTTTTCAAAAAAAGGTTCCTCGGGAATATCTTCAAAGAAAGAAAATATTTTAACCACTTGGGCTTGCACTTCAGGATCTTCATGCAAGGGCGCTAGTGCAAAGCCGCAGTTACCCATGACGACGGTAGTCACACCACAGCCAGGAAGTGGATCAAGATCAGGTTGCCACCACATCGTGCCATCGAAGTGGGTATGACTTTCGATAAGTCCTGGTGTTACAAAACATCCTTCGGCATCAAATACGCGCTCATCACTAGCGGCACTAATGGTGTCGCTAATTTCGCTAATGATTCCATCTCGAATCCGCAGATTGGCTTTAAAAGCTGCTGCTCCCGTGCCATCAACGATCATACCGTTTTGAATAAATAAATTGTCTGTTGTGCTGGACATGGTGATTTTTTCCCTGTCAGTTTTTTTGTGTTAGTGAATGAAATAAGTCGTGTTTTGCACCTAATATCAGTTAACGTTATTTAAACACAATAACTAAGATTGAAGCGACAGACACTTACAAACTAGCAAGTAAGGCGCTGAGAGAGGGAAAAGTCGCAAAACGGACGCAACTGGTCATTTTACCCGCATTTTTAGTCACAATATGTCGACTTTAGTTGACTCATTTCAACGGTATCTATAGAATTCGCGCACTTACATATGGGTAGTGTTAATTATCAACTCATAATGACGCAAAACTTTTGCTTAAGTAGCGAGTAATTTCTGTTATGGCGGCGATAAATTGAGCCTATCGCACATGCAAAAAAGCATATAAAACATTGATATTTGGAGTATTTTTACATGGCAACGATCAACCAATTGGTTCGTAAGCCGAGAAAGAGAAAAGTCAAGAAAACTGACGTACCCGCGCTTCAGGCTTGCCCCCAGCGTCGAGGTGTCTGTACCCGTGTTTATACCACCACACCCAAAAAGCCTAACTCAGCCTTACGTAAAGTCTGTCGGGTACGCCTAACCAGTGGCTTTGAAGTATCGTCTTATATTGGTGGTGAAGGCCACAACTTGCAAGAGCACAGTGTGGTGCTTATTCGTGGTGGTCGAGTCAAAGATTTACCTGGTGTGCGCTACCACACCGTCCGCGGCACCCTAGATACTCAAGGGGTTGCAGATCGTAAGCAAGGTCGTTCTAAGTACGGTACAAAACGGCCTAAGTAAGTATTGATTGAGAGAGGTTGATCCCTATTGGCCTACTCTTAAATCTTTCATAGATGTTTTATTTTATTTATCATCCACGGTTAACTTAAGTCGTCAACGCTTGATTTAAATGGTAATTAACGAGGACCGCACTGCTTTAAAAGTGTTTGAATCGTCAAAGTAAGGCCAAGCAATGTTTTTCTGTCAGAAATCAGTTAAATATTCGTCTTGGGTTAACCTGAAAAAGAGGAAAGTTCCATGCCAAGAAGACGTATTGTCGCCAAACGTGAGATATTACCTGATCCTAAATACGGTAATGTTACCCTCGCAAAATTTATGAACCACGTAATGATCAGCGGAAAAAAATCCGTTGCTGAGCGCATTGTCTATGGCGCACTGGATATCGTGAAAGATAAATCCGGTAATGATCCACTCGATGCTTTCCAAGAAGCGCTCGACACCATTGCGCCTATGGTTGAGGTTAAATCCCGCCGAGTGGGTGGTGCGACTTATCAGGTGCCTGTTGAAGTGCGCGCCTCTCGACGAGAAACATTATCCATGCGTTGGCTGGTGGAATATTCGCGTGGTCGCGGCGAAAAATCGATGCCAGCACGTTTAGCGGGTGAAATTCTTGATGCCTCACAAGGTAAGGGTGCAGCGGTCAAAAAGAAAGAAGATGTTCATCGAATGGCAGAGGCCAACAAAGCGTTTTCTCACTTCCGTTTTTAAGTCATTGCTTCAGTGGCTGCTTAATTGGTATCTATGCCAAATAAGCAGCAATGTTAGCCTACAAAAGGAATCCTATCGTGGCTCGTCAAACGCCAATCAACCGCTACCGAAATATCGGGATTTGCGCACATGTTGATGCTGGCAAAACCACTACGACCGAGCGCGTTCTATTTTATACCGGTCTGTCGCATAAGATAGGCGAAGTACATGATGGCGCAGCCACTATGGATTGGATGGAGCAGGAGCAAGAGCGGGGTATTACGATTACTTCTGCGGCAACAACTTGTTTTTGGTCGGGTATGCAGCAGCAGTTTGATCAACACCGTATTAACATTATCGATACACCGGGGCACGTTGATTTTACGATCGAGGTTGAGCGGTCATTGCGTGTACTTGATGGAGCAGTGGTGGTTTTATGTGGCTCTTCAGGCGTGCAACCACAGACTGAAACGGTGTGGCGCCAAGCGAATAAATACGAAGTGCCACGCATGGTTTTCGTTAATAAGATGGACCGAGCAGGTGCCGATTTTGACATGGTGGTTGATCAGCTACGTGAGCGATTGGGTGCCAATGCGGTGCCGCTTCAGTTAACTATTGGTGCCGAGGAAGCGTTTACCGGTGTAGTCGATCTGATTAAGATGAAAGCCATCATCTGGAATGACGATGACATGGGCATGAGTTTTGATTATCAAGAGATTCCCGCTGACATGCTTGATCGCTGTGAAGTGATGCGCGAGTATGCGGTTGAAGCGGCGGCAGAAGCCAACGATAGTCTGATGGAGCATTATCTCGAGCAAGGCGAATTATCAGAGGCGCAAATTCGAGAGGGTATTCGAATTAGAACGCTGGCTAACGAAATTATTCCAGTCTTAGGTGGTTCAGCATTTAAGAATAAGGGCGTGCAAGCTATGCTTGTTGCTTTGATTGATTTTATGCCCTCACCTATAGAAGTGAAAGCTATCGTTGGCACCTTGGACTATAAAAATGAAACGCCCGCAACGCGCGATGCCGATGATAAAGCGCCTTTCTCTGCATTAGCATTTAAAATTGCCACTGATCCCTTTGTAGGGACTTTAACATTTTTCCGCGTTTACTCCGGCACTTTGCAACAGGGTGACAGCGTTTATAATCCGGTTAAAGGTAAGAAAGAGCGAATTGGTCGGATGGTGCAAATGCACTCCAATAATCGCGAAGAGATAAAAGAAGTCTTAGCTGGCGATATTGCGGCCGGAATTGGTTTAAAAGACGTCACTACAGGCGATACTTTATGCGCCACAGATTCGGTGATTACACTCGAGCGAATGGAATTCCCCGAACCAGTGATTTCAGTCGCGGTCGAGCCTAAATCGCAGCCTGACCAGGAAAAAATGGGCATCGCTTTAGGTAAGCTAGCCCAAGAAGATCCTTCGTTTAGAGTCAAGACCGATGAAGAGTCAGGGCAAACGATTATTTCTGGTATGGGTGAGTTACACCTTGATATATTGGTCGATCGGATGCGACGTGAATTCAGTGTTGAGGCGAATATTGGTAAACCTCAGGTGGCCTATCGCGAGGCGATTCGAAACACCTGTGAAGTTGAAGGAAAATTTGTTCGACAATCGGGTGGCCGCGGCCAATATGGTCATGTCTGGGTTAGATTTGAGCCTACCGAGGACAGTAATGCCGAAGGCCTTGAATTTGTTAACGAAATAGTGGGTGGCACCGTACCCAGAGAATACATTCCAGCTGTTGAAAAAGGCATTGCCGAGCAAATGCAAAATGGCGTGTTGGCCGGTTATCCGCTACTGGGTTTAAAAGCGACCTTATTCGACGGCTCCTTTCATGATGTTGACTCGAATGAGATGGCCTTTAAGGTTGCTGCATCTATGGCCACTAAGAAACTGACAGATGATGGTGGTGCGGTGTTGTTAGAGCCTATCATGAAGGTGGAAGTGGTCACGCCTGAAGCTAACATGGGTGACGTAGTGGGCGATTTAAATCGTCGACGCGGTATGATCTTGGGCATGAACGAGAGCCCAATGGGTAAAGTTGTCGATGCAGAGGTACCATTAGCTGAAATGTTTGGCTATGCTACCGATCTACGTTCGGCCACACAGGGGCGAGCAACCTTTACCATGGAATTTGATAAATACGCTGCAGCACCGAATAACGTGGCAGATGAAATTATCAATAAAAGCAAATCGGGCAGTTAACACGGCCCTATAATATACATTAGACCGGTATTGAATTAGAATTCATATTAGAAAATAGACACGAGAGGGTATGACAGTGGCAAAAGAAAAATTTGAACGCACTAAACCACATTTAAATGTGGGCACTATTGGACACGTTGACCACGGCAAAACGACGTTGACAGCGGCCTTAACACGCGTAGCAGCAGAAGCCTTTGGTGGTGAAGCGGTAGCGTTTGACGGCATCGATAATGCCCCCGAAGAG
>JAYYUJ010000005.1:0-23351 GCA_036344075.1 Pseudomonadota bacterium
AGCAGGCTTTCTTCGAACAGCTTTTTAATATTGCCTAAATCGTCTTTGAACATGTTCTTGTCGGATACGAATAATTTCTTTTCTTTCGTTTGCTGTTACTTTGGGCGTATCTTTAGGTAAATGCTGATTGATAGCGGAAAAATTAACTTTGGTTACTTCTAGAGTCGGCAACTCGTTAGGTGTATCAGTATAAGCCCAGCGCTGGCTCAACATGCCAGTACGATGGCCGGTGGTATCTAGCCAGTTTTGAACGCCGGGATCTTGGTGGGCAATGACATAACGGACTTTTCCGTCACTATCGATAGCTGCTTGCACATTATTTAAGCTCGATTGATAGTTGGCATAATCGAATGATTCTCCCCAAATATTATTTAAATTGATACCTGTGTAATTGGGTGTCACAGGTATGGTCTGTACGATAATGAGTGCTTCATCTTCTTCTAAGACGTACATGCCACCTGAGTAGATATTCGTGGCTTGAGCCGCGCCGACTTGAGCGGTCGGAGGTGCTGGTTGATTAGGTTGGTTCGGTCCTGGAAAGGCCACAGGTGTTTTGACCGGGCTGTCACCGTAACCATCCAAAATAGTCGCAAAAAAATCATTCCAAAAGCGCATTTGCGCGTCGACTAATTTCCCGACTCTAGCAAGATTCGCTTTGACTTGATCGACAGACAAAGGGGGCTGGGGTTCGCCTACTTTATCTAGGCGAACAATATGGATATCGAGTGATTGTTCGGTTTCCCAGTTGGCAAATAATTCCCGACAAATAATATAGTTGCAGGTTTGTTCTTGTCCCTCATGGACGGTCTTAGTGCAAATAAAATTACCTTGATGGCCTCGTGGTTTTTCTGGCGCGACCAATATTTCGAAACTGCCGTCAGCATCAATTTGTAATTGTGAGCCATCCAATGAGCCACCGTTATTGGTAGTGGCGGGGGTCAATTCAGCCAGTTCGCCGCTGTCACCCGTGTAGTGAGTGATGGCCGTAAAAATCACATACCAAGGTGCGCTTTTATCTTGCTGTTTCTGTCCTTGCCAGTGCCGGAAATCTGCCGATTGGCAGCGAATGCGGTAGCTGGCTTCGCCGTCGATGGCGGCACTCAAATAAAGATTATCTGAATTATCCCAAGTCGATTTATTAATGGTCTGAATGGCGCGTCGAAAATAAGGGAAGTCAACGTCTTCCGCAAAAGCTCTTTCATACGCTGCAAAGATATAGCCTGATAAATAGCGATACCCTTCAGCTAAGTTTCTAGCCGTGGCCGGTGGTGGTTTTAGCGCGGGGTCGTCAATAGCCTCACGCGCCTTTGCTAATTTTTCTAACATCAAATTAAATGAACCCTGCAATTCATTTTTTGCTTGTGTATCGATTTCAATGGAATCCATGATTCTTTTCTCGCGATTAAGTAGTAGGGTTTTCAGAGGCTATAATCTTCAAGCTGATTGACTTAAAAAATATCATTAATCAACTCGTCAAACTCCCAGAAGGCTCTTAAGGATAAGACTTTACCGTCATCATCAACCTTATAGACCATCACTAGCTCACAGCGAGTCACGGATCCGTCTTCTGTTTTACCTGTAATGGTACCAACGTTAGCGCATTCATTGCCACAGGCGAAACTCTGTCTTATGTGAAAATGGGTGTTACTGTTGGCAATCACATTGTCGTAAAAAGCGGTGATTTTTTCTATGCCTTGATGGCCATCGCCCTCAGGATTAAGTGGCGATACGCCGACCGGATCTTCAATGATGCCGTCGGGATGCCACATCGAGAGCCAGCTTTCACGGTCTTTACTTTCAACCGCTCGAATAGACTTCATCGAGGCAGTTCTAGCTGGATGGGGTTTAGCGTTTTCTAATACAGATATAGACATATTAATTCCTCTATTGGCTTTTAATCTATTATTTAGAGCTTGAAGTGCTTTTCAAAGAAATGGATGGTTTCTTGATTGGCTTGCTGGCCTTCCGGCATTGCCATAAAGCCATGCCACATGGCTTCAAAAACGTGTAATTCAGCTTCAATATTGGCCTCACGTAATCTCCTGTGTAAGCGTACTGTGCAGCTTAGTAATAAATCTCGAGTGCCAGAGATCAGAATACAGGGTGGAAAGCCTCTGCTGTAGTCAGCATACACAGGGGATACTAATGGATGATTGAAACCGGCTTTGCCAGCATAAATTTCTGCCATATGGCTTAACCAGCCATCATAGCTACTTAAAACAGGATCAACGCCGTGATTACTAAAATAGCTATCACCAATTTTATTCAGGTCAGACCATGGTGTGTTTAAGGCAAGGCAAGCGGGCATGGGTAAACCTTGATCTCTTGCCTTTAGTGTCACTGCAGCACTGAGGCCACCACCTGCGGATGCGCCAAACAGGGCGATATTTTCTGCGCCGTATTCTTTAAGTAGCGATTGATACACGGCTAAGCCATCATCCACAGCAGCTGGAAAGGGGTGGAGTGGTGGCATACGATAATCGACGGAAATAACTTTAAACTGCCCTGCTAATGCCATGCCTACTGCTTCCATAATACTTTGGTCGCCGCCTAACATGACATAGCCGCCACCGTGTAGGTTAACCAGTATTTTATCTTTTTTATTTTCCGGTAATGTTTTTGGTGTAATGATTCTAACGGTTACCCCTTCAATGATTGTTTTTTCGATAGTGACATCAGGGGAGGACGTTATAGCTTCAACAAACGGCGCGTAGTTAGCGTTACTGGCTTCTACAAATGACAGCCATTCCTCGGTTGATTGCGGTGCAGGATCGTGTTCTGTGGTAGTTATGGCGGGCGTTAAAAAATCTTGTGCTTCCTGACTGATATGATGAGGAATAGGCATTTTGTGATTCGACATAATGATATCCTTGCTAAAGGTCTGTTATTAGAATGTTTTTGACCAGCAGTCTTAAGGATAAGGCTACCTAGCTAGGCTTATTGATGTCAATAAGCTCGTGCTTAAAAATTTAAACCTGTGCAGGGTTTAATTTTTAATTATCAGCCCGTTCTCTTTAAGTGATATTTTATTACCTCAGCAATTATCTAACTTCATGAACTATTTTTCACTCATATCAATTTTTTCTTGTCCTATATGAGCGAGCCAGCACTTATAGGAGAGCAGATTTAGGGTCGCATTTTCACCTAGCTAAATGGCGGTATAATCTGTGGAATTTCTAAGCTAAGCTTTTGGTAGTTGATGCCCTATTATTTAATTACTCAAAGTGATCAATTAAGGGTAAGTACTTGGCTACTCTTACCCTTAATGTGATCACAATGGATTATTCATTAATGCACTCGACTTGTCCCTCCTATATTAACTTTAGGTAAATGGGCTTTTCGTTCTTGGTCCAGTTCCATAATAGTCTTCGAGCTTGGGATTATGAAATGCTTACCATCGGCTGATACCTCGACTGTAATAGCAGTATTATTATTTGCTTGAGTCGTGTGGTCTGTGCTGTCAAGATTTAGATCTATATTTTCATTGGTCATACTGTCAAGACCCACTGAACCTTGTCGCCGATTTTTTTCTGCACGCAAAAATGCTGAATTTTTTGAGCTTAATAAATTATCAGGGTCAATCGAACTGAGTTCTAGGCTGACCGATTTTTTTTCAGGCAGGACATCCACGTCGGTATCGTTATAACTACCATTATTGTTGACGAGGAAGTCATCTTTACTGATGAGTACGGGTGTCAAGCATGGCATACAGCTATTGTCGAGATAGTTTTCAAAAATAGTCTCCCTTATGGGAAGAAAGTGATTTTCCAGTGCATCTGAAATACTAAAATGATCAGTTCCATTGACAATCTGTGTCGCGTCCTCAGTGATATGAACAAAGCCTAAAGAGTTAGGCCAAATTAATCCATCCCCCAAGCTGTCAGAGTTGCTCAGTTGATGACAGCCCGCACAGCTTTGTGTCTTTGCTCTTGCGACAATATCACTGGGTGTTAAGTTACTGCCTAATATACCTAATTGAGTTTGTATCATATTAGAAAATGGACCGTTGCTATCAAAGTGTGTGGTGTAGTTACTTTCACTAAAGAAACCCTGTGCAGTACTTTGCCCACTGTTGTAGTTGTCTGGTATTGACATTGATATTTGATTAAGTTGTGCTTGATTTAAAGAGCTGACCTCGCCGATAAAATCCATCATAAAGGGCAGGGTTCGAGGATCGTTAAATTGCTCATTAAAGAGTTCGCCCCAAGGGTTTCCCTTAGTTGTCACAGGAATGAACTTAAGCGCTAGACTATTACCTTGTGAACTTTGAAGTTGTGCTAGCTTAAATTCGCGTAGTTGCCATCTTTGAGCATTATTGCCCGACAAAAATTGGTTAGTTCTAATTTGCCCAGTGCCAGGAGAAAAGTTTTCTACGCTAATCACAGGTTCTATATTAGATGAGGGAATGCCTTTTAAAAAAAACTGCCTGAGCTTTTTTGCTCGCATTTTGGGTGATTGTATGTCTGACAAGTCAGCCCAAAACTTTGCAATTGCTCGGCAGCCGTCCAATCCACAATTGGGTTTTGGGTTATCCAGCACTGCTTCAAAAATTATTAAATTTCGTTCTCCGCCATTGGTTTGGCCAGTTTTTCTCGCAAATACAATTCTATACTCGCCGCAATTGGCGCCATTGGGCGGTGCGAGGTCAAGTCGATTGACCAGTGCAATGGGAATATATTGTGCGCTTGAATTTGGATGAAAAGGATTGATGTTAATTTCATTACCCTCATTTCTTGGGCAGTCTAAAGGGAAGTCATTGAGAGTTGCTTGCCCCGAAGCATTAACAGTGTCGTCACAATGAGGTCCTTGGGCCAACGATGGGCCATTATTTTGTGTGTCCCACCATTGGTCCCATAACTGAGTAGGAGTTAAGTTAGGTACACCGCTATCAGTAACCAATTTCTTCATTACCGAGTGCAATGAAACGGCTTTGTTCACCACAGCTTGCTCTGTCACCATGATTGATTTTCTTGGATCAACATCATGCAAGCCAGGTGTAGGGCAATAGAGTGGTACCATTGCTTGGCTGTACTGGCTAAAACCAACGGATACGATAGCCAGTATATAACTCGATAATAATAATTTTTTTAACATGGGCTTTACTCCTCGTTATTGGATAGCATTTTTTTTATTTTTTCTCGTTCAACTTATCGGTAGCTAATTGTTAAGGCTCAATATTAGTGGGAAGGTGTATTAAAAATATCTCGCTTACATCTCTATCGTGTATCAAGATGTAATCGCTTGGCTTTTATTATGGTGAGACTTGCGGGTGGTTGATTTCATTTAGTTTTTTTTATGGCTTGGACTAGATTGGCTCTAAAATTCTTCTCCTAAATGATTTTTTTATCTTTTCATGACAACTTTTCAGTGATTTTAATTGCATGTTGATAATCTTTGTTACATCTGGATACTTTTTTTCTAATTTTTAATTCATTAAACCTTAAGACAGTTTAATTGGTTTTTGATAGCGTTAGTTCTTGGTTTGCCATAACCTTTATCTTGAATTCATTCATTGGTAAATGTTTATGACCGTGCCAGAAAATAGCTTGTTAGAGGCCGATTTCGAACTGGGTTTTACCTACACTCGTTCTCCCGGCATTATTATTGGTAAATTTCTCGCTGCCTTAAAACAGAAAAAGATCTTCGGCATACGTGCCAATGACGGCAGCGTATTGTTTCCTCCTACAGAATATGACCCGCGCACGGCTGAATCACTTAATGATTTTGTGCCGCTCAGTGATCATGGCCGATTGTTGTATTGGACTTGGATCGACCATCCTCGTGACCATCATCAAATGTCCCAGCCCTTTGCATTTGCGATGATTCAGCTCGACGGCGCAGACGTACCTTTTTTGCACCGCATGCTTGCCGACTCCGCTGAGCATCTAAGTTCAGGTATGGCGGTCAAGGTGCAATGGGCTGAAGAGCGACGCGGAGCCATAACTGATATTTATGGTTTCGTTGCGGCGACAGGAGGGTAGTTATAATGGATATAGATCTGGATCCTATCGAGCAATTTGATGCGCCGATTTATCATCGATATCACGCGACCTCGTCTCGGGCGATTACGCCTTTCTTGCATGCAGTGAAACGCGGTGAACTATTGGGGCATTTATCGACCGCGACGGGTAAGGTGTTATTTCCGCCTTTGGGCGCTTGTCCTGAGAGTGGTGAAGCCACACACATTCCTGTTATTTTAAGCGATACCGGCACTGTGATTGGTTTTACTACCGTCCATTTGCCTATTCCGGGAAGTAAGCTGGTACCCCCTTTTACGGTAGCCAATATTTTATTAGACGGTGCCGATCAAGCCTGCAGTCATTTAATTAGTGAGTGTGACATTGATTCGGTCGCTATTGGCATGCGTGTTGTTGCTGTCTGGCGGCCGGCCGAGGTCTGGAATAACTCTTTAGAAAATATTGAATACTTTAAACCAACGGGTGAGCCATTAGTCGACATTGATGCATTGCAGCAGCAGTGCTTAGCAGAAGCTGAACAACGCAAGGAAGCGGCAAAGGGAGGCCAAGATGCGTGAAGTTGCTATTGTTGCTTATGCTCAATCCCCTCAGGTGAGACAAGAAAAAGTATTAAATGAAGTCGAAATGCTAATGCCCGTGATTGAGACGGCATTAACGGAAGCGGCTATGACGATGGATGATATTGATTTTGTCTGTTCTGGGTCCTGTGATTATATTGCCGGAGGTGCATTTTCATTTGTAGGTGCGGTCGATGCCTTAGGAGCCACGCCGTCAAAAATGGAATCACATGTTGAGATGGATGCCGCTTGGGCTTTGTATGAGTCATGGTTAAAAATTCAAGCGGGTGAAATCAGCAGTGCATTAATTTACGGTTTTGGCAAATCGTCTGTGGGTGATCTGCCCGATGTTATGTCACAACAGTGCGATCCTTACTATTTAGCCCCATTATGGCCTGACAGTATTTCTATGGCTGGTTTGCAAGCCAGTGCTTTATTGACTACACGCCGGTATACTGAGCGTGATTTTGCCGAGGTGGTGGTTGAGAGTCGTCGCAAGGCAAAAGCGAATCCTTCCGCGCAGTTATCGGGTGATACTGAAGTCGAGGAATTACTAAGGGCACCTTACATTTCTTCACCACTGCGTCGCCATGATTGCTGCCCCATTACTGATGGGGTCTCAGTATTAATCATTACTGATAAAACGGCACTGCCTGAAACGATTAAGAGGCCGGTATATATTCGAGGTATCGATCATCGTATGGAAGCGCATCAACTCGGTATTCGAGTACTATCTGAGTCTGGCTCCACGACCCAAGCCCTGGCGCAAGCTAAATCTCAAGCCGGCATTGAGCATTTTGATATCGCTGAATTATATGCAGCTTTTAGCCCACAAACCCTGATATTGAAAGATGCTTTAGGCTTAGATGATCAAGTTGATATTAACCCTTCGGGTGGGCCACTAGCGGGGCATATTATGATGTCGGCAGGGCTTGACCGTTTTGGTATGAGCTTTAGGGCTCTTCAGAAAAGTGAGGTGACAACTGCTTTAGCTCATGCGACCTCCGGACCTTGTTTGCAACATAACATGATCGCCATTTTGGAGGCTGGGTGATATGTCAAATAATCGAGTCGCAATTTGTGGTGTTGGTCAAACCGAACGTTATAAAACGAAACTAACTTGTTCTTTGGCAGGCTTAGTTCGCGAAGCCGCGTTAAATGCCTTGGCTGATGCCGGTTGTGAATGGTCCGATATCGATGCTTTAATTATCGGTAAAGCACCGGATATGTTCGAAGGGGTGGTTATGCCTGAAGCCTATTTGGCTGAAGCGCTAGGCGGTGTCAACAAGCCGGTGATACGTGTGCATACGGCTGGCAGTGTAGGTGGATCTACTGCTATTGTCGCGGCGAATCACATCAAGTCTGGCTTTTTTAACCGAGTATTAACCGTGGCTTTTGAGAAACAAAGTGAATCGAATGCGCATTGGGCGCTATCACCTTCTATGCCGTTTCGACCGCATTTTAATTCGGGAGCCGGTGGCATGTTTGCGCCCGTTATTCGCGAATATATGCGGCGCAGTGACGCACCTGAAGACGTCGGTTGTCAGGTTGCTGTCAAAGATCGTTTGCATGCTATCAAGAATCCGCATGCTCATTTGCATTTACCCGATATCGATATTGATACCGTCAAAAATAGCCCCATGTTGTGGGAACCAACGCGCTTTTTAGAAAGTTGTCCATCATCCGACGGTGCCTGTGCGATGGTGTTAGCCGCTGAGAGCCACGCGGATACGTCCATCCATAAACCTGCTTGGGTACATGCTATGGCAATGCGATCTGAGCCGTCTTTTTATCCTTGGCGTGAAGAGGTTAATCCTGAAGCGAGTAGAGCCTGTGCGAAAGATTTATATTCACAGGCGGGCATTACTCAACCGCGCAAGCAATTAGATATGGCTGAAGTTTATGTACCTTTTTCATGGTTTGAACCGATCTGGTTAGAGAGCTTAGGCTTTGCTGAGCCCGGTCAAGGTTGGCGTTTAACCTTAGAGGGCGCCACTTCACGCGATCAAGGTGGCGATATACCTTGGAATTGCTCGGGTGGGGTGTTGTCTTCGAACCCCATTGGTGCCTCAGGAATGATCCGTTTTGCCGAGGCGGCACTGCAGGTTCGAGGCATGGCAGAGCAACGGCAAGTTGACGGCGCTAAACGGGCTTTAGGCCATGCTTACGGTGGGCACAGTCAATTTTTTGCCATGTGGATTGTTGGCGATGAGAGGCCTTAGGAGGTTATCAGTCTATTTTAAGCCATTGACCTCATCAATGATCAAGTCCTTCATTGTTAGCTAACGCTTGCCAGTCGATCGGATTTTTCAATATCAACTAAGATGCCAGTAAGGTGTGACATGCCGGAAAGTTTTTCGATATTGTTGTAACCATCGCCAGCTAAATAATTGGAGTTAACGCCTGGGTGACGTTTTGCATGGCTGAGACCATCGGCTTTTTCATGTCCCCAGCACTGAGGAATCGCTAAAGTGCCAGGCATCATTTCATTGGTGATTTTTATGGGAATATGAATTTCACCAAAATCAGAGTTAACTTTTGCCCAGTCGTTTTCAGCTAAGCCAGCATTTGCAGCATCATCAGGATTAAGGTAAGCAAAGTTAGTGTCTATTTTAACCAGCGCTTCACAATTGGCCGAACCACTGTTCATGCGACGAATTTCACGCTTACCAATCAATTTTAAGCGACCTAAATTGGCTATTTCTTGTTGGTAGCTTGATTCAGTTTGCTGATTAAAGGTTTCAATATAGGCTTGTGGTGCAAGATCAACGAGACCATCATCGGTGAGCACGCGATCAGTCCCTAAGAAATTATCGCCGTCATTTTCATCAAGCAAAAATCCGTCGGGATGATCTTGAATCATGGCTTTTAAATTAGGCATTTTGGCCTGTTTTAGCATGCCGTCAATTAATAGCTCGGGCACTTTAATCCATTTGCCAAACCGACCATAGGCTAAACGAGCCGCTATTTTTAGAGCGAGGCTAAGCATTGGGTTACCCATAATGTTCTGGCCAAGCTTATCTGCCAGACGGGTATAGATCCACCATTCATGTCTCACGCCAGGGGGAGGTGTGAGGACAGGGCCACTGGCATAAAGGTAGGGCTTAGGAGTGCAGGCGACAAACGATTGTAATGCATAAGGCATACCCGATCGTTCTAGCCAAGTTGTTGCCGGTAAAATATAGTCGGCTAAGTTGCCCGTTTCATTTCGGAACCAGTCGATACAGACGAGTAATTCTAATTTTTCCATCGCCTGCTCAAGTCGACCATTAGGTGTACCGCAGGCAAGCAGGGGGTTTGAGGCTTCAACAATCATCGCGGTAACTTCGCCATCAAGAATATCGTCAGCGACCATCCCAGCGGGTTGTTGGCCACTTACGGTGGGTAGGTCATCCTTACGATGATAGCCCAGTGACATTTGTGGATCATCTTTGGCGATTGCAGCAAAGTCAATTAGGCCTTCGCCAATTAAATTTCCGCCCTTGCGGTCAAAATTACCGGTAATGGCGGCAATTGATTCGAGTAGCCAATAGCAGAGCGTGCCGTGCCTGCCCTGATTAACCCCGGTGGCCATATTTAATGCGGCTGAGGGTGCTTGAATATAAGCGTTGAGTAAGTCGTTGAACGTCTCGACAGATATACCGGTCACTTTTGCTTGTCGCTCGGCCGTCCAAGCGCTGACAACGGCTTTGAGTTTCTCAAAGTTTTTCATATGCTGTTGCACGCGATCTTTAGCGATTGCATTGGCTTGAATCACACCATTGCAAAATGCCGCTAAGAAGTACAGATCGGTATCGGGGCGAATAAAAACGTGTTCGCCAGCCAGTGCCGTTTCAACTTTACGAGGATTGACGACTACCATCCTGCCGCCGCGCTTAACAATGTCTGCCAATCGCTGATGAGCCTTGGGTAGGTGATACAAGGTGGTGCCTGATACAACCGGATTCGCGCCCAGAATCATCATGAAGTCGGTATGATCAACATCGGGGTAAGCTAAACGCATGGGAGAGCCATACATGTCGCCGTTGACACGAAATTTATTCATCGTGTCGCAGGTGCCAGTACCGTACATGCGGTTAGAGCCAAGACCGGCAAAGAAAGATCCGCGAAAAATTGGCGCCACTAAGTTTGCACCGCCCGGTGCGCCAACAAAGTGGGCAATCGATTGTGCGCCTCTTTGTTTTTTTAGCTGCTTAATTTTAGAGGCAATTTCATTAATTGCTTGATCCCAGCTGATGGTTTGCCATTCATCACCAACGCGTTTTAGCGGTTCAGTCACGCGGTCTGGGCTGTGTTGAATTGAGCCGAATCGTTTGCCCTTGACGCACAGGTGCCCACGACTCACAACATGGTCTTTATTAGCTCGAATATCGGTCACTTTATTATTGTCAACATCGACTTCAAGTCCGCAAGTGGCTTCACAGATTACGCAAAAAGTTTTTTTGGTTTCCATGTTGATTACCTTGGTAATTATTATTTAAAGTCTTAGTATCAAAAATACTGCTGTCATGTTAATTCAGTTTATCTAGGCAGTAAATATGATTTAATTTAGCTGTGATTTATGGTTTGAGATTTGTGCTATAAATAATTGTTTTTAATGATTTTTAAGTATTGATATATCAGCAGAGATAACGAATTTTTACGTCAAGCCCATCATTGAAACGATGTCATGGCTCGGCCCGCAAGTATAGCCGCCGTCGCCGGCAATAGCTTGGCCCGTCACAAATGAAGCATCTTTTGAAGCAAGAAAATAAGCAATACCGGCCATTTCTTCTGGTTGGCCAAAGCGGCCTAGCTTATGTTCCTTGCGCACACTCTCTTTCATTTCAGGCATATGATCCATCACGGAATTGAACATCGGCGTTTCGATAAACCCAGGACAAATAGCATTGGCACGGATACCCATTTGACCATAGTCCATTGCCACATTTTTAGTGAGGTTAATAACGGCAGCTTTTGATGCATTGTAAGAGCTGCCGCCTTCAGAGGCTATTTGCCCTTCAACACTGGCGACAGTGATGATACTTCCGCTACGCTGTTTCATCATTTGCGGCAGCGCCGCTTTAATTGATAAAAAAGTACCGGTTAAATTAATATCAATCACCCGTTGCCAGGCATCTTGTTCAACCATATGAACAGGGCCTGCATCACCAATGCCTGCCGATGTGATAATGACATCCAATGCACCATAGCGATCAACCGCTTCTTCAGCAGCCGCTTGCTGTTGTTCTAATGACATAACATCGCCAGTAATCAATTGTTGTTTGTCAGTGATGTCGGAGACTTGTTGCCAGTACTCACCTTCACTGATATCAAAGCCAATCACGGCGGCGCCCTCTTGAGCAAAACGATGGGCGCAGGCAAGGCCAATACCAGACGCTGCGCCAGTAATAAAAACGACTTGTTGGTTGAGTGGTTTTTCCATAGTGAACTCCAAAATTTGCATAACTGATGACTTTGTTTAATATTGGTTAGACTAGCAGTTTTCAAACAGTTTCTTCATGTGGATTTAGTCAGAAAAGGTTTATGATGATTAGAATTATAAGTTGGTAAAACGATAGCGGCTTTGAAAAGCATTGGCGAGCTATTTTTCCCAATAAACAGAGGAGTTGAGTCGCAGTGGACGAATTACAATCATATAGTCGAGACGAAATAGAGCAGGTGTTTTTAGCCTTCGAAAAAGTTCACGAGCAGTGTTATTCAGGCCAATGCGATTGGGGTGAGCTAGCACAATTTTTAGTCCCTGATGTGGATTATACCGATCCAGGCTGGGGGCGTATGCATGGCACAGAGACGGTGACGCAATTTTTACGTGACAGTATGGCGGGCCTCGATGCGTGGGATTTTCCTATGCGTTGGTATGCAATTGACGGTATTCATGTTATTAAAAAATATAGCATGGTGTTGCTTGAACCGCTTAAAGCTGACGGCTCACAGCAAGATGTTTCTGGCGTTTATATGATGAAATACGCGGGTGAGGGTAAATTTAGCTGGGTAGAAGACCAGCTCGATATGAACCATTTTATTCATGTAGCTAAGACCAGTGGTTGGAAGCCTGGGCCAGGATTTCGTAACCCCAGCGATGTCAGTTGGGATTAAATGCTATACCGTCTACCAATAACAGCTAGGATGAGTGAAGTTTTAACTGCGATCATCTTAGTTCATGAATATTAACTGAATTCATCGGCGGATGAATTGGCCATGATTTCTAGAAACCAATCTGGAAACTGGCTAATAAATTTATTCACATCCCAGAAATCACTCCAACGATACACCTTGCCGTCTTTCATTTCATGCATGGTGGCAAAGTGATGTTCAGCGGTTTCGCCACTTTTAAATGTCCATTTTTCGGTATGATCGAGAAACACTGTGTCGCCTTCTGCGATGATATGGTGAGTGATTTGTTCTTGTTTTTTGAGGTGATCAAACGCCGTGCCTAAACGCTTGATGGTATTGTCTGGGCCATGAGCGCCTGGGTCTTCGGTGGGTACATCTTGGTAAAATATATCAGGATGCATGCAGCTTTTCATGGTTTCCCAATCCATTTCTGATAATGCTCGCCACATCCTTTCGACAGTGGCTTTATTTTCTGCTGCGCTCATAATCTTACCTCATTTTATTTGCTGCTAGGAGGTATTATAATCGCCAATTTATCTGAATCACTTACAGTGTGGTAAGTCGTAGTAGATCACCGTAGCAACTATCTTGCTTAACAAGTTGTCAAAGAATGACCGATATGTATAAGGTTAACATATTGCTACACATTTAATATTAAAAGGTAACGACTATGGTGACTATTCATCACTTAGAACGTTCTCGCTCAGATCGCATAATTTGGCTCTGCGAAGAATTGGGTATTGAGTATGACATTGTTCAGCATCAACGAGATCCTGATACTATGCGCGCGTCTGAAACGTTATGGGCGATTAATCCATTGGGTAAATCCCCCGTTATTGAACATCAAGGGCATGTGATTTTTGAGAGCGGGGCAATTATTGAATACCTGTTATCTGCTTTCGATTCGAACAGTTTGCGCCCAGCTGCTGGCTCAAAAGCTTATATCGACTACTTGCAATGGTTGCATGCGCCCGAAGCAACCATGACTCTCCCGATATTGATGCCAATGCTGTGTGGTGCAATGGGCATCGAGTCTGAATTGATGCCGCTGTTTGCTGATAACGAAACGCAGACCCTTTACCGCTATCTAGAGGCTGAATTAGCGCAACGCAATTATATTGCTGGCGACAATTTTAGTGCTGCCGATATTATGCTGTCTTACACATTGATGATGGCCCAAAGCCTGGCAGCGACTGGTCCAGATGAGGTCTTTACCTCATATCCCGCTATTAATTCATATCTTTCTCGACTGAAGTCAAGAGAGGCCTATCAATTGGCTTGTGTTAAGTTTTAGAGTTTTTAGGATCAATGGTAATTTTGATAGACCAATTGATAAGATATTGAATTCTAGATTCATTTTTGGATTAAATTGCAACCTAAAATCATCTATTATGAACCCATATAATATTCTAAGCGTATTGATGGATAGTGACTAATTTTTTATGCATAATTAGATTCATTATTGAAACAATAAATTCCCAATTAATTCTCTATTATTGATTTATTTGCAAAAAATAATAAATAATAGGGGTGTTATTTTAATAAATCGAGGTTCACATGTCTAATTTAACAACTCCCAAGGTAGTAGATTTGGTGCAAGATAATTCACCAGCTTTGATAACCCCAGAAGCAATACATTTTGGTAAGGACGATTTACCATTTGTTGATATTGGTGGTGGTAATAAATTAAAGGTATTACAACTAAAAGTAGGCGAGGGAATGTGGATTATAGAAAATATATTCCAGGCCGGTTACGAAGTTGAACCTCATAAACATACTGGCCCTGTTTATGGGTATACTCAATCAGGCGCCTGGAAATATAAAGAATATGATTATGTCAATCGTGCAGGATCATTTCTGTACGAACCTGCAGGTTCATTTCATACTTTGCAGTGTATCGAAGATAATACACGAGTATGGTTTCAAATGTATGGTTCAAATATTAATCTTGATGCAGACGGTAATATTACTTCTGTAGCCGATGGTATGGGAACGTTAGAATTCTACTATGCAATGTGTGAGCAAGAAGGTCTACCTAGGCCCAATGTCCTTGTCGAATGATTGACTAACGCTTGACTAGCTTAACTGGCATATATTTTAAACCGTTTACAAGATTTGATCTGATCCTCTTAGGTTCACCATCTAAGGAAATACTTTTGTATCGCTTAAAAAATTCTTCAAAAAAGATTCGTGTTTCTAAGCGTGCTAAATTCGCGCCTAGGCATAAGTGAATACCATAACCAAACCCAAGGTGTGGGTTTTGCTCGCGGTGAATATCAAATTCCATGGGTTGGGTAAAAACAGTTTCATCAAAATTAGCGGATGAATACATCATAACGACCCTGTCATTCTCCTTGATTTTTTGACCACCTATTTCTGTATCGCAGGTTGCTGTTCGGCGAAAATAGTGAAGTGGACATGTCCAGCGTAACATCTCTTCAATGGCTTGAGGTAAGAGGCTAGGATCGGATTCCAGTTCCTTATAGAAGTGGGGATGCTTAATCAATTCCAGCATTCCGCCCGCTAGTAAGCCGCGTGTAGTTTCATTACCAGCAACTGTGATTTGAACAAATAAAGATGCAAACTCAGCTTCAGTGACTTTATGACCTTCAATCTCAACATTAATTAATAGAGAAATAAGATCATCTCCACCGCCATCTTTTCTTTCCATAGCTAATTGATAGCCGTATGCGCCCATTTCAAGACTCGCGTTTTGAGTCTCTTCTTCAGTGCCGCCAATATCTGGGTCGCTGGCGGAGGTCTGAAAATCAGACCAACGTCGCAATTGAGGCCACATGTCACGAGGCACACCAAGCAGTGAGCCAATCACTGACGTGGGTAATTCGCCTGCTAAGTCATCAACAAATTCGCAGGATAGTTCATCGTTTTCAAATCGACGATCAACATTATCGAGAATATCGGTGGTTATTTTTCGTATTTTAGGTTCAAGTTCGGCAAGTAATTTTTTGGTAAAGCGTTTCACCACTGCGCGTCTAATAGGACCATGGTTTGGCGGATCCATGCCTAATAATTGTCCCTGTGCTTGTTTAAGAATATCTTCAGGCAGATCATCGACAATAACAAAACCGCGCTGAGCAGAAAATGTATTAAAGTCCTTTGATACAGCGACCACATCCTCATGACGACTAACTATCCAATATCCACCGCCATCCGGATGCTCGTGCCAGTGTACAGGCGACTCTTTTCGTAATGTGGCAAAGGCCTCATGTGGCACATCATTCACATAATGGTCTGGATTGTAAATATCGAGGTTTTTTAAATCCATAATCTATTATTTTTCTCTCACAAAATATGAGTTAATAAATGGTCTGGGTGTAGTAACGATCTTTTAACAATAATAAAATATTACTTCTAAAACCCCCAAAAAAAACTGCAACATTACCTAAGCTTAATTAATGGGCAATTGATGAGGGACCACATATTAAGTGTTATTTAGGTTTTATTTTATACTCTTCAAGATAAATAATTATGCTGATAGCATCAGAAATAAAGGGCAACTTGTGAGTACGCTTTCTAAACAAGATCTTAAAAGTAGTCGTTGGTGTTTTAACCTTAAAATGCTTAAAACAGCGGCTAAAATTCGGCAACGAAATCCGAATGATTTTCAATCTGCAACGTTGACCTTTTTTGGGTTTGGCGGCAGAGACGATACCTCAATAATGAAACGTATGAGTCAGGATCCTGAGGGGCATCGGCTAATCCAAGAAAAAAAAGCTTTGCCTGAGGGAATCTTAAACCCTGCTTTGTATCGGAATTATCCAGTTGGCACTCTTGGCCGTTGCTACTTTGATCATTGCGATAAACTTGGTCTTGATCCGAAATTTATCTCGACAGAAAGCGCTAAAGTTTCTGACACCCTTGAGATGAGTGATACGCATCGGTATGTCTATTACCGTCATCGTGACTGTCACGACTTGTGGCATGTTTTAACTGGCTATGGAACTGATATGGCTGGCGAGGCTGCTATTATAGGATGGACATATGCTCAAATTGGTAATCGAGCCTATGGTTTAATTGCGTTATTAAATGCTTGTCTATGCGCTTCGCGTGGAAGATTTGATGTCTTTAAAACCGCGTGGACGGGCTATTTACATGGTCGAAGATCACCCCTATTAATGTTGGTTGATTGGCAGAAACATATGGATAAACCGATAGGCATGGTAAGAGAAAATATTGGTTTGTCGCTGGCTGATCCGTATCGAGAATTTTATATGCAAGATGCGCCAGGCGCTGATAAATTAAAGAAAAACTCTTAATTTTTTTATGAAAATAATAGATGACATAAAATCAACAAAGTAAAAGTGCCATTCACTTAGGGTTATAATTTAACCCTTAAAATTTTTATGGCAACCATTGTGGAGCGCGGTTAATTGACGAGTAAAGATACTGATCTTACAGATAAGGATATGAATGACTTGAATGCTTTTGAAGAGCAACTTCAGTCCTTTGTCGGTGCTGAAGCAGGCCCTTTTTTGGCTTGGGATCGGGTTAATCGTGCAATGATTCGGCATTGGTGCGAGGCCATGGGGGATGCTAATCCTGCTTATCATGACGCCGCTGTAGCTGCACAATTAGGCGCGCCTGAGGGTGCAGTCATGGCCCCGCCTACCATGATGCAAGCGTGGACTATGACAGGTTTTGCTGGTGAGCATCCTCCAGGCTCGGACACTCGGGAGTCGATGCCTGTTTTGCCCATCTTTGATCAGCAAGGCTACGCGGCCGTTGTGGCAACTAATTGTGAACAAGAATACCTACAACCCATATGCGAGGGTGATGATATTAATGGCCGGTCAAGTATTGAGTCTGTATCTGGTCGCAAGACAACAGGGCTTGGTGTCGGTTATTTTGTCACGCAGTTAACTGAATTTAGAAATCAGCGAAATGAAGTGGTAGGTAATATGCGATTTCGTATCTTGAAATACAAGCCTCGTTCAGCGGTTTCCTAACAGTTAAGTCTTGCTAAGTATAGAGCAACATTATTATGAATTTTACTAAAACAGAGATGCATGCCTCGGTCGACGCCTTGGCAGATCAAATTTTTCGTGGCCAAGTCAGTGACGACTATCACAAGAGTCATCGTGACCAAGGCGAAGGTTTTGATCGTGATTTGTGGCGAGTATTGGCCAATGCAGGTTTATTGGCCGGCACTTTAAGTGAAGCGTCTGGTGGTAGTGACATGAACCTACTTGAGGTTACTGGGCTATTAGAGGCGCAGGGGGCGGTTTTAGCAAAGCTACCCTTGTGGCAAAGCATCATAGCTTCACAGTTAATTGACACATTTGGATCTGAGGATCAAAAGAAATCTTTACTTCCTAGTTACTCAAGTGGCGACAGCCACTTAAGTTTGGCGTTTACAGAAGCGGCTCGAACAGACCTTGAAGATCTATTGAAAGTTGAAAACCACAGCGTTACTGGCCAACTCAATGATGTTGCTTTTGCCCAAAATGCGAGCGCGATTGTCCTGCCGCTGCAAACCGATGACGGGATTATTTTGTACCTGCTGGACCCCAGCCAAGATGGCGTTAAGTTGTTATTACAAATGGCCAGTAATGATGAGCCTCACTTCCAACTACAACTGAATAATTTGCCCATAAACCCCGCTAATATCGTCGCTTCGGTGAATGACGATGTTGATTTAGTGGAATGGGTATTGCAGCGCAGTTATACGGCCCTATCGGCCGTGCAGTTAGGTGTCGTGCAAGAAGCGATTAAGCGGACTGCAAATTATGTCAATGAGCGTCATCAATTTAATAAACCTTTATCGAGTTTTCAGGCTGTGAGTCATCGCGTAGCGAACGGCTATATCGATTATTCATCATTGCGTGCTTGTGTCTATCTTGCGGCATGGCGGTTAAGCGAAGACAAGGATGCCAGTGCTGAGGCGCGAACAGCAAAGTGGTGGGCTTGTGAGGCGGGGCATCGTATTGCTCACACCGCGCAGCATTTACATGGCGGTCTGGGAGCCGATATTGATTACCCTATTCATCGATATTTTTTATGGGCTAAACAATTGGAATATACGTTAGGCGGCGCACAGCAGCAATTGGCGTCGTTAGGTAAAGCGTTAGCTGACAATGAAAGTCTAGGATTTGTGATATGAATCAGATTAATTATGCCCAAGTTCAGGTCGGCGACAAATTACCGTCTTTGGCGATCGAGATCAGTGCAAAATTAATCACCGCCACTGCGATCGCCAGCCGTGATTATCAAGATGTGCATCATGATCAAGATGCTGCGAGGGCGTTAGGTTCACCGAATATTTTCATGAATATTTTAACTACTAATGGTTTTGTTGGTCGTTATGTCACGGATTGGACTGGTGCTTTAGGGGTATTAAAAAAAGTCGCGATTAAACTTGGCGCGCCAAATTATCCTGGTGACACTATGCAAATGAGCGGTGAAGTTGTCGCTAAGAATGATAAGGATCAATCAATCGAACTAAAAATTGTCGGTAAAAACCGGATTGGTGATCATGTCATCGGTGATGTGGTGGTAGCGCTACCTTAAGTACTGAGCTTTTTAAGTGGCTGCAGTGGTTTTTAATGATGGATAAAATGAGTTAAGCAATTATGTTTCTTGAACAAACAGACAAACAACTCGCTCTGCGAAAAGAAATACGGGCTTATTTTAGCAAGTTGATGACGCCGGCTAAAAAAGCTGCCATACAAGACAGAGAGGCAGGTGATGCCTATAAAGAGATTATTCGGCAGATTGGTCATGATGGCTGGCTAACGGTTGGGTGGCCAGAAGAATACGGTGGCAAAGGCTACGGTGCGCAAGAGTCGCTGATCTTTTTTGAAGAAACGCGCATCTCGGGTGCTCCGTTTCCCTTTGTGACAGTTAATACGGTCGGACCGGCATTGATTGCGCATGGATCAGAGGCGCATAAGGCGTTTTTTTTGCCAAAGATCTCAGCCGGTGAATTGCATTTTTCTATTGGTTATACCGAGCCAAATTCAGGTACTGATTTAGCTTCGTTGTCCACATCCGCGGTTCTGGACGGTGACGAGTACGTGATCAATGGTAACAAGGTCTACACCACTAGCGCTGAGGCAGCTGACTATGTCTTTTTAGCGGCGAGAACCGACCCTGATATCAATAAGCGTCACAATGGCATCAGTATTTTGATGGTTTCAACTGACCAGCCCGGTTATTCTTTTTCCCCTATTCATACGGTCGGTGGTCATCGCACTAATGTGACCTATTACGACAATATGCGTTGCCCAGCGAATATGGTAGCGGGCGAAGTCAATAAAGGTTGGCAACTTATCACCTCGCAGCTCAATCATGAGCGGGTAGGCTTAGCGGCAGGCAGTATCAATGCCATCGTGCTGTACCAAGCGGTATTGCAATGGTCGCGTCAGACGCAGGCCAATGGCCGTCGTCCTATTGATTTGGCTTGGGTGCAAACAGCGCTGGCCGAAGCGCAAAATATTTTAGAAGCCATGCGAGTGATGAACTGGCAGGCCGCATGGCAAAACGATCAAGGCGAACCAGACCCCGCCTTTTCTTCAGCCATTAAGGCCGCCAGTGCCGAGGTAGTTATAGAGGTTTATCGTTTACTAATCGATATTATTGGTTCGCAGGGTATGTTGCAGTCAGGCAGTGCTGGTGCTGTATTGCAGGGTGAGCTTGAGATGGAGTATCGAAGTTGTCAGATCAATACCTTCGGTGGCGGTGTGGCCGAGGTTATGCGTGATCTAGTGGCGCGATTTGGACTAGATATGAAAGCGTATAAACGCGCTTAAGCTTTTAACCAAAATGGAACGAAGTAAAGTGAGAAAACGATGTCCAATGCATTAAGACCGAGAATAGGCGTCAATAAAGATACGCAATTTTTTTGGGATGGACTCAAGCAAGGTAAATTGCTTATTCAACACTGTAAAGCTTGCGATCAATTACAGCATCCGCCCGGACCTTGCTGTAAGCATTGTCAATCATTTGAGTTGGATGCGATCGAATCGACAGGACGTGGCACGATTCACAGTTTTGTACGGATGCATCACCCGATCGCTCCGCCGTTTGAATCCGGTCATCCTATTGTGTTAGTAGAGTTAGAGGAGGGCACTCGCCTAATCGCTGACTTTATTAATAGTACGCCCGAGCAGGTTTTTATTGGAGCGGCGGTAAAAGTGGCCATTACCGATTGTGATGACGAGGTGACACTAGCATTGTTTGAGCCCGCCTCAATGTAATCCATGCCCTGATCATTCAACCACATAGTAATGTCAGTAGGTATAAGACCAATGAGTAAAAGAACGATTAGTGGCAAGTCGGCGATTGTCGGTATTGGCGCAACGGAGTTTTCAAAAAGATCTGGTCGAAGCGAAATGCGTTTAGCGGTAGAAGCTGTTCTAGCAGCTTGTGCCGATGCAGGTATTGTCCCTTCTGAGGTTGATGGTATCAGTACTTATACTATGGACAATAATCCAGAAATGGAAGTCCATCGCCTAATCGGTGGTAAAGCGTTAAAAATGTTTTCACGAATAGACTACGGTGGTGGTGCGGCCTGCGGACCCTTGTTGCAAGCGGCCATGGCAGTGGCGACCGGCATTTGTGAATGCGTCGTGGTCTATCGAGCCATGAATGAACGTTCCGATTATCGATTCGGTACGGGTGTTGCTGATCGAGGCGCTGACCCTACTTACGAAACAGTCGCGTTTGGTTGGCACAGTCCGCATGGTCTAATTACGCCGGCTTCTTGGGTGGCAATGTCGGCTTCAGCCTATTTACATAAGTACGGTGCTACTACCGAAGACTTTGGGAGAGTGTCAGTAGGAGGCAGAGCTATGGCAGCAGAGAATCCAAATGCGTGGTTTTATCAGCAGCCAATCACTTTAGAAGATCATCAGAATAGCCGCTGGATTTGTGAACCGTTGCGGTTATTAGACTGTTGTCAAGAATCGGACGGTGCAGTGGCCTGCATTGTTGTCTCTGACGAAAGGGCGAGAGAGCTTAATCATAGGCCGGCTTACATTCGAGGTGCTGCCCAGGGCGCTTGTGATGATCAGCAGTCTATGACGTCCTATTATCGTGAAGATATTACTCGTTTAACTGAGTGCAGTTTGGTTGCAGATCAACTATATCGGCAAGCAGGGGTTGGTCCCAGTGATATTCAGACCGCTGTAATTTACGATCATTTCACACCTTATGTGATGACCCAGTTAGAGGAATACGGTTTTTGTCAGCGCGGTGAAGCGAAAGACTTTTTGCGCAGTGGTGAACATTTATTAACGGGGTCCTTGCCCATTAACACGCACGGCGGCCAACTCGGTGAGGCCTACATCCACGGTATGAATGGTGTGGCAGAGGGAGTTAGACAAATTCGGGGTCAGTCGGTTAACCAAGTCGATAATGTGCAACACGTCCTCGTGACCGGAGGCACAGGCGTGCCTACTAGTGGCTTATTGTTGGGCTCAGAAAACTAACGTTTGACTTGATAGCTTGAAGATTTTAAGTCCCAAGTTGCTGCATTAATGCCTGCCTCACGCAACTTGAACTTTTGTACTTTACTGGTTGGCGTCATCGGCAACGAATCTACAAATTCCATGTATCGTGGCACGAAATAGTGTGGTGCATTGTCGTTAATAAATTCAGCTAAGGTTTCATGCGATAGCTGTGAACCCTCAGTGCGAACCACATTCAGTTTTAATTCATGTTCGCTTTCAACTTCAGCAGAGGCAATACCAAACGCAGCAATTTCTTTTACTTCAGGGTGACGAATAGCCACGCTTTCGACTTCCATGGTGGAAATATTTCTGCCAGCGAAGCGGATAGCGTCTTTTTTTCGATCGACAAAAAATAATGCACCATTTTCGGGATCTTTTCGACCGAGATCACCAGTACGATACCACTCACCAAAAAAAGCTTCTGCTGTAGCTTCTGGGTTGTCAAAATATCCGTTTAACACTACATAGGGTTGTAATGGGCGAATACAAATTTCACCGATTTGTTCATTGTCAACAGGTTTGCCATTGTCGTCCATCAGGCAGACTTCGCTGTCCTCAACCGCATAACCCAACGCATGTAGGGGAATGTCATTGCGCTCCTCTTTGAATGTACCGAATTGATTACAGACTAACAAGCATTCACTTTGACCTAGCCCGCCACGAGTGATTTTGACTTGAAAACGCTTTTCAAAACGGTCACGTTGTTCGGGCGAAAGTGGCACAACGCCTGATATCCGCAACGTATTATCAGCGTCGTTGTCTTTCTCAGGAGCATTCAATAGGAATACCCCCATTGCCCCTAAAATAAAGCTTTGTGTGGCCTTGAACTCGCTGATCCGATCCCAGAAGGTGGTGACCGAAAACTTCTGCTCAATGACGCAGGGTATACCTTCGATTAATGCACGGTAGATGCCGGTAATCCAGGCCGCAGAATGATACATCGGTAAGGTATTGTAGATAACATCACCTTCAACCGAATCATATTGCTTGCTCGCACCGTAAATGATAGCGCGTATCCAGCAGTTATAGCTTTGCATGACCCCCTTTGATTTACCTGTCGTGCCCGAGGTCCATAAAATGGAGCAGGTATCGCCATAATCAATAGTGCTTAAGTCGACGTTTATTTCATCGGAGGCCAATAAGCTTTGATAGCTAATGGCTTGAGTAAGATCAGACGATTTAGGGTCGCCGACTAAGACAATTTTTTCATCCCCAAGTTGGTCTTGAAT
>JAYYUJ010000006.1:0-6816 GCA_036344075.1 Pseudomonadota bacterium
TCAGTCCAAGGCCATTGGTCGTAACAGGGAAGCTCAGGATCAACAAAATGATAGGGTTCACGATCGTTGCATTGCAGAGCCATATTTGGTCCGCCATAAAGCGAACGATCATCCATTGATCCCACTTTAATCGATACAACGCCTGGACTCATATCACTAGCTGCATAAATATGTGTCCCGCAGTTTGGACAAAACGACCGATATGAAGGGCTATCACTGTATTGATTGATACTTTTCTTTGCCTTACCTTGCGAATAATGAAAGCCCTCAGCGGGCATACCAATCAGCAATGCAGCCATACCCCCCGAAAAGATCTGACAATATTCACAGTGACAGAGTGCTTTAAATAACACTGTACCAGAGGCCTTATAACGTAATTCACCGCAATAACAGCCACCAGTAAAAGTAAGCGTTTCTTGTTCTGACATGAAGGATCGACTCCTGTGATTACTGTTCATTTTAAATAGCTTAGTCTAGGTTAATGGTTGAATTATTCGCTAAAGCTAACTGTCGCTTCACCAAAGCCATCAATGACTAAACGCATTGTATCTCCAGCTACCACAGGCTCTAACGGCACCAATGAACCTGAAAGAATCACCTCACCCGCTTTAAACGGAATATTATATTGACCCAGAGTATTGGCTAGCCAAGCGACAGCGGTGAGTGGATTACCCTGTACCGCCGAGCCTTTTCCTTCACTGATGAGCTGGTCATTTTTATATACCCTCATCGATAAATTGGGCAAGTCAAAATCTTTGGGGTCACATTCCTGATCGCCCAATATAAACACACCGCAAGATGCATTATCAGCCACAGTATCTTGAATTTTAATCTTCCAATCATCAATGCGCGAATCGACAATTTCAAAGCAAGGCATAATTGATTCAGTCGCGTCCAATACATCTTGCTCAGTAATGCCCGGACCCACTAGATCGCGCTTCAATCGAAAACCTATTTCACCTTCTGCTCGAGGCTGTATCATTGTGCCTGAAATCGATACCGTTGCGTTATTTTCATACTGCATAACATCAGTCAAAAAGCCAAAGTCAGGCTGAAAAACTCCTAACATTTCCTGAACGGCTGTACTGGTGACGCCAATCTTTTTACCCACCACTACTTCGCCATCTGCCAAGCGATTCTCTAACATGCGCAGTGAAATATAGTAGGCATCATCAATAGTAATATCGGCTTCGCGGTCGGTCAGAGGCGCCAAGGTTGTCTGCTCACGTAGGGCGCGATAGAGCGCGTCACCATGGAATTCTTGCTGTTCTTTTTTCATAATGAATGTCTTTTTCAATAAAAATCAATGCTAAGTGTTCAAACTAATGCTCTAAAAAGTCTTCCAAGGTACGATTAAAGAAGTCAGCATGCTCAACCATCACCCAGTGCCCGCAATTAGACACTAAAATGACCTTTATATCATCGATTGCTTTCGCCAAAATATTAATTCCGGTTTCAGGCATAATTTTTTCGTTAAGCCCCCACATCACCATAACCGGCATTTTCAGCTCAGATAGTCGTGCCGACATATTGGGTACCTGCATCGTTGCAACGGCTTGAGGGTTTTGCTGTTGAAATACATACCAACGCTCATCAATCAGTTGCTCATCAACAAATTCTTGATTATGCACTAAAGCCTGACTCAGAAACCGTTCTAAGTTTTCTCGGCTAGGCTGGCTGGCAAAGGTATCAAAAAAGATTTGCATACCAGGCATTGCCCCGTAAGCCGCTTGATCTTCTATGCCACCTGGCGCCATTAAGAGTAGCTTCGAAATCAGCTTAGGCTCGGCTAAAGCTAAGTGTAAAGCGATTGCACCACCAAGAGAATTACCAACCAAAGCAATCTCTTCAATGTCTAAATATGAAAGCAACTGACGAACATTTTCTGCGAAAAAAGCCAAGGGGTACTCGACATCATCTGGCTTATCTGAATAACCATAGCCAATCAAGTCGGGCACAATCACCCGAAAGCCGGCTTGAGAAAAATAGGGGTAATTAAACTTGAAATTACTGTGACCGCTTGCGCCTGCACCACTGCCATGTAAAAAAACCAGCACCGGCCCCTCCCCTTGGTCAAGGTAATGAATTGTTCGTCCGTTTGCTAAAGTCGCATATGCACCCTCAGGTGGCCTAGTGGTGGTCATTTCGCTCATACTTAACGCTCCAAAATAAATGATCGCTACCATAAAGATTGTCCGCTTCGTCATTAAAACGTAGTAGCACAATAATCGTGGGCCAATCATGAGATAGGGTTCAATTATATCCTGTCATTCATCGCGGGTAGACCCTCTTGGTCAATTACATTCCCTTAACCATTGCTCTATAATAAGGATGTAGTGACGTAAAATATTGCTGTATTTAATTTCAACCAAATCCATACGCAGGAAAGAAAACCATGGCAGAAAATGCATCCACCATCAACTGGGACAAAAGTGTCGATATTTTAGTAGTCGGCTCCGGAAATGGCGCGCTCACGACCGCTCTTTGCAGTCATGAGATGGGGGTTAAAGACGTATTAGTCATCGAGAAAGAAGATCAGTTTGGTGGTTCCAGCTCTATTTCTGGCGGTGGCGTATGGATTCCTTGCAATCGCTACGCTTTAGAAGCGGGCGCTGAAGATTCTATCGCGGATGCCAAAAGCTATTTATCCAGCGTAATCCCAACTGGCACCGTCCCAGAGGACTTAATTGATGTCTATTTAGCAGAAGGACCGAATATGGTTGATTTTCTGCACAATCACACTCGAGTTCGCTATGAATCACTGGCCTATTACCCCGACTACTACTCTGACGCCCCAGGCGCGCGTGGCGGACACCGCTCCATGGAACCTGCTAAGTTAAATCTGTCTGACTTAGGTGAAGATTGGAAAAAGCTCCGCAATACCCATCATATGATGTGGTTATTTAATCGTGTGGCTTATAATCAGGTCGAGGCTGGAACGTTAGCGGCTCGCGCCCCAGGTTGGATCAAACTTGCCATTAAACTGATGCTCCAATATATCAGCGATATCCCTTGGTTATTTAAATCACCACGCTCTAGGATTGTGGCCTGTGGTATGGCCGGTGTGGGTCGTCTACGACTGTCTATGATGGACCGGGACATGCCCCTATGGCTCAATACTGAATTAAAAGAACTGATCAGCGATGATAACGGCAAAGTGATTGGCGCGTTGATCGAACGCGATGGAAAAACGCTGCATATCGAAGCAAAAAAAGGGGTTGTTTTAGCCTGTGGCGGCTTTGAACACAACCAAGCGATGCGTGAACAATACTTACCTCAACCGACCAACAGTAAGTGGAGTGCAGGCCACTTTGGCAATACCGGAGACGGTATAAAAGCGGCAGAAAAAGTAGGTGCTAAATTAACTATGATGGACGGTGCTTGGTGGTGTGCAACCATAAAAGTACCCGCTGAAGAGCGGCCCCGTTTAAGTATCATGGAAAAATCATTGCCAGGCAATGTCTTGGTTAACCCTGCTGGCAAACGAATTGCTAATGAATCTGAAAATTACATGGCTTATCAAACTAACTGGCATAACTCCCATAGCGATGAGAATCCTTCTACACCGGCTTACATGGTATTTGATAATCGCTTTCGTAATTCTTATTTAGTGGGTCCTATTGTCGGAAACTTAATGCCTGATTGGGTTCTTCCAAAGGCATGGTTCGATGAAGACTTCCTCTACAAAGCTGACACGCTTGAGGAGTTAGCTGCTCAAACTGGTATTGATGTTGATGGCTTAAAAGAAACTGTTGCCAATATGAATAAATACGCTAAAACCGGTGTCGATGAAGAATTTGGCCGCGGCTCTTATGAGTATGATCGATACTATGGCGACCAATCTATCACACCTAACCCTTGCCTAGCCGCCATTAAGCAAGCCCCCTTTTATGCTTTAAAGCAAGACCCAGGTGATTTCGGCACCCACGGCGGTGTTGCCTTTAATCAACACGCACAGGTGCTTAAATCTGATGGTTCGCCTATCGAGGGGCTTTATGCCTGCGGCAATACTGCTCGTGCGTTATTGCCAAACTATCCAGGGCCAGGTGCGACTTTAGGCCCAGCAATGACCTTCGGTTACCTAGCAGCAAAACATCTTTGTGGAAAAAGCTCATGAAGCTTACTAGCAAAATAAATTAATTGAGACGGGCTTTATGGATATCGGATTCTGTTTACCTTATATGAAGAATGGCTTGAATCGTGAATTGGTTCAGGAGTGGTGTATGCGCACGGATCAAGGCCCATTCTCGACCTTAAGTTGCGGTGAGCGTATTACTGGCCCTCAAGAAGTTATGGATATGCGTGTGACGCTTGCCTTTGCCGCAGCCATTACAGAGCGGGTCAAGATTATGCCCTCGCTTTACGTGTTACCCATGCACTCGGCAGCAATGGTTGCACAAGAAGTTGCAACGCTGGACCGTCTGTCGAATGGCCGCGTTCAAGTTTGCGTTGGCGTCGGTGGCCGAGAAAAAGATTATCAAACCGTGGGGGCTTCCTTTAAATATCGCCACCAAACAATGGACGACCAAGTTGTTCTAATGAAAAGTATTTGGCAAGGCAACCCCGTCGTCGAAGGTGCCGATCCAGTTGGAATGCGCCCCTACCAAGATGGCGGCCCAGCTATGCTTGCTGGCGTCATGGGTCCTAAGGCCATGGCTCGAGCCGCACAATGGGCCGATGGCATTTACGCATGGTCGATGAGTGGCAACGCCGATGAGATTCAACGTATTTATGCCATGGCAGATGCTGAATGGGAAAAAGCGGGACGAACCACCGCACCGAGAAAAGTCGCAGGGTTCTGGTACAGTCGCAGTACTGACAACCCCGAATATGCTCTTAAAGCGTACATTAAAGAGTACGTAAAAGGATCAGCTGGAGAGGAAATTGCCGGCTTAGTCGCCGAAAACGCATTAATGTCCACGGATAAAGCGATTGCGCAAGGGATTTCCGACATGAAAGCACTGGGTTCTGATGAATTATTACTTGTTCCCTGTACAGCAGACATTAGCGAGCTAAATGCCATTGAAAACATCCTCGCTCAATAATGGCCACTTATCTCTTTTGTCAAAAAGAATGAGAGCAGTTACCTCCCTTTGACAATGCAATTGACAAAGCTTTTTCAGCACGCCTAATACCAATGCTCACATCATCGCCAGCTTTGAATTCAGTAGCACCCAGGCTTAGCGTAACGGTTGCTTGATTGATAAATTCAAAATCACATGCTCGCAGGTTATTAGACAGTTTATCGAGCACGGCAATAGCTTGTCGACGATTTAATTCTGGCAACAATAAAACAAAATCAGAATTTGTAGCTCGTGCGATAAAATCTGTTTTACGAATATTTTCTTGTAGCTTTTGTGCGACAACTTGAATAATATGATCACCACTGTGATAACCATAAACCTGGTTTAGTCCTTTTAATTTATCAATATTAACAACTACAATCGTTATTTTACTCAAACCCCTACACAAAAAATCTTCTCGTTCTCGAAACTGCTACTTCATCTGATCGTATTCTTGCACCATCTTAAGGTATTTTTGTCGCCAAGGGCTTCGATCTTTTGAGCGACTCACACAAACTACCCTTGTCGCTTAGGCGAAGCTGCGCCGATATGAGGCTCATTACGTTCGGCCGCCAAGTCAATTTGTTTTTGACGTTCGGCAAAGCGTTCTTTTTGATTTATAGTGAGCTGATCATAACACAGAGGGCAACAGACACCTCGTTGATAATGAGGACTGCTTTTTTGCGCTTCGGTGATGGGATGCCGGCAGCCATGGCACTGATCGTAAGAACCCACATTTAAATTGTGATCGACGGCTACCCGATTATCAAAAACGAAACATTCTCCTTGCCATAGACTTTTCTCTTCAGGTACTTCTTCAAGATATTTTAATATCCCCCCTTTTAAGTGGTATACCTCATCAAACCCTTGCTCAAGTAAATAGGCTGTTGATTTTTCACAGCGGATACCGCCCGTACAAAACATCGCGACTTTTTTATGCTTGGCAGGATCAAGCTGCTGATCGACAAAGGCTGGCATTTCTTTAAAAGTTGTAGTTTGAGGATTAATCGCGCCTTCAAAACTGCCTATATCACATTCATAATGGTTACGCGTATCGATAACTGTCACCTCTGGATCAGTAATTAATGCGTTCCAATCTTGTGGCTCGACATAATGACCAACTAACATTTTTGGATCAATGCCCTCTCGACCCATGGTTACTATTTCTTTTTTTAATTTCACCTTCATTCGGTAAAATGGCAATTCAGAATCTAAAGATTCTTTATGATCAATATCATTAAAACGAGCATCGCTTTTTAAATAAGCTAATACCTCGTCAATCGCTAACCTGCTGCCAGCAATAGTGCCATTGATCCCCTCAGTTGCTAATAGTAGTGTGCCTTTAACACCGGCATCTAAACAGACATCAAGCAAAGGTTCTCGTAATTCGCGATAGTCAGGCAATGCGACAAACTTATAAAGTGCAGCAACAATAACAGGTGAATTAGGCACGACTTTCAACACTCAATACGACTTGTCGTGCTGGCTACCGCCAAGACAATGGGGTGAATCGGGTGAGGACTGCTGAACCTGCCATTCTTCAAGACTAAAAGTATGAATAGCTAGGGCATGGACCTCGCCGGCCAACTCATCCGCGAGCGTTTGGTAGATTAACTGGTGACGAGCAACTGAGCGTTTTTTTTCAAAAGCGGTAGTCACGATAGTGATTTTAAAATGAGTCTGCGCATCTTCAGGACCCGAATGCCTATTGCTCTCATTTAATACTTCAAGGTATGAAGGTGAGAAAGTCTCA
>JAYYUJ010000007.1:0-21274 GCA_036344075.1 Pseudomonadota bacterium
GCCCGGTTATCATTTGACACTGAAGCCAGTATTACCAAAGGACGCAAACTCATTCGTTTATATGAGGATGCCGGTATTGACAAAAAACGAGTCCTAATCAAATTAGCCTCCACCTGGCAAGGAATTAAAGCTGCAGAGCAACTTGAAAAAGAAGGAATTGCCTGCAACTTGACCCTACTCTTTTCTAAAGCACAAGCCATTGCTTGTGCCGAGGCCAATGTTACTTTGATTTCGCCCTTTGTTGGCCGTATTCTAGATTGGTTTAAGAAAACTCAGGGAAAAGAATTTTTTGGTGCCGACGATCCCGGTGTCAAATCTGTCACTAGTATTTACAAATACTACAAACAATACGGGTATAGCACGGTTGTGATGGGTGCAAGCTTTAGAAACATCGATGAAATTATTCAACTGGCTGGCTGCGATCTACTGACAATATCTCCTAACCTGCTCAATGAGCTTAAAAACACTGAGGGCAAATTGCCAATCAAATTATCTTCTGCAAGCATAACTCAGAAAAACCGTGACGAGATTGTCCCTTTGACCGAGTCCAGTTTTGCATGGCACCATAATGAAGATCCAATGGCGGTTGAGAAACTCGCAGAAGGCATTCGTAATTTTGCAAAGGACCAAGCCATTTTAGATAAGCTAGTCATGGATATTGTTAAGCAAAAATAACTTATTGCCGAAATTTTTTTCATCATCTAAGGCCGGTTAATGAGACATGGACTGGACTTACTTTGATACATAAAATAACCTTGATGTTTATATTCATGCTTTGCAATAGCTAATCTGTACGAGGACTAAATTTTATTAACATAAGTTCATGCCAATTAATTCTCGTAGGCGTTAATCAAAAATCCAAAAATTTTCTTTTTAGAAAAATTTCTCTAAAGTGAATTAAACTCAGTTGCACATTATTAGTACAAAGTGCTAGTATTGTCTAGAGAAAATTTTGTTGATAGGTGTCTAGAAGAATCGAAGGGTCTATTCTGCATTAAGAGCCACTGCTAGACTTAAACGGGAAGTTCGGTGAATTTTATGCAAATAAAGATTCCGACGCTGCCCCCGCAACGGTAATTAGCCTAAGAATGAATGATTAAGCTATAGCCCGGAACCGGCCTCCGACAATAAGCAACCATCGCGGAGGGCGATATGGCATTGCACAGTCATCAGGGGCTAATCATAAGCCTCGATCCTGTCAAGGTATTCATTTACCTCAAGCATACATTTCCCGACAAAGCAATAATACGATCACAACGCCCCGTTGCGTCTCCGTGATGCCGTGTTAAACCGCCTGTCGAAACAGAGACATTTTCGTCTCCTGAGTAACTTTGCCCGTCAGATTAGCAAACTTTTATACAACTCATTAAAAGCCAGCCTATTTTCTGCCGGTGTGTTCACAAGCATTAACAGCATTGCTAACGAAGAAATCAATTACGACAGTAATGTCATTGAAGAAATCATTGTGACAGGCTTAATGCCCGAACCCATGCATCGATTGGCCAGTAGTGCCAGCTTGATCACCGCAGAGGATATCGCTCGAAGTGGCGTGAACAGTCTACCTGAACTCTTGTCACAACTTGCTAATATCACGCTTAAATCTTATACCGGCAACGCAAAGTCTAGCAGTATTGATATTCGAGGTTCAGGTGCCACGAGTGTTAGCAATGTGCTGGTCTTGGTTGACGGCGTCAAAATGAATGCTAGCGATCTTTCTGGGGTCGATTTTTCACTGATTAACTTACAATACATTGAGCGTGTTGAGGTCATTCGTGGCGGCAATAGCGTCCGCTATGGCAGCGGTGCATCGCATGGGATAATTAATATCATTACCCGGAAAAAAAATGCTGAAAATGCTCGGTTAATACAATTGAGCACAGGACAACATGACGATTACCGGATAACTACGAGTATTCACAAAAGTGACAATAAACAGCATTTTTTAATCAATGCCTCTATCGCCGATTCAGCAGGGTATCGTCAACATAATCAACTGGATCAACAAGATCTATTATTCAATTACCAAACAAAACTCAACAGTCACGATAAATTTAACTTTAACAGTCGATTTCATCGCGATATCTTTCAGCAACCAGGCGCATTAATCCCTTCAGCAACAGACAACCGCATTATCGATAGACAAGCAGGCAGTATTTTAGCAGGGTCTGAGGGGAAAACACGAGACGACGCCCAACTATTTACTTACCAAAAACACATCCATCCGCAACTGATACTCAGCGGCCGTTTAAACTTTCGAGAAAGAGAAAATCACTATATTTTTGGTCAAGTACTCAAGCAGACAGCGAAAGCCAATCGCGACCGTATAGAGCAACGGACTCTAGCTACCGAATTACTATTGCAATGGCACAACCAAAGCAAGCAGATTTTTATATTTAGCGGCATCATCGATGAAAAAAATGATTATAGCCGCAGTCAAGGCGGTCAAGGCATCGAAAATAGCAATCATTATGTGGGTAACTTAACATCAAATGCCGAATTTATCAGCTTTCGGCTAAAGCCCAGTGATAAAATAATGTTCGACATTGGCTATCGCCATGATCGAAGCAAGAACCAATTTAAACATCAACAATTAATCGCTAACGAACAATCTCATCAATGTGATACCAAAATAATAGAGTCAGCAATTGGTAGCTATCCAGCCAAGATCAGCTGTCCTTTAATTAAAAGCAATCGAACAATCACAAATCATATCTGGCGGAACGAGGCTTTAGAATTTCGCAGCTTATTCTCACTTAACCATCAATTTAACGCCTACATCAGCTCATCAAAAACGTTTCGCAACCCCAATATTGACGAACTGGCTTTATCAACACCTGATTTGTCACCGCAAACGGCAGATCGCTATGAGACAGGCATCAAGTTTCACGGTGAAAGAATAAATGTCGATATCGGCTACTTTGACTTCAAAACTAATAATGAAATTTTGTTTCGCAGCGGTATTAACCATGGCGTTAACTTTAATGCCATGGGCTTTATTGAGAGAACCGGTGCAGAACTACAGAGTCGAATCTTCATTGATAACAATATCGATTTTACAGTGGACCTAGGCTACACCGATGTCGTTACAGAAGACAATAAACGAATGCCGTTAGTGCCGTTTTGGACCGGTTCAATTGGAGCAAATTGGCAAATTAAACCGTCCACTCACTTGAAGATTAATGCTAACTACACAGGCCAACGGATTGATGGCAACGACTTTAATAATGACAGTTTTCCTATCATCGATAGCCACCTAATCTTAAATGCAACACTGCATATTCAACACAAACTGCCATCTATAGAAAAAATTGATTGGTATATCAGTATTAACAACCTGCTCAATACTGACTATTACGATATCGCCTACAGTAATACGGTCTATCCAGCGCCAATGAGAACTATCATGGGAGGCCTAAGCATTGCACTTTAATTATAGTTCAGCAATCATCCGGCGCAGTTTAGCTAGCTTAAGTCTTATTGCTAGCTTTGAAATATTCGCTGGGCCGTTTTCACCCGCAGCTGGCGATAACGCATCAACTGCTGTAGCCGCAGACAGCCCTGTGATTGCGACTTGGGCACAAGGCTATGAAAATTACCTTCCTGGAAGCAATGTTGATCCACAATTTCAAACGCCAGAGAAAGCTCTTTCAGTTGCAGGTAATAGCGATGGTAATAATATTGGTTATACGTTTGACATCGTATCCTTGGGAAGGGGTGGCAGTATTACATTATTATTTGATCCACCTATTCGTAACGGTGTGGGCGTTGATTTTGCTGTTTTTGAAAATAGTTTTTCAGACAATTTTTTAGAATTAGCATGGGTAGAGGTTTCTTCGAATGGCATCGATTTTTTTCGTTTTTACAATATGTCATTGACCCAATCAGCTGTTAACAGCTTTGGTAATATTGATCCAACCAATGTGACTGGCCTAGCAGGCAAATACCGCCGCGGCTTCGGCACGCCGTTTGATTTGGAGCGGCTAAAGGCCGCCCATAGTAATTTGAATAATCTCGACCTGAACCATATCAGTCATATTAAGATTATTGATATTGTGGGCGACGGCTCTCACTACGACAGTATTACCTCGGGCAACGGTCCCAACCCTATTTATGACCCCTATCCCACTTCGGGTTCCGCAGGATTTGATCTTGATGCGATCGCCGCTCTCCATGTCGCCGAAACCCTACATGAAGAAAATATACCGATACCCCCGCTATTTTTGAGCTTACTGAGCTTATCAATTCTGTTCACATGTCAATTGAGCAGGTCTTTTCAATCACCAAAAATATATAAAACAATGGAGTTGTAACTATGGACAACATCGCTAAAAAAATCTTACTCGCCTTTAGTAGCCTTTTGCTCACCATTCAATCACAAGCCATCGTGGTTGACTTTGATGACAATGTGCTTGCACCCAATACAACACCTGCCATTACCGGCGCTGGCAGCTTTATTAGTAACGGAATAACCTTCACTAATAATTGGAATAGTGCCTGGGGTTGCTGCTGGAGTAATTTCACCTATTCTAACCAGACCGACACTACTACCGCCGGTTATCTGAATGACCGCAGTGCGATCACTGGTGCTGACGTAAGCGGTAACGGTAATTATGCTGTGGCGTATAACAGCAGTTCAACCGATGCTAACATCCAATTTGGTAGTGCCACGCAAGTGAACTACGCATACTTCACCAATACCACTTATGCCTATCTTGCGGTTGCAGATGGTAATGATGGCTTTGGCGGTGTGAAAGGCCCCTTTGAAACGGGCGATTTTTTCACCCTAACGATTCGTGGCTTAGCGCAAGATGGGAGCGTGCTCAATACCGTCGATTTTGATTTAGCCGACGGTGCTAATGTAGTAGATATCTGGGAGCTTGTTGATCTATCCACATTGGGGACAGTTTATGGCCTGTCGTTTGGGCTCAGCTCATCGGATAATGGTGATTGGGGGATGAACACTCCCGCATACTTCGCCATGGATAACCTTAATATTCAGGCCGTACCCGTGCCCGCCTCAGCGCTATTATTAACCTCAGCACTGTCACTTTTTAGCCTTTTTTGCCGTAAAACCCAATAATTACATTTAGCCTCCTGCAGTTACCCTATCGAAGCTGCTGGAGGCTTTAATATGCGCTTATTTCCTTCCCTAGTTGCTCGGCTTTAATTACAATTAGTCTTTTAATCAATTAGCCCCCGACCTCTCTATGAGCGACACAATTAGCCAAGACAGCCATACGCCAATGATGCGCCAATTTCTTAAAATTAAGGCGCAACATCCTAATGAGCTGCTGTTTTATCGCATGGGCGATTTTTATGAATTGTTTTTTGAAGATGCTAAACGTGCCTCAGAACTGCTGGACTTAACCCTTACGGCTAGAGGAAAGTCCGGCGGCAAGCCCATACCGATGGCTGGCATTCCCTACCATGCGGCCGATGGATACTTAGCCAAATGTGTTAATGCCGGATTAAGCGTGGCTATTTGTGAACAAGTAGGCGATGCAGCTAACACTAAAGGCCCAGTTGAACGGCAAGTGCAGCGCATTATCACACCGGGTACACTCAGTGACGAAGCTTTAATGGATGCGAAACGTGAACCGCTTCTAGTCTGCCTATACCAACAAAGAGGTACTTATGGCTTAGCGTGGTTGGCTATGGCGAGCGGTAAGTTTTCAATTTGTGAGACACAATCAATTAACGAATTAAAGGCTGAGTTGCTGCAACTAGATGGCGCTGAAATACTCACCGTTACTGCCAGCGATATCGCTGGGAATATTGTCGACCCCAGTATTATTCGCGAAAGACCCGAATGGGAATTCGATCACGACACTGCGGTTAGAGAACTAAGCCGTCAATTTGGCACGCGTGATTTATCGTCTTTTGGTGCCAACTCCTACCCTGTTGCTGTCTGCGCCGCCGGCGCCTTAATTCAATATGCTCGATCAACGCAATCAGGCCCTCTGCGGCACATCAAAAACTTAGCCGTTGAACAACGTCACGACTACCTGTGTATTGATGCGTCCAGTCGTCGTAATTTAGAGCTTGAAAAAAACCTTAATGGCGATGAATCCAATACCCTACTTGCCGTCATCGACCATGCGGCCACTGCGATGGGCAGTCGGTTAATAAGACAATGGTTAGCTAAGCCGCTCAATCAATTGGCGCCTATCATTGCCCGCCAGCAGGCGATAAAAGCGCTGCAACATAATTTTGCCTTCGAAGCGATTGGCTCGACCTTAAAATCGATTGGTGATATGGAACGTATTTTAACGCGTATTAGCTTACGCAGTGCAAGACCGCGAGACCTCACTCGTCTATGCGACTCGCTCAAAGTACTACCAGCCATAAACACTTTATTGGCACAAATTGAAAACCCTTTGATTGGTAGCCTACACCGTCAAATAGGCGTGTTTCCCGAACAGCATGACCTGTTAACCCGTAGTCTCATAGACAACCCGCCAATGACCGTGCGCGATGGCGGTGTCATTGCTAACGGTTACGACATCGAACTGGATGAACTTCGGGCCCTCAGTACCAATGCCTCTGATTTTTTGCTCCAACTAGAGCAACGCGAACGCGAAAAAACAGGGATCAGCACTTTAAAAGTCGGGTATAACCGTGTACATGGCTACTACATTGAGATTAGTCGTGCACAATCGGCAAATGCACCTGTTGAATATACCCGTCGTCAAACACTTAAAAATGCGGAGCGTTTTATCACCCCCGAGCTTAAAATTTTTGAAGACAAAGCTATCAGCGCACAAAGCAAAGCTTTAGCGCGAGAAAAATATCTCTATGAACAATTGCTCGACCAATTAAATAAGTCATTAATTCCACTGCAGCAGTCTGCCACAGCTATCGCTGAAATGGATTGTCTAAACACCTTAGCCGAACGTGCTGATAGTCTAAACTGGCGCTGCCCTCAGCTTGAAGATCGTGCCGGTATTGTGATTAAACAAGGCCGCCACCCCGTCGTTGAGCAAGTGTCGAATGATCCTTTTATTCCTAATGATTTACAGGTTGATCAACAACGACGCATGTTAATTATCACAGGGCCTAACATGGGCGGTAAATCAACCTTTATGCGACAGGTCGCGTTGATAACAATCTTAGCGCATATGGGCAGTTACGTGCCCGCTGAATCAGCCACGCTTGGCTTAGTCGATCAAGTGTTTACTCGCATTGGTTCTTCTGATGATCTTGCCGGTGGGCGTTCTACCTTTATGGTTGAAATGGCCGAGACCGCGCATATACTCCATAACGCCACCGATCACAGTTTAGTATTAATGGATGAAATTGGCCGTGGCACCAGCACCTTTGACGGACTGTCATTGGCCTGGGCTTGTGCCCATCACCTTGCCGAAAAAATTCAGGCCTTTACCCTCTTTGCAACCCACTATTTCGAACTCACAGGGCTAACAGAGACACATCCCAGCATTACGAATGTGCATCTCGATGCCACAGAATACGGTGATGATATTGTGTTCATGCATACCGTTAAGCCTGGACCAGCCAACCAAAGCTACGGCATTCAAGTGGCCAAATTAGCCGGCATTCCTGAATCTGCACTCGCCTTTGCTCGCGACAAACTTTTAGCGCTTGAGAAAAACTCAATAGGCATAGACAGAAAAACTAATTTAAATAATAAAAACAATGATTTAAATAAAAAAAATGCAGCGAACAAGCAAACTGATCTCTTCGCCAGAGATGATAGCGCCCTCAATCAAGTTTTGTCAGAGGTAAATCCTGATGAACTGACTCCCATGGCTGCGCTCGAAACCTTATACCGGCTAAAAAAACTTCTCTAAGTCAAAAATAAATCATGTGAACCAAGGACTTAGCTATTCCGTATAGTAGTTAATATTTGACAATAAGACTTTGACAGCTTGTAAGTGCGTGATAAACTCCGCCCTCGATTTGTTTTGACGGATACAGTCAGCATCCTAATCCACGAGAAAACTAGCAATGACTTTTGTTGTTTCAGAAAATTGCATCAAATGTAAGCATACAGATTGTGTAGAAGTGTGTCCGGTTGATTGCTTTTACGAAGGTCCAAACTTCCTAGTAATTCATCCTGACGAGTGCATCGATTGCGCTTTATGTGAACCTGAATGCCCAGTAGAGGCAATTTTCTCTGAAGACGAGTTGCCCGAGGGTCAAGAGGTTTTCCTTGAACTCAATGCCGAACTTGCTGAAGAGTGGCCAAACATCACGGAGAAGAAACCTGCGCTTGCCGATGCTGAGGATTGGAATAATATCCCCGGAAAACTTGAACATTTAGAAAGATAAACCATATCCCTATAAATAAAGACCCTTAGGGTCTTTTCTTTAGGTCAAAGTTCAGTATTTATTTGCTAAACACTGATTCACTAGATAGTCCCTCGTTTCGCATAATCTCTTTTAAGCGACGAAGCGCTTCAACCTGGATTTGCCTAACTCTTTCACGCGTTAAACCAATCTCTGCACCCACTTGCTCTAAGGTCGCAGACTCATATCCACGCAAACCAAACCGTCGCGTGATCACTTCACGCTGTTTCTCCGACAGATCATCTAACCATGCATCAACACTGATACGCAAATTATTATCCTGCAACAACTGCGCAGGATCCGAAACTTTATTATCTGCAACGGTTTCAACTACGGTTCTTTCAGAGTCGTAGCCTAATGGAGCATCTAATGAAGTGACACGCTCATTTAACTTAAGCATTTTCTTAACATCTGCAACTGGCTTATCCAATAAATCAGCAATGTCCTCAGGTGTCGGTTCATGATCGAGCTTTTGACTGAGCTCTCTGGATGCACGTAAGTAAACATTCAATTCTTTAACCACATGAATCGGTAAACGGATAGTTCGCGTTTGATTCATAATACCACGTTCAATAGTTTGTCGAATCCACCATGTCGCGTAAGTCGAAAAACGAAAACCTCGATCGGGGTCAAATTTTTCAACCGCTCGAATGAGGCCTAAATTACCCTCTTCAATTAAATCTAGCAGCGTCAAACCACGGTTGAGGTAGCGACGAGAAATTTTCACCACCAAACGTAGGTTCGACTCAATCATTCGCTTACGACCAGCTTCGTCTCCCGATAAGGCTAGCCTAGCAAAATGCTTTTCTTCATCGGCTGTCAATAGCGGTGAAAAACCAATTTCATTAAGATACATTTGAGTGGCGTCAAGCGATTTAGGCGAGCGACTAACCGTTTTACGCCTGGCATCCATATCACCGGCAATCTCTTTTATATCTTCTTCTAAATCATCAGATAGGCCAGCATCATTAAGCTCAACATCTAATTGCTCTTCTGAATCGATTGACATTAACGTCACCTCTGTGAATGTTATTCATCTATTTATAATCATGTAGAACTATCGTTAACTTATATGTCAGCAAGGCTAGGGCTTTATAAAAAAGCCAACTAATTTAATTTTTAGGTAATAAACTCATTGGATTTACTGGCCTACCTTTTTTTCTAATCTCAAAATGCAAGTGGTTGTGAGTCGTGCCACTTTGGCCTATTTCAGCAATCTTTTCTCCAACTTTAACTTTTGTGCCTGTTGCTACCAAAAGACGACTATTATGTGCATAGGCGCTTAAAAAGGCATCGCCATGCTTAATAATGAGTAGCTTCCCGTAAGCCGCCAGTCCAGATCCTGAGTAAACTACAATACCATCATTAGCAGCCATTACAGGTTGGCCGTAACTGGCACTAATATCAATACCTTTGTGAGCCGCATTTTTAGTCTGAGTAAATCCTTTACTGACCTTACCTGTGGTAGGCCATTGCCAAGCCCCCAATACTAATGGCTTAGCTGAAGCGGGCTCTATAACCTTTTTTGGGATTTGCCTTGGTTTTTCAACCACTGCTTGCTTCAATTCTTTAACCGCAGGCATCGTCAACGATCTCGAAACAGGCAACAAACTTAACATTTGTCCTTCAACAACGGTAAACGGTTGCTTTAGTCCATTCGCCCTGGCTAAAGTCATTGGATCTATATCATAGCGCCAAGCAATCGCGTAAAGTGTTTCACCTGCGCTTACCCAATGATGATTGATCTTCTCTGTCGGTGGTTGTGGCAACTCCGAAACGGGCACTATACCAGTCACCGAACAAGCTAATAAGGCAGTTATCAGCCACAAAACCATTAATCGTTTAAGCAAGGCCCTCTTATCAACGTAATCATTCAACATCATTCGACTTGTTAATGCTGGCAAATATTAGAACCTCAGTTTTGTAAAAGCTTGCTTCAAAATCAATTGACCCGCTTTATTGCTTAAAGTGCATTATAAAAGCTCAACCTAATATAATGATTTTAAAGTCATTTAAAATGAATAATGAAGAGAAATGTGCACTATTTCTCTATATGAAAAGAAAAATATATCAAAATCAATAAAATACACATGTAAAATCATTGTTTTACTGAACTAGATCACGGCATTGCAGAAATACGAATCTGTAACCACGAATAGCAACCGTTTATTATTTATACATGTTGGCAATGTAAGCGTATGTTAAAACGTCTTTATGAATGGGTACTTAGCTGGGCCAACAGCCCTTACGCTAGCCCCGCTTTATTTATTATGGCCTTTGCCGAGGCGTCTTTCTTCCCGATTCCACCTGACGTCTTATTGCTCGCCATGGCAATGGGCGCACCTGAAAGAGCCATTCGCTTTGCCTTTATTTGTACCGCAGGCTCAGTACTCGGTGCGATTGCGGGATACGCTTTAGGTTGGGGTTTATGGGGCATCATGGACCAGTGGTTTTATCATTATGTCCCCGGCTTTAGTGAAGCCGTATTTATCCAATTATCGCAATCTTTTAGTGACAATGCCTTTGTCGCCCTGTTTACCGCTGGCTTTACACCTATTCCATTCAAAATCTTTACTGTCGCCGCAGGCGCCGCAGCAGTGCCATTAATACTATTTATTTTCACAGCTATTTTAAGCAGAGGCTTACGCTATGGATTACTGGCATTATTAATTCGTCAGTTTGGCGAGGGGATTAAGGAATGGATCGATCGTTACTTTAATCTTCTGACTGTGCTGTTAACTGGTATCATCATTATTATGGTTATTTTATTGCAGCTTTGAAACCCAATATATATAACGCAAGCTAAAATCACTCATTAGCATGCGGAGAAAAACCTTCAATTAACAATACGGCAGTGGAAAAAAAAACTTCAAGTGACATGAACTTGAAGTTTTTTATTAAGGTTACATTTAAAAGTGCTAAGACTATTAATGTTTTTCGGCGCCTACTACCCACATGGCATAAAACTGCGCACCACCACCATAGGCGTGGCCTAAAGCTTTCTTGGCTCCTTCGACCTGATGGTCTTCGGCAGTGCCTCTCACTTGACGTGCCGCTTCCGCAAAACGAATCATACCTGAGGCGCCAATAGCATTGGATGACAATACACCACCTGAGCAGTTCCAAGGTATATCACCACCTTCATCTAAAGAAGTGGCGCCGCTCATGGTCAACTCCCAACCTTTGCCCGGTTCAGCAAAACCAAGATTCTCCAACCACATAGGCTCGTACCAAGAAAATGGCACATAAATCTCTGCACAGTCAAAATCTTTACGAGGATCAGTAATACCTGCCTGTGCATACACGTCTTTGGCACAATCACGACCTGCATGGGGACTTACTTGTTCACGGCCTGCGTACATCGTGGGTTCAGAGCGCATAGCTGCGCCCTGAATCCAAGCTGGCTTGCCAGGCGATTGATCGACCAGATCTTCATGTGCAATGACCATAGCACAAGCACCATCAGAAGATGGACAAGATTCTAAAAAGCGCAGTGGATCCCAAAGCATCGGTGAAGCCTCGACCATCTCCGCACTAATGTCAGGTAACTGTAAGTGCGCGAGAGGGTTCTTTAATGCATGAATTCGATCTTTGACCGCAACTTTAATGCCTGCATCAGACGGTGCATTTGAGCGACGAATATATTCCCGAATTATGGGAGCAAAATAACCGCCAGCGCCTGCATTCAAATGTGGCGAAAAGGGCTGCGGGTTGGATAACGCCCACATTGCATTCGACTCTGACTGCTTTTCAAAAGTAACAGTCAATACACGCTTAAATACACCACTTTGCACATGGGAAGCGGCAACAATGGCAGTCGAACCACCAACAGACCCTGCCGTATGCACGCGAATCATGGGCTTGCCATTACAGCCCAATGCATCGGTCAGATACAATTCAGGCATGACCACACCTTCAAACATGTCGGGAGCCTTACCAAGAATGACGGCATCAATGTCATCCCAAGCTAAGCCCGCATCATTTAGCGCATTCATTGCTGCCTCTCGAACCAAGCCGGCAATCGATACATCACTGCGTTTTGTCTGGTACTTAGTTTGCCCAATTCCAACTACTGCTGCTAACTCAGCCATCACATACCCTCCAAAACCGTAATCATATTTTGTTGTAAGCAAGGACCGCTAGTAGCGTGCGCAACACCGCGCTTGTATTCCCCTGCGATTATTCGTTTAGCCACTTCGCCAACACGCGACAAACCGGAAGCCATAAATAAATGTCCCGCTAAAACCCCACCTGAGGGATTGATAGCAACAGAATCATCAAGCCCTAGGGCACGCTTTACAATGATTTCTTGGTGACTAAAGGGCGCATATATTTCTGCCACATCAACAGGCGCATCATGCACACCCGCTTTTTCTGCGGCAATTTCAACTGACGGTGAACGACTTAAATCACGCAAGGTCACATGATGCGTTTCAATACGGTGGTCAATCCCTTTTATCACCGCATAAGGCTTATCCATCGCTTTAGCTTTTTCAACTGTACAGATAATCATCGCTGCTGCGCCATCTGAAATGGGACAACAATCATGCTTTCTTAGTGGCGAAACCATCTCTGGCTCAGCCAATAACTGTTCAACAGTAAAATCGCCACTTAGCTGTGCATGAGGATTATTTTTAGCATTAGCACGAGAATTGACGACCACTTCCGCCAAATCAGCCTCACTGACCTCTCCACTTTCCAGTAAGCTACGAGCCTGCATAGCCGCTAAACTGATGGTATCGACACCTAACGGTGCTAAATAATAAGGATCAAGTTGTAGTGACAAAACATTACTTAACTGACCTGGTGATGACTTGCCAAAACCATAAATTAAGGCACTTTCGGCCTGACCCATTTGAATTTTTAACCACGACTCATAGAGCGCCCAAGCTGCATCCATTTCAACATGAGACTCCTTTATTGGCGGCACTGCACCCAAAGCATCGACGCCTGCAACAAAAGCAAATGCGGCACCCTGTTGATAATCACAACTGCCTGAGCAAGTGAAATCAACATCTTGTACGCTACTTAAACCCGCTTCTTTTAATGCTGCTTGCACAACAGGCATAATTAATTCAACTTCGTTTTGTGCGCCTGCATGACGCACACAATCACTCTGTACAAAGGAAACAATAGCAACATCTTGCATCTTATTTTCCTCCCTTATCTGATTCATTTTCTAACGGTTTCCAATAGCGAATATTATCCATAGCATAAGTCCATTCTTCTTCGGGCTTCCAAACCGCTTTAACTCGCATACCTATTTCCACAGCGTCATTATCAACCTCACTCAACAAATGAATGAACGAGACATCGGCACCATCTGCAAGCAAATTAGCAACCACATAGGGTGGCTTGATAGGATTACCTGGAATGGGTATGTGAACAATGGTAAACGACTCAACGGTCGCAATATCCGCACACTCCACTTCTTCGGTCGTTGCGACACCAGTAGCAGGGCAAGAACCTCTAGGAGGGACATAAACAAAGTCACCGCCGGGTGCTTTTTGGCCGACAATCTTACCTTTGCGAATCTGATGCAAGTAGCGTGCTGTGGCATTTCCTGCTGTGTAGTTGTAATCTAAATAGGTAGGCGCATCCATCATGACGACAGGCTCTTCGAAATCATGCTGAGGGACATTGCCCGAGCTAATATCACCAGGCTCAAAACAAACGATGTCTTTTATGTTGCCCTGAGCTTGATCAAGCCAGCGGACTCTCACCTTCATACCCGTTGCCATAAGACTCGCGTCACCTTGCGTATCAATGGCATGTAATATCGGTGTATCAGCACCATCAAGCTTGACCATACCCCAAGCAAAAGGATGGCTTAACGGGTGATGCTCAGTAGGCTCTGCGACCCAACACCAATTGACCACTTCGCCCGTATCTGCCACGTCAACAAACTCTGTGAGCGCCTCAGCTGTCACTGGGTCATATTCCACTGGCGGAACGATGACGCGGCCATCAGAACCTTTGACTCCAACTACCTTACCGTCTCGGAGTGAACTTAAAAATCGACCAACAACTGGACCTGTAGATCGTGTATAGGTAAAGCCGAGAGTAAATTTTTGACTTAACACCTCGACTTTTTGGTCAGTTGCTGACCCGCTTTGTAATGACATAGCTTCACCTCTAAATTTATAAGTTATGAATTCTAACGCGCAACCACACGTCATGCTTTAATTTAAATATTACTATTTGTTTTGATAAGCTAGTAAACTGATGCTTTGCCCCATTAAGAGTAAAATCGCACTAATGAATCAAGCTCAGCGCGGTCGGTCAGCGCATTAGAAGAGGCATGCTCCTCATCGGGATAACCAAAGGAAATACCGAACATTAATTTATAATCTTCACTAATATCCAAGGTTTTTCTTAACCGATCTGCAATAAAACTTAGTGCTGTCTGCGGACAACTACCCACACCATGCGCCGTCATCGACAGCATTAGGGTCTGTGCATACATCCCGAGATCTGCCGCCTCTCTTATACCGGTATTATCCTCAGTGACGAAACAGGCTGGTAAAAAAAGAAACACCACATGTGGCGCACCAAAAAAAGTAAAGTTCTTAAAAAACTGTACATCTCTAGCGGCCTTATCTTCACGAGCAATACCTAGCGCGCTATACAATGAATTAGCCGCTGCAATTTGACGCTCACGGTATATACCATCGTACTTGCCAGCATAAGGGAAATCCATGCTCATTTCACCCTGCATTACCGCTGCGGGAACTTGCTCTCGTAACGCTTCAATCAACTCGCCAGATACTACTGCCGATAACCAGGGCTGCGTATTACAGTTAGATGGCGCACCCAAGGCTGTACTAAAAATTGAACGTAAGGTTTGCTCATCAATAGCTTGCTTTTTAAATGCGCGAACTGAACGTCGTTGTTGGACGATTTGATTAAAGACATCAACTGTACTCATGAAAATCTCTTTTCTTTTTAATCATTAAATATTTATTGAATTCCGCCAGCGTCGCCGGCATCTATCATCACTTGAATAGCCTCAGTAGAAAAACCTAAACTCGTTAGGATATCTTTCGTATGCTGACCAATTGCCACTGGAGCCGGCGCCAACTGGCTGGGAGTTTTACTAAAACGAGGTGCTGGGGCCGAATGAACGACGCCATCGCGCTCTATATAGGCTTCACGTTCAACATTATGCGGATGCTTAACTGCCTCAGCTGCTGATAATACTGGCGCGAAACACACGTCACTGCCCTCCATTATTTCGCACCATTCAGCACGCGTTTTTTTGGCAAATTGCTCAGCTAATACCACTTTCAATTCAGGCCAACGGGCCTTATCCAGTTGCGCATCGATCGGTAACTGGTCTTCGGTTAAACCCATTTTTTCAACTAACAAGGCATAAAATTGTGGCTCAATCGAACCAATAGATACATAGAGATCATCGGCGCAACGATACACGCCATAAAAATAAGCACCACCATCTAGCATATTCGATTGACGCGCATCACTCCAAAATCCTACTGCACGACAGCTATGTAAAAATGACATCAACGACGCTGTGCCATCTACAATCGCCGCATCGACTACCTGCCCTTCACCTGATTGCTTTGCCGCGTGCAGAGCAGCCAGTACACCCACAACCAAATAAAGCGAGCCCCCACCAAAATCACCCAGCAAATTTAACGGTGGAACAGGGCCTGAGGTATCCGTACCAATGGCATCTAATGCGCCTGTGAGGGCAATATAATTGATATCGTGGCCTGCGGCCTGTGACAATGGCCCTTGTTGCCCCCAACCCGTCATTCGGCCATAAACCAGCTTGGCATTACTACTGGCAAAAACCTCAGGTCCTAAGCCTAATTTCTCCATCACCCCGGGCCGAAAACCCTCTATCACCACATCAGCCGAGTTAATTAACTTTTTAGCCGCATCAATACCAGCAGTTGTTTTTAAGTTCAAAACAATAGATTGACGTCCACGGTTCATTAAATCAGCCGGATTTGCGCCAAAAGCAACGCCTCCTGTAGCACGATCAATACGGATCACCTCTGCACCCATATCGGCAAGCAACATACAAGCAAAGGGTGCAGGACCTATGCCTGCAACCTCAATAACACGAACACCTGATAATGGACCCATAATTGACACCTATGATTTAATTATCAACAATCGACCAGGTTGCCATGGAGCAACATAATCTGCAATGACGAAAGAATCATAACCGACTAAAATTGGCGCTTTTAATCTATATGCATTGCGAAAACCAGTCCAAATAGAGGGGAAATACAATGGGCAAAAGACAGCAGCCATTCAGTATTAAAGCGCGAATTAAAAGTATTAAAACCGCCATCAATGGCATCATGATAGTTGCTAAAGAAGAGCATAACGCCTGGCTTCATATGATCGCAACACTAGCGATCATCATTATTGCTAGCCGACTAAATATCACAGTAATTGAGGGCAGCTTACTCATATTTGCGATTGGCTTAGTATGGACTTGCGAGGCATTTAATAGCGCAATAGAAGCGCTCGCTGATGAGGTGAGTGGTGCGTATTCTATAGGAATTAAAAAAACTAAGGACATCGCTGCTGGCGCAGTTTTAATCAGCAGTTTGACCGCACTAGCTATCGGTTTGCTAATATTGTTACCAAAATTCTAAAATAGCTTATTTTTTCTTACTGACATGCTTCATCATTCGTCGACGCTTACTGACCTGGCGAGCGGTTAATTTATTCTTTTTACCTGCATAAGGATTATCGCCGGTGCGATATTCTACCCGTATCGGTGTGCCAAAAAGCTTTAAGGTCTTACGAAATGTTTTTTCTAAATACCGCGTATAGTGCTTTGGTACTGCATCGGTCTGGTTACCATGAATCACGATGATAGGCGGATTCTGACCGCCAGCATGGGCATAACGCAATTTAATTCTACGACCAGCAACCAAGGGAGGCGCATGATCAAATACCGCTTTTTCTAAAATTTTTGTCAACTCATTGGTAGACAGCTTCTGAGTTGCGGCCTTATAGGCCGTATCAACCGACTGATAAAGCTCTCCGACACCGGTGCCATGTAGGGCTGAAATAAAACGGATTTCAGCAAAGTCATTAAACGCCAAACGTCGCTCTAATTCTTCCTTAATCCCTTTTTTATACTCGCTGTCGAGACCATCCCATTTGTTAATCGCTATGACTAAAGCGCGACCCGCATTCACTATATGGCTCATCATATGCAGATCTTGATCAACCAAGCCTTCACTAGCATCAACCACCAGTACGGTGACTTGCGCATCAGAAATTGCCTGTAAAGTTTTTAAAATTGAAAACTTCTCTACCGCCTCAGCTACATTTTTTCGGCGACGAACGCCTGCCGTATCGATCAACATGTAAGAGCTAGACTCACCATGCTTATCCACTCGTTCATAATCAATGTAAATACTGTCGCGTGTCGTGCCTGGGTGATCAAACACCACGACCCTATCTTCGCCAAGCATTCTATTGACCAACGTCGACTTACCGACATTTGGCCTGCCGACAATCGCTATTCGAGTACTGTTAGACTTAGCTAAATCAATGGAACTTTGCTGCTCAGGAAATCGCTCAGCCAGAGAGTCAACTAATTGCCTAACCCCTCGACCATGCGTCGCGGTGACAGGGAAGACTCGGTCAACCCCCAAGGCATAAAACTCCCCCGCTGTTGTTTCGTCCATGCCATCAATTTTATTCGCCACTAAGGTAAATGGCTTACCGCGCTGCCTGATCTCTTTCGCGATAGCTTCATCCGCAGGCATTAACCCCGCTTTGGCATCAACGAGCAAAACTACTTCATCAGCTTCTTCAATAGCGGCCAGCGATTGCTGTGCCATGGCACCGTCAATACCTTGCTCAAGACCGCTTAAGCCGCCGGTATCAATGACAATAAAACGCAGTTCGTCAACTACTGCCTCACCGTATTTTCGATCACGAGTCAAACCCTCGTAATCAGCAACCAAGGCATCACGACTTCGAGTTAAACGGTTAAATAAAGTTGACTTGCCGACATTTGGACGGCCAACAAGTGCGATTACAGGTAACATAAGGTAAGTTGCCTAAACAGTAGTAATTACGCCATTCTAAAATAGCGCATGATTATTCACTAGAGGTTATCTAATTTAAGGGCAGACAATTTTCCTTTATCAGAATAGACATACAGTGTTTGATTGATACTAATCATTGGCGCCCTAACGCCGTCACGCGCAATTCTTTCTCGACCAATGACACTGCCGTCAAGTTGCGACATAACATGCAGATACCCTTGATTATCGGCCACCAACAGAAAACCTGCATACACAATCGGCGCACTTAGCTGACGATTGATAAACGCTGTTTGCTCCCACTTCAACTCACCATTGCTAGCATTGACTGCAAATACGTGTCCTTTTTGATCAACTGCATAAACATTTTGGAAACCTTCAGCAAGCTCACGGTAAGTAGAGATTTCAAATCGCCATAGTGGACGTCCGCTGGCTTTTAAAAAAGCAAAAAGATAACCATTATAACTAGCTGCATAGACGTTCGAATCTTCAAGCAATGGTGAGGCATCAACATCAATAATCCTATCTAACTCAGCCTGACCCTTAGCAATAGCGATTAACTTACCCCATATTAAGTTACCATTCTTAATATCAATAGCGGTTAGCTTACCATTTGAAAACCCTGTGTAAACTACACCCTCATCAATGACTGGTGTTGCTGTGCCTCGTAAAGTTAGTACTGGGGGGTCAATTGAATAGACCCAACGCTGATCGCCGCTATCTTTATCAAGACCGATAAGTCGACCATCGTAGGCCTGAACGACTACTGTGTCATTAGCAACCTGGGGGGCGGCAAGCACTTCACTTTCAACGTCAATCCGCCACAACTCCTCGCCATTATCCGCATTGATCGCAATAACAATGCCGTCAACATCGGCCACCATCGCTATACCCTGACCAACGCCCACACCTGCTGCTAATTTAGAGAACTTGCTTCGCCAGAGAAGTTTACCATCCAAGTCATAACGTGCGACTAAACCACCTACTTCAGCAATAAAAATGCTTAAGTCATCATACCCAAGAGTTAAGCGATGATAGAGGCCACCTTGACCAGAACCCACCTTGGCGGACCAAATCTTATCTACGACAACCTTCTCATTGAATTCAGTTAATGGCAACGGCTTGCTGGTATCGCCTAAATCAGCTTTTTGACCCCCACAGGCAGCCAACAGGCATAAAGCCAATCCACCTAATAGCCTGTCAAATTTACGACTAATAAAATAATGTTTTGGTGTTGACAAGCGAACTTCCCTCAAGATAATTTATCTCTAATAAGGCGCTGTTTATAGAAAACTCCTCGCATAATTTAACTTTAGCTCTAAAGTCTGAGACACTCGAATCTGTAGTGTACTGGCCAAGCTTTCTGCCTGCTCGTAGGCTTCAACCGCTGCGAGAAAGTCTTTATCATGAAGCAGTATATCGCCTTTTAATTCAGCTTTTGTATAGTTCATAATTTCATCGTCACCTGCCGCCAACAACGCGAGCGCTGCCGCAGAGTCACCTTTCGCTACTAATACCTTGGCCAACCTTAATTGTGCTATGGCTTTTAACTGAGAGCTGGGCTTATGAGCCAATACCCAGTTTAGCTCCTCTTCAGCCGTGACATAGTCTTCATCAAGAACAGCTTGTCTGGCTTTAAAAAAAGCGGCGAAATGCGCATAGGCCGACTGATCATTTTGCTGCTTAAGCGACTCTGCATTAAAAACGGCACTAGCTATTTGAATATCATCCGCATTATTCTCTAATGCAGCAACCGACTCCAGCAGATTCTGGTAGGCTACAGAGGCGGCATCAATATTGGCTTGCTGATTATCTTGCCAACTGCGCCAGCCGAAAATAGCCGCTAGGGCAATGACAATTGTGGTTAATAGTGAAACGCCATTGTCTTGCCACCATTGCTTAAGTCTATCTATTTGCTCTTCGTCGCTATATGTGTCCAATATTGCTCTCCTAAAAAATCGATTTTAATGATTTGTATCTAAATGCTTGAAAAGCGAAGTTAGCCCATCGGCTGTTCCGAAGCTTAGCTGCTCACCTGTCTGGAGATGCTTGAGACTCACCGCTTGGTTTGCCACTTCGTCTTCGCCAATGACCAGTGCATATTTGGCTCCGCTTTTATCAGCTTTTTTAAACTGACTCTTCATGCTGGTTGCCGCCAAATTTTGCGTGATGGAAAAATCAGGCAAGGCATTACGTATTTGCTCGGATAATTGAAACGCATAGTCTTGGTAGCTTGGCGCCGCCACAATCATGTAGGCATCAGGACGCTGATGGTCATGCAAGTTCTTAAATTGATTCGCTTCAAGCAACAAATACAAGCGCTCTAAGCCCATAGCAAACCCGATTGCTGGCGTTGGTTTGCCGCCTAACTGCTCGACCAACTTGTCATAACGACCGCCGCCACAGACTGTACCCTGCGCGCCCAAATCATCACTCACCCACTCAAAAACTGTGTCATTATAATAGTCTAAGCCTCTAACCAATCGCTGATTTTGCTTAACCTTAACGCCCTGCTTTTGCAAAATGCTGGTTAATTGTTCCAAGCGCTCAACCGAATTCGTTGACAAAAAATCAGCCATTTTTGGCGCACCGTCTAATAAACTCTGTGTACCTTTATTTTTACTGTCTAATATCCGAAGTGGATTCGATTCTAAACGTCTCACGCTGTCGGCATCTAATGAAGCGGTATGCGCGAAGAGATAGCTAACTAACGCTTGCTTAAAATGAGCTCTAGCTTCGGCATCGCCAATATTATTTAATTCTAAAATAACGTTATCCGCAACGCCTAAGTCATTCCAAAGCCGCTGATTCAGCAAAAGCATTTCGGCCTCAACATAAACATCATCGTAACCGAAAACCTCAGCGCCCACTTGATGAAACTGACGATGGCGTCCCTTTTGAGGTTTTTCATAACGAAACATTGG
>JAYYUJ010000008.1:0-100474 GCA_036344075.1 Pseudomonadota bacterium
TAAGCGACATAAGTCGTCGATTCCACCCGAAGCCATCCTCCCCCGCAAGGGCCTGCAATAAACCAAACATCCAAACTCGCTGCTGTGGGTTAGATGGAATAAGTGGCCGTCGAGGTTCAAGGCGTTCGGCCAAAAGCGTAATAGCTTCGGCGGTAGTGGCTATTTTTTCTTCAGAGCTAGATGAACGATAAGCTACGACTGGCGCGCTATTTTGGCCCGTCCATGCTTTCAAGTCGCGATTCTCATCAGCAATGATCTGCTCACCGAGTTGGTAGGGCAGCTTCTTATAATCAAATAATGCTCTTGCTGCCAAACTCCAAGGACTAGGGGTATTTACGCAGGCAACAATTCTCAGGCCGCTCATGGCTTGGATATCAACTACTGGCAGATATTGGATAAGACTAATTCCCCTTGTCCCTGTGAATATCCATCAGTTATCAACGGTGTCTTGGCATGCCTAGACCAAAGTTAGCAACCAAGCCGCGAAGAACCTCTACGACGCCACCACCAAAGGTATTGATCGTGCTTCTTCGATATTCATGCTCAAGATCTCCCATTAGAACAGCACTGGGACTCGTAGATCGAATCAATGCATGAGGACCCACTATATCCATTAATTTTTGACAAATTGTTATCATTGCTTCGGTTGAGTAAACCTTCAGGGCTGATGGTAATACTGGGTCAATATCAGAATGATCTAGCTTCCAAGACATTCGAGCATTCATAACCCGCATTGCCTCAAGTAAAGAATAAACTTCCGCAAGATTTCGCTGGACAGATGGATTGTCAATTACGCGAAGGCCATCTGGTGACTTTTCTTTTCTAGCCCAATCTAAGGTAAGCTTGTAAACCTTCCAACCCTGAATACCCCAAGCAGCTAAACCAACTCTTTCATGGTTTAATTGAGAAGTGATTAATGGCCATCCTAAATTTTCCTCACCAATAATCATATCTGTGGGCACACGTACATCTGTGTAATAAGATACATTAGTCCTGACTCCCCCAACAGTCCGAATCGGACCATAATCAAAACCAGGATCCTTCGTATCAACTAACAAAACAGATATGCCTTTGTGTTTTTTTGCATCTGGATCAGTTCTTGCGGCCAAAAAAACGTAATCTGCAGCTTCTGCTGCGCTTGTATAAACTTTATTACCGTTTACGATATACTCATCTCCATTCTTTACTGCAGAAGTTTTTAGAGAGGCTAGATCAGTGCCAGCTGAAGGCTCGGTATATCCAATGCAAAAATGAATTTCACCACCAGCAATAAGCGGTAAAAAACGCTTCTTTTGATCTTCCGTACCATGATCCATGATTGCAGGGCCGACAGTATTTAGTGTCACAAATGGCACTGGAGCGCATGCCAGTAGGGCCTCTTCGAAAAAAATTAATTGCTCGGTTGGTGTAAAGCCAGCACCACCATATTCTTTTGGCCAACCAAGGGCTAACATATTATCTTTACCCATCTGCCTGATGAGTGATTTGTATAAATCGCCCCCTTCAGCAGAACGAAGCTCCTCTTTGTACTCAGGCTTTATTAAGTCAGAAAAGTAGTTGCGGAGGCGTTTACGCAAGGCTTTTTGATCATCGGTATATTCAACAAACATCTAATATTCACCTTTAAGAAATTTAGGAAGATATCATTAATTTAGGTATGTACTTATATATATGTCATCAATGCTGAAATAATAGTTGAAACTGTATTCAATTTCAACTATTATATTACTGATTAATAATTTATTTCTCGTAGTAATTATATGGCCTTAAATCAACCAACTAATGATGTTCAAGCGTTTGGTGATAAAAAATTTAGTGCCCGAGGAGAAATAGCTCGAGCTAAGCTTAAACGTGCAGCAATGACGGTGATGGAAAAAACCGGCTATCACCGTATGAGAATTAATGATGTTACTACTGAAGCAGGTGTGGCCGCAGGACTATTTTATCATTATTTCAATGACTTAAAGAGTCTTACATTAGAAGTCCTGAAAGATTATATAAAAGAGGCTAGGAATCTGGATATCATTGAGAAAGATGTGGCACGTGGTGACTGGTATGCCAGAATGTATGCACATTTCAGCCTAGTCGTTGATAGCTACGCAAAAAGACCAGGTTTAATGCGTTGCTTACTTCAACTCGCCGATGAAGATAAAGATTTTGCCGAAGAAATTCGTCGCGGTTACATGGAGCAATTAAGCTGGTTGACTAAGATAATGCCCAAACTTTTTCCAGAGGCAAAATTAGATAAGCATCAATCATTTTTAATGATATACACTCTTGCTAGCAGCGGAGAAATGATGTTGCGAGACTATTTTATTAATCTTGATACTCACCTTCATCAAGAAGAAATTGACCATTCAGACATAACTGAACTTTTAACCACTGTTTTTTATCGTGGGTTATTCTTAGAAAATCCACCAGTAGAAAAACTTTCATACACCAAAAATTTAAAGTATATGAGACGTAATTAAGCAACGATTTAAGACAGCATCAATTTTTGAACGCAACGAGGCATACTATGGACTTCTCTTTAAATGAAGATCAAAAAGCTATAAAAGACCTGGCAAATCAGATTTTCTCAGATAGATCTACGGATAACTTTCAACTAGAATTTTCGCGCAATCAAGAGGCTTATGACAATACCCTATGGGATACATTAGCCCAACAAGGACTACTTGGTATTAACATACCCAATGATTTTGGTGGAGCTGGCCTTGGACTCATAGAGACTTGTTTAGTCCTTGAAGAACAAGGTAGATGCGTATCGCCTGTTCCCCTTTTCTCTAGCTTGGTTTTAGGAGCAATGCCGATAACAAAGTATGGCACTCAAAACCAAAAAGAAAAAATTCTTCCTTCCTTAACAAGCGGAGATTTAAAGCTAACTGCTGCAATTAGTGAAATTGCTATGCCATCAGCAATCACAAAAGGTATTAATGCAAGAAAGACTGAATTTGGCTGGGTCTTAAATGGATCTTTGGACTGCATTCAAGATGGCGCTGTTGCAGACTATATTCTTGCACCTGCAACACATGAGGATGGCGAGGAGAGTATCTTCATTATTAAAACAGATACGACTAATGCCGATTTACAACCCCAAGACATCAGCCTATTAGGCCCATGGAGCGCGTCGTTGTCTTTGGAAGATATGCCTGTCAACCCTGCTGACTTGCTTGGCGAGGTTGGCCAAGGAAAATCTATCGTTGACTATATCGAAAAGATCGCTAATGTTGGTCAGTGTGCCCTTCAAACAGGTGTGTGCGAAGAAGCTATGAGAAGAACTGCTGCCTATACCTCGGAACGAGAACAATTTGGCGTTCCTATTGGCAGCTTCCAAGCACTAGCTATGAGAATGGCCGATAGCTACATTGATGTTGAAGCTATGCGATCAACATTTTGGTTAGCGTTATGGCGCTTGAACGAAGGTTTACCCGCAGATGCAGAAATTCGTGCTGCTAAATGGTGGGCATGTGAGGGCGCACACAGAGTTGTACATACAGCACAACATCTTCATGCAGGAATAGGAGCCGATATCGAATATCCCATACACCGATTCTATTTATGGGCAAAATACCTCAGCTACAGCTTGGGTAACTCTAGTTATCAATTAGAGAAATTAGGTGAATTACTCGCAAGTGATGATTATGTTGGGTATTCCGCAATTAGCGTTGATGATATTAGCGAGAAAAAACCTATACAAAAATTATTAGTTGGCAGTTAAACCGCCATCTGCAATCAAGGTAGTGCCAGTAATATTTCCGTCTGAGGCTAGGTAAAAGACTGGCTTTAATATCTCGTCGGTTTCTGCGATGCGTTTTAATAAAGTTGAATCGCGCATACCTTCTTCAAATCCAGGAATAGCGGCAATACTGGAATCCACCAAGTCTGAACGATAGGGGCCAGGCGCGATCGCATTAACGCGGATTTTGTCATTAGCCCACTCTTGCGCCATAACTTTAGTCATCGCTTCTAGACCAGATTTGGTTGCTGCATAAAAACCATTGTAGGCTGGTGGTCTTAATGCTGCGACCGAAAGAATATTAATGATACTGCCTCCGCCAATAGCTGCCATTATCGGTGCAATGCGGGAAGCTAAATACCAAGGACCGCGAAGATTTACTTGGAACATTTTATCAAACTGTTCGGGGCTTAAGTCTGTTAATGGGCCTAGGGCAATATTAGTGCCTGCATTATTAATCAATAAATCAATGCGAGCATAATCTGCCTTAAGCTTTTTCACAAGCACATCGATATCGTCGGTTTTACCTGTATTAGCAGCAATGCCCACCGCATGGCCGCCAGTCTGAACAATCTGCTCGGCTAGCGCAGAACAACTGCCTTGCTTGCGGCTTACTATAATAACAGTGGCGCCTCGCTCGGCAAAACCGAGTGACATCGCTTTGCCAAGCCCTCGACTACCACCCGTTACTAATACCACTTTGCCCTTAAAGTCAGACATCAAAATCTACTCTTTTTCTTATCAAAGTAAAGGTGGCTACTTGGCTTTTAATGCCCGTCGAGATAATACCGCCTCGGCAAGCTCAGCCATAACCGTTTCGGTATCATCCCAGCCTATGCAAGCATCGGTAATACTTTGACCATAAGTGAGCGGCTCGCCAGCGACGACTTTTTGCTGCCCTTCAACCAGATGACTTTCGACCATAACTGCAAACAATGCGTCATTACCCGATGATATTTGCGCAGCAACATCCGTACAAACATCCAACTGACGTTTATATTGTTTAGCGCTGTTAGCATGACTAAAATCAACCATTACTTTATCAACTACGCCCGCTGCGGCAAGCTTTGCTGATGCATCATTCACAAATTCAGCCTCATAATTAGGTTGGCCTGCGCCACCGCGTAAAATAATATGACAATCTTTATTGCCCTTAGTCTTAATAATCGCTGAGTGGCCAAATTTAGTAACGGATAAAAAATGGTGCGGGTTGTTAGCTGAACCAATACCATCGATAGCAATTTGAATACCGCCGTTAGTCCCATTTTTAAAGCCAACTGGACATGAAAGTCCAGACGATAATTCACGGTGCACTTGCGATTCAGTGGTTCTCGCACCAATCGCCCCCCAGCTCATAAAGTCAGCGACATACTGTGGTGAGATCACATCCAAAAATTCGCCGGCAGTCGGCAAACCCAAATCATTGATCTGGCTAAGTAACTGTCTCGCGATTCGCAAACCGTCATTGATCTGAAAACTACCATCCATATTGGGATCGTTAACCAAACCCTTCCAACCAACTGTGGTACGAGGCTTTTCAAAGTATACTCGCATGACAATTTCCAACTCACCGGCATACTGCTCGCGTAAAGCCATTAATCGCTGCGCATAATCTATAGCTGCATCGACATCGTGAATCGAACAAGGCCCAACAACAACCAATACACGATCATCTTGGCCATAAAGCATATTATGAATCGATTGACGACAGGAAAAAACGGTTTCTGAAGCCGCATCACTGATTGGGAATCGCTCCATTAATGCGACTGGCGGCAATAATTCCATGGTTCTTTCTATACGTAAATCATCTGTATTCTGAGTCACTGTCCTGTACCTTTTGTTACTGACAAAATCAGTCTAACTATTATTAACTATAATAGTCGACTGCGCAGTGTGAAATTTTTTGTCGGTCCGCAATAGAGCTAAATAAGATATCTTAACTCAAAGGCGGTCAAAATGGCTTAACCTTTCGCTAATAATTCTCTCAAATCGATAATTCCCGCATTAGCTCGTGAAATATACGATGCCATGACCAGTGAATGATTGGCAAACAGACCAAAACCACTGCCATTTAAAACAACGGGGCTCCAGATGGTTTGCTGAGTTGCTTCGAGTTCACGAATAATCTGCTGCAAACTGACGCGGGCATTTTTCTTTTCTAAAACGTCAGCAAAATCATACTCAATCGCTGTCAAAAAATGAATTAACGCCCAAGTCGTGCCTCTTGATTCATACAGGACATTATCAATTTGATGCCAAGGTGTTTTTATTTCTTGATCGGCGAACACAGCTGTCGATCGTCTTGCCATGGCATCACCAGCAAAATCAATATTTAAACGGCGCTGACCAACACTGGCACTAAGTCGTTGAGACAAACTGCCCAAACGTGTCTCTACAGTCGCTAACCACACAGTGAGATTATCTGCTCTCGAAAAAAATTGAGCGCTACTTTGCTCTGCTTGAGACAAGCGATTTAAATAGGTCTCAACATAACGAATGCCATCTCGGTACTCATCTTCGGAACGGGGCAAAATCCAGCTTTGATTATCAAAATTAAACCGCGGTTCAGCGATGGCTAAATCGGGATCTTCAGTGGACTGCGACTGGGAGCGACTAAAGCTCTCTCTCATGACACGAGCTAAATCGCGCAGTTGAACCAAAACACCAAATTCCCAACTAGGAATATTATCTAATGCTGCGCTAGGCAGCGTAATATCATTCGATAAAAAGCCGCCAGGTTTATCCATTAACGTTTCCGCCACGTGAATTAAACTCACGGTGGTCGCTGTACCTATTACCACAGGCTGAGCGTAGTCACTTGTATATTGTTCGAGCGTCGCTGCGAGATCAAACAGGGCCGGCTCTCGCGACCATGAGAACGCCAACACGAAACAAGCAAGTAAGTACACCAGCAAAACTCCGGCTATCAAGCGCGGTAGAATGCCATTTTGCCACCACTCGACTAGATCTTCCTGCTGAATTTTTAGTCGCTCTATAGGATTCATCACGGGTCTCTATTTACTTGGCGAGAAATTACTGTAATCCGCGCGCTTGTGCTTGAAAAACAATACGCTCACCTGAAGCCATCGTTGCAGTAAGATCGACGCTCTGGCCGGCCACTACATCATCCGCAAGACCAAAAACCATCAAGTGATAGCCCATCGGCTTAAACACTTCTGTTTGCATACCTGCCAAAGTTATTTCATCCACTTCACGCATTTTCATCATCCCATCAACATGAATGTGCTCATGTAGTTCGACCCTAGTCGCCTTAGCCGAATCAAAGCCCGTAATCGTGATCGGTGATTTATCGGGGTTAGTTATCTGTAAATAAGCAGCGGTAGTAGAATGGCTTGGTGGAGGTAAATTGAGATAGGCCTCAGTAATGATTATCTTGGGCGACTCAGCCTTTACGGTATAAGCAGGTTGGTTTTCAAAGGAGCCCCAAAATCTAAGACCTACCACAACTATACCGGTTGTGAATAGAAGTCCCAACCAATGCTTTGTTATCATATGATTGCTCCGTTCTTGTATCCTGATATTCAAAAAATAGTTATAGATACTATAGCACCGCTGACTCATCTAAGGTGTTGATTCAGCACAAGAGAGGGAATTATTGACAGTTACTAGGGTCAAAAATATGACCGGCAAAAACATTCTCTTCTAAACTATTAACAGGCAAAGTTTTAGGCGAATCCAGTATGATACATCACTCGAAATATCTGCAAAACTTACTACTACACACTATTTTAGTCATAAGTCTATGCTTGAGCAATGCTTCGGTCATCGCCGAGCAAAGCCACGCTATTAATAATAGTGCCGCAACCAACCCAAATAACAGCGCGCTGGATCAACCTAGTCAAGCATTTCTAGCAGTCGAGGAGGCATTTCAACTGGATATACAAGCCAGTGAAACGCAGCTTGATTTAATCTGGGTCATTGCGCCTAACTATTACCTCTACCGTCACGCCTTTGAGTTGAGGTACCTCGATGAGGCCCATAAAGCGTCAAGCGCTGAAGGATTGATCACCGATCAACTGTTGTTAAATACTGGCCTGAAAACCCATGACGACTACTTTGGTCCAGTCGAGGTTTACTATCACCAAGCCACAGCAAGCATCAAAATAAACAGTTTAATGGCAATGGCCAAACAATCAGAACCCGGCAAAAAAGGTTATTTATTAATCCAATATCAAGGCTGTGCAGAGGCTGGCTTATGTTATCCCGTCCAATCCCAGCAAATAAGTCTTGATGACGTGCTTTCAAATCGTATATAAGCCTTTTAAATTAAGCAAAAAATGGTTAATTGTTGCTAAAATCGCCTAAATAAGGGTTTACTATTTGCATTTCAGTCGACAAATCCCTAGGATAGCTTTAAACAGTCTTGGGTATTTTATCGTCTCTTGACTTAATTATTGGGGATTTTTAGCGAAGATGGCGACAATACTATTACTTCATGGCCCCAACTTAAATTTACTAGGTTCGCGCGAGCCTGACCAATATGGCAATGATACGCTGGCATCTATCAATCAAAGGCTCGGCGCCATCGCTTCAGAGAAGGGGTTTAAGCTTAAGAACTTTCAGAGCAACTCTGAGGCAGAATTGGTTGAGCAAATCCACGCTGCTCACGGAACAACCGACTTCATTCTTATAAACCCCGCCGCACTGACCCACACCAGCATTGCCCTTCGCGATGCCTTACTTGGTATTGCAGTGCCGTTTATTGAAGTGCACCTGTCTAACATTTATTCCCGAGAAGATTTTAGACATACCTCTTACTTATCAGATATCGCCGTTGGCGTTATTTCCGGCCTAGGCGCATACAGTTATGAGCTCGGCCTAGCAGCGGCCATCGAACAGCTAAATAGCTAAATCGACTGAAAGACTGGCGCAACCTGTTAAAGAAGAGCAAGCAAACTCAAGAGAGAATCGTATGGATATTAGAAAAGTAAAAAAATTAATCGAGCTGTTGGAAGAGTCCAACGTTCAAGAAATCGAGATTAAAGAGGGTGAGGAATCGGTAAGGATTAGCCGCGGTGGCGCGGTGGTTACTGCGCCTCAATATATTACACCCAGCCCTTCGCCTGCCGCTGCAACGCCTGCATCAGCTGTGGCGACTCCAGCAGCAACTGACGATGAACCACTAACAACGCCTGAACCGGTTGAGGGCCATGCAATTTGCTCGCCGATGGTCGGCACTTTTTATCAATCACCGTCACCCGAGTCACCGGCCTTTATTACTATTGGCCAATCAGTGAATAAAGGAGATGTGGTGTGTATTGTCGAAGCCATGAAAATGATGAATCAAATTGAAGCAGACCAATCAGGTGTCGTACAGGCGATATTAGTCAACGATGGTGAGCCGGTTGAATTTGACCAGCAGCTTATCATTATCGCTTAAATCCGCTTAACTGCCGGACGAGTCTCCCCTTGTCCTCAAACATTACCGGTATTGGATAGGACCAACCAACATGCTAAACAAAGTTGTTATCGCTAATCGCGGAGAAATCGCTCTACGAATTCTCCGCGCCTGTCGCGAATTAGGCATTAAAACCGTTGCTGTTCACAGCACTGCCGATGCCGATCTCATGCACGTTCGTCTGGCGGATGAAGCCGTTTGTATTGGCCCAGCGCCCTCAACACAAAGTTATTTAAGCAGCCATGCAATCATTAGTGCGGCAGAAGTGACTAATGCCGATGGTATTCATCCTGGGTACGGTTTTTTAGCTGAAAATGCTGACTTTGCAGAGCAAGTAGAAAAAAGCGGTTTCACTTTTATCGGCCCTAGCGCTAGCGTTATTCGCATCATGGGTGATAAAGTCGCTGCAATCGAAGCTATGCAAAAAGCTGGCGTGCCGACGGTTCCAGGTTCAAATGGACCACTAACCGATGATGGCAGTCAATCATTAAAAATCGCCACCGAGATTGGCTACCCGGTTATTATCAAAGCCGCTGCCGGTGGTGGCGGTCGAGGTATGCGGGTTGTTGAGTCAGATACCGACTTGATTAGCTCCATTGCTTTAACCAAAGCTGAAGCTAAGGCAGCATTTGGCGACGATACTGTTTATCTGGAAAAATTCCTCGGTAACCCGCGCCACGTCGAAATTCAAGTATTAGCCGATGGCCAAGGTCAAGCTATTCATCTTGGTGACCGTGACTGTTCATTACAACGCCGCCACCAAAAAGTGATCGAAGAAGCACCTGCACCCTTAATTCCAGATGATATCCGAGCAGAAGTAGCAGAAGCTTGCACCAGAGCCTGTATTGAGATTGGCTACAGTGGCGCAGGTACTTTTGAATTTCTTTATGAAGACGGTGGGTTTTTCTTTATTGAAATGAATACCCGCGTGCAAGTTGAGCATCCTGTGTCAGAGATGATTTCTGGGGTTGATATCGTCAAAGAGCAGTTGTTGATTGCTTCCGGCAATAAACTCAGCTTAACGCAAGACGACATTCAATTTACCGGCCATGCTATTGAATGCCGAATTAATGCTGAAGATCCCGACAGCTTTATGCCAAGTCCTGGTCTTATTAAGCACTTTCATGCGCCAGGGGGTAATGGCGTCCGTGTCGATTCACACATCTATAGCGGTTACAGCGTCCCGCCTCATTACGACTCTTTGATTGCTAAAGTGATTACCTACGGGCCCGATCGGGACACTGCTTTAACGCGTATGGGTAATGCCTTAGACGAACTGGTGATTGATGGCATCAAATCCAATACTGCATTACACCAACGCTTAGTTCGCGATACTGAATTTCGTTGCGGAGGCGTCAATATTCACTACCTAGAACAGAAGTTGGCCACAGAGGAAAAGTGAACATGCGTGCTAAGCGGCGAGCATGAGCTGGCTACAACTGCATTTACATACGCAAGCAGACAGAGCTGAGCATCTCGAGCAATTACTATTAAATCAAGGCGCGCTGTCAGTCACATTGCAAGACAATGCCGACCAGCCTTTACTCGAGCCTGGCGTGGGCGAAACCCCCCTCTGGGACGCCACTAAACTCAGCGCTCTGTTTCCACAAAACATTAATCTTGAAAATCTATTAGATGCACTCAGCCAACAGCTGGGGCATCCCTTACCGCCCTATGAAGTTGAAAGGGTGGCCGATGAAGACTGGGAACGATGCTGGCTAAATGACTTTTCTGCCATGCAATTTGGCCAACAGCTATGGATTGTACCAAGCTGGCAACCGCCACCTGATCCAAATGCCTGTAATATTATTCTTGATCCTGGATTAGCCTTTGGCACTGGCACCCACCCAACCACTGCCATGTGTTTAGAATGGCTAGCGGTCAATCCAATGAAAGGCCAGAGCATTATCGATTATGGTTGCGGCTCAGGTATCTTAGCCATCGCCGCACTATTATTAGGCGCGGAGCTGGCAATCTGCGTTGATAACGACCCCCAAGCATTAATAGCCACTGCTACCAACGCCGAGCAGAACGGTATCGATGCGTCGAAGCTGGTGACATGCCTACCAGAAGCACTTGATGATACCCTCCAGCAGCAGTTCGGCTCGGCTAAGCATGGATGCGACTTAGTGATCGCCAATATTTTAGCCGGCCCACTAATCACGCTAGCCCCTCGCTTAATCGATTTGCTGCGTGACGGCGGTCAAATAATGTTGTCAGGAATACTCAGCGAACAATGCAATGCCGTTACGAATGCCTATGCATCAATCATGACGATGCAATTACCCCACTCATCTGACCATTGGATCCGGCTTAACGGGCAAAAATAGCGTACTTACTAGGCAAAAAATGTCACTGCTATTGGCATCTTTAAGCAAAGCTGATTAATATAAGCAAAATCGAGACCTGCAATGACCTTATCAACTGTTACTCATTAATAAACTATCGCTATTATGATCAATATCGGCCCTTATCAACTGGATGGTCAAGCCGTACTGGCGCCCATGGCGGGCATCACTGACCAACCCTTTCGCCAAATGTGTCATCGCATGGGCGCAGCGATGGTTACGGCTGAAATGTCCACCTGTAAAGCCGATCTCAGGCAAACATCTAAATCTCTGCTGCGCCTAGCCGATGCGGCGGACTCTGAACCCAGAGTGATTCAAATTGTAGGCACAGATCCTGCCGAAATGGCGATAGCCGCCCGTTATCATGTAAATGCAGGCGCTCAAATTGTCGATATTAATATGGGCTGCCCTGCCAAAAAGGTCTGTAAGAAACTTGCTGGCTCTGCCTTAATGAAAAACCCTTCTCTCGTTGCCGACATACTGAAACAAGTCGTTGATTCTGTTGATGTGCCTGTAACGCTGAAGATCCGAACAGGCTGGGACATAGAGAACAGAAATGCTGTTCAAATAGCACGAATGGCCGAGGATATCGGTATTCAATCACTGGCTGTGCATGGCCGCAGCCGCGCTTGCCGGTTTAATGGTTTAGCTGAATTCGACACGATCGCCGAGGTCGTTGCTGCGGTTAATATTCCCGTGTTCGCGAATGGCGACATTGATTCTGGTCAAAATGCACAAAAAGTGCTTAACCATACCGCTGCGAGCGGCGTAATGGTAGGCAGAGCCGCCCAAGGACAGCCTTGGATCTTTGCCGAAATCAACCAATATCTGAACCCATTAGCAAAAAACGCACAAAAAACAAGCACTAACAGGCCTGGGGGCTTCACTGCATGGCAAAAAAGTCTGATTCTGGAACACCTAGAATTAATTCATGACTATTACGCCCGTTTCGAAACGCAAAACTTGCTTCATAGAGGCGCAAAACGCTCAACCATTAACAAAGATCAAGCTGTTGATCTTGCTGTGAAAATATCCCGTAAACATGTTTGCTGGTATTTCAATCAGATGGTACAATGTACTTCGAATCTGATAAAGAAACACACCTCAGATTTTTCAGTCGCTACTTCAAGCTGTTTAGTCGCTGAAAATCAGGCTATAAAAACAATTGAAATTGCAAAAAAGCAGTTCAACAAACTATTAGTTGCCAAGGATCAACTGCAGTTCCTGAAGCAATTTTTTAGTGAAACCAACTTAAGAGGGGATATTGCAGCATGAGCAACGGCGAATCTTTATTGCAGCAACCAGCAGAAACTCAAACTCAATTTGACCAGCCTTTAACAGCCGCAAACTCTACATCTAGCTTACGAGAAAATGTAGAAACAGCGATGGCAAATTACTTCAAACATCTTGACGGCCAGCCTGTGTCTGACGTCTATCAAATGGTTATGTCAGAAATCGAGGCACCACTGCTCGAGCAAGTGATGAAGTACGTTCGAAATAACCAAACTAAAGCAGCTCATTTGTTAGGTTTAAACCGAGGCACACTTCGTAAAAAATTAAAACAGTACGGTCTTTTATAAGTACAGTTCACTGCTTGTATATTGCTTGATGCTAGAGCTAAGTTTGCTTTAAAGCCTGAGTGATCCTAGCGGAGTACAAGCCATTAAAAACCGAAAGTATTAAAAGGCACTTGTCCCTTCATCCGGCAAGTGCTTTTTAGTTTTAAACACTCAAAATCGCTTCTAATACCCAATTAGCTTGGCTACATAAAGCCATGGTTTTATTGATTCCAGTATGAGTAAATACCATAACAGTCATCAACTAATATTACTGCGGTTAATATTTAGCTTACCCACTAACTACGATAAAGACCTATTATGAGTAATCAACCAACGGCAGTTGTACGTCGCGCACTAATCAGTGTTTCTGATAAAAGCGGTATCGTCGAATTCGCTCAACAACTTAACGCTCTAAATATAGAGATACTCTCAACTGGCGGCACATACAAGCTATTAAAAGACAGCGGTATCAGTGTTACTGAGGTCTCAGCCCACACTGGCTTTCCTGAAATGATGGATGGCCGAGTAAAAACTTTACACCCAAAAATACACGGTGGCATCTTAGCGCGTCGGGGAACTGACGAGGCAGTAATGGCGGATAACAATATAATGCCAATTGATTTAGTGGTAGCTAATTTATACCCGTTTGAAAATACTGTAGCAAGGCCTGATTGCTCGCTTGCAGAAGCCATCGAAAATATCGATATTGGCGGGCCTACCATGGTGAGAGCTGCGGCAAAAAACCACCAAGATGTCACTATCGTTGTGAATGTTAGCGACTACGAAAAAGTTCTTGCTGATCTCACCGAGCATAAGGGCGCCACCAGCTATGCGCTTCGATTTGATCTTGCTATTAAAGCCTATGAACACACGGCCGCCTACGATGGCGCGATCGCTAATTACTTTGGCCAAAAGGTTGAAGGTGGAAGTGAAGGATTTCCCAGAACCCTTAATAGCCAATTTATCAAAGTTGAGTCACTTCGCTATGGCGAAAATCCCCATCAAACCTCAGCTTTCTATGTGGAGAAGAACCCTCAAGAAGTCAGTATTGCTACTGCCACTCAGCTTCAAGGCAAAGCACTGTCTTATAACAATATAGCAGATACCGATGCAGCATTAGAAACCGTAAAATTATTTTCTGAACCGAGCTGCGTGATCGTTAAGCACGCCAATCCTTGTGGGGTTGCCACCGCTAACACTATTCAACAAGCTTATCTTCGCGCCTTTGCTACTGATCCTGAATCAGCTTTTGGCGGTATTATTGCTTTCAACCGTGCGCTGGATGAAAACACTGCAGCTGATATTTGTGAACGACAATTCGTTGAAGTGATCATTGCACCCGGCGCCAGTGACGCAGCCCAAGCAGTCATTGCCGCTAAAAAGAATTTACGTCTATTAATTTGCCAGCCCTGGTCCCAATCGTTACCCGCTTTAGACGCAAAACGGGTAAATGGTGGACTACTGATTCAAGATCGAGACATCGCCTTAGTCGGCGCAGAAGACCTGACCGTTGTCACTAAAAGACAACCTACCCCTGAGGAAATAGCCGACCTGCTGTTTAGCTGGAAAGTAGCGAAAATGGTGAAGTCAAATGCCATCATTTACGGTAAGGCACTTCAAACCATTGGTGTTGGTGCCGGACAAATGAGTCGTGTAAATTCAGCCCGTATCGCCGCAATAAAAGCAGAGCATGCTGGCCTTGAAGTCAATGGCGCCTGCATGGCCTCTGATGCTTTTTTCCCCTTTCGTGATGGTGTTGATAATGCCGCTAAAGTCGGTATTAGTTGCGTCATACAACCCGGTGGCTCAATACGTGACGACGAGGTCATCGCCGCCGCTGACGAACACAATATGGCGATGGTATTTACCGGCATGCGGCATTTCCGTCATTAGTCAACGATTATTCTTATTGAATGAGTGGATTTTACTATGCAGGTTTTAGTTATTGGTAGCGGTGGTCGGGAGCATGCACTGGCGTGGAAGTTATCTCTTAGCCCTGACGTGACAACCGTTTTCGTTGCCCCCGGTAATGCCGGTACAGCTACTGAAGCTAATCTACAAAATGTCGCCATTAGCCCAGATGATCATGATAGCTTAGCGACGTTTGCTCAAGAAAATAATATTGCTCTCACCATTGTAGGCCCAGAAGCCCCTCTAGTTGATGGTATTGTTAATCATTTCTCTAGATTAGACTTGCGTTGTTTCGGTCCTACCGCTCAAGCAGCGCAACTTGAAGGCTCGAAGTCATTTACTAAAGACTTTTTAGCCCGTCATAATATTCCTACTGCCGATTACCAAACCTTTACCGACACCGATCAAGCGATCGCCTATGTTCGAAAAAAAGGGGCGCCAATTGTGATCAAGGCTGATGGCCTTGCCGCTGGTAAAGGGGTTATTGTCGCCACCTCACTTGAGCAAGCAGAAACAGCTATTAAGGACATGCTAGCAGGAAATGCCTTTGGTGAAGCGGGCCATAAAGTCGTTGTTGAGGAATTTCTTGACGGCGAGGAAGCCAGCTTTATCATTGTTACTGATGGCAAAACAGTTTTACCTATGGCAACAAGTCAAGATCATAAACGTGTTGGCGAGGGCGACACTGGCCCTAACACAGGTGGCATGGGTGCTTACTCACCCGCTCCGGTGGTTAGTCAAGAGATCCATGATAAAATTATGGACCAAGTTATTTACCCTACCGTTCAAGGTATGGCTGCTGAGGGCAACGAATATACTGGATTCCTTTATGCAGGCTTAATGATTAACAAGCAAGGTGAACCAAAAGTCATTGAATATAACTGTCGCTTTGGCGATCCTGAAACACAGCCGATCATGATGCGCATGGAATCTGATCTTTATCATCTCTGTCTTGCAGCGGTCAACAAAACATTGGCCGATCAAACCGTTTCTTGGACTAATCAAGTTGCACTAGGCGTTGTGTTAGCAGCGGGCGGTTATCCTGCTGACTACAATAAGGGCGACAAGATAGAAGGCTTAGAAGGTATCGATAGCAAAGACTGCAAAGTTTTTCATGCGGGGACTCAACAACAAGACGGCAATATCGTCACAGCCGGCGGTCGCGTTTTATGTGTGACCGCACTGGCTGACACAACCTCAGAAGCTCAAATCAAAGCTCATGCAACTGTTGGTAAAATCCAATGGCCAGGCGTTCAATCCAGAAAAGATATTGGTTTTCGTGCCATTCAACGCGAGCAGCAACGATAGCTGACATAAATTACCAAATAAATAGACTGTTCTGCTATCAGGCCCGCTAAAATTAAACTCTTTATTGATTCTGGCTGGACCTTATTAATGAACCGCCTAATAAAAAATCCCTTCTTACATTGCCTAATTATTGGCTTGCTAGTTGCTCTATTTAGTCAATGGATACCCCAGCAAACAACTATCTTCTTACATCACAGCGAAATAACCGCACTGCAGAAAGAATTGTCAGAGTCGATTAATGGTAGAGCCGTCGAATTTAATCGCAGCGCTCGATTACTTGCTGAACAAGAAATTCTTTTTTTAGAAGCTAAAAAATCTGGCTTCGACAAGGTCGACAGCGTTATTCTTCGGCTAGCCAATATCGCTGAGTTTCTTCAATTAGCCGACACAAATCAAAGTCTAGATGAAAAGTATCAAGCGGCTCTAGCCATGAACCTCGATGAAACTGACATTATTGTTCGACGTCAAATGATCAATATTTATCAAGCAGCGCTACGCAATAGTATGCCGGCAAAAATCCCCAGTGATCAAGCCATTAATGATTGGTACCAACGGCATCACAGCTCATTTATTGAAGCACCTAAGTATGCCTTTTCACATGTTTACTTATCCAGTGATAAAGCGCACTCAGACAGCTCAATTAGTATCAATCTGCTGGAAAAACTCCGCTCAGAGCTCAGCAGTCATGCCGACTATGAGACTAATATTTCTGCTGCAATTGCTCTAGGCGATGTATTCTACGGCGGCCACCATTTTAATTTACAAAGTCAACACAGCATTGCAAAACGATTCGGCCAATCATTTGCCAGGCAGCTAGAAAACCTAAGCCTGCGGCAGTGGTCTGAGTCAATGAACTCAGCCTTCGGACAACATTTTGTCTGGTTACATGAAAAACATAATGCTAGGCTCAAACCATTAGCAGAAGTTAAGCAACAAATCATCAACACCTTAAACAGGGAAGCCAAGCAGAACCACTACAATGAAACCCTCAACAAGCTTAAAAAGAACTACCGTTTAATCATTGAAGATGGGCAAGGTAATCAATCGTCATTAACCTTAATAGGCTTAAAAAGTAGCGATGACTAGAAAACTAACATTGAGTGCGAGGCGATTCAACATTCAGCGCCTTTTCTTTATCTTGATATTACTGCTGCCATTTTCCTTGCAGGCTCATCCACTTGCACCAGGCTTGTTAGCGCTTAACGAAACCGCCACTAACCAATTTCAAGGAGTTTGGAAGCTGCCTAAAAAAATTGCTTCAACTGGGCAACTCACGCCAGTATTCCCTAGCAATTGTCAATTACATGAAGTGAAACAAGCGTTGACTGAGGGCACTGGTCGTTCACAAAGCTTTCAACTTCACTGCAATGACCACTTAATTGGCCAGAGCATTGGTGTCGATGGCATGAGTAAACGTGGTGGCGGAGTATTACTGCGAATAAAATTCAATGATGGCCGAATCATTCATCAGATGCTTAATCAAGATAATAAGCTATTTGTTATACCGTCGCAGCAGAGCCTTTACCAATTGTCTAAACGTTACTTAGGTTTAGGTATTGAACATCTGATTGCAGGTATTGACCATCTATTATTTGTCATCACGCTTGCATTACTTGTGGGATGGAAAAAACAACTGTTTTGGACTATTACCTTTTTTACTATAGGCCACAGTATTACATTATCAATGACAGCTTTAGGCTCAGTTAGCCTGCCATCTTTTTTTGTCGAATCAATGATAGCCTTATCCATTTGTTGGGCAGCTACCGATGCATTGAAGCCTAGTGATAAAGGCATTATTCAATCACGCCCATGGTTAATGTCAGGCGGTTTTGGCTTATTACACGGAATGGGTTTTGCTGGCGCCTTAGCTGAGATTGGACTGCCTGAACAAGCCATTCTACCCGCTTTAGCCGCTTTTAATATTGGTATTGAAATAGGCCAATTGTTGGTAGTCGTTCTGTTATTTTTAGTTCTTTATCTAGCTAAGATTATGCAGCTAAGCATGCCTTCAGCCATCAAAAAAACTGGCTTTTACATTATCGGTATCACAGGTGCTATCTGGTTTTGGCAACGGCTTTTTTCACTCTAAATGATGATTAATAATCAATAAACGGTTATCAAAAAGACTCTCATGACTGTTACACTGTTCAATAGTCACCTAAGGATATAACATGCTGGAATCTGGCCGACCAAGATCACCCCAAGAAAAATTTTCGCATAGGCTTAAATTTTTGAGTGACAAAAAGGTTAAACCGCTTTTGCAAAGAATTCAACGTGGCATTGAAAAAGAAGGATTGCGAACCACGCCCAACGGCAACCTAGCAATAAGTCCTCACCCTGTCGGTCTTGGTTCGGCTTTAAGCAATAGCTGGCTGACGACTGATTTTAGCGAATCCCTGCTAGAATTTATCACGCCTGTATTTGAGTCAATTCCTGAAACTTTAGCTTACTTAGATACGGCACACACTTTAGCTTATCAGCAAATAAAAAATGAAATTATCTGGGGCGCCAGCATGCCTAGCGTTCTTCCAGAAGATAAGGATATTCCTATCGCACAATACGGCAGCTCTAATATAGCTAAAATGAAAACTACCTATCGGCGCGGTCTCGGACACCGTTACGGACGCGCAATGCAGACAGTAGCTGGCATTCATTATAACTTCTCCTTGCCCGAATCATTTTGGCGTTCTGCATTTGAGCAAGACAAGTATCATGGTCAAACGCAATATAAATATTTGCAGCATTATATTGATCAGCGCTACTTTGATCTGATAAGAAATTTTAGACGTCATTATTGGTTATTAATTTATTTGTTTGGCGCTGCACCTTGTGCTGACAAGTCCTTCGTTCAAGATAGAAATCATGACCTACAACCACTTAATGAATACGATGTTTTTAAGCCTTACGCGACATCACTGCGGATGGGTAATCTTGGGTATCAAAGCGCTGCTCAAAATGCACTTTATGTCTGTTACAACTCTCTGAAGAGCTATGCTGAAACTATTAGCAAAGCGCTTCGCACCCCCTTCCCGGATTACGAAAAATTTTCCTTACCAGAAAATGGCGAACATCAACAGCTCTCATCTTCATTACTACAAATAGAAAATGAATTTTATTCTGCCATTCGACCGAAACAAGTTGCCCGCAGTGGAGAAACACCCATCAATGCCTTAACTCAACGCGGTGTTGAGTATATCGAAATCCGGTGTCTCGATATCAATCCTTTTAGCCCTGCCGGTATCGATGACAAAACAATTCGTTTTCTCGATGCCTTTTTACTTTTTTGTCTCTGTGCTGACAGCCCGCCTAGCGACGCAGATGAATATAAGTCAATTGCCTTTAACCAAGCTCGTATTGTTAACCGAGGTAGAGAGCCAAACTTAACCATTTTATGCGGCAAGCAAAAACTACCTATGCAAACGTGCGCAAACCACCTACTAGATCAAATTCAGGCAGTCGCTAAGGAGTTAGATAATGCACATAACAGTGATGACTACACTAAAACTATCACAGCCCAACGTGAAAAAGTTTTAAATAACACATTGACACCATCAGCGCTTGTTTTATCAACTATGGAGCAACTTCAAGCCTCCCATATACAATTTAATTTAGCCCAGACCAATAAACATGCGGAGTATTTTCGTCAGTTGCCAATTGATAAGCAACAACAAGAAAACCTTCTATCGATTGCTAGGCAGTCAATTACGCAACAAAAAAAGTTAGAGCAGCAAGATGATGTCGACTTTAGTACGTTTTTAGCGAACTACTTTAATCAGTGAATTACATAGCCCATTTTCACTTGGCTGGCGATGACGAAGGGATGATTATCGATGCCTTATTAGGTGATTTTATCAAGAGTCCATTAAGCTCCTCGGCAATATCGGCACTAAACTTATCGACTGGGATACGTCGGGGCATCGACCTCCATCGTTGTATTGACAGCCACGTTGATCAACTCCCTGAGCTGTCTCAACTGGGAAGAATGTTACCGGCATCGTTATGGCGTTATAAACATATATTTCTAGATCTATTTTTTTTATATGCTGTGCCTGAACTGGCAAAGCTTCGACAACAGAGCCCTTAATCACTACTACAGCAAGATAATTACTATTCTTAATCAACACCGTGTTTCTATACCTAATAGCGCGAAGCAATTTTTATTGCGCTTAGATGTGCATCAACTATTAAGCCGTTATGGCCAGCGCTCGGTTCAGACAGCAATTATTAAACGATTGGGTCAGCCGTTAAACCAAGTTGATTTATTTGGTCAAGCTGTTGATGTGATTGAGCAATAAGAAGCACCTTGGATGTCATCATGCCGGCGTATTTATCCCGAGATTCAACGCTTTGCTGCAGCCAAGCGACTCGAGCTGGGTCGCTCTTCTTAAGCGTCTTTGCGAATTTCTCATAGATGGAAAAGCTGGTAAATAAGAGATCTTCAATCCCCTCAGCCAGCTCATCTTTATTCATCAATGCTTTCTTAATGATAACTAGCAACTCTTATTGAAACTGTTTTTTTTATCCATCCTGTTTAATGCTTCCACTGACATTAACGAGAAATTTGTCAGTAATAAATCCCTTAACAGCGGTTTATGAAAATTAACGAAGGCTCTTGCCTCAAGATTATTGGCCCGAATCGTGACGTCGCTTTTAATGTAAGCCCTGTTTCTCAATTCGCCACAATAGCTTAGTAGGGTTGGCTCTATGTCAATATAAAGCGCATCCCTTGCTGCGTTATTGGCCGAGCCAGATTTTTTCAGCGAAGCTTATTTGAGTCATTAATCTTATTCCCATTAACAAACTACCGCGGCAACGAGTCTTTTACTTAGCATGAATCAATTTCTCTGGTAAATATCTTTTCATAAAATGAAATGTCATAGTTTTCAACTATTATGAATAGTCATCAACCGTGATTAAGCGTATGCTTCACTCCTTTAATAGGATCATGATAAATCCAATTTAGTATATAAGAGTGGCAAAGTCCGGCTATGCTTTGGCGACTCATTAGGAGACTTTATTACAATGAATCAAATGCTCATTACCGCCCAGCGTATACGCTGGCTGATCTTAATCGCAATTATTGGTCTCCTTGCTTTCGGCTATTTTTTACAATATGTTGAAGGCTTGGCGCCTTGCCCGTTGTGCATTACACAACGTTTTTTCTTTTTCCTTTGCGGCCTAACCGCCTTAATCGCCATCATTCATCATCCGGCTCAACTCATGACGCGTGTCTATGCTATTTTCGGCGCAAGCTTTGCCCTGGCAGGTAGCGGCTTTGCCGGCAGGCAGCTGTATTTACAAAGCTTGCCTGCCGATCAAGCTCCCGCATGCGGTCCTAGCATCGAGTTTATTTTTGATACTTTTTCAATGAGTGAGGCACTGAGCATATTACTCCGTGGCGATGGTAATTGTGCTGAAGTTGCATGGCAATTCTTAGGCATCAGTATCCCTGGTTGGGCAGCGATTAGCTTTATTGGTCTCGCCGTGGCATGGTTTATTCAGTTACGGCAATAGCGATGCAGAACATAATTTGACCAAGTAAGTTCTTTTGTGTGGAAAATTACCTATCCAATCAGCTTAAATAACAGCCATAACTGTCAATCCTAGCGGAAGATACTTAATAAAAATATCATTTAATCAATGATTTATATGGCTTACCTAAAATTTATGTTAATAATTTGCCTTGTCATTCCTTGTGAAAATCTAAGTCCTTTTCTAAGCTTTATCTAATGATGTTGGACAGCAAGAACGTTGCATGTAGGCCCTTGAAGGCAACTCAAACAGAGTCAACGCAGAGTAAGCCTCTGACATTTATCGGTAGCTAAGTCACAAACAGAAGCTTACCTATCCTGATTTCTTGTTATCAACTTAAGTTAAAAACTGCCTCAACGAGTCAGTATCGATTAAAAGGACCATGACATGTTAGAAAATTGCAAAACCATTAAAGAACGTTGGGGCGGCGTAAGTAAGATCCTCGATAAGTGGCTTCAACAGCGACAAGAATTAATCGTTGAATTCTGCACGATTACCGGCGTTCATGACTCATCTGCGATGGAACAGACAGATACCACTGAAGCGCTTAGGCATTTCTGTGAGCTCATGGTTGACTATATCTCTGCGGGCCACTTTGAGGTTTATGACCACCTTATCCAAGAAGCGGAAGAGTTTAATGATGGCAAAGGCCTTGAGGTTGCTCGAAAACTTTATCCGCAAGTTAGCCAAACGACGGAAGTTGCGCTGGCCTTTAATGATAGTTTTGATCATGCTTTAAATAGCGATAACAGCTGCCCCACTTTAGCCCGCGATTTATCAAAGCTCGGTGAAACTCTGGTGTCACGCTTTGATCTCGAAGATCAGTTAATTGAAAGTCTTCACTACGCTCACAGTGATTTAATAGCTAACGTTTAATCTTTTCTAATTGATAGGCCGCTTAATGGCCTATCTACAAATCTGTTTTATTTTTGGCCTAGTGCCGTTTGCTAACCCTCAGGGCAGCGGCGCTAGCACCATAAAAAATTAACCCTCCTTTTTCAGATTTCTTCATTTAGCTTAATTCCACAGTCGACAAAACTTCTGCTATAGTCATCATTGCCCTCATATTAGCGAGCGCCGACAACATGATAATAAGCAAATTCGCGCTTAACTTATTGCTGATCTGCCTCAGCTTTTCACTAATTAGTTGCTGGGACGAAGGCATAATAGAAACTCAAGCATTAGACAGCAACGATATTTATTCTGCAGCGTTTGATAATAACGATTCACTCGCCCTAATTAGCTCTATATGTGATGGAGCAAGCCTGTGGCATAGTCACAATAACTAACAGCTTTCAAGTGGCAAAATAGTCCCAATCAAGACTAGGGTATTCACCTCCTTTCGCTTAGCGATAACGGGAAATTAGCCGCAACCTTCAGCAATAATATTAATCTCTCTATTTGGAATACGGTTGTCGGCAACCACATCACTTCCTTTCAGTTACCCAGTAAAATTAATCAACTTGTGATAGCTGATCACAACAACGCCGTTATTGTTGCGCTTTAAAATTATACCTCACTCTTGATTGACATAAGCTCAGGATCAACTCTGGCAGTATTGAATCACCAAAGCCAAGTCAACATTTGATCTAAATGCCAATGAAAACATTGCAATCACTGGCTCAACTGACCACAGCGCAAAAATCTGGAATCTCCTTAACTCTCAACAAAGTATGTCTCTCAAGCACAATGCATCTGTTAACCTCGTTAAACTTTCTCCCGATGGCAGCCTTGCACTCACCATGGCAAAATATGATAAAGCTATGGTTTGGAATACTAATAACGCGAAGGTGCGTGGTGAAATACCGCTATCAAGCAATCTGATAAAACGTGGGGGAGTATATACAACAGCAAAGTTTTCTAGTGACAACCAATGGTTACTTACGGGGACAGCAGCAGGTATCGTACAGTTATGGGATATAAAAAAATTTAGGCTAAGCCGCGAATGGAAGATGCCAAAGCGACATTTTAATAGGCCTAATAAGTCGGCAGTATTAGCTGTCGTTTTTGGAAGTAATAAACACTACAGTGCCATAACAACTAATGGTTTACTGCATCGGTTTAACTGAGCCATGTCATAAACACTTACACCACAGATCAGTTTATTTAAACCAAAACAACAACTACTCAACGGCCGCGGATTGCTCATCTTCTGCGATCGCCAATAATTCGACATCAAATACCAATGCCATATTTGGCTCAATCTGACCGCCCGCACCACTTTCACCATAAGCTAAATTCGATGGAATGAACAATTGCCATTTTGAGCCGACTTGCATCAGCTGCAGTGCCTCTGTCCACCCTGGGATAACACCGCCGACTGGGAATGTCACTGGTTCACCTCGAGCAATCGAACTATCGAATACCGTACCGTCAAACAGTCGGCCTTCATAGTGAACCGTCACACTATCTGTCGCCGTAGGCATTGCACCGTCACCTGCCGAAATCACCTTATATTGTAAACCACTTTCTGTGACAACAACTCCTTCTTGCTCTGCATTGGCGGCTAGGCTTGCTTCTGAGGCCTTCAAGTTATCCTCTAACATAGCCATCATTTTAGCTTGTTGAGCTTCTTGAGTCGCTTTCTGCAAATTCATTAATGCTGTTTGAATTTCCTCTTGACTCATAAGCTGACTACCCTCAGCCGCATCGTAAAAGCCGGCATTAAAGTAAGCAGAATCAATTTCAACCCCTGCCGCTCTCAAACTAACACCCATGTTATTACCCAGAGCATAACTCTGCATCTCAAGCTCTGATTCCGGCTTATCGGAAGCGCGAGACAAGTCTGATGTTGATTGCTCGCAGCCACTGATAGCGCCTATAACGATCGCGGTAGCTATTCCTGTTTTAACCATATTCATTAGTTTCATCCCACATATTTCAGTTTAATGTTAGTAACCCATTAAAGTCCATTTACACTTTACCAATGTCCAATAAAGATTCAGTCAAGGTATAAATAGAGATGCTTGTATCACGCCTTAACTACAGCCGCCTAAAAAGCCATTAACGAGCTAAGAAAATTGTTATTTGTAAGAAGTATTATACAGAGATACTTGCCATTCGACGACCAAAATGACTAACTGGGCAAATAATTTAACAAAATGCGACTTATCTGTTCAGATTTATGCCTTCGTGGTCCATTAATAGTATCTAGGGCAAAGTAGCTTGCTAAATTATGTTCAATTGCTATTGCCTGTCGCTCAAGCACTGGCTGACCATTAGCTTGTGGTACGGTTTGAAGAAATTGATTTATCCGCCAAAATGTTGCTTTTTCAGCATTTAATTCAAGCATTTTTAAAATTGAGTAAAGTCGCCGTTTCAGCTGGCTAAGTATTGGTTTTGATGGTGAATCATTAGCTTGATAACAAGCCAAACGGTAGCCTCTTAAGCGGGCAGTGACTAACGCTTGCCAGCGTGCGATTGAATGATACAGCGAAATCATTGTGGGCCTGTCGAGCGAAGTGCCATTTGCGCCTAACCAGACTAAAGATAAAAATAGGCAGATATCAATTTCTGCCTCTTCTTGTAACTGTAAGCAAAGTTGCTTGACTTCTTCAGCTCTGTAAAGTGTCAGTGAAAAAGACCATAAACTATTCATTTAATATGCACCTTGAGTATTTTTTTTATTAAAACCCTCTTTGAATCGGTCAATAGCCTCTTGCTCGTCAAAAACTATATCAAGCAAAAACCAAGCTTATGCTTACATTCGATAAAAATCCTTAGTGGCTTGCCTATTTAGACCGTATAATACCAAGTATGTAAAAAACACGCGCGCTATATTAGGCGAAGACTAACCATTCAATTGCAGAAAAAATTTATGCCGGGTAAAATCGTGGAACTTGAGGTTAAAATTGCCTTCTTAGAACAAAGTATCACTGAGTTATCAGATGTGGTTTATTCTCAGCAACAGCAAATTGACTCGCTTAAAAATGACCAGTATCGTATGCGAGCACACCTGCAATCACTCGATAAAGATGATCAACAAGTTATTGATGGTCAGCCTCCGCCACATTATTAGTAGCGAGAAATAATTCCATTTTTTACTTAGCGTCTAAGTTAAGCATAGCAGTGGCTTTCTTATCGATCTAATGTTTTCATGAATGAATAGCCATATTTAATCGCTACGACCAGATAGAGTTCAGCTTCAGCTTGCTTTATACTCATACTTAGGCTACAAAAGCTTAGCTAAGGGGAAATATATGTTGGGCAAACTTATTCTATGGTTCACGGGTTTAGTATTAGTTGGCTATGGTGGCGTTTGCTTATATGACCCAAATGTGCCTGCTAGCTATATTGGCTACACGATGACCGGTGCTGATTCCTTTATCGAAACAGCCGCAATGTATGGTGGACTACAACTGGGTTTTGGATTTTGGTGCTTATTTTCAGCAGTCAATAATTCTTACACTCGTTCCGCACTTCTTTCTATTGGCTTTGCTATAGGTGCTTTGGGCATCAGTCGATTACTGGGCTTACTGTTAATCGGCGATTCTGTCTTTAGTCAAAACCAGAACTTCGATGATGCAACTTTGTATACATTTGGGGCCATTATTTATGAGCTATCCACTGCTGTCATTGCACTCACAGCATTCAAACGCTCAGCTTAATTAAGCCAATTTTTAATGACTTGAAATATCAATAAGTCACTCCATTAGTTATATGTATCGTCTTTGCAGAAAGACTGTTAAACTGTTTCTATTCAGTTTTTTTTCGATCAATTTTTGTTCGCTAATTAATGAACAGCCTCGTTATTTTAGGCATCCTAGATTAAGCCAGGAGAAAACTATGAGTAATAATATCGTTCACGCCACTGATGCTTCATTTGAAGCGGAAGTCATTAATTCAGACATTCCTGTGCTCGTCGATTACTGGGCTGAATGGTGCGGGCCTTGCAAGATGATTGCCCCCGTTCTAGAAGAAGTCGCTGAGTCTTATGCTGGGAAAATAAAAATTGTAAAAGTTGATGTCGACAGTAATAAAGAAATTGCCCAAAAACACGGTATTCGTGGCATCCCTACATTAATGGTTTTTAAAGGCGGAACTGCTCAGGCCACTAAAGTCGGCGCGCTATCTAAAACCCAGCTTGAAGAATTTGTCGAATCCAGCTTGTAAAGATTTAAGTTATTGTTTTTTGTAAAAATTTTTAGGTTTTTTGTTTGCACTCAATGACTGCTTTTTATTGACAAAGTTGCTAACCATACCAATTGTCAAAGGTGTATCTGCCCACTGCTAGGAGTATCTTAATAATGCTTTTAAGTAAAGTGATTAATAAATTTGAAATAGCGCATTAATTTCAACTCAATCAAAATGAGGTTAAGTCAAAAAGCTGTAATTTCAGCTAGACGATGCTAATTTATGGTGCTAAAGTAAGCTTATAATTAAATTTACACCTCTGCAGTCAATCAAACTCGCCATCATTCTTTACTAAATCATTTTTTTATATGATTGATAGTGTGCGACAGCTAGGTATAAATCTTTGCAAGCTCGTTTCTAACTGCCTAACTTTTTAACCTTCGTGTAGTTTCGAATAGCTTCATATAATTCAATATAGTTTCGTATAGCAAAGCTGAGACATAAGCAAAATATTTGGATCACTATCTAACCCTCACCCTTTAGCCTTTATGGCTAGACCATTTCTTACTTTATGACATTCAATCCTAACTATGAATTTAACCGATCTAAAAGCTAAACCGATTTCCGAACTCGTTAAAATCGCTGAGACTATGGGCCTCGATAACGTTGCTCGCTCACGCAAACAAGACATCATTTTTTCTATTCTCAAGCGACACGCTAAAGGCGGAGAGGATATTTATGGCGACGGGGTGCTAGAAATTTTGCAAGATGGTTTTGGCTTTCTCCGCTCTGCTGACTGCTCTTATCTTGCCGGACCCGATGATATTTATGTATCACCGAGCCAAATAAGACGCTTTAATTTGCGTACCGGCGATACCATTGCAGGAAAAATTCGACCGCCAAAAGACGGTGAGCGATATTTTGCTTTATTAAAAGTGAGTGAAATTAATTTTGATAAACCCGACAATTCAAAACAAAAAATATTATTTGAAAATTTAACCCCACTTTTCCCAGATGAGCGCTTAACTTTGGAGTCAGGCAATGGCAGTACCGAGGATTTATCAGGTCGCATCATTGATTTAAGCGCCCCCATTGGTAAAGGCCAACGCGGTCTGATCGTTTCACCACCTAAAGCGGGTAAAACATTAATCCTACAAAATATGGCCCAGGCGATTATTCGCAACAACCCTGAGTGTTATGTCATTGTGTTATTGATTGATGAACGGCCAGAAGAAGTAACTGAGATGGAGCGCTCGGTACGCGCCGCAGAGGTTATCGCCAGCACCTTTGATGAGCCGCCTGCACGGCACGTTCAAGTTGCTGAAATGGTTATCGAAAAAGCTAAACGTCTAACAGAGCATAAACGTAACGTAATTATTTTGCTAGACTCAATCACACGACTTGCTCGGGCTTATAACACCATTGTTCCCAGCTCAGGTAAAGTCTTAACGGGTGGTGTCGATGCCCATGCACTGGAACGACCCAAGCGATTTTTTGGCGCCGCAAGGAATATTGAAGAAGGTGGCAGCCTGACCATCATCGCGACGGCATTGATCGACACGGGTTCAAAAATGGATGAGGTTATTTACGAAGAGTTTAAAGGCACGGGTAACATGGAGCTTCATCTCGATCGCAAGGTAGCAGAAAAACGAGTCTACCCGGCAATTAATGTACGGCGCTCAGGCACTCGTCGCGAAGAACTACTCACTAAAGAAGAAGAACTTCAGCACATGTGGATTTTACGTAAGCTGCTGCACTCTATGGAAGATACTCAAGCAGTCGAATTTCTTATTGATAAACTCAAAGACACCAAAACTAATGACGAGTTCTTTACGTCTATGAAACGTCAAAAAACTGGAAAAATTGCTTAGCGATCTAGACTATGAGTTTGCAATTTAATGATTTACGTGACTTCATCGGCTACCTAGAGGACCATGGTAAATTAGTTAGAATCTCACAGCCCATTGACCCCTATCTCGAAATGACAGAAATCTGTGACCGCGCTTTAAAACAGCGTGGTCCTGCTATTTTGTTTGAAAATCCCATCGGTCATGATATGCCAGTGCTAGGCAACCTGTTTGGTACCGAGCAACGCGTTGCCCTTGCATTGGGTGAAACCAATGTCTCTGCTCTACGGGAAATTGGCAAATTATTGGCCTTTTTAAAAGAGCCTGATCCCCCAAAGGGCTTAAAAGATATGTGGGAAAAAGCACCCATTTTCAAACAGGTGCTCAATATGAATCCCAAAACTATCAAGAAGCCACCTTGTCAAACTCAGCAGTCGATAGGTGAACAGGTTGATTTATCGCGCCTACCGGTTCAGACCTGTTGGCCTGGCGATGCAGGCCCGCTCATCACTTGGCCCTTAGTCATTACCAAGGGGCCCAATAAAACGCGGCAAAATCTTGGGATTTACCGCATGCAGGTAATTGGTAAAAATAAATTAATCATGCGCTGGTTATCGCATCGCGGCGGTGCTTTAGATTTTAAAGAATGGCAACAACAACACCCAGACCAAGGATTTCCTGTCGCCATTGCCTTAGGTGCTGATCCAGCCACGACCTTAGGGGCTGTGACTCCCGTGCCTGATAACCTGTCTGAATATGCGTTTGCAGGCTTACTCCGAGGCGCCAAAACAGAAGTCGCTGAATGCCTGCATTCAGATCTACAAGTGCCTGCCCATGCTGAAATTATTTTAGAAGGGGTTATTGAGCCTGACGAAATGGCTGATGAGGGTCCTTTTGGTGATCATACCGGTTACTACAATGAAGTTGATCGTTTTCCGGTATTAACAGTAACCGCAATCACGCATCGCGACAAGCCGATCTACCATAGCACCTATACTGGGCGACCGCCCGACGAGCCAGCAATTCTTGGGTTGGCATTGAATGAAGTGTTCGTACCCTTACTGCAAAAAACTTTTCCTGAAATTAGCGATTTTTATTTGCCGCCTGAAGGTTGCTCCTATCGGCTTGCTGTCGTTACCATAAAAAAAAAATACCCAGGCCATGCCAAGCGAGTCATGATGGGCGTATGGTCCTTCCTTCGTCAATTTATGTACACTAAATTTGTCATTGTCACCGACGATGATGTTGATGCGCGAAATTGGCAAGATGTGATCTGGGCAATAACAACTCGTATGGATCCTGCTAGGGATACCGTGCTGGTTGAAAACACGCCCATTGATTATCTTGACTTCGCTTCTCCTGTTTCAGGCCTTGGATCAAAAATGGGCTTAGATGCCACTAATAAATGGCCAGGCGAAACGGATCGCGAATGGGGTGAACCCATTACTATGGATCCCGCCGTAGTCGAAAAAATCGATCAGCTTTGGTCTTCATTAGGAATCGAGCAAAGCGATGCTTAACCACCTGCTAATAATTCGCTACCACTAAGTTTCGGATTAAATGCTATGAGCTATCAGCAAGAATATCAGCAGTCTCTCAATAATAATATTGAATTTTGGGCCTCTAAGGCCAAAGCTTTAAGCTGGTTCAAACCGCCGCAAACCATTTTAAGCAAAGACGCAAACGGTATCGACAGATGGTTTGCTGATGGTCAGCTTAACACGGCTTATCTCGCTCTCGATTATCAAATAGAACAAGGCCGGGGCGATCAAGCAGCTGTTATTTATGATTCCCCGGTGACTAACACGATTGAATCCATTAGCTATTCAACGTTGCGTGATCGCGTGGCGTTATTGGCTGGCGTACTTAGCTCTTTAGGTATCAATCAAGGCGATCGAGTACTGATTTATTTACCGATGATTCCGCAAGCGGTGATTGCTATGCTAGCTTGCGCAAGAATCGGCGCAATCCATTCAGTTGTATTCGGTGGTTTTGCCGCACAAGAAATTGCTAGCCGAATTGACGATGCTACCCCTGATGTTATCTTAACGGCTTCTTGTGGTATTGAATTTGATAATATTATTCCTTATCTCCCTATTGTAGACCAAGCAATAACGTTAGCAACTCATCACATTAAGCATTGTGTAGTTTACCAACGCCAACAACATCATGCTGAGCTTAAAGCTAAACCAACCTCTTCTGCAAGCGATAACACAGTTATATACAGTGATTGGCAGGCATTACTCAATCAAGCTTCACCAGCTAATTGCGTAACGGTCAAGGCCACTGATCCGCTCTACATTTTATACACCTCAGGTACAACGGGAAAACCTAAGGGAGTTGTCAGAGATAATGGTGGTCATGCTGTGGCACTGCATTACAGCATGAAAGCTATTTATAATATTGAACCTGGCGAGGTTTTTTGGGCCGCATCGGATGTTGGCTGGGTGGTCGGCCACTCCTATATCGTCTACGGACCGCTAATCGCTGGCTGCACCACCGTTTTGTATGAAGGTAAGCCGATTCGAACCCCTGACGCTGGCGCATTTTGGCGAGTCTGCGAACAACATAAAGTAAAAGCAATATTTTCTGCACCGACAGCATTCAGGGCAATTAAAAAAGTGGATGCGAATGGCAAATACCTTAGTCGTTATGATTTATCACATCTCCAAGCGGCTTTTCTAGCAGGCGAACGAACCGACCCCGCCACCTTTGAATGGCTAAGCCAACTCTTAGATAAACCGATTATCGATCATTGGTGGCAAACAGAGACAGGTTGGTCGATTACTGCAAGTATGACGGGTATTGAAAGCTTGCCTTGCAAAGCAGGCTCAGCTTCTTTGCCCGTGCCAGGCTTTGAGCTGAGTATTGTCGACGACGCCGGAAATCGTTTAGCTGCTAATCAGCAAGGGAATATCTTGCTTAAACTGCCGCTTCCGCCCTCAAGCTTTCCAACCCTTTGGAACGATTTTGATCGCTATCAAGCGAACTACCTTAGTGATTTTCCTGGCTTTTACCTCACGGGTGACGGTGGTTATTTTGACGAGCAAGGTTATTTATTTGTCATGGGACGCACTGACGATGTGATTAATATTGCTGGCCATCGTTTTTCTACTGGCGAGATGGAAGAAGTCGTTGCCTCCCATTCAGCCATTGCTGAATGCGCGGTGATCGGCATTCAAGACCCACTGAGAGGCCAAGTGCCGATTGCCATGGTAATTGTTAAGGATGGTATAGTAAGTGAAAGTATTAATCGAATACCCGAGGAAATTATCGCATTAGTACGCGAAAAGATTGGTGCAGTCGCCTATTTAAAGCATGCCTTAGTCGTGAAACGCCTACCTAAAACCCGCTCAGGCAAAATACTTCGCAACGCACTAAGGCAACTGGCTGACGGTGAAAATTTCAAACCGCCATCAACAATCGATGACCCTGAAGCGTTAACAGAAATGGAAAAAATATTTAAGGATTATAAAGTTGGCTACTATCAGTCACCATAACCTAACTGCCACAATATGATAAACCTAACGCTGCGGATACAGTTGAAGTTCGCCAGCCGTTTTATTTCGCTGATTACTGCGCTTTAACTCTTTCGCTTCCCAAAAAGATCGAATCTCAAGATAGTTATCGAGATTTAATTTTTCAGTGCACACCCATAACCTCTCATATCCAGTATGTGAGATCAGCCATTCTTGATCAGTTTTGACGTACTCATCCCAATAAATTCCAGCACCGGTAATCTTAACCTTATCATCTAAGCGATAAACAGTATCTTCAAAATGCCACATGCCCGTCGCATGGGTATCATCAATGAAAGCAATTTCTGGATGGTGTGCCTGATGCTGTGACAAACATTGATGAGTTGACATCGACTCATCCAAAAAATTAAAGATTCCCTCGCGACCATGGCAGGAATATCGACCATTGTCATAAGCTGTGGTAGCGTCTTCAGTGAAAAGCTTAATTAAATCATCAAATTGTTTACTATCAAGCCGACGAAAATATTCATACTTAAGATTTTGTATAGCATCTTTCTCTAACAATACCTGCACTGGATCAAGACTCATGGTATTCTCCTAACGGTTACGCATCCGAAATTTTTTTATATAATTTTTATCTACAACGCTAATCTGTATCTGTGTGGCTATAACGATAAGGTAACACTAAACAAATATTAAACAATGACCATTCATATCGTATTCGTCTGTCTGGGTAACATTTGCCGTTCACCAAGCGCTCAAGGTATTCTTGAGAAGCTAGTAAACGATGCTAAGTTGCAAGATAAAATTACCGTTGATTCATGTGGTACAGCGGCTTTTAATGTTGGTAAGCATCCCGACCCTAGGGCTATTGCTGCCTGCCAGCGAAAAGGCTATTCAATTGAACGGCAGATCGCGAGACAAATCACGCCAACTGACTATCAGAAAGCTAATTATATTATATCAATGGATAATATTAATTTAATGAGCGTGAAGGCATGGGCGCCAGCTGACTACCAAGGTGAGCTGAGTTTATTTATGCGCTACGGCGGCGGCAGCGAATTCGCGCAAATACCCGACCCTTACTACCAAGAAGCCAATCAATTTGATGGAACAATTACTGTTTTAGAAAAAGCTGCAAAAGGCTTGCTTGCATACTTAAGAAAAAATCATCAGCTTTAAATGATTAATCCTTTAAGGCGCTGTGCCATCGCTGATGCCATAGTTGTACTACCGGTTCATTTCTACCAATAATAATATCAGCCCCATTTGCCGACAATCCCTGGTGGCATTGTTCCGCTGCGGGTAGATCCTCGTTAGCAAAGATATCTCCTCCAAAGTTATATGACTGAAGACTTTCTTCAATAGAATCACCCTTTGCACAAGATCCCAAATAATATACTACCGACTCATCTACAGAATCTCCAGGCTCAACTCGAATGATTTGCGCATCTTTAGAATTGACAACAATCACAGTGCCAGGAAACAATGTATGACTGATTGCGCCTGGCAATCGTTGCGGCCATTCGCTTACAGGTTTTTCAGCCCAGTTCTCTATCCCTTTTAGAGGAAAGGCCCATCTCGTGTGCAAACCAAACTCATCAAATACACTGTGTGATGTCATAACTGGAGCTAATGATTTACCATGTAATTTAGCAAAATGATATGACTCATGACTAAGGCTCACAATTAGTTTCCAATTGGCAGCCACATTAAATTTTCTCGTGCTTATATTCTCTAATTGAGAGAAGTCAAACTCTTTAAGATGGGCATCTAAAGGCGATAGAAAATTTTTCAAGACGGAGGTTGAAAAATTTTTTCCTAGGCCGACTAAAAGTAAGCCCTGATTTTCAATAATTGGAATTGAGTCTAGTTTTGTATCCTCTTTTTTAATATCGAAACAATTATGCTTTGGTATGCCTATTAGATCTCCATCTAAATTATAAGTCCATCCATGAAAACCACAGCTCATAGTTTTTTTATTCCCTGTGCCTTCAGCAACTCGAGCACCGCGATGAGAGCATGCGTTAATAAACGCTTTCAATTCGCCAAGTTCGTTACGGGTAACTACAATAGGGATGCCCATACACTCAACCGTCATAAAGCTATTAGGCTCGGAAACGGTTCCTGAGAAACCAATTAATTGAGGGGTTTCGAAAAAAAATTGCTGGCGCTCTTTTTCAAACCGTTCTGTATCAGTGAAAAAGCTGGCAGGCTCAGTGATTGAATTCTCAGATTCATCACTACTGTCATTCACAATATGATCAATTAAACGAGACATTAATTGCTGGGATATGTTTTTTGACATGCTTGTTATTCTATCTTTGTCAATGATGATTCGCGATTATACATTCATTAGAACACTTCGGTAATAGCGTAACTCTTCAATAGAGTCTTTAATATCATCCATCGCCAAATGACTGGCCTTTTTTTTCATTCCTTCAAGTGCCTTAGGCTTCCACCGGCGAGCCAACTCTTTCAAGGTGCTGACATCTAAATTACGGTAATGAAAAAAACCCTCTAACTCAGGCATATAGTTCGCCATGAAGCGGCGATCTTGACAAATACTATTACCGCACATCGGTGAATCTCCCGCCTGCAAATGCTTGCGTAAAAACGCCAAAGTCTGCGCCTCAGCGTCAGCCATGGTTAACTGACTCTCACGGACTCGCTGAACCAAACCAGACTGTCCATGTTGACGGGTATTCCATTCATCCATAGCCGCTAAAATTTCATCACTTTGGTTTATAGCTAATGCCGGCCCCTCTGCAATGGTCCGTAAATCAGCATCGGTAACAATGGTAGCAATTTCTATAATAACATCGGTATCGGGTTTTAAGCCGGTCATTTCTAAGTCGATCCAAATTAAACGATTCAATTCTTGCATACTGAAAAGCTCCTCTCTAAAACTGAGTATAACGGGGCTAGAGCCTGACTGAAACCATCGTTTGAGATTTTCGTCGATTAGTTTGTCTGACTATTTGGCAATAAACACGAAGCAATTGTAGTTATCGGCACGAGACAGTAAGCTAAACGCTTAACTCTTATACAATCGACTTATGAGCAAACGAAAACTTAATCTACAGCAGCAACAGCGTATTGCCGATAAACAGGCAGAAGTGGCCGATCAGACCCAGCAATCTGATCTTCTTCGCGGTTTAGTGATGAGTCATCATGGCCAAGAGGTAGAGGTGGTGTTAATTGATGAAGACAATTCGCCGATTGCCAACAATAGCCAACGTTGTCACTTCCGAGCCAATTTGCCAACTGTTGTGTGCGGTGATCGCGTGCTGTGGCGTCCGCTTGAGCAGGCGGATACCGGTATCGTTGAGGCATTATTGAAGCGTGACTCATTACTTGAACGCCCCCGACCTTACCAAGACCCCAAGCCGGTTGCCGCTAATATCGATAGCATTATTGTTACCTTAGCACCAAAGCCCGCGCCGATTAGCAGCTTGATTGATCGGTTTCTTATTGCCGCAGAAAATGCAAACATAGAGGTATGCTTATTATTAAATAAAGAGGATCTTCTTACCGACAACCCAGTCGTTGCCGCTGAATTAGAGCAATTACTGACACTGTATCGTAATATAGGTTATCAAACCTTTAGCTTTTCAGCGCAGTCATCGGCATCGGTTGAGCAGCGAGCCTTTATTCAGTTTATCGCCGATAAAACCAGTATTTTAGTTGGTCAATCAGGCGTAGGTAAGTCAACCCTTATTAATACTTTAAGCGGCGCTGAAAAAGCCAAAACCGCCACCATCTCCAGTGCCAATGATAAGGGCCGGCATACCACCACCACAGCACAACTCTACCCTTTAAACCGTCATGAAATAGCCGGCAGTGGGGCTATTATTGACTCTCCAGGAATACGCGAGTTTGGTTTATGGCACTTAAGTCCAGCCGCCATCATTAACGGTCTACCTGAGTTTAGGGCTCAGGCTGTTTTATGTAAATTCAGAGATTGTGAACATGGCAAAAGTCAAGGTTGCGCATTACAATTAGCCTTTGAAGAAGGCAAGATACATCCTTCACGAATCAGTAGTTATCGACATATACTGAATTCACTGAATAACTGATGAGACCCCCTTTTCCACGTGAGAATAAATCGCTATGGACAACATGACTGACATCACTGCCCGGAATGAATTGTTGATTGACAGTGAGCAGCTCGAATATCTGCTCGACGATGATGCCACACTGATTGTTTTTGTTGGCAGCGAGGCCGCTTTTAATGCTGGCCATATACCTAATTCAATACACGTTTCACCGTCTGAGTTAACCTGCGGCATTCCTCCTGCAGTGGGTAAGCTGCCAAGTATCGACAAGTTAACCGCGCTGTTTCGCCGTATAGGCTTAACCGAAAACAGTCAACTTATTGCCTATGATGATGAAGGCGGTGGTTGGGCCGGTCGATTAATTTGGACCCTCGATATCATTGGTCACAAGCATTATCAATACCTCGATGGTGGCCTTCATCGCTGGCAGGCTGAAAAACGACCTCTCAAAGATTCAACCGCTTTCTTAGAACAGGCGCATTCAGACTACCAAGTCACCATTCGGAGTGAGCTTTTGGTAACAGCAGAAAGTATTATTAATGACATATCTACCAAGCAAATTCACATCTGGGATGCACGATCGGCTCAAGAGCATCACGGTGAAAAAGTCCTAGCTGATCGAGGCGGTTGCATTCCTGGCGCTGCCAATATCGATTGGTTAGAATTGATCGATCATAGTCGTGCATTGCAACTCAAACCCTTACCACTCATAAAGCAAATGATGGACGAGGCAGGCCTCGATGGCAGTAAAAAAATTATTACTCATTGCCAAACTCATCACCGCTCGGGCCTAAGCTATTTAGTCGGTAAACTGCTGGGTATGCCAATTGCTGCCTATGATGGCTCTTGGTCCGAATGGGGTAATCGAAGTGATACGCCGATTGAGAAAAAGACGTCCACAACGCCTTAATTAAACTGACTTAAAATATGCGAAATAAACTGTTTATTATTCTTCAATATTGCTTACCCCAACATATATTGTCACGCTTAGTGGGACTGCTTGCAGACAGCGAAAGACCCTGGCTCAAGCGGAAATTAATTGCTTTATTCAGCCAGCATTTTGATATCAACATCGCAGAAGCCATGCCGGCTGATTATGAAAAGTATAAAAGTTTCAACGCCTTTTTTACTCGACCGTTAAAGCCCGGTGCTAGAATCATAGATCCAGCTGACAATGCCATTACCTCACCTGCAGACGGTGCGATTAGTGAAATAGGCTATCTCAATGCCGATCGTCTAATCCAAGCTAAAGGTCAGCATTACTCTCTGCTTGCATTACTTGGCGGCGATCAGGCACTGGCTAAACCATTTAATAATGGAGCCTTTGCAACAATCTACTTGTCGCCAAAAGATTATCATCGGGTACACATGCCCTTTGCAGGACAATTAGAAAAAACATGTTATATTCCAGGAAAGCTATTTTCAGTTAATCAAGTTACAGCTAATCATGTCCCCGGACTATTTTCAAAAAATGAACGTTTAGTGTGTTATTTCTCTACCGATTATGGCCCGATGGTCATCATTTTAGTTGGCGCAATGATTGTTGCCGGTATTGAGACAACTTGGTCTGGCCAAGTAACGCCAAAATCAAAAACCATTAACTCCATCGATATCAAACAAAATATTTCTCTATTCAAAGGGCAAGAAATGGGCCGCTTTAAGTTAGGCTCCACGGCAATCGTATTATTGCCTGCCAATAAAGCCAAATGGAAGACAAACCTAATGAATGGGTCTGCCGTAAGAATGGGGCAAACATTAGGGGAATTTAACTGCTAAATTTTTCGATATAGGCAATACTCACAAGCATAGATTCAAGCTCAATAACCCTTATAACTGCGAGCAAGCAATATGGCCGTCATTGATCCACGAAAAAATTGGGCCTTAGTTGAACAGCGACTAGCAACTGAGACAGACCCTATTTTAAAACGCAATTTAACCCTTGTTTATACTCACATGAAAGCAGAGGCCAGCCTCGACTTCGAAGGACTAATGTCAACCGTTGCTGAAGACGCGCGTTACCACTTTTTTGGTAGTGAAGACGATGAGGCCTTTGCAGGCCCTAAAGGCAAAACCAATGTCGAAGCTTTTTATCAATCGATCATTGATATGGATATCCACCGCATCGAACACAACATCGATCGTTTAGTAGTGGATCAACATTGCGTCATTACCGAAGGTCGGATGCGAATAGCCTACCCAGGTTCCCTATTAGAGGGGATGGGTTACAGTGTAGATGACGCAAACGCTTATTATCTTTATGAAACTCGTAGCGCTATTGTCTGGCCGATTAATGAAGATGGTTTAATTAGCGGCGAGGACAGCTATACTGGCAACGATGGCTTTGCTGGCATAGCTGATCGAAAACTCAATCCCGATGACATTGTGACGATTACAGCCGCCTCTTAGTCAAGAAACGGCTAATAGTAATAGGCGATCAACGCCAAGTGCAACCCCTGCACACTCAGGCAGGCCTGACTTTAGCGCTTTAAGGAAGTGTTGATCAACCGCTTGCGTTGGTAAACCTAGTTCACGTCGTCGCTGGTTATCTTGCTCAAATCGATCAACATGCTGATCATGATCGGTTAACTCCTCATAACCATTCGCAAGTTCAATACCCTCTATATACAGTTCAAACCGTTTAGCGACTAAATTACCCTGTTCATCATGATCTATTTTTGCCAATGCCGCTTGCGAGGCGGGGTAATCAATTAAAAAGCAGGGTGCTTGATGGCCTAAGTTAGGCTCGATGCAATGACTCATTAATAAATCTAACCAAATGTCTTTATCTTGATCCGTAAAATCACAATCGATTTTTTGATGGGCAAAATTCTCTAACTGCGCACTAGTCAAGCTGAAAGGATCAATCGATAGATAGCGTAAAAATGCCTCGCGATAAGATAATATTTCGACCCCATTAGCCATCAGGCCTGCCGGAATTAGCGTCATCAATAAAGCGGTTACATCATCGATTAAATCAGCTATATTAAACCCAACTCGGTACCATTCAAGCAGAGTAAATTCAATGCTATGCCTAGGTCCCGGCACATCTTGACGGAATGACTTACTGATTTGATAAATAGATCCACTGCCTAAAGACAGTAATTGCTTCATTGCATATTCAGGTGAGGTAGTTAAATAAAGCCAAGTCTGTGAAGTGGATTGATAATTAACCGTTGGATTTTCAACTTTAATATTATCTAACTGTGGGTCAGTAATCGGATAATCAGAAAGTAATGGCGTATCAACCTCAAGCACCTGCTGCTGATCAAAGTAACGCCTAATTGCGGCTAGTATCTTTGCACGTTTTCCCAAACATTGCTTAACATTTTTGGCCGTTAAGGCCGCAGGGTTAGCGCCGGTAGTTTCAATCATGCGCGAGAAACATATTCGCCTGTTCGAGTATCTATCTTTAATACTTCGCCTTGGTCAATAAATAATGGAACCCTCACAACCGCTCCAGTCGATAGAGTCGCTGGCTTAGTGCCACCTTGAGCGGTATCGCCCTTTAGGCCTGGATCTGTTTCTACGACTTCTAACTCGACAAAATTTGGCGGTGACACCGTTAAGGGTGCGCCATTCCAGAGTGTAACCACGCAGCAATCCTGCTCTTTTAGAAATAATTTAGCGTCGGCTACAGCCTCAAGCGAAGCCGGTATTTGTTCGTAACTGATAGGGTCCATAAAATACCAAAATTCACCGTCACAATAGAGGTACTCCATATCGGTATCTATCACATCAGCGGCCTCAACACTTTCACCAGACTTAAAGGTTTTTTCCCATGTCCTGCCGGTCTTTAGATTTTTGAGTCGTACACGATTAAATGCTTGACCTTTACCCGGCTTAACCACCTCGTTCTCAACAATACTACAAGGATCACCATCGATAATAAGTTTTAAGCCATTCTTAAATTCGTTGGTAGAGTAAGTCGCCATAATATGCCCCGATAATGCTACAAATTAATTGATTATCCCTGTTGCTAATCTCGAGTTCAATCTACAATGAATTAGCAGCTTTAATTAGCTGGTGTGAACCCAACTCGATATCAACACAGAGACCGTAACGTGATAAAAAACCCTATGATAGCCCGAACTGACCCTGACTGTCAGACTGAAATTCAACCGATCCATACGGTTCAAGCTTTAGATTGGCGTGAATTGCTATCGGCATCGCCTCTAAACTTGACTGAATTACTGTCACAACTCGAGCTCACCTACGACGATTTCATTCTCAACTTTGGCGGCCCACTTGATAGCAACCCACAAGACTTCCCTATTCGCGCACCGGCCCCTTTTATAGCGAGAATCCAAAAAGGTGATATTAATGATCCTCTATTACGCCAGATACTGCCCCTAGAAAAAGAAAATGATCTTATGCCTGGGTATACTGATGACCCATTGGGAGAAAAAGACTATAACGTTGCGCCAGGGTTAATTCATAAATATCGCAGTCGCGCATTGCTCATCGTAACACAAGCCTGCGCAATTCACTGTCGCTACTGTTTTCGTCGGCATTTCCCTTATGAAGATAATCGACCCGCGCGTCAGGCTTGGCAACAAGCGCTGGATTATTTACGCAAAAACACCAATATTAATGAGATTATTTTAAGTGGCGGCGATCCGTTAGCCGTCAGCAATAAACAATTACAGTGGCTCACTCAACAATTAGCCGCTATTCCTCATATCAAAACATTGCGTATTCACAGCCGTTTACCTATCGTCTTACCGCAACGTATCGATAGTGATTTTATCGCTTGGCTAAAAGCGTGGTCAGGGCATAAAGTGGTTGTGATCCACAGTAACCATGCTAATGAAATAGACAGTCACGTTAAGCGGGCAATAAACGATATAACATCAACTGGCGCTACTATTTTAAACCAAGCCGTTATGTTAAAGGGAGTAAATGATTGTCCCAAAACACTTGTCGAGTTGAGTCAACGTCTGTTCAATTGTGGCGTACTGCCTTATTACTTACACCTACTTGATGCGGTTAATGGCGCTGCTCATTTTTCTATAAGCGACGCTAGGGCTAAACGCATTATGGGTGAAGTGGCTGGTCTTTTGCCTGGGTATTTAGTGCCTAAGCTGGTCAGAGAGTTAGCTAATAAAAAATCAAAAACATTAATACTACCAACCGAGAGTTAATGGTTTTTATGGTGGCTTGTAGCTATTCGCTCCCTATCACTGATGCCAAGTAAATAGATAATACTGTCTAATCCTAAGGTTGATATCGATTGTCGGGCCGAGGCCTTTACAATGGGCTTAGCGCGAAAGGCAATTCCTAGGCCAGCAACGCTTAGCATCGGCAAATCATTAGCCCCATCACCAACAGCAATAACTTGTTCAAGCGCAATATTTTCTCGCTGTGCAATATCTTTTAATAACTCTGCTTTGCGTTCACCATTAATAATATCGCCAACCACCTCACCCGTCACCACACCGGCATGAATATCCAATTGATTTGCATAAACGTAATCAAAACCTAATTGGTCGCGTAATTGATTAGCAAAATAACTAAAACCACCGGATAAGATAGCTGTTTTATAACCCAAACGCTTTAAGGTGCTAATTAATGTTTCGGCACCTTCGGTTAACCGTAATGTATCAGAAATCTTCTGTAAGGCAGATTCTTTTAAACCTGATAATAAAGCAACGCGACGACGAAAACTTTCATCAAAATCAATCTCTCCCTGCATCGCTAACTCGGTGATCGCTGACACTTCTGCACCAACGCCTGCAACTTTTGCTAACTCATCTATCACTTCTGCTTCTATCAAAGTAGAGTCCATATCAAACACGACTAAGCGTCGATTACGACGAAACATATCGTCTTCTTGATAAGCTATATCCATATCTAACGTGTTAGTGAGCTCAAGTAACGCCCGACGTACTTTTATTTGATCACTTAACTGACCTCGCATTGAAAATTCAACGCAGGCCTTAGATTGCTCGTCAGCATTTAACGGGACACGGCCAGATAGACGGGTGATTTTATCAATATTCAGACCATACTGAGCAGCCAAACTAGTGACCGCATTGATATGCTTTGCAGTTACCTTTCTGACTAATAAGGTAAGAATATGGCGCGGCTTGCCCTGCTCGCTGATCCAATGCTGGTAATCGTCGCCGCTAACTGCATCAAACTCAATCGACATGCCGAGTTTTTCTAACGATTCTCTTAGTCGAGAAAAACAGGCCGCCATGTCAACCGAGTCTGGCATTTCTGCCAATATACCCAGCGCTAAATTATTATGAATAACCGCTTGGCCGATATCGAGAATATTGACAGCATAATCACTAAGAATCGCAGTTGCTGCCTGGGTAATACCGGTTTGATCAGAACCTGAAATTTTTAATAAAGTAACGTTGCTCATTTTAATTTAAGGCTTTGACTCTATTGATAATGAAGTGACGTTCTTATACCCGTTTGGTAACTTTCTTCCTCTTTTTGCTCTGGAACCCACATAATTAGTTAACTCAGAATAAGTCCATTTTTTTGTAGATTTTTTTTTGCTGTGTACAACCAAAAGATCTTCTTTTTTCATGGTTGCAGTGGAAACCATAAACTCACTTCGATCAGAAAATCGATCTTTAGGTATACTCATAACTTTCACCCCTTTACCCTTAGACATAACGGGTAAATCAGAAATCGGAAAAATTAATAAATATCCTTGATTTGTGACTGAAACTAAAAGATCGTTTTCTAAATCATCGACTTTTTGAGGCATAATTACTTCACCGCCCTCTGGAACTTTAATTAATGTCTTGCCAGCTTTCTTATTCGCATACATATCACCGAGCTTTGCAACAAACCCATAGCCAGCATCAGTGGCAAGCAGATATAGTTGTTCTTCCGCGCCCATCATAGCGCCTTTAAAACTTGCGCCAGAAGGTGGGTTGATCGTACCGGTTAGCGGCTCACCTTGACCCCGTGCCGACGGCAAACCTCTGGCTGGGACGGAGTAACTTCGACCAGTAGAATCCAATAACACCACTGCTTGATTCGATCTTCCTTTAACCGCCAACTTAAAACTATCACCTGACTTGTAACTCAAGTTATGCGGGTTAATCTCATGACCCTTTGCTGCACGAATCCAACCCTTTGTCGACAAGACAACAGTGATTGGATCGACGCTAGTAATATCGTCTTCAGAGTAAGCCAAAGCCTCATCACGGGTAACAATTGGTGACCGACGGTCGTCGCCGTATTCTTCAACCACCGCTTGCAACTCTTTTTTCATCAGCGTCTTCATTCGCTTATCGGAGCTTAGAATTTTTTCTATTTCATCGCGCTCTTCGCTCAATTGAGACTGCTCATCAGTGATTTTTATTTCTTCTAAACGCGCCAACTGCCGTAAACGTGTGTCGAGAATATAATCGGTTTGGGCCTCACTTAGCCCAAACTTCTTCATCAGTACTTTTTTAGGTTGCTCTTCGGTACGGATAATATGAATGACTTCATCGAGATTTAAAAATGCAATTAATAAACCATCTAATAAGTGAAGACGGTTAAGAATCTTATCTAAGCGATACTCTAAGCGCTTGCGGATGGTTTCTTTGCGATACGACAACCACTCTTTAATAATTAAGCTAAGGTTTTTCACTTGGGGCCGACCATCAACCCCAATCATATTCATATTAATACGGTAGTTACGCTCTAGATCAGTGGTTGAAAATAAATGTGACATCAGAGTATCAACATCTACTCGATTCGACTTTGGCACAATCACTAAACGTGTTGGGTTTTCGTGGTCAGACTCGTCACGTAAATCAACCACCATCGGTAACTTTTTGGCCTGCATCTGCACCGCTATTTGTTCTAACACTCTAGAACCAGAAACCTGATGCGGCAAGGCTGTTACAACAATATCTCCCTGCTCGGTATCATACACCGCTCGCATTTTTAGGCTACCCTTGCCCGTCTTATACATTTCCAAAATTGACTCAGGAGGGGTAATAATCTCAGCTTCGGTCGGATAATCAGGGCCCTTAATGAAAGCAAATAAATCCTCAACGCTAGCCTTAGGTTTTTCTAGTAAATGAATACAGGCAGCAACCACTTCGCTTAGGTTATGCGATGGAATATCCGTTGCCATACCGACGGCAATGCCGGTTGTTCCGTTTAATAAAATATTAGGCACTTTGGCTGGTAAAATAACAGGCTCAAACAGCGTGCCATCAAAGTTAGGCTGCCAATCAACGGTGCCTTGTGACACTTCCGCCATCAATGCGTCTGCGTAAGGCGCTAATCGTGACTCGGTATAACGCATAGCCGCGAATGACTTAGGGTCATCTGTTGAACCCCAATTCCCTTGACCATCGACCAATGGGTATCGGTAACTGAAGGGTTGCGCCATTAGCACCATCGCTTCATACACTGAGCTGTCGCCGTGAGGATGAAACTTACCAATCACATCACCGACGGTTCGGGCTGATTTTTTATATTTAGCAGAAGCCTTGAGACCCAATTCTGACATGGCATAAACGATACGGCGCTGAACAGGTTTTAATCCATCGCCAATATGAGGTAAGGCGCGATCAAGAATGACATACATCGAGTAATCGAGATACGCTTTCTCGGTATATTCCTTGATGGACAATTGCTCAGCTGAAAAATTGCTTGAATCTATCGAAGTATCGCTCATTGAGTCGCTGTTCTCATATTAGTTCAGGGTTGCTGATCGTCGCTATCGAGACCTAATTATTTGCTGCCGAAATTATTTTGGCTATTTTTTCAAAGCATAACAGGCTTGTCATACTACATCGCATAAATTGTCTCAAAAAATAGCCTTCTACGCATCAACACCGGTGCTTTTATGGTGGTAATATGTAGACCTCAAAACGAATTAATGCCTTTTTTCTATTTTCTTTATCTAATCATTGTCGGAGCCTCATTATGACACTTGACCAAGCAGCCTATTTTAGCCTTGCTACCTTTCGAAAATCCGGCGTAGCCGTTGAAACCCCTGTCTGGTTTGCAGGTGACAAACAAACTTATTACGTCTTTTCTGCCGGCCAAGCAGGCAAAGTCAAGCGACTAAGAAACTCCCCTAAATCACGCGTCGCCGCCTGTAATGTGATCGGTAAAATCTTAGGTGAATGGCAAGACAGTGAAGCTTTTATTTTAACCAGCGATGAAGAGATACGCCAAGCACATAGCGCGCTGATAAAAAAGTACGGCTGGCAAATGCGGCTGACTGACCTTGGCTCGTGGCTAACCGGCAGGAAAACTAAGCGCGCTTATATTAAAGTCGTGCTAATCGATTAGCACGTTGTACCGATGATTTCTGTCACCATTTACTGTCACTATTTTAGGTAAGCCACTAATGTTAATTCGCCATAAAACTATCACTTTTTTAGCAACCATTAGCAGCTTTTTGATGGCTGCAAATAATAGTTTCGGGCAATCCAGTCATATGGCTGAACAGCAAATTCACCCGCCTGCAAGTAGTTATCTAGCGGCTGAGCATGCCTTACAGACAAATCTCGCTCGAAAAGATAACCGTCACCGTGCAAGTGGCATCATCTTGTTTGTCGGTGATGGCATGAGCATTGCAACCGTTACGGCTGGGCGTATCTATATTGGGCAAAAATCGGGGGCTAATGGAGAGGAGCACAATTTATCTTTTGAACGATTCCCCGCGGTTGGCTTGGCTAAAACCTATAATACTAACCAACAGACGCCCGACTCAGCAGGTACTATGACCGCTTTGATCACGGGTGAAAAAACCAAAGCAGGAGTGCTTAGTATGGCTGCAAAAGTTGCGCGAGCTGACACAAATGCCTGTGGTAAGGAACAACTCACCACCCTATTTGAGCTCGCTGAAGACAGAAACTGGGCGACAGGCATTGTTACCACAACTTCCGTCACCCATGCCACCCCCGCAGCAGGCTTTGCCCATACTCCTGAACGAAACTGGGAGAATGATTCAGAGTTACCTATTGAGGCAAAAACTAAAGGTTGTCGCGACATCGCGCGGCAATTTGTTGAGTTTAGCCACGGCGATGGTATCGATGTATTACTGGGCGGCGGCCGTAGCCACTTTTTACCCAAGGACTCTATGCATGCTAATGGCAAGCGTGAGGATGGTATTAATTTAATTTCTCAGTGGCAACAGCGCAATCCAAACGGTCGCTACTTTCATAATCGTCGTCAATTAATCGCTTATCAAAATAGAGATACCGATAAAATTTTAGGTTTATTTTCCGATTCACATATGGACTTTGAAGCCGACCGTGATAGTAGCGGCCAACCCAGTCTCAGCGAAATGGTTAACGTGGCGATTAATCAATTGCAAAAAAGTAAACGCTTTCTATTAGTGGTCGAAGCCGGTCGAATTGATCATGCGCATCACGTGGGAAATGCCTATCGCGCACTAGAAGACCTGCACGCTTTTGATCAAGCAATAGAATTAGCGTATGACAAAGTGAATCTCAAAGAGACATTAATGATTGTGACAGCCGATCATAGCCATACCTTAACACTGGCGGGCTACCCTACGCGCGGCAACCCTATTTTAGGTTTCGTGACAGGTAACGATAAATCAGGTGAAGCAGAAACCTCGCCTAGCCTTGCCGCCGACAAGAAACCCTACACAACCCTAAGTTATGCTAACGGCCCCGGTTACTATAATCAGCCCAGCGATCCAGAAAATCCTTATGCGCGATTTAATAATATTGGCCAGTCAACACGGCAAACCACGCTTGAAGACAACCCAGAGGCAGAACACTACCATCAAGAAGCCGGCGTCCCCTTAGCCACTGAAACTCATGCAGGTGACGATGTTGCTGTATATGCACAAGGTCCTTGGGCGCACTTACTGAATGGCGTTATGGAACAACATTATATATTTCATGTGATGAAATATGCTGGGGCACTGTAACTCAGCAAGGCAATAAGTGAGAGTTTAATCGCTTAACTATTCAGCATAAACGTGACTGGGCCATCGTTGACTAATGCAACTTGCATATCAGTAGCAAACTGTCCCGTTTCAACTTTAAGCGGTGATGCCTTTAACTGCGCTATGCAGTCTAGATAAAGTCGCTTGGCTAAAGTTGGTTCTGCGGCTGATGAAAAGCTTGGTCGCAAGCCTTTATCGGTATTAGCCGCTAGTGTGAACTGCGAGACAACCAGTAATTCACCGGCTATATCTGTGACGCTCAAATTCATTTTATTATTATGATCGTTAAAAACGCGATAATCGAGCAACTTGGATGCCATTTTTTCCGATGACTGACTATCATCATCAGCTTCAACAGCGAGTAATACCAGCAAACCTTTGCTGATCTTTCCAATTATTTGATCGTCGACTCTGACACTTGCAGAGTTAACCCGTTGTATCAGCGCACGCATGACAATCGTTACTCCTTGGTTGGACGAGCAGCGCGCTTACGCTCATGCTCAAGTAATAATTTTTTACGAATTCGAATACTGTCTGGCGTAACCTCTACCAGCTCATCATCTTCAATAAACTCTAACGCCTGTTCTAAAGTGTATCGAATTGGTGGCGATAGAATGGTCGCTTCATCGGTGCCAGAAGCTCTAACATTAGTTAACTGTTTCGCCTTAGTCGGATTAACCGTTAAATCATTGCCACGACTGTGAATACCCATCACTTGGCCCTCATAGACATCGATATTGGCATCTATCATTAAGCGACCACGATCTTGCAAATTAAATAACGCATAAGCTAAAGTTTTGCCTTTTACATTGCTGATCAATACGCCATTAGTGCGCGATTGAACTTCGCCGACTTTTACCTGGCCATAGTGATCAAATATAGACGTCAGAATGCCAGAACCCGAGGTCATGGTTAAAAACTCAGAGCGAAAACCAATTAGGCCACGGGCTGGAATCATATAATCCAATCTAACCCGGCCTTTGCCATCCGGCACCATGTTCTTAAGATCACCTTTTCGTGCGCCTAAGGCTTCCATCACTGAACCTTGATGCTGCTCTTCGCAATCGACAACCACCGATTCAAAGGGCTCTTCCACAACACCATCGACCACCCGCTGCACGACCTCTGGCCGGCCAACGCTTAGCTCAAATCCCTCGCGACGCATAGTTTCGATTAACACAGATAAATGCAGCTCTCCACGGCCAGAGACAACAAATTTATCCGCACTGTCGCCCTGTTCAACCTTTAAGGCCACATTGTGTAGTAACTCGCGATCCAGCCGTTCTTTAATATTTCGACTGGTAACAAACTTACCTTCTAAGCCAGCGAAGGGAGAATCATTTACTTGGAAGGTCATCGACACCGTAGGCTCATCAACCGTTAGCTTAGGCAAGGCCTCAACTTGATCCGGAGAACACAAAGTGTCTGAAATATTTAATCCATCGATACCCGTGATGCAAATAATATCTCCGGCCACCGCTTCTTCGACCGGCACACGTTCGACGCCCATATTGCCAAGAATATCTAAAACTCGGCCATTACGTGTATTGTTATTGCCATCAACAATGATGACCGGTGTGTTGCGTTTAATTTTGCCGCGAGTCACGCGACCGACGCCAATAACACCAACATAGCTGGAATAATCAAGCGCACTTATCTGCATTTGAAAGGCGCCGCTAGGATCAACCGAGGGTGCTTTAACGTGATCTAAAATCAGCTCTAATAAAGCTGTCATGTCGCTACCCATGGCGCTTTCATCGAGTCCAGCAATGCCGTTCAACGCTGAGGCATAGACGACTGGAAAATCTAACTGCTCATCCGTCGCGCCAAGACGATCAAATAGATCAAACACCTGATCCATTACCCAGTCAGGTCTCGCGCCCGGTCGGTCGATCTTATTAATCACCACGATAGGATTCAAACCGCGGGCAAAGGCCTTTTGAGTTACGAATCGAGTTTGAGGCATCGGCCCATCGACCGCATCAACTAGCAGGAGTACCGAGTCAACCATCGACAACACACGCTCAACCTCACCTCCAAAATCGGCATGGCCCGGGGTATCAACAATATTTATGTGATAGCCTTGCCAGTTAATCGCTGTGTTTTTGGCTAGAATAGTGATGCCACGCTCTTTTTCCTGATCATTCGAATCCATGATCCTTTCAATGCCTTGATCACGACGATCGAGTGTCCCAGACTGCTCTAATAGCTTATCGACTAAGGTGGTCTTGCCATGGTCAACATGAGCAATAATAGCGATATTACGCAGCTCTTTAATATTAATTTGTTCAGTCACTGTAGTGACACTCCTAAATGGCGTTAGCCATGACGACAAATGTTAAAGCGGCGCGATTATACACAAGCCAATGCCGCATTAAAGCCAATCTGCCCAATGCCGCGGTATTATTTCCGTATACATGAAGTAAAATCCATTTTTTTGCTGGTTTTATCCGAGATAACGTCTCGACAAACCCAAATGCCTCGATTTGATTGTTTTTGCTATCCACAAAGTGTTAACCGCTATTGGCAAATACGCGAATGAACAGTAACGTAGCGACTGTCGTTAATTTGATTTTTAGGAGAGACCCATGCAAACAGAGCTATGTAAGAAACTCGGCGTTGAGCTACCCATATTTGCCTTCACCCACTGCCGTGATGTTGTCGTTGCAGTGTCCAAGGCCGGCGGCATTGGCGTTTTAGGTGCTGTCGGGTTCTCGCCTAAACAATTAAAAGAAGAACTCGACTGGATCGATGCCCATATTGGCGACCATATCTACGGTGTCGATACCGCGATCCCGCAAAAATATGAAGGTCAGGGTGAAACCGATCCTGATAAATTAGTCGAAATGCTGCAAGCGGCAATCCCTGAGCAGCATCGTGAATTCGCTGAGGGCCTACTGAAAGACCATAATGTGCCAGCTTGGCCGGAGAACGATGATGAAGTCACCTTGAGTTTCTCTGAAGCACAGGCTCAATTACTGGTTGATGAAGCGCTAACAAGAGACAAATGCCGAATGATCGTTAATGCCCTAGGCACGCCACCGGCAAATATTGTCGATCAAGTTCATCAATCCGGTCGTTTAATAGGCGCACTTGCTGGTCGACTAAAACACGGAATTAATCATAAGAATGCCGGCCTTGATTTTATTGTTTGTCAGGGCTCTGAAGGTGGCGGTCACGCCGGTGAAGTAACTTCAATGGTGCTTTGGCCACAAATGGTCGACGCGGTTGCACCCTTGCCGGTGCTAGCGGCAGGCGGGATAGCCAATGGCCGTCAAATGTTGGCAGCCATGAGCATGGGTGTTGAAGGCGTCTGGATGGGGTCTATGTGGCTCAATGCATCTGAGGCGGCCGCAGAACCGGCACAACGCGAGTCCTACATGAATGCCAGCTCTGAAGACACAATTCGGTCGCGCTCCTTCACGGGTAAAACCGCCAGAATGCTGAAAAATGAATGGACCGAAGCTTGGGATAGGCCCGATACCCCAGACCCATTGCCCATGCCGCTACAAGGGTATTTAACCTTTGACGCTACGCGCCGCACCCATCGCTATGCCGGCAGTGGCGAAACCCAAAAGGTGGCCTTCAACCCTGTTGGACAAGTGGTAGGACAAATCAATCAAATTGAATCCTGTCGCGATATCATGATGCGATTAATCACTGAATACAGTGAGGCACTCGACCATCTAGCGGCCATTAACCCGACTGACTAAACGGCAACGCTAATCGGCAAAAAGACACTTGCGTGTTGATTGATAAATGGTATTTTAGTGCTGAGAGGCGCCTTTAGTTTTCGCTAAAGGCCAGCTCGACGAACTATTATAACCATTTAATGCAACACAAAGGGTCGCTATGTCTGCTCAATCATCCACTCATTACCCCGTTTGGACTCACCGTTGGACCTATATTTTAGCCACCACTGGCGCCGCAGTTGGGCTGGGTAATATTTGGAAATTTCCTTATATTGCTGGCGAAAATGGCGGCGGCGCCTTTGTTCTCATGTATCTGATCTGCATTATGATGTTTGGCGTGCCAATTATGATGGCTGAGGTACTGCTTGGTCGAAAAGGTCGCGCCAACCCAGTGCACGCCATGCTGTCGCAGGCACGTGCCGCCGGCGCCAGTAAGCTGTGGGCATTTATTGGTCTGATGGGCGTGGCCGCCGGGATCATGATTCTCATGTATTACAGCGTGGTGGCTGGCTGGTCGCTAGAATATGTGTTTCAAAGTGCCAGTTCAGCCTATATCGGTCAAGACGCCCAAATTATCGCTGACAGATTCGGCTATTTAGCCCAAGATAGCGACCGGCAACTGCTATGGCATAGCGTCTTTATTCTTGCCACGGCAACAATTGTTGGACTTGGGGTTACACGTGGCATTGGCAATGCCGTGAATATTTTAATGCCCATTTTATTTGCTTTGCTTTTGCTCTTGCTATGGTACGCCTTCAAAAACGGCGAGTTTCAGAAGGGCTTAAATTTTATGTTTGCCGCTGATTTTAGCAAACTGACCAGTCAATCGGTGTTAACCGCCATGGGCCATGCTTTTTTTACCCTTAGCTTAGGCATGGGAACCGTCATGGTGTACGGCTCTTATATGTCAAACGATCAATCAATTTCAAACGCAGTGATCGTTGTTGCCGGGCTAGATACGTTGATCGCCTTAATTGCCGGCATGGCTATTTTTCCACTAGTGTTTGCCAGTGGTCTGGCGCCAGGCTCTGGGCCAGGCTTATTATTTGAAACGCTGCCTATTGCCTTTTCAGGCATGTGGGGCGGTACCTTCTTTGGAACAGGATTTTTTGTTTTAGTTGCAATTGCAGCGTTAAGCTCATCGATCTCACTCATCGAGCCCGGTATCGCATGGCTAGAAAAGCTCGGCAGTTCGCGCTTGTTGGCACTGTCGGTCTAAGCATATTATGCTGGCTAGGCGGTGTGGCAAGTATTTACTCGAGCGAGGTCTTTAATCGCTTGGACTATTTAACTGCCAATATTATGTTACCGCTAGGCGGGCTTTTAATTGCGCTGTTTGTGGGTTGGAAGGTCGGCTATACCCGGGTGCGTAAAGAGATCGATGGCTTATCGACTGGCTTATTTAACCTATGGTTTATTAGCTTGCGTTTTATCGCTCCGGCCGGCGTTTTAGTCATCTTCTATCAAGGTATTAAAGCCAGTCTAGGTAGCTAAGTTGTCTCTGGGTGCGTAACACGGCAACAATCAAGCCACGATTGAAGTCCCCGTGAAGGAAACTTTTTATTGTGCGTGACAAAGTAGAATTGCCTGCTCATATCGCGATGTTTCAGCTTTAGTGGCACCAAGCTGCCTCTTTTAAAGGCATCGGCTAGCGGAATAACGGACAAACAGCCGAGCCCTAGGCCCGCTTCAACAGCCCGTTTAATGGCCTCGGTATGCTCAAACTCCAAGTGCACATCCAGTTCATTGATTAGGCCGTGCATCGCGCGATCAAAGGTTTGCCGTGTGCCTGAACCATGCTCACGCAGAATCCATTGGGCATTAGTTAAGTCATCATCGGTTAAAATTTTTTTATTCGCATAAGGGTGTTCTGGCGAACAAAAAATCATTAACTCATCATAACACCATGGATGCACATGAAGATCTGGGTGTGAATACTCGCCCTCTATTAAACCGACGTCCAGCTCAAAATCCAGCACTTGCTTGGCAATATGTGCGGTATTAGCAACATGTAAGCGAACACTCACTTCAGGATAATCCCTTTTAAAACTGGCAATAATCGGTATTGCGATGTAATTGCCGATGGTCAGCGTTGCACCAACTCGTAATCGCCCCGCGGGCATTTGCTGCTGCAAAACAACCTCGACATCCTCTGCGCCCGAGATTAAGGCCTCAGCTAAGGGGCGAAGCGATTGACCCAGCATATTGAGCCGCAATCGTTTTCCCACTCGATCAAATAGTTGCGCATCATAGCGCTCCTCTAAATCGCGGAGTGCGCCACTAGCGGCAGACTGAGACATGGATAAACTCTCAGCCGCTCGGCTTATATTTTGATAATGCGCAGTGGCAAGAAATACTTGAAGTTGACGTAGGGTAAATTTCACTTTCTGATGCCTCTAGGTTAAGCCAGATGAATGACAGCACCGTATATTTACTGAAATTCACATTGTTTTACTAAATGATAATAGATATTATTTGATAAATAGTATCAGATATCTATGGTGTAGCTATTATATCGGAAAAACAAATATATTATATCTTTATATCCCGCTATACCTGTTGAAAATTGCCATATATATTGGACCTCCTAGCTTGAGACGATAATTTTGTTTGAGGAAAACGAATGACTAAGTTAATGACCGAAACCGTGACCGACGTCCATCATTGGAACAACAGTTTATTTAGTTTTAAAACTACCCGAGATGCTGGCTTTCGCTTTAAAAATGGTCACTTCGTAATGGTTGGCCTTGAACATGAAGGAAAACCCCTATTACGAGCTTACAGCATCGCAAGTGCGAATTACGAAGATGAACTAGAATTTCTTAGCATTAAAGTGCCAAATGGTCCACTGACATCGAAGTTACAGCATTTAAAAGTTGGTGATGAAGTATTAATCGGTAAAAAACCTCTGGGCACTCTGGTCACCGATGAAATGCTACCTGGAAAAAACTTATATCTACTAGGGACTGGTACTGGCTTAGCCCCTTTTATGAGTATTATCAAAGACTTTGAGGTTTATGAGCAATTCGATAAAATCATTCTCGCTCACGGGGTCAGAGAGGTATCTGAATTGGCGTACAGCGATTACATTGAGAATGAACTGCCCCAGCACGAATATTTTGGTGAAATGGTACGTGAAAAACTGCTTTACTACCCTACTGTTACTCGAGAACCTTATAAAAATAATGGTCGTTTAACCGACCTTATGACTAGCGGTAAATTATTTCTTGACCTTGGTCTGCCAAAGCCAAGTGTAGAGGATGATCGATTTATGCTCTGTGGCAGTCCCAGTATGCTCAAAGACATGTGCGCCATCTTGGATGAGCGAGGATTTAATGAGGTGCGCAGCGGCAACCAAGGCCACTATGTGATTGAGCGAGCCTTTGTCGAAGGTTAATCGTCTCTCGATTGGCGATAATTAACTTATCGCCAACTTTAACCTCAACTTATTACGGTATTCTTATTACTAGCTTTGAAGCTGGTTAGTCAGCTTTCGTTTTCTAGACTTTTATAATAAGGATAATTCACTTATGGCTTACACCCTCGAACAAGTCTCTGCCAAACTTGAAATCCACGATTTACTATATCGTTACGCAGAGTTGATTGATGCCAAGGCATTTGATCAACTAAACGAAGTATTTACCGACGATGCCTTTATTGACTACACAGCATTAGGTGGTGAGAAGGGCAATCTACCGGAAACGATTGATTTCTTACAAAGGTCATTGACTGATGCCTTTCCTAGTCATCAACATCTCAATGCTAACTGCCAAATCACCTTGGCCACTGAGCATGATATTAGCCAAGCAACAGGCCGTATTATGTGTTTCAATCCAATGGAAATGGCCGCTAAAAAAGGGCAGGGTAAATTAATGATGTGTGGTCTGTGGTACCTAGATGACTACGTAAAAGTCGACGGCACCTGGAAAATACAACGCAGAGTTGAAGAAAAAAGTTGGGTCAAAGTGATTTAGCCTTCGCCGCTATTGATAGGTAGCTTAGGCCAGCGGTAAGCCCAGCACCGCCTCAAATTCCTGCGGTTGTCGATAACGCTTAATCGTATCGAATAAGGGTTTGGCTTCAGGGTAATGCATCTGCAAATAAAATAACCACTGCTTCACCCGATTACCTAAAAATCGACTCGGATAAGCCGCCTTAGTCTGATAGTAAAATTGATTTAGCAACTGCATGACAGCCGACCAAGATAAGGCTTGATACTTTCGCCCCGCCGCCGCCGCTTTTATTTGTAAGGCCAAATCGGGGCAAGCAATTAAACCACGACCTAACATCACATCCTCACAACCGGTTTGTTCCCGACAGTTTCGCCAATCATCAACTGACCATACTTCGCCATTAGCAATGACCGGTAGCGAAACCGCTTCAACAATCTTTTGAATATAAGACCAATAAGCCGGTGGGCTGTAGCCATCAGCACGAGAACGGGCATGGACGCAAAGTTCTGTTGCACCAGCTTCGGCGATAGCTAAAGCGTTTTCCATATAGAGACTGCGGTCTTCAAAGCCCAAACGAATTTTTGCCGTAACAGGCCGCTCACTCGGCACTGCGAATCGCACTTGTCGAACAATCTCACCCACCAATTGCGGCTCTTTTAACAACACCGCACCGCCGCGACTTTTATTCACTGTTTTGGCGGGGCAACCAAAATTTAAATCAATCGCCGATGCGCCAAGGTTAATAGCAGTGACTGCGCTAGCGGCGATGGTTTCCGGATTACTACCTAACAATTGCACGCGTAAGGGCGTGCCATTAGGAGTGGCACTTAATCGCTGTTGATGGAATGAAGCTTGCTGCAGTTCAGGGCAATCACGCAGAAACACTTTTTTACTGACCGCCACGTCATTGACGCGAATAAACTCACTGACACAAATATCAACGCCGCCTATTGCGCTGTAGAGGGTGCGAAAGTGGTGATCAATAACGCCTTCCATTGGAGCCAAAAAAATGCGCATAGAATCAAAATCGCCTGTTGAGTGTTAAGGCCCGCTCATAATTAAAATCCCAGCCGCCGGCAGGGCGGCCGAGCGATCAATCACACTATTAGGAACTGTCAACGCACCAATTGCTACACCACATTCATCGGCCACTAAACCATTATTTAACAGTACCTTCACCGGTGGTGAGTCAATGTATTTTTGTTGTTCACTGTTGCCGGCGACCGTATCAGAAAATAATTGCATCTCAATCAAATATGCCCCTACGGTGGGTGAACCGGTGTGACCAATGCCGGGAACGGTACAGTCGCCCATGACGCCTTCAGAATTTTTTCCTTCAAGACAAAAATCAAGATGGGCATGAATAGCATCACCTGAGGTCACGCCCGCCGCCTGTTCTATAGGGGCCTCTAATGGGCCTTCAACCCCTGCACCTGACCAAATTGTACCCTCTGCATAAAAAGCATTCTCTTCAGCCGTGCCATTAATCACAACATCGGGTGGTATTGCACCAAAATAACGAACCCGCTCGCCGTTAGGTGAATCATCTAGCCAACGTTGCTCATCTTTATCCCAAAAACGTAGCGAGCCAAGTGCGCGAAACCACAGCACCTCACCACCGAGGAAATCCCCTGCCTTAACCACCCAACCAGGATCATCGGTTTTATGCGGACCGCCAGCAAAATCACCAAAATCGGCCGGCACAACCGTTCTACCAGTGCTCGCTTCGGATGGAAACTGACCGCTCTCATCAATCAGTAGTGAGCCGCCGTCTGTTCCAGCGGGATCAACATCGATGATAACATCAAAATGGCCGAAAGCATTACAGGTCGTAATCCCTTGTGCATAACTCTTTAGCACCGCCGTTGATAAAAACAGGCAGCTCACAAGTGTTAAATTGATGCCGTATTTATTAATCATATTAAAATTGATACCGAACACCGAACACTATTTCTCTGCCAGGCTCTGGGGTAAAGTTTCTTAAAAAAGACGTTGATTTTCGAATATCTTCATCCAATAAATTTTTCATCTGTAAAAAAACAATCATTTCTTGATGAAAGGGACCGTCAAAATGAAGAATGTAAGACGCATAGGCATTGAGTAGCTTATAGGCATCTGTTGGTACTTCATTATCGCCAATATTTTTCTGTGCAGCGACAAAATTGTAACGCAACTCCGAATAGAAGAGGCCGTTCCCCCACTGAAAGCCAAGCCCTCTGCGGGCCGGCGGCATCCTCGGTAAGTCCTCGCTGCCGGTCAGCCTTCCTCGAACATGATCAGCAAATAACTCTATTTGAAATTCACCACCTCGAACGTCGATAGGCGGTAATGTCCACTGCCATTCATAACCGGTCAGCGTTGCATCATGCTGCTGATAATCAAAGACAGCAATGCATTCTTCTAATCGAACACAGGCATTACGGAAAACGTTATCAGAGGTATCAAACAATCCATTGATCGCTCTTTTTTTTTGATAAATAAAATCATCTGCTTCGGTATAAAAGATGGCGCTGCTCATATCACCAAAAGCACCTTGCCACTCCCAGCGCAAATCAATGCCCTGAAACTTTTCAGCCTCAGGTGGAGAATCATTCAATTGACTATCAAACAGCAATAAGCCGATATCATATGAACGTGTCGCCAAGTGTGGGCCTAGTGAGAGTAATTCTTGTATTTCAGGCACTCGCTGTGCCGAATTTAATCCAAATACTAAACGCTGTTGATCGGATACATCCACGCTTAACGCTGAGGAAAAAGTATAGCTTTGATAGCTAATCGGCTCATGCATAAACTGGGTATTGTAGGGCAATAATCCAGCAGTTAACTGTCGCTGTAATATCTCTTGCCACTCATAGCGACAACCTAACTCAAACAGGCCTATGGCTAATGGAAATTGATCATAGAAGAAAACACCGATCGAGCGCTGATCCGCTGCTGGAATAAAATCCTCACCGCCACCTAGTGAGCGCATATTCTCTGCAGAAAACGCGCGATCTACCCACTGTAGCCCCATCTTGCCGCTATGCTGTGTGTTAAAACGATGCAGTAAGTGATGATTGATTTCAGCTTTAACTTCAAACACATCATTGATAAACCGAGTGCCGTTTATAAATTTTTTTGTTACTGGGTCTTGCTCAAACTCAAGGTGCTGATATTTAATGTTTCCTATCGTTAAGCGTACGTCTTTTAAGCTAGGATTACTAATCTTATAACCGAACTTAAATAGATGACGCTCCTGCTCCAAATCGATACGAACTCTCGACTGAATCACAATATTTTCGCCAACGGGGTGGCTATGACTGTGCCCCGGCGAATCCGCTGGCTCGGTATGCGCACCTGGCGGGATGCCATACTCACTGTTAATCATCGTGCTTGAACCGCCAATAAAAAAATCATCATCGACATAACTTAACGCCAATGAACCGCTATCGGTATCTGAATCCGTATTTAATACCGTGCCAAAAGTATTATCCGAATTGCTGATAGCAAATACTTGCTCGATAGCCTGCTCTTCAATGGCTAGCGCAGGAATGCTCATATCTTCAGCGCTTCTCGTAAAGCCATCAACCTGAAAAACCCACTTTCCCATTTCGGTTTTAAGCTTAGAAATGGCAGTTTCACGATGATGGTCGTTGTTTAATTCTTTTCTAAGCTCGAAGACTGAAGACAAAGATTGATTATCTAAGGCTTCAGCAATTCGCCCATTAAGCACCTCAACCGTGCCACCCACCGCATTATTCCCATGCAAAACCGTCGCAGGACCTTTGAGTACCTGAATACTTTTAGCCAAGGCCGGCTCTATCGCCGTCGCATGATCAGGACTAATAGAGGAAGCATCCCAAGCTCCGACACCATCTTCACTAAGACGCACACGTACACCAGAGAGACCGCGCAATACAGGCAGACCAACGCCTGGGCCATAAGAAGCATTGTGCACCCCCAGTTCATTGGCCAACGTATCACCTAAAGTACCGCCTTGTTTACTGAGCAGTTCATCATCCGACAGCTCAATCGTACTCAAACCTAAAGCCGTTTTTTGCTCTTGCTTTTGAGCATTAATCGTCACTTCTTCCATCGCGTTTTCAGCGGTCGTCATTGAAGAAAAAAAAGCGGCAATGCAAATAGCAATGGATACACCATGGCTTAATCGCGGCGGTAGAAATGAAAGTGAGAAGATCTGCTCTAGTTGGATATTCGGCATAAGCATTGGACTCAAAATAGTGCTCGACAATTAGATCTAAAATCTAAGGCCTGAGTATAGTCATAGCCTATGGAGACACCATTACGACCGGCTAGCAATGCGGGCGATTCGACTGATAATCGAAAGTCATTATTTAATTGGTTAATAAACAAGGGGTCAGTATTTTTTTGCGAATCGACATCCGGCCTAGTGCTGAGCTGAGGATGAGATTCAACATTTTGCCAATTATCCATATCTCGAAAAACATCTTCTAATGGGCCGCCTGCATCTAATCGCCAGCTCAGATAATCTGCTGGCGCAAAATATAAATTATAATCACTGTACGCAATACTGTTTTCTAATGAAGAGTTTTCCGGCGACCGTGTCACCAATAGATTCACGTCAAATCCCTCTAAGGTTGGATGAAAGATATTATTAAATATCTCAACATTTTTTACCCCCGAAATATCAATCACAATCGAAGCAGTATCAATGAAATTATTATTGAATAAACAGAATGATTCTGACTGGTATTCACTGCCTCCTAGATCAAGCAAAATCGCAGAATCCGCTTTTTCAGAGTCTTCAGGCATACGAAATAAATTACCCGACACATCTACAGACTTGAATAGCCCTGTTTTAATTTCATCATTTGCTGAGGTATCGCTTATTTGGTTATGGAAGTTAACGGGCTGTTTGACTTGCGTGAAATTATTATTATGTATTTGAATATTCGCTACGGGCTCTTCAATATTGAGCGAATACGCAGGACTACCCAACCCCTGCGCATTAATAATGACGCCACTGTCTAAATTGGTAAATGTATTACCATCGATCACGATGTTAGACAAGCCGCGGCCAGTTCTAATCAATTCATTCTCTTCGTTGGATAACTGGCTAAAGACATCGCTAATTTCATTATTCCGAATGACTGTATCACTGACCCCCATTAGCCGAATACCGCCAACATACTTTTCTCCATAAACGTGATGGATACGGTTGCCCTCTAAGGTGATATTGTTAGTTTCGCAGGCGCCGTTGACTGAACTACTTATGCCGGCCTCATTAACCTTTGTAATTTCGATATTACGTACAATGATGTGACTCACACAGTCTAACAGCAAGCCCAAGGTGATATCATTCCTGTTACTCGCAAAGCTTTCTTGCTGCTGATTAATCACAGGCCGTGAAGTGACATCACCCTCAATAATAATAGGTGCAGAGATTGTGCCGCTGTTCGTTACCCGGTATCCGCGGAGTTTTTTTAAAAGAACGCCATCAGCATCGAATACCTGCTTAATAATATTATCAGTATGGTAAGGATGCCCTTCATTGTGTTGGACCACTAGCACATCGCCAGGTCTCAGTTGATCCAGTGCGTATTGAAGCGATTGAAAGGGCAAAGTGATGCCGTCGTTAGTATCGTCACCACTGACATTATTGACGAATAATCTGGCGCCAGTTACCGGGCCGCCTGAATTCACTACGGTCTGTGTGCCGCCGCTGACATCGCCTCCACAACCACTCAAGATAACCGCAGGCAGGATTAAAGCTCCTATCATTAAGGCCCAAATAGCCTTTCTAAAACAAGTCTTGATTATTCGATAAATAGCAGATGGAGTCATCACAGTTTTTAATGCCTGGCCTAATAAAGAGTAACGAAGCTACCTTACTATAGATTTACGCGTCTTCTCGTAGTAAGCAAAAATAAACAGTAAACTCGCTAATAGAAATAATGCGCCATTCGGCATGGGAACAGCAACAGCCTCTGGCTCTGGCTCTGGCTCTGGCTGAGACGTGAGTGCATTAATGGCTTGAGCAAAGGCAGCCTCACTCATTTGATAATTGAATGCAATTCGCACAGGCTCTGAGGTTAAGTGGGTCTCAATAGTGCCACCAGGTGTATCGGTCCCAAAAAACTCTATATCAATCATATAGGCGCCAATTGTAGGATCGCCTGAGCCTAGATTTTCGATAAAGAAATCTATGTGCTGGTGTAAAGAGCCATTGCCATTAATTTGAGCAATAGCGCCCAGTGGATTGCTAACGCCTGAGTCAGTGATGATCGAATAGGAATACACCACATCTCGAATTTTCACTCTTTCCTGATCAGCTACCTCGTTAACCCATGCTTGACCATTCCAAAACCACAACGAGCCCACTACACGGTAGTAAAGAAAGCTATTTGGGCTAAAAGTGTTAGTCAATGACTGGAAACCAGGCTGATCAGTTTTATTTGGATCACTAAAAGATCCAAAAGTATTTGGAAATAAAGACTTTCCTGTTGTTAAGTCAGTGATGATAGGGATATTGGTTTCAGAATTTATTTCGCTTGCTGCCACCTGGTTATCAACCAATGTAAGCCATATGTCGGCATGTTGAGCATTACTTAACGGCACGAGGCTGACAAAAAATGCCATTGCAAACAATGAAATCTTCATGAATTTGAGAAAATTTTTTGACACTTCTTTACCAATAGATTCAAGAAATAAAGAAAAAACCCGAAGCACAATACTTCGGGTTTTTATTCTAGCCGCAATCGCTAAAGAGATCACGCTTTCAAGGTGCTACTAGGCTTTAAGACGGCGTCCTAGTAATAAAGAACCTAAACCAGAAGCTAGGAATAACCAAGCCGCTGGTATTGGAACTGCTGATACCGGACCAGCGTCGAAGGATGCCTCATCCATACCATTGTTAAAAACGATGAAGATAGATTCAGAAGACCAACCATTAGCTGATGACAACGCTTGATCAGAGTAACCCTCGAGAATAAATTCAATTAAGAAGGCCTGGGCTGACGCACTTGGATCAATGAAAAATTCAAGGTGCTCATGAACACCACCTTCATCATCTGACATGCCAATTAGACCCAAAGAAAAAGGTTGTACTCCATAATCATGGCTTTCTAGTGTTAGTAAACTGTTAGTTGAGGCAGTCCAGCTAGAGCCATCCCATTCTTTGAGGTTGCTTTGCATATTGTAAGCAAGGTAATTGTATGCCCCAAATGGGCCATCTTCTAGAATAATACCAGGCTCATCTGTCCCGTATGCACCAAGCTCGAAATCGTTAAAGTCTGCCTCAAATAATTTAGCTTCGCCTGCTAAAGCTTCGCCTGTTTCAACGTGTATTTCAAAGCCTGTCTCAGCTGCAGAAATAATATCGCCTCCATGACCTTCATGGCCGCCATGCCCATGATCGTCTTCTTCAGCATTTGCTGAAAAAGCCAATACAGAAAACAGGCCTAGTAGAAGTAAATTTTTCATTTTATTGATTCTCCAGATTTTTTTGAGTAAATATTTTTAGTTTTTGTCAATCATAACTGGGAATGATACAACATATCATTTGGGTGTTTCAAGCACAAATTGGCCAATTAATGATCTTTAAGAATCTTAAATCAAACACCCACCCATTAAGTTCGGGGCACTGAGACAAAAAAGCTAAGCTAAAGAAAAATATATTGGAGAAACTCAGCGGGAAAAATTGATTATTTTTGACACTTGCCGCACAAACCGTGCAACTCAAGCTGTTGATTATGCATTGAAAAACCGGATTTCAGTATATCAGCCCTCAACTGCTCCAAAGTATGCTTTTGGATTCCGGCCTCGGACACCGACTGACAATTATCACAAATAAGAAATTGAGGTAAATCATGCGCATGATTGCAGTTGATGTGCTCGCAAGCCGTGTATTTATTAACCGAATTTAATCGGTGAGCGAGCGTTTCTTCAACCAGAAAATTCAGCATGCGATAGGCCGACATCGCGGTAAGCGACTCACTGTATCGCGCATGATACAAGTCGATCAACTCATAGGCCGATACCGGTGATGGAGCCTCTAATAGCAAGGCCAATGCTCGTTTACGTTTTACAGTCAACCTCACACCAGCATCGCGGCATATCAACTCGGCATTTTGCAAAGTCTTATCAGTTGCAGCGGATTGATTCATAGCAAAAAAGCACCCGAGATAAATTAATAGGCTTGTGATTAGGCTTTATCGAGTATACCTTTTTTTAGATATTTTGTTCAGCTAGCCGACTCTTTTATTATCGCTAAAGTCTATTCTTTAGGCTAGCCCTCTAAAAATTTCTCACGCAAACGAAGCAGTTCATCATCACTTAATCCCAAGCCTTGTCGAAAATAATTATCAATAGAGCCGTATTGTGTTTTCATTTGATCTAGCGCCGCTAAGATAAAACTACGCTCAACGCCCAGTAAGGGGCGTATTTTTTCGGGATCGGTTCTAAATAAAGAGCCTAGCCTAATCATCCAAATATATTTATTGATTTTGTCTTCGGTATAAACATTGGTTAACATAAAATCATTAATGACGGTTTCTTCAGGCACACCTAAAGCTAATAAGATGATCGCGGCGCCAAAACCTGCTCGGTCTTTGCCACCTGTGCAATGTGCCACGCTCGGGATATTTTCATCATCGAGCAAACTTTTTAAATATGGACCATAAACGGGTTGCTGTGAAGAGACAAAGGCACGGTTCGCGTTTTCCATCAACTCAATCGCATTTAAATCGTCAATATCTCCCGAAGAGATCTTATCAAATAATTCTTTAACTGCGGTGCCCTCGACATCAATTTCACGTTCCACGTATTGAATACCAGCGGGAATGCGATCGGGGTCTTCGGCTTTTTCAAACGGGGTACGAAAATCGACTATCTGTTTGACATTCAAGCGTTGTATAAACGCTAGGTCTTGATCGCTTAAGTCGGCCAAGCTGTCTGAGCGATATAACATGCCCCACTTGACGGTTTTACCATCATGCGTTTGATACCCCCCTAAATCGCGAAAGTTTTCAGCACCGTCCATTGCCAGCTTGCGGTAGGCTTCTCGCTGATCGGAAGCAACATCGATAGGTCTGACACGCTGATCTGCCGGATCGATTGAATCCCCACAGGCTAATAAAAAAGTCAGCGTTAACAGTGTAAAAATATACTTCATTGTGTTTCTTCCTTTTTATATTCTTCAACATTCAGCGGTTGATACTTAGCTTAATATACCTGCCGCTCGTAGCGCTTCAATATCGTCAGCCAAACCCAGCTCATGCATGATTTCATCATTGTGTTGACCAAGCGATGGGCTAGAAAACCCCACTCCCGCTGGTGTGCCTTCAAATTGTGCCGCCATGCGCGGCTCACGAATCTTGCCCGCAATAGGATGCTCACTGCTAACAAAGGTACCGTTAGCAATCATCTGCGGATGCTCAGGCAAATCTTTAATATCCATTGCTTTAGCGCAGGGCACGTCGTTAGCGATCATGGCAGCAATCGCTTCATCCACATCGATCTTCGCCGCATTGGCATAGACTTTTTGTATCACCTCTGCCACCACCTCTTTATTTGCGGCGCGATCGATAATGGTTTCAACGCGAGGCTCAGCGTGCGAATCAACATCAAATGCGGCGCAGAGCCCATGAAACTCAACATCGGATACAGGTGCTGACTGTCCATAACCGTTAGCGAACTTCATCAGCTTAACGCCCTTGGCAACCTGTTGCCCCAACTCTGCCTCAGGCTCTAAGAAAGTCGCTTTTTCAGAGGCATCCATCCATAAAAAATGCACCATGCTATCGACCATATTTAATCGGATATGTTGGCCACCGCGACCCATCGCTCTGGCAAATAATGCCGAACTAGCAGCCATTGATACATTCATGCCCGTCATCTTGTCAGCAATCGCTTGATAACATTGCATTGGCTCACCCGTCTCAGCATCGGCTTGATTATAAGTGACGCCCGAAAAAGCCTGTACAACATTATCATAGGCGCGGCGATGAGCATCGGGGCCTTCATGACCAAAGCCGTAAACCGAGATATAAATAAGCTTAGGGTTAATTGCAATTAAATCATCATAACTAATACCTAAGCGTTCAACGACACCAACTCTAAAATTATGTATAACCACATCCGCATCAGCGACCAGTTTTAAAAAAACTGCAAGACCTTTTTCCTGCTTTAAGTCAATCGCTAAACCTCGCTTACCGCGATTCGCCATATGAAACATAGCAGTGACACCACGGCAGCTTGAGCCGATATAACGCATCACATCCCCAATCCCTGGTGCTTCAACCTTAATGACTTCTGCCCCTTGGTCGGCCATCATGGCACTGCCAAAAGGAGCCGCTATGGCGGTCGATAAATCGAGCACTTTAATACCTTGAAGTGGCCCTTGACTAGTGTCCATATACTTCCCTCAGCTAGTTTATTCAGTAAATTGTTTATTCGATCGCCGCCGACCGCCTGGACCGCTGTAGGCCATGGTATAGTCCGGTTCTGGATTAAATCTAACTGGATTAATCGACGTGATTGCACTATCCCAAGCATTAATCAACTGGTCTTCAGCGCAGTAATCAAATGGGTCTTGCAAGGCTTTAACCTGCCAGTCATCGGCTGCGAAGGGATTTTTAAGAAGCCAATGCGCAGTTTTTATTAATCCCTCTTGGGGCGTCACTTTATCGGCATAAGCCAATCGTTGTTGTAGCTTACTGATATCCATCAATCGATGCGTGGTTGTCGGCTGCATCATTAAAGGCTTAGCCGATTTAGCCAGTTCATAGGGCATTGAAACAATACGCCATTGATGAGCTAAACCTTCAGCGATCACTTCGACCATCTGACGTAGCGTTAAGGTTTGACTGTCACCGCAATTAAAAATTTGGCCGCGTGCCGCCTCCGGTTGGTCGACAGCTAATAAAATCGCATGGGCTAAATTCTCCGCATAACCCATGCTAAGTAACGACAAACCATCGTCAGGTAAAATAATGTGCGGTCTCTTATCAATAATACGTTTAACAATACACCACTCCCTGGGCAACGCCTGATAAGGACCATAAACAATCGGATAGCGAAAATGCGTCGCATGCGGTAAGGCTTCAAATACTGCACGTTCAGTTTTGACAATACGGTAACCTTTTTCGTCCTGCTCTACCGTTGACACCAATTCAGCCTCCTCATCTGTTGGTACGACTAAGCCTTCGGGCACATGCAGACGAGGGTTCATATACCCTAAGTAGCAAGGTTGTCCGCCAATCGAAATAAAGGCGTCGCAACGCTCACGCATTAAATCGGCAATGACGCGCAAGCGACCATAGGCGGCGATGCATAAAGTGAACCGCCTTTCGGCTAAGGCATCGGTTAAGCAATTTTGATCGTAAGGGTTAGTATGAATATGTTCGACGCTAGAAGGGATTTCAGCCACTTCATGATTGCCAGTATGTAAGATGGCCACTCGATAACCACGGGCCAATAAGCCGTTAACAATGAAATGTCCGGTGGGTCCAGTGCCGCCAATAACCAAGGCGGTTAAGACTTCTGGGGCTTGATGTGATGACACTTAGTATGATCCGCCTGAAAAAAACGACAGATTAATACTCTACCCGAAAAAAAGCGCAGTCATACTTAATAAGTGTTTAGACCAAAGACTGGGCAGTAACCCTACACGACTTCAGCAAGGTCACCTTTAGCCTCTAACCACTTCTTCCTATCGGGGGCACGTTTCTTAGCCAATAGCATATCGAGCAATGTCTCGGTGCCATCACCGGCCCCCGCGGTTAGCTGCACTAAACGACGGGTATCTTTATCCATGGTAGTTTCACGCAACTGCAAGGGATTCATTTCACCCAAACCCTTAAAACGCTGAACGTTAACCTTGCCACGTTTTTTCTCGGCTTTAATACGGTCGAGAATGCCGGTTTTTTCAGCATCGTCAAGAGCGTAGTAGACGTTATCGCCAATATCGATTCGGTACAGGGGTGGCATGGCGACATACACATGACCCGCAGAAACTAGCGGTCGAAAGTGACGCATAAACAGTGCGCAAATTAAAGTAGCGATATGTAGACCATCAGAGTCAGCGTCGGCAAGGATACAAATTTTATGGTAGCGAAGACCAGACAAATCGTTTGAGGCTGGATCAATCCCCATCGCAACGGCAATATTATGAATTTCGTCGGAGGCCAGTATTTCCTGTGAATCAACTTCCCATGCATTTAAAATTTTACCCCGTAAAGGCAAAATAGCCTGGAAACTTCTATCCCGCGCCTGCTTAGCCGAGCCGCCCGCCGAATCCCCCTCGACTAAAAATAATTCACCTAACTCTGGGTCGTCACTTGAGCAATCGGCTAATTTTCCGGGCAGAGCTGGACCTTGAACAATACGCTTACGGGCTACTTTTTTTGCTTTTCTTGATCGTGCTTGCGCGCTATTAATGGCTAGCTCAGCAATTAAGTCAGCTTCTTCTGTGTGTTGATTCAACCAGAGGCCTAGCGCATCTTTAGCGACCCCAGAAATGAACGGAGCGCATTCTCGCGATGACAAGCGTTCTTTCGTTTGGCCTGAAAATTGTGGGTCTGTTAATTTTGCAGACAAGACATAACTGCAGCGATCCCAGATATCGTCTGCTGTTAACTTAAGGCCTTTAGGCAGTAGATTTCTAAATTCACAATACTCGCGGATCGCATCTAACATACCAGTTCGCAAGCCATTCACATGCGTACCACCCTGAGCTGTGGGAATTAAATTAACATAACTTTCAGCGACGATATCACCGCCCTCTGGCAACCACTGCACAGCCCAATCAACCGCTTCTGTCTCACCACTAAAGCTACCCATGAAGGGCAATTCGGGTAATACTGGCCAACCCTGCGTAGCCGATAAAATATAATCCTTTAAGCCGTCTTCATAGAACCACTCTTCTTTCTCGCCACTTTTCTCATCATGAAAAGTAATGCGTAAACCTGGGCATAGCACAGCTTTCGCTCGCAATACATGGTGCAAGCGTCGGATAGAAAATTTGACTGAATCAAAGTACTGCTTATCGGGCCAAAATCGGACAGCGGTACCAGTATTCCTTTGACCGACAGTGCCAGTTTGCTTCAATTTACTTTTCAACTTGCCATCACCAAAGGTAATATTAAACTTCTTGGCATCGCGTTTAATATCAACTTCTAACTTGGTTGATAAAGCATTAACTACCGACACTCCAACGCCATGTAAGCCACCTGAAAATTGATAATTTTTATTTGAAAATTTACCGCCCGAATGAAGCTTAGTCAAAATCAGCTCGACCCCTGACATTTTATGTTCAGGGTGAATATCAACGGGCATACCACGACCATTATCAACTGCCGATAAAGAACCGTCTTTATGGGCCACTACATGAATGGTGTCGGCATAGCCGGCTAGAGCTTCATCAACCGAATTATCAATAATTTCTTGAGCTAAATGGTTAGGCCGTTGCGTATCGGTATACATACCGGGTCGTTTTCGGACTGGCTCTAAACCGGTCAAAACCTCAATTGAATCGGCGTTATATTCAGACATAATTTTTCACTACTGCTATCAAGTTAAGTAAATATTGCTATGTGATTAAAAAATCAGTAATCGCCGGTAGCCATCGAGCAAAATTTTGAAAGCTGTGATCGCCACCGTATTCAATCACCGTCCTACAACGGCGATAATACGCAGTGGCCTGACTGTAATCGAGTGTTTCATCGCCGGTTTGCAATAGTACCCATCGCTGCTTAGGCTGACGAATATCATCAACACTTAGAGCCTGTAACTCTATCATATGTTGTTTACTAAGCGTGTAAGTTTCACCCGTATAATCATTGCGCTGTGGACCAAGGTAGTCAACTAGCAGATGATCAGGGTAAATAGCGGGATTGATCAGCACAGCTTTACAATCAAACTGCTGGGCTAAATAATTCGCATAATAACCACCCAGCGAGCTGCCAATTAGCAGCGGTTGCTCAGCGCCGGCAATCAACGACTGAAGCTGAGAAATAGCTAGCGCAGGAGCATGGGGCAATTGCGGGACTTGATAGTCGATAAGGGCTTGTCCTGCGATTTGGCAATGCTGAAAGTAACGACCACAAAGTTGAGCTTTATGGGACTGCGGCGAACTGTTGTAGCCGTGTAAATAAAAAATGGTCTTCAAGGCCGCATCATCTCAGTGAACAAACGCAAGCAGTCAATCACTTATAGCCCTGCGATGCATAATCAACCGCTAAATCAACACCGTCTAGCCGCGACACTGCAGTCTCAATATAACCATTGGGGTGCAGATCTAACCACCGATAACCGGGCGCCATTTGATCGAGTTTAAAGCCTTCGGTATTGGGTGCAAATTGAACGCATGTTGAGGGTGCAGATAGCAATTGCACCCCAGGTAAACGTGCATCTTGTCCGCTAAACGCTTGATGCACATGGCCCCATAACACTGCCCGCATCCGAGACTCTCGACAAAGGATGGCTAACAATTTATTACTATCGGCAAGCCGCTGCTCATCAAGCCAGTCGCAACCAATTGGAATCGGCTGGTGATGAAGGCAAGCAATGACGTAATCGGCATCAGCATGCGCGAATAATGCCTGCTCTAAATACACCAACTCTTGCTCACCCAGTTCGCCTCCCACTTGACCAGGGACAGCCGAGTCCATCATCACGATTAGCCAGCGACCCGCGCGAACCGTTCGAGGCAATAAACAATTACCTACGGTATCAACCATCAAGTCGCGCCTATCATGGTTGCCGGCTAGCCATGCATAAGGCAACCCTAATGGCGCTAGCTTCGCCTTTAGCCGAAGATAGGCCTCGGCCGAGCCGTGATTGGCTAAATCCCCAGTGGCGAGGAGTAGATGAGCCTCTGGTTGCTCCTCTTTAATCAGCGTTAGCACATGATCAAGGCTACTATCGGTATCCATACCCACTAAGCGCTCTCCGCTTTGCTTACCTAAATGGCAATCGGTAATTTGCACTAAACGCAAAACTTGATTGGCGCTAAAGGCACCAAGCTGAAGATGTTCAAGTGGCGGCATATCGGTCATAAATTTAGACTCATTACTAACTCCGCTGGGCATTCTGAGCCAGCGAAACGGCTTGGCTGCTGGCTTTGGCCGGCCGCAGTTGCGCCGATGACGCCTCGGCCGTAGCTAGCCAAGCAAAATCAGATTGGGCGTCTAAAAAGACCGTCTCACTTAAGCCTTGCTTTAAGGTAAGACTTAACCACTCGGCGAGAAACCGATTTTGCTGCTCTTTTTCATCTGGCTGAAACATAAGCTCATTAGGGTACTGGTAACTGGCCAACCGACTAGGTTGCTGATTACACGCCACCACCTCAGCCATCTTCGCATCGTGATAGAGTCGAATCGATAGGTTCACACACGCGGCTTGGCAGGCTTGTGGCATTGATTCAATATTCAAATGTAAATTAACCATAGTGGTAAATCGACAACGCTCGGTAATCATTAACTGCAAATGCGCTAACCTTTCTGCGCCTAAGTCAATATGACAACGCTTCTGACCCTCGGCTGGACAAAACTCAAGATGCTGGTCATCCGACGCGCCATTTAAACCCTTGAAATTAAGAGACGGCATAATCTGGCACAAACGCAAGTAATTGAGCTCACAATTGGCCATCATAGCTTTAATATCAAAACGGTATTTTTTTTTCACGATCACTCATATTTGATTGTAGGGATTGTTAGCCGACTCACATCAACCAAGCAGTCGAAACTTACGAACCGCGGGATCGCCCATTAGGGCTAAAAACCAAAGGGTAAAGACTGTCGTATATTTGATGCAAGCACTGGCAGAGGTAAATTATAACAATATTGCTTAAAGAGGCCTAGCAGCCCGTATAATGTAAGCGGTTTGGTCTAAAACGGTAGTATTACTTCCACTTAACCTTAAATATTGTTGGCGCCGTCTAGCTTATCGGTCTGTTAAAATAATCATTCTATCGGATTTTTAGTAAGGATTTTTCATGCCATTTGCTCCTTTGATTTCACTGCTTAAACGTTTCTTCGCCATGCTGAGCTGTGGCTTTGCCTGCTTTGCCATTAACCCTTGGGCACAGGCAGCTGATTTAGTGGATATTTACGAATTGGCATTGATTAACGACCCGACCTTAAAGGCCGCTAAAGCGAGCTTTAATGCCAGCCAAGAAATCAAGGCCAAAGCGATCTCACAGCTGCTGCCGCAGATCAGCGCAAGAGCGATCCATAACGAAACTGATGAGGATATCAATAGTAAATTCTATTCTAGTAATTTTGATGTGGCCGCCTTTGGCGGTAACCCTATATCCAGTACTAATATTGAATCCGATACTACTACTTATTCAGTTACTCTGTCACAAGATTTATTTAATCTCTCGGCCTATTTCTCATTTCATCAAAGTCGCGCGCTATCTAAACAGGGCGAGTTACAGTTGGCTATCGATCAGCAGGACTTAATTATTCGCACCGCCAACGCCTACTTTGATGTATTGCGCGGCCAAGATAACTTGACCTCTGCCCTCGCCGAAGAAAAAGCCATCCAACAACAGTTGGAACAAACCCAACAACGCTATGATGTTGGCTTAATCGCGATCACCGATGTTCACGAATCGCAGGCTGCGTATGATCTAGCTGTGGCCAATCGTCTGACAGAAGAAGTTGGTTTAGGTATCGCCTATGAAAATCTTTCCGCGCTGACAGGTCAAGCCCATACCAATTTATCCAACCTTGCCGCCGGCTTTGTTACCCAAAAACCCACCCCCAATAAAGCCGAAGACTGGGTGGCTTTTGCCGCAGAAAATAATTTATCAATTAAGCTCGCCGAACAAGTGGCTGAGGCGGCCAACCAAAATGCTAAGGCTAAAAAGGCCGCAACTGCACCCACTCTCAGAGCCACGCTGCGATACAATGATAGCGATCAAGACGCCGATAATACCAACCTAATTACTGAGACAAGCGACACCTCTTTTTTAAATAGAGACGGCGCAACTGCTGAGATTACGCTCGATTTACCTATTTGGGCAGGCGGCCTAAAACAAGCCGAGCGCCGCGAAGCAGGGTATCAACGCGTGCGTGATCAGGCTAACTTAATTGCCGCTAAGCGCTCAGCTTTTCGCGATACGCGCTCGGGCTTTTTAACCACTGTTGCCGATACCTCGCGCGTTAATGCTCGACGACTGGCCATTACCTCAGCCGAAAGCGCCCTTGATGCAACCGAGGCCGGTTATGACGCTGGCACGCGTAATATTGTGGATCTATTAAATGCTCAGCGTGATTTGTTTCGTGCACAGCGTGACTACGCCAATACCCGTTACGATTTTATTATTAATTCACTGGGACTTAAGCGTGCGGCAGGCATTTTAGCGCCAAGTGATATTTATGAGCTAAATAACTGGCTGGTCGAGCCTGAAATATCAATGCAAACGAACCAGCCTACTACCACGATTAACTAATACCGCCTCAATAACGGGTCAATCAGCGCTAGCAATCGCTGCAGTGCTCCCTGATTACTGGCCACCACATGCCTACCTGCTTGAGCCGCTATTTCTCGCTGCGAAGGATACTCAATATAATATCTGACATCCTGCGCAAGCTCTTCGGTTTTATTCACTAACTGGAGTGCGCCCGCGTTTTGCAGTAATTGACTAACATGAGCAAAGTTAAAGAGATGAGGCCCAGCTAATATCGGCATGCCCCACGCCGCAGGTTCAATCAGGTTATGCCCCCCGTGGGGAATAATGCTACCGCCAATAAAAGCAAGATCGGCGACGCCATAAAACTTCATCAACTGACCGATGCTATCGATTAATAAAATTTGCGTCCCACAGTCGGCCGTCGATGTGAAGGAACTGCGTTGATATGTTAATTGATACTGCTCAATCAATTCACCAACTTTACCGCAGCGCTCAGGGTGTCTGGGCGCCAAAATTAATAGTGTCTCGGCATTACTTTGTAATAAAGCCTGATGCGCCCGCAAAATACTCCCATCTTCACCATCATGGGTGCTGGCTGCTAACCATATAAACTGCTTTCCATTATCGAGTAATGATTGCCGCATGCTACCCGCCTCAACGGTGAGTGACTGGCTGATCTTTATGTCGAACTTGATACTGCCAGTCACATAAAGCTGCTGCGTTTGAGCGCCTAAGGCTAAAAAATTATCTGCATCCGAAGCATACTGCGCAGCAATATGTACGTCTCTTAGCATCGCCGTCACCAACCAATTGATCCGCAGATAGCCTTGTTTTGACTTATCCGATAACCGTGCATTTGCAATTACAACCGGTATGGCTTGTCGCCGACACATAAATAGCATGCTCGGCCATAACTCGGTTTCCATCACGATGCATAACGCCGGTTTCACCCGAATAAAAAACTGATAAACAAAAGGCAGCCAATCAAAAGGGGCATAGCAATGATATACCTCGTCACCAAATAAATTTTTCGCCCGTTCAGATCCCGTTGGCGTTGTGGTAGTGAGTATTAGTGGCCGATCTGGATAATCGCTGCGCAATTGTCTGATTAAAGGTTCAGCAGCAATCACTTCGCCAACCGAGACCGCATGCAAATAAATACCGCCTGGTACTTGTGGGCAAATAAAACCACAACGCTCCAACCAGCGTTGTCGATACGCAACTGCACTTAAGGATCGTAACCATAGTCGAATAAAAAAAAACGGCCACATGACAGTCACAATCAGCCCATAAAGCATATTAGCTAGCACAAATTTGCTCTCTGAGACGAAACAGTTAAGTGATTTACGTTTCAAAAATGAACCTACTATAGTGTCAGCATTAGAAAAACAGCAATAAGACAACTTAGTGACCAACTCTAAGGAAACTTTTTGTTGTCAAAACATGAACCTGAACAAAAAACCACCAGAAGCAAGGCTATTATACGTTTAATAACTGAAAGATTGGCAATAAAGGACGCATTAATCTGATAAGAATTGATTTTTAATGGTTGCTCGGAAAGAATAACGCAGCAGTGAATAGCTGATGAAAAGTGACATTCAGCGCATGCTCCCAAAGCCATCAATAAAGCCATGCACCATAAAAGTGCATTAATGCTATTTTTTTGTGCTTTTCCCCCGGCGATACTAAAGCATCCTCAGTAAACTCACTACTTATCAATAACTTATAAATTTTCTCCACGCTATTAAGTTGGTATAGCTATTGCAATCTTAGGGGAGTCGCGGCGAAATACTGTGCCCAGAACTGTTTTACAACGTGCATATTTATGCACCCGAATTTAAATTATTTAAACGGAGACCTATACACAATGAAAGCAAAGTTAGAATATATTTGGTTAGACGGTTACTCGCCGACTCAAAGCCTACGCAGCAAAACACAAGTCAGAGATAATTTCGGGGGTACACTTGATGAATGCCCAATGTGGTCTTTTGATGGTAGCTCAACGTTGCAAGCCGAAGGCAACTCATCGGATTGCTTATTAAAGCCCGTTTTTATTTGCCCTGACCCTGATCGTAAAAATTCATACTTGGTCATGACCGAGGTCTTAAATGCTGACGGCACTCCGCATGCTACCAATGGCCGTGCCACCATTGACGATGATGATGATGACTTTTGGTTTGGTTTCGAACAGGAGTATTTCCTCTGGGATATTGATACTAAATTACCTCCAGGCTTCCCGGCTAATGGTTATCCAGCGCCGCAAGGTCCTTACTACTGCTCAGTAGGTGCAGCTAATGCCTTTGGCCGTGGCTGTGTAGAAGACCACTTTGATCTTTGCCTAGATGCTGGCATTAATGTTGAAGGCATTAACGCTGAGGTCGCTGCTGGTCAATGGGAATTTCAGGTTTTTGCAAAAGGAGCCAAACGTGCCGGAGATGAAACTTGGGTAGCGCGCTACTTGCTTGAAAGAACCGGCGAAAAGTATGGCTATGGAATCAACTACCATCCAAAACCGTTTGGCGAACTCGATTGGAACGGCTCAGGTATGCATGCCAACTTCTCAAATGGCGCCATGCGTGACTCAGGTGATGAAGCGGTCTTTACTAAAATTTGTGAAAACTTCGGCAAGAATATCGAACGTCATATGAGCGTGTACGGAGCTGATAATGACCAGCGTCTAACCGGTAAACATGAAACTCAATCGATCGATGAATTCAGCTATGGTGTATCCGACCGTGGAGCGTCAATTCGTGTGCCTATTGGTACCGTTGAAGATGGCTGGAAAGGTCGCTTGGAAGATCGTCGCACTGCATCAAATGCTGACCCATACAAAGTAGCAGCAGCGATTATCAAAACCACTAAAGAAGCTTTAGCATAACCACTCCCCCACCCTGAAGACCCGTTTGTCTTCAGGGTGGCTTTAGCCTCCAAGTCACTCCTACTCTCTTTTCTCTTCACCAACGCCAAGTTAGCCATTCCTTCAGCCATTCAACCGCTCAATAATGCACTCAAGTTCTATAGCTAAACGGGCAGTTTCAACATCGCGCAATTGTAAAAAAATTATACCTAGTTCGCAGTTTTGAAAATAAAAACCATATTCAAATACGTGGACCCAATCTAGCATTCGCCACTGTAGATTATGTATGAAGACATTGACCAGCTTACTCGCATGCTTATTGCTGCATTACATGGCATCGCCCTTGGCGCAGACCTATCAGGTAACTGATTCCAATGGGCATACACAATTTACCGATCAATACTCTGAGGCGCATCAAGCCTCAGCATCAATCACTGTCACACAAAAGGAGCCAGTCGACTATCAAACTACAGACAACAGTCTTGTACCACCAACATCAGTTAGCCGGCCAATTCAACAATGTAAAACCAAAAATGAATTACTCAGCCAACAAAAGCAACAACGCTATCTTGTTTGACAACAACAATTAGCCGATAAAAAAAGCAAATAGGCCAACTTAAAACGCATCTCAATTAGGCAAAAAAATACAGGCAGACGATTTTGTTGCGAATACTCTAGGAGGTTTTAAATTAACTCGAACTTATAGTGATAGGGTCAGCACCATTCATAAAAAACTGATACTCAACGAAAAGGCTTAGTTATCTTTGCGACGCAATAATCCCAATTAATCGCGAGGCTGTAATATCAAGTGTTGCTTATCTTGGTCTAAATTAAATGCAAAATGTTTCAAAAAATTCATTCCCAGTAAGCCCTGGAATGCACCGTTATTTTGACTAAACGCCATCACCACAAATTCAATATCACGCACCATGTATTCACCAATAGCGAAAGCTTCAAACCGATAAATTGGCGCATCGATTCTACCTCCAGCTGTATCTATGGTCGCGTGACGAACAAATTCTGGATTGAATTGATCTTTTTTTTGTTCAAAGAACCATTCAGATAATACTGAAATAGAAGCACCAGTATCAATCAACAAAATGATTTCATGACTATTTAACTGACCTTCAATCAAATAATGCGCTGACTGTTTAATTAAGGGGAACGTTGCTTTAATTAGACTTAAGCGATTTAGCTCGTTCAAAAGTTTCTGGGCACGCTTGCCATAATAAGCATGACCAATGAGTGACTCTAAACGAAATATCGACTGCTGATATTGACCAAGCTGAAAATATGCATCCGCGATTTCAAAGATATATAAATCATTACTTGGTTGATACCAAAGTAAATGCTCAAGCAGCTTAATTAATGTAGTCCAATCACCGTTGCTTTTTAAAGTCCCTAACTGAGCTCTGATAATAGTATTCTTTTGACGCGAATAGATTTCATGCTCAACGCCAGATAACTGATCAACTAACCTAAACATCACATCGACCGCGTCAATTCTATTTTCTCGGCTAAACTGGTCAGTGGCTTTTATCCATTCTACATCAAAATCATCTGTGAAATGCGCTGACCACACACCTAAAAAAAGTAAGCCACGATCAACGTCCTTTGCTCCTAAACCTTTCTTAATCTCTGCTAGCCATTGCCCTTTCAATTGAGATGCTTGATCTGGGTAATAGCCTGATAAGCTTTCCCATTCAGCCACTAAGCGATCAAATTGATTCGATTCAAAAAGCTGCTGTAAGTATTTAAGTTCTGGCTCTAATCTTAGATGAGTAAAGGGTTGCTTAGATTTAGACATGAACCCAGTTTTGGTTTGCGAATCTAGAGTGACTGAACTAGGAAAGTCGTTCACCAGCTGATTATTCAGATCATCACCCAGCGCTTGTGCAGAAGCAGGCTGCTGTTCTTGGCTAGTAACGAAAAAAATCAGATTAGCCAATAGTGATAGGGCTAATAAAAAAAAGATAAAGCGTGATCTGAGCATAACTTGCTTGACTCATTCATCAAGTGAAGTACCTAATTTTATCGTTAATAAGATTAATAACTCTAGCTATAGACGATAAAAGTTGTCCGCATTCACTCTTTTTACAAATGACTGGTGCCAGCTTTTCTTGCACCATAGTGGTGCGTATAGTGTTATACTCACCGCCTAGTATTACACAATCTACGGTCTAAACACCCTCTGATGCCGTGGAATCATATTTTTTTTTCATAAGTGGTTGATTTGAATCAACTATTAACATTAAGCCGATGTTTATCTGATTCGTGCACAATTTTTGCATTATTATGATCATGATTGCAGAACAACTACATACCCGTCTTCTTGAGAACTTATCCACTGCTGTATTGCTACTCGATAGAAAGCTTTGCTTGAGTCATATTAATTCGGCAGCTGAAAGTCTATTAGGGCTCAGTGGAAGTCGGCATATTGGTGAACCGCTAAATAATTTATTGATCGCCGCCGACGCAATGATACTAACACTGAAAGATACCCTAGACAGTGGTAGGCCTCACACTCGCAGAGAAGCGACCTTATCAAAAACCAATGCAGGTAAAATTAGCCGTATAACAGTCGACTATACCATCACTCCTATCGACGATATTCCCGATAGCGCACTGATTGTTGAAATACAGCCAATTGATCGCTTATTGAAAATCAGCCGTGACGAAACCTTGTTTTCTTCTCAAGAATCAACTCACGCACTTTTAAAAGGTCTGGGCCACGAAATAAAAAATCCGCTTGGGGGACTTCGCGGCGCAGCGCAACTGTTAGAACATGAACTTGACGATCCAAGTCTCAAAGAGTACACGCAAATTATCATTGATGAGGCGGACAGGTTACGCAAACTAGTCGACCGTATGTTAGGCCCTTCTAAGCCGCATGATACTGCCTTGACGAATATCCATGAGGTACTTGAGCGGGTGAGAAGTCTCACCGAAGCCGATTGTGGTGACAGCATTATTATTTTACGTGACTACGACCCTAGCATTCCTGATATTAAGATTGATAAAGAGCGCTTAATTCAAGCTGTGTTAAACATAACCTGCAATGCCGTTAATGCATTAAGCCAAAACTCTAAACCTGAACATACACCACTGATTACAATTAGGAGTCGTATTATTCGTCAGTTTACTATTGGCGGCCATAATCATCGACTCGTCTGCCGCATTGATGTTCATGACAATGGCCCTGGCATCCCTAATGATATTCGCGATAAAGTTTTTATCCCAATGGTAAGCGGACACGCGAGCAATTCAGGGCTTGGCTTGTCAATCGCGCAATCTATTGTTAATCAACACCATGGCTTAATTGCCTTTACGAGTGAAGCAGGCGATACCTGCTTTTCAATTTATCTGCCCATGATGGACTAAAAATTAGTAAGGAGTGACATGAGTAAAACAAATTATGTATGGATAGTAGATGATGATAAATCTATCCGCTGGGTCCTCGAGCGTGCACTGACGCGCTCAGGTATTGATGTTGACGTTTTCACTAATGCCGAAGAGTTGTTAGAGGCTCTTAATTATTCAATGCCCGACGTCATTATTAGTGATATCCGTATGCCCGGTATGGATGGGTTGGAGATGTTATCGACAATTATTGCCAAACATCCAAAGCTGCCCGTTATCGTTACAACAGCCCATTCCGATCTCGATAATGCAGTCTCATCATACCAAGGCGGCGCTTTTGAATACCTACCTAAACCATTTGATATCGATGAAGCCGTTGCCATGACGCGAAGAGCACTTGCGCACGCAGAAGAAAATCAAATATCTACCACGGCTAAATACGAAGAAGAAACCACCGAAATGATTGGCCAAGCGCCTGCAATGCAGGAAGTCTTTCGTGCTATTGGCCGACTATCACAATCAAATATTAACGTGCTCATTAATGGTGAATCCGGCACGGGTAAAGAATTAGTTGCTAAAGCTTTACATCGTCATAGCCCGCGTAAAGAGAAGGCATTCATCGCTTTAAATATGGCGGCGATACCAAAAGATTTAGTTGAATCTGAATTATTTGGTCACGAGAAAGGTGCTTTTACAGGCGCCTCACAGCAGAGAGTTGGTCGCTTCGAACAGGCCAGTGGCGGCACATTATTTCTCGACGAGATTGGCGACATGCCCGCCGACATTCAAACGCGATTACTCAGAGTATTAGCAGACGGTGAGTTTTATCGCGTTGGTGGTCATACCCCTATAAAAGTCGATGTTCGCGTTATTGCTGCAACTCATCAGCACTTAGAAACCCTCGTCGAACAAAAGCTTTTTCGAAATGACTTATTTCACCGCCTAAATGTTATTCGAATGCAGTTGCCTAAGTTAGCTGATCGAAGCGAAGATATCCCCCAGTTAGCCCGTTACTTCCTTGATTTAAGTGCAAAAGATTTAGGTGTAGAAACCAAAGTATTAGCCCCAGCAACAGAAGATTTATTTACCACCTTGCCATGGCCTGGCAATGTTAGACAACTAGAAAATACCTGCCGCTGGTTAACCGTCATGGCCTCTGGCAATGAGGTACAACCAGACGATCTGCCACCGGAACTATTAACTCCCGCTGAAGGCCGAAGCTCAGAAAAAACAACTAGCTGGGAAGACCAGCTTCGCAACTGGGCTAACCGTGAACTGAGCTCTGGTAAAAATAGAATTTTAGATTCAGCAACGCCAAGCTTTGAAAAGACGATGATAGAAATCGCTTTAAAACACAGTCATGGCCGTAAACGAGATGCCGCAATTCTGCTGGGTTGGGGGCGAAATACGCTGACGCGTAAAATGCAAGAGCTAGACATGAGTCGCTCGCGATCATCAACCTAAGCATTAAATAAGGTGAAAAGCTATTGGTCAGGCGCTGATTCAATTATACTGATATACTACTTTTTTGTTTCCAATAACTACCTTTATGCCGCTTAATGTTGTTTTATACGAGCCAGAAATAGCGCCTAATACCGGCAATATTATTAGACTCTGTGCGAATACTGGCAGCCAACTACATTTAATAGAACCCCTAGGTTTTGCTTTGGACGACAAGCGCTTGCGACGAGCGGGCTTAGATTATCAAGAGTGGGCCGACGTTAAACAGTGGCCCTGTTTCGAAAATTTTTATCACCAGCTTAGTGAACCAACAAGACTATTCGCCTTCACTACTAAAGGCACTAATAGCCACCATCAAAATACGTTTCAAGCCAATGATAATTTACTGTTTGGACCTGAAACCCGTGGATTGCCAGCCTCGATTTTGAACAGCTTACAACAGCAACAAAAATTACGCTTGCCAATGGTAGCAGGAAGTCGCAGCTTAAACCTTTCAAACAGTGTTGCAGTTGCAGTTTATGAAGCCTGGCGACAACTGGATTTTTCAGGCAGTTTATAGATAGTCATTTTCATCATGGTCGACAAACTATCAAGAACGATATTACGCCAAAGGTAAATCACCAGGTAGCAATTTTCAGGCGTAATAGTATTGAATTCTGTCGCTGTGATCTCTTTTTCTTTAGCAACATGACGGTTGCGTGAATCGTCGCCAAGCTTATAGCCATGCCATATCGTACCCATTAAAAAGTGATCGTTAAAAGCCCCTTGTAATGTTTCTGCGTTTACGAAAATAGGTAACATAAAACTGCAGATGACAATGTCATTTGTCGTTAACTTCATTTTCAATAACTCAATCTGCAGTGAAATACTAATTCAGCGACTGGCCACTCTGATCTGCGCTGGCTTGCGATTGTCTGAAAATAGCATCGAAATCGATTGGCGCAATTGACAGCGGCGGAAATCCACCCTTTACGACTATAGAATCAACTGCTTCTCTGGCGTAGGGGAACAAAAAGTTAGGGCAAACTGCACCTAATACATGAGCCATTTGCTCTTTTGGAAAACCATTGATAGCGAAGATGCCCGCCTGTTGTAATTCAACGATATAAGCAGTGTCCTCTTCTACTTTGGCGGTGATTGTCAAGGTCAACACGATTTCATGTACACCCTCCGCAATCGAATTGCCACGCGTGTTCACATCCATTTTCACTTTTGGTTGAAAAGCTTGTGTGAAAACTTTAACTCCCATAGGTGTTTCAAATGATAGATCCTTAATAAAAGTTCTTTGGATAGCAAACTGTGGGCCAGATGGCTGTTCAGTTGCTGCGTTATTCTCTTCCATAATCACCTCTTAATTTCTATAGTGAGACTTGCCTAAAGGTATAGAGCACTGCGCTCAAGCATCCGCTTAAGTAGTCATGATTTAAACCTGCTTAATTATCAAGCGTGGCATCTAAGCGGCCGCTTCGATCGTAGGCTACTAAGTCAGTATAGCCGCCAACATGAGAACCACTAATCCAGATTTGTGGTACGGTATGTTGGCCACTCAACCGCTCCATCTCCGCCCGCAAATTGGGGTTATTATCAACTTTTATTTCATCGAAAGGCAGCGCTTTGCTGCTTAACAGCTGTTTTGCCGCCGTACAATAAGGGCAAATTTGAGTGGTATATATCAGGATTTTCATGAAGTTTTTGAACTCTAACAGAACATCAAGTGTGACCGAGTGAATTATTGGATCAGCGGCATCTGCGATGCTCTCCATTCCATAATACCGCCACTCAAGCGATAAACCGTAGGGCCCGACTCTCGCTGTAATCGCTTAGCTGCAAATGTCGATTGTTGGCCAAGCTTACAAACAAAGACAATAGGTTTATCTTTATATTGTTGAAATAGCCCATCTTTATCTGAATTATATTGGCTTTGCCATTGATTAAAAGGTAAGTTAATCGCGTCAACAATATGGCCCGCATCAAACTCCGCTTTATCCCGTAAATCAATGATAATCGCACCTTCTCTATTAACGACGTTGGTCAACGCCTGACTGGTCAAGCTGGGTCCTGCACGACGCTTTTCTAACCAAGCTAAAGCGACGATAGCGGCTGAAAGGAGGCTGACCAATAACCATTGCTCAGAAATAAAAATAAGAAACTTTTGCATAACGATTCGTTTACACTTAAAGTGGATTACAAAGATCGATTATACACTGCAAAAGTCACTTAGCCACTACCTATCGGCTAGCATTGGATGAAATTTTTAGACCATAGCTAAATTCATATGTAAACAGTCGATATTATCGTTTTTTTATTCTTAGGCCTAAGAATGTCAAGGTTTAACCGCTACAACTGACGTGCTCGGCTTTGAATGGGTCAACGATATTCGGTAATAACAACAACCACACGCCCATGATTATTCGAAAGCTTATCAGATTTTCCCCAGTTGGCTTAATTACCACATTGATGTGTGCGACTCTTTTGAGCCACAATGCCAACAGCGAGCCGCTTAGTGAACGTGATAGGGCTAGTCAGCAAGCTGAGCTTAATCAACTTATTAGGCAGCTGAAGGAAATCCAGGTCGCACTAAAAAAAGATATTAGAAACCGCAGCTTGGTCGTGACTCAGTTAAGTAATACTGAACTTAAAATTGGCGCCTTAGCCGCCGAACTTCGAGTATTAAAAAGGCAAGCTACCCTAATGGATGCTAATCTTGTCGAACTTCAACAACAGCAATTATCATTAGATCAAAAAACAAAAAAACAACACGCGTTACTCGCTGCGCATATTAAACAAGCCTATTTACTCAATGAAACAAATCAGCTGAAGATTTTACTCAATCAAACCAACCCTGAAGATTTTGATCGGCAAATGAATTATCTTAAGTTTGTCAATCAATCCAGACAGCAACAACTCCAGAATTATCGTGCGTTAATTGAAAAAAATAATCAACTTGCAAAATCTATTTATCAAAAACAGCAGGCGATTGATCAAAACAAGGCGCTGATTATAGAACAGACAGACACATTAAAACGTTTACAGATAGAAAGGCGGCAACAGCTTATAAAACTACAGTCAGCGATCAAAAGTAAGCAGTCTGCCGTCTTAGCGCTAGAGCGCGACGGTAAGGCAATGAAAAAACTATTATCAACAGTTGCAAAACTTACCAAGAAAAATCAACAAGCGGAAAAGCAACAATCCGTCATCAAGCAAGCTGGTGTTGGTAATCAGGGTTTTTTTCAGGCTAAAGGATCTTTACCTTGGCCAGTGAAGGGTAATCCTATCGCGTTCTTTGGCGATAAGCGCACCAACTCAGGTATTGCATGGGAGGGAATAACGCTAGCCGCAAATATGGGTGAACCGATTAAGGCTATTTTCTCCGGTCTTGTTGTTTTTTCTGATTGGTTTCAAGGTCAGGGATTACTGTTGATCATTGACCACGGACAAGGCTATTTAAGTTTATACAGTCATAATCAAAGCTTACTTAAAAATACTGGCGCAATGGTTGTTGGTGGTGAGACCATTGCCACAGCTGGTAATAGCGGCGGCCAACTACAAAGCGGACTTTACTTCGAAATCCGTCATAACGGAGAACCGCAGAACCCTGAGCATTGGTGTATAAAGCGGTAGAAACTACCATGGCCAATCTACATGACAAATAACCTTTGAAAATTAGCAAATACCGTCGTTACTGGTTATTATATTCACGACATTCCCCACGATTTATAAACTGCAAATTATACTGAACAAAAAAGGAAAAAATTGTGCCTAACGCTCATTTAATTCATGCTTCACTATACTGCTTGTTTATCGTGATGCTGTCTGCACTAAGTGCATTTACTACCGCCAATGAAGTGGAGACTCCATCAAATAGCACCCATTCTGTGATTATCAACAGTGGCGATCCATTAAAAGGGAAGTTGGCGCTCGATGATCTTCGTGCATTTGTGAAAGCCTTCAATCATATCCGCAGCGCATATGTTGAAGAGGTTAACGATGCTACCTTACTAAAAAATGCCGTTAAGGGTATGCTATCCGAGCTTGATCCTCATTCAAATTTTCTAGAACCTGACCATTTTAAAGATTTGCAGGAAACCTCTACTGGGGAGTTTGGTGGGTTAGGACTAGAGGTGGGTATGGAAGATAACTTTATAAAAGTTATCTCGCCGATTGATGATACGCCCGCTCAAAAAGCTGGCATCAAGACCAGCGACCTCATTATTAGTATTGATGGCCAATCGATCAAAGGTCTTGATCTTGGAGAAGCAGTAAAAAAAATGCGCGGTCCAAAAGGCAGTGAAATCACCTTAAGTATTATTCGAAAAGGCGTACCACAACCTATCGAATTTACTTTGATACGGGATATCATCTCGGTGGTTTCTGTTCGCAGTGAAATCTTAAATGACAATTATCTTTATATTCGAATAGCACAATTCCAAGGTAATACGGGTATTGACCTAAAAAATTTGCTAGCTAATACTGAAAAAAAACAAGTCATTAAGGGCGCTGTTCTTGATTTGCGAAACAATCCTGGCGGTATTCTTCAAGCAGCTGTTGAGGTGACCGATGCTTTCATTGAGCAAGGATTAATTGTTTATACTGAGGGCCGCATTAAACATTCAGCAATGTCATACCACGCTAACAAAGATCAAGCTAGTTATGATTATCCTTTGATAGTACTGATCAACGGCGGTTCTGCATCAGCTTCCGAGATTGTCGCTGGTGCTTTACAAGATCATCAACGAGCGTTAATTCTTGGCACTACCAGCTTCGGTAAAGGTTCGGTTCAAACGGTAATACCTCTTTCAGAAAAGCACGGTATTAAACTGACCACTGCTCGCTATTTCACGCCAAACGGCCGCTCTATTCAGGCGCAAGGCATTGAACCTGATATCGTGGTCGAGCCAGCAACTATCACTAAAATTGATACGGGGAAAAAGTATACTGAAGCAAGCTTACAGGGTCATTTAGCTAATGGTGAATTTGCAGACGATCAATTTAGCACAGATGAACGAGACATTAATTCTACGGATCAAGCCCGATTAGCCAACGACAATCAGTTATATGAAGCCTTAAATATTTTAAAGGGATTGCATATTTTAGGCCTAAATGATTAGCTAACTTGGTCGATTCTATTAATTATATGTATCACTATTTAAAACGTATTACCTGTCTATGTGTTGTTGCCGGCTGTTTGCCAGTATTTAGTCAACCGTTGTCATCTCTAGTTATTATTATAGACGACTTGGGCAACAACTTAAGTCTAGGTCAACGGGCAATCAATCTCCCTGGCGCTTTAACCTATGGGATCTTGCCGTCAACACCTCAGGCAAAAAATCTAGCTGCTGCGGTGTTAAACAGTGGCGATGATAAAGAAATAATTATTCATATGCCGATGGAGTCGGTTTACTCACAAGCTGATAAACCTAACGTCATAAGTGGCAATAAAAAACAATTATCGTCGTCTAAAAAAACTCAAACTTTAGCTTCACATCAAACGCAGGCAATCTTTGCAAAAAACCTACATACAGCGTTGCAACAATTTCCGTCAGCGCGTGGACTTAATAACCATCAAGGCAGTTACTTAACAGCACTCATTGATCAGATGAATTGGTTGATGGGAGAATTAAAAGAAACTGACTTATATTTTATCGACAGCAAAACAACAGGCAACAGCGTGGCAAAAAAAGCGGCGGCAAATCACGGTATCCCTTACCTTGTTAGAGATGTTTTTTTAGATCATGACCCAAGCCCTGAGGCAATTGATAAGCAGTATCGCCGCGCAATAAAAATAGCTAATAAAAAAGGCTACGCAATTATCATCGCACACCCTAACCGCAGTACATTAGATTACTTAGAACAACAAATACCACTATTGGCAGAAAAAAATATCGTCATTGTGAGTGGAAGTGAAGCTATTCGGCAACAACGCCAAGGGATCATCGAACGGACAAAAGAAACCTTACTTTCTAAGGCACAAAGACAGGCAGATCCTGCCCCATTAGATATTCACTAGCACTAATTATAATCGCATTTCTATTCCGCGATCTGCCATATATTGCTTAGCATCGCCTATACTGTATTCGCCAAAGTGAAATATACTGGCAGCTAATACCGCATCTGCATGGCCTTCAACAATACCGTCGACAAGGTGCTGTAAGTTACCGACTCCACCAGAAGCAATCACTGGTACGTTGACTGCATCCGTTACCGCTCGCGTCAAACCTAAATCAAAACCATTTTTTACGCCATCTTGATCCATACTGGTCAGTAAAATTTCCCCCGCACCATAGTCAGTCATTTTTACCGCCCACTCAACTGCATCGATGCCGGTTGGTTTTCTTCCGCCATGAGTAAAAATCTCCCATCGCGGTGATTCCGTGTTAGTTGCCACAGCAACCTGCTTTGCATCAATGGCCACGACAATACACTGCGAACCAAACCTGTTAGAAGCCTCTTTAACTAAGTCAGGGTTGTGTATGGCCGCAGTATTAATCCCAACCTTGTCAGCACCTGCATTCAACATGCGGCGAATATCTTGGCACTCTCGTATACCCCCGCCAACCGTGAGCGGAATAAAAACTTCACTCGCTATTTTTTCGACGGTTTTCACAGTGGTATCCCGCGCTTCATGACTTGCAGTAATATCTAAAAAAGTTATTTCATCCGCGCCCTGCTCGTTATAACGGCGCGCAACTTCAACAGGATTTCCAGCATCGCGAATATCAACAAACTGAACACCTTTAACAACGCGACCATTATCGACATCTAAACATGGTATAATTCGTTTCGCTAGGCCCATCAGCACATCTCTAAAAAGTTTTATTTAGCCTGATAATTATCACAATATACTTGTGCTTGTTGCAGATCTAAGCTGCCTTCATAAATTGCACGGCCAGTAATTGCGCCGCAGATACCTTGGCTTGCAACTGCACACAAAGCAACAATATCATCTTGGTTGGTGATGCCGCCCGATGCAATGATCGGAATTGAAGAGGCCTGCGCCATTGCCACAGTGGCTTCAACATTAACGCCCTGCATCATGCCATCACGAGCGATATCGGTATAAACAATACTCGATACGCCGGCTTGCTCAAACCGCTTGGCCAATTCTGTGGCCTGAAGATCTGAAACTTCAGCCCAACCGTCGGTCGCTACTCGTCCATTTTTTGCGTCGAGGCCAACAATGATATGGCCTTCATATTCGCGGCAGGCTAAGTTGATAAACTCGGGCTTTTTAACCGCTTGAGTACCAATAATTAAATAATTAACGCCCGAGGTTAAATAAGCCTCAATAGTTTCGAGGGATCGAATACCTCCGCCAATTTGGATTGGCAAGTCAGGAAAGTTCCTAGCTATAGCCTCCACTACGTCACCATTCACGGGTTGACCATCGAAAGCACCGTTTAAATCAACCAAATGCAGGCGCCTTGCACCGGCGTTAACCCATTGCTCTGCCATGGCAACGGGGTCATCTGAGAACACCGTCGAGTCATCCATTAAGCCCTGACGTAAGCGTACGCACTGGCCATCTTTTAAATCGATTGCAGGTATCACTACCATTTTACTGATTTCCAATGTTACGAATGTTTTTATCTTTTATTAATAGAAATATTAACTGGCACCATCCCAATTAACAAAATTCTTCAGTAACTGTAACCCATCGTGATGACTTTTCTCAGGGTGAAATTGTACGGCACAAATATTATCACGAGCCAACATAGCGGTAATATCAATGCCGTAATTGGCCTTTCCGACCGTATAGGCACAATCTTCAGCAGCCACAAAGTAACTATGAACAAAATAAAATCGCGCGCCACTTTCTATACTCTGCCAAAGCCGATGAGGCTGGGTTTGTTCGACCTGATTCCAGCCCATGTGCGGCACCTTCAAACCTGGCTGAGCATTACTTTGTGGCTTCGCATCGCTAAAGTGATCGCTGAAGAACTGCACCCGACTGGGCAGTAAGCCTAAGCAATCAACCCCGCCATTTTCATCGGACCGAACCATCATGCCTTGCATACCGACACAAATCCCTAGTAAAGGTTTTGATTGTGCAACCTCCTGAATAACTTGATCTAAACCACGTGCACGCACCTCGGCCATGCAATCACCAATCGCACCCACACCGGGATATACCACGTGTGAAGCGTTCTTAATTAGCTCGGGATCATCGCCCACCCAAACATTGCGTTCAGGAGCAATATGGCGGAGGGCTTTAGCTATGGAATGGAGATTGCCCATGCCATAGTCAATCACCGCTATATCCACGGCTGTCATCATAAGGAATTCCTGTTGATCATCAATGCGAATACTGCGCTTACAAACTGCCTTTGGTTGATGGCATCACACCAGTCATGCGTGGATCTAGCTCAAGCGCCATACGTAACGCTCTACCGAATGCCTTAAAGACTGTCTCGATTTGGTGATGGCTGTTTTCACCGCGAAGACAATCAACATGCAAAGTCACATTGGCATGGTTGATAAAGCCTTGAAAGAATTCATGAAATAAATCAACATCAAAACCGCCCACCGTTGATCGTGTAAACGGCACATTAAAATCCAACCCTGGTCGGCCAGATAGGTCGAGCACGACACGCGACAGGGCTTCATCAAGTGGTACGTAAGCATGGCCATAACGGCGAATACCTTTTTTATCACCCACCGCTTTGGTAAAAGCTTGGCCCATGGTGATGCCGAGGTCTTCCACTGTGTGGTGGTCGTCAATATGTAAGTCGCCTTTAGCCTTAATATCTAAGTCAATCAGGCCATGACGGGCAATTTGATCAAGCATGTGCTCAAGGAAGGGAATGCCTGTATCTAATACTACTTCGCCATTCCCATCGAGATTCAATGAAACCACAATTTGTGTTTCCAATGTATCTCGGGCTACCGTCGCCTTTCGTGCGGGTATTGGATTATTAGGCTGGCTCATATCGCTCTCAAAATAATTAGTAAAACACAGAATACAGGTTAATTATAATCAACTTAGGGAAAAGCCTACAGCCTGAAAACTCGGCAATTATGCCACCAAAAGCACAAATTAATAGTTAATTAAATAATAGTTAGCACTCACTAACTCTCTTGCAGCTAGGCCTTAGCTTGATTTGCCACTGAATCCATCATAGCTTCTATCTCATCAGGGTCGCCTAAATATTCGCTGCTAACAGGCCTCAAATCAGCATCCAATTGATAGACCAAGGGAACACCTGTAGGGATATTCAATTCCATAATATCGGTGTCGCTGATCGCTTCTAAGTACTTGACTAAGGCACGCAGGCTGTTGCCATGAGCAGCAATGATCACACGCTGTCCTGCCGCGATCGAGGGCCGAATAACATCATGCCAATAGGGCAGCACGCGATCGATGGTTAAGGCCAAACTTTCAGCCCGGGGCAAGATGTTTGGGTCTATGTCGGCATAACGACTATCATTCCCAGGAAAATGCTCGCTGTCTAACTCAACTAAAGGCGGCGGCGTATCAAAGCTGCGACGCCAAATTTTAACTTGCTCATCGCCATGTTGTTTAGCTGTTTCGGCTTTATTTAATCCCGTTAACGCCCCGTAATGACGTTCATTTAATCGCCAACTACGCTCTGTGGGCAAATACAAACGATCCATTTCATCAAGCATCAACCACAAAGTTCGCATTGCACGCTGCAATACCGACGTATAGGCAATATCAAATTCAAATCCGCCTTGCTTTAACAATTGACCCGCGTACTTAGCTTGCTGAATACCCGCCTCGGCCAAATCAATATCGTGCCAACCGGTGAATCGATTTTCTTGATTCCAAATACTTTCACCGTGCCGAATAAGAACAAGTTGATGCATAGCTCACCCATGATTGTGTCGTTTATACTAAAAACTCAATTTAAGATTATAGCCTAGATAAATAGCCATGACCGCTATGATTTAAGCTGATAAAATCAATATTCATACAATTTTATTTCAAAATTAGCACTTAGCTTGAAGATCACCGAAATCGTATCAACCAATTTAGAAATTCATTGCCTAATTAGTTGGGCAAAGTGATAAACTATCAATGATGAAAAAAGTGCGGCTAAAATGGCTAACGCTACCGCTACTTGCAATAGCTGCAGGAGTAACAACTCTATGGGTTTTCTTGCTAAGTCTCGATGCCAACAACTTTAAACCACTGATTGAATCGACTATTTACGATCGCTTTGGGATTCAATTATCCATTGATGGCCCGCTAAACTGGTCGATTAATTTTAACGGCTTACCCACCGCGGCTTTACAACTGAGCAATATCAATGCCTACTTTGCTGACAAACCTTTAGCGCAAAACGAGCCTTTGTTTGCCCATGTCAGCCATTTAGAGCTTGGCATTGCTTTGCAACCGCTACTCAATGGAACACTGGCTGTTGGTCGCCTAACAGTCGACGGTGTTGATCTTAATTTGCAGGTTAATCGCCAAGGACAAAAAAATTGGTTAGCCGTTAACGCTTTCCATAATCAGCCGCTTTCAAATGGACGATCACTTGAGAATGCCTCTATTAGTGAATCGTCAAATCACATGCTGATGGATTTTAGCTTAGACACTCTGCGCCTAAGCAACGTTAAACTAGGTTACCAAAATGACCAACAACAAAACTTTCATCAAATACACATCAACGAATTAACAGCCAACGCGGTTAACTTAAACGGCCAAGCGTTTTTAACAGAAGCCACCATTACCTATCAGCAAAACCGGCAAGAGTTCTCGCCGATAACGTTGAAATTTCGCAGTGATCTATCTCTGATGGGCTTACTGCAAGCCTCTCACGACTATCCTCGCACGATGACCTTACGTGACCTCGAGATGACACTTGCCGCAAGCAACAACAAAGCTCGATCTATTGACTTGCAGGGTGACATTACTTATCGGCTGAATGACCACGCTTTTGTGTTCGATAATTTCAGTCTTAAAACTAAGCACTCCACGATTAATTTACAAGCGAACGGGGTCCCCACACTAGGCCACGATCAGCTAACGCCAACTATCGATCTAACGGGGGAAATTAACGTTAACAGTGAAAATATCGCGGCAGAGGCAACTAATATCGCGCATTGGATAGGCCAGCAATCACGATTTAATGTCGAGAATGAACCGCCTATTGCACTGTCACTCGAGGCCATCGTTAGCGGACAGCTAGATGAATTATCTCAGCGATTATCATTAGTGAACCTACAGGCTTCTTTAGACGACACAAGTATTAAAGGCACGATCAGTGCGCTGATCAAACCCAATCAAATCACCACCTTTTCTAGCATGCTCGATATCGATCGTATCGATCTCAGTCGCTATTTGAAACCATCAGCCATTGAAAAAAACACCGATCCAGAGCAACAACAAGCAGCGAAAAATTTTATTAATAAGACGCTGCCGTTGACTGTTCTGGACCGCGCTAATCTGTTATTGACCACGCATATTGATGCGCTTACTTATGAGGGCATCACTGCGACCAAAATACGCTCTGGTATTGAAGTGACTAATGGAGACATAAGTATTCTTCAAGTGACCGCCGATGCTTTGCAGTCGACGTTTGACCTTGATGCTAGGTTACTTCGTCATCAACCAAGCACGCCACAGTTGACCATTAACGCGAGTGCGACTGAGCTAGATATAGCGACACTATTTAAGACCTTTGACCGTTCAAGTAAACCATATGCGGCACCTTTAATGACTGGCACGCTTAACCTTGCCAACAACTGGCAGATGGCCGGTAGCTCTATCGGCGACTGGCAGGCGAGCTTAACTGGTAACAGCAAGGCTTCCATTCAAAATGGACGTTTCTATGTTGATAATATTGAACATCGCATTTGCCAAGCTATTGCCGAGATTAGACAAACGAAACTGCATCATGCATGGCCGTCTTTCACTGCACTTAAAGCCAGTGATTTAGTCATTGATTGGCATCGAGGCCGTGGCAAGATTACTGATTTTACTGCCGACCTTGATACCCTCAAGATCGGCGGCTCAGGTACGATTGATTTATCGACACTTCAATTTCTGCTGGATGTTAACGGACAAGTCATTGGCACTTATCACGCCTTGGCTAATAATCATTTAAGCGACCCGGCTTGCGCAGTGAATGCGAAATACCAAACAATTCAATGGCCAGTGTCTTGCCACGGCCGATTAAACGATACTGAAGCGGCAAGCTGTCATATCAATCGTCAACGATTAAACGACCAATTAATTCAGTTAGCAAAACAACAAGCCAAAACACGTGTAGAAGATAAACTAAAGGACAAACTCGGTGGCGAGTTAAAGCAGTTATTGAATAATCGACTAGAAGGCTTATTTCGCTAATGGTCAATCTCGATACGGTAGCGAACAAACAGTTTTCTGATGCTTTGCTGGATTGGTTCGACCATCACGGGCGAAAAGATTTACCTTGGCAAAAAAATATTTCTGCCTACCGAGTGTGGATTTCTGAAATCATGCTGCAACAAACACAGGTGAACACAGTGATCCCCTATTTTGAAAAGTTTATCGCTCGATTCCCCAACGTGACTTCTTTAGCCTCTGCTAAAGAAGATGATGTACTACATTATTGGAGCGGCTTAGGATACTATTCAAGGGCAAGAAATTTACATAAAAGCGCAATACGAATTTGTCAGCTATTTAACGCTGAACTGCCTAACACCGTTAAAGCACTCATGAGCTTACCGGGTATTGGTCGTTCAACCGCCGGCGCAATTGCCGCTATCGCTTTTCATCAGCACAACGCTATTCTCGATGGCAACGTCAAGCGCGTCTTAGCTCGTTATTATGCGGTAGACGGCTGGCCCGGCAAATCGACAGTGGCTCATACTTTATGGGAGTTTGCCGAGGCATTGACTCCCAAACAGCGTGTAGCCGATTATACCCAAGCCATTATGGATCTAGGTGCCACGGTCTGCACCCGTAGTCGGCCATCTTGCCCAGAATGCCCAATGCAGCTTAATTGCCAAGCCTTTCAACAGGACAGAGTTGCTCATTACCCTGGCAAAAAACCCAAAAAAGTTATCCCGATTAAAACCGCCGCCATGTATGTTATCGTTAACCAGCAAGGTCATGTATTGCTGCAAAAAAGGCCGGCAACCGGCGTTTGGGCTAGTTTATGGAGTTTGCCAGAAGACCCTCAACAACTGAGCAGTTTGGGTCTATATCACACAGCAACTGAGCAAGGCGCAATGACAACCGCACTCAATCAAGCAAAGCAATGGACCAATAATGGTGATATTAGGGCCACGCTTCGCCATACGTTTAGCCATTTCCATTTAGATATTAGCCCGCGTTACTACCGCGTTGAAACACCCTCTCGTATTATGGAAGCAAAGCAATGGCTATGGTTTAATCCCGCAGAACCGGCTAAAGTTGGCATCGCCGCACCGGTGAAAAAATTAATCGATCAATTAGTTGGGTAGCAAATAACTTACTGTAGGAAAAACTGCCACTGAGCGATCACCTAGCGACATCTAAGGAGAATTTATGACCCGTACCGTGCATTGCCGAAAATACCAGCGTGAACTACCAGGGCTGGAATCACCCCCGTATCCAGGGCCCAAAGGAGAAATTATTTTTAATGAGGTGTCTCAACAAGCCTGGACTGAATGGCAGAAATACCAGACTATGTTAATCAACGAGAAACATTTAAATATGCGCGATGTAGCGTCACGACAATTACTACAAAGTGAAATGGAAAAATTTCTTGCCAGTGAGCACTATCAGGCCGTAGAAGGCTATGTGCCGCCCGAATCCTAAGGCTGTTTCGATTGACTAAACCATGCCTGCAAACGAGGCCGTATCGGTAACATCGCGTCGTAAGTCTGATTCACTAGCCATCGCATAAGTGGCAAAGAAAATAACCACGCTAGCAGCCGAAAGTTTGGCAACGAAGCCCATAGCTGTAAAAAAGCATCGCCACCCGTCTGCACCTTGCCGTCAGCTCCTTGTACGTGAAATCGCTGCATTAATTGATCGCGGCTAATACCCTCAGGTAGGCCCTTGGTAAGCGCTTCATCAGCTACGTTTAACCAGCAAATAGTCTCGGCGCCACGCTGCCGCTGGTAAAGAGCAATCTCGCGCGAGCACAACGGGCAGCTACCGTCATAAAAAACCGTCAGTGTTTGCTTGTCAGTCATACCATACCTTTTTATCCATCGTAATGGCTACAGGTTAAATAAATGTGCTCATCACAGCTGAGCAATCTTCTTCGATTTTTAAATCAAACATGTCGTCGGCTCGCGTCTTTCCTCGGTTAATCGCGGCTATAGGTTTTTGCCAACGTTGTGCCGCTCGACAAAAGCGATAACCAGAAAAAACCGTCAATGAAGAGCCAACTACTAACAGACCGTCGGCCTGTTCAAGTCCCGCCATCGCTTGTTCGACTCTGGCCTTTGGCACTGCACCACCAAAAAAAACCACCTCAGGCATTAATACACCCCCGCAATTCAAACAGTGGGGTGAAACAGTACGCAACGCAAGACTATCTTCAACCGCCGCGTCACCATCGGGTTTAAATTGAGCCTCTAACTCAACCAGGTGATTATTTTGATTTAATAAACGGGTCTGTATTTGCGCCCGTGACTCACGCTTGTGGCAACTTAAGCATTGCGCCCTGTCTAAGCGACCGTGCAAGTCAATCACCTTCTGATGACCGGCAGCTTGATGAAGGCGGTCGACATTCTGTGTTAGCAGTAAGCTCACACGCCCTTGCTGTTCTAGCTGTGCTAAAGCGCGATGCGCTACATTCGGTTGGGCTGCATCCACCGCTGGCCAGCCCACTGCACTGCGCGTCCAATAGCGTTGGCGAACGGTGGCATCAGCAATAAATTCAGCATGCTCAATCGGTTTTTTAACCAACCAACGACCCTCATGATCGCGATAAGTATTGATGCCTGATTCAACGCTTATGCCTGCACCAGTCAAAACCATCAAGCGAGGGTAGCGATCCATAAACTCGGCTAACTCCGAATAGGCTGTCAATGACCGCGCAAGTACTGTCACACTTAAGCTCCTAACTTACTGATTTAATTGCCGCCTGTGTTATCTTTTTAGCGCCTATCGGTATTTATATTAAGCGCCTACAGCAAGATCGCATTGTTGATACATTGTATTTATACGTAAGCTATGGGCTTTTGGCGCAGCTAAGAATTGTTTTAACTGTGCGTCGCGCTGTTGTCGCCAATGCAAATAAATACTGGGCTCACCTTCAGCCAGCTGTTGCTCAAGCGCCTGCAGCGCAGGCATTAAAGCAAAATAACGGCGACTCAATTCCGCAGACCGCCGCTGCAAACCCTGAATCCAAAATTTGGACACCACGTTTTGTAAAATCTTGGCTTGTGTCGAAGACTGACCACGAGGACAGATGCGCCGCTGAACCGTTTCTTTATTATCGAACAGAATATTGGCTTGATTAAGCGCGCGCTGTTGCGTCGATAAAGCGCGATACAATGCGCCCCCATCGCCAGCGCGAATGACCGACAAATTCATTTCGAACGCCCTAATATCACTAGTATAGTCACCGTTTAACCACTGACTTACCCATGCACTCAATTGTTCAAGAGCGGTAATTAATGCAACGCCTGTATTAGCAGGATAATTGTCTTCGAGATTGCCTGACTGCCAAAATTGTCTAAATTCCTTTTCGCCCAAACTACCCCGCCAAATAAACCAAGCTAAGCGCTGCTTTTTTTCATCCATCACTGCGCTGAGCGCTGCTGCAGTTTGCATTTGTCCCTGTGCGCGTAAGGTGACAATGCAAGCCGGTGCATGGTGTAAAAAATCTAACTGATAATGTAACCGTTGGGACGGCGAGGCAACCTTACCCAACGCACTGTTACGTCGCGCAATAACATAACGCAGTTGACAGTCATCAAGTGATAGAAAGGCTAATAGACCCAGTGTTTTACGTTCCTTCGCCACTTCGTTAGTCTCCACCCACGCTCGCGAACGAGGATAAGTGAGCGGGGTAATAGTAGAAGCTTCAGTAGTCTCAACCTCAAAGATACGAGCTAATCGCTGGAGATAGTCTTGATACGCTGAATCTAACGATGATTGACAGCCGACTAATGCAAAGCATAAACCCATCACTAGGCTGTTGATCAAAATTTTCATGGGTTATTCTGCCATCTCGTTCTGGATATTTACAATCACACAATCCTATACGGCTAAATACGGTTTCGAGATTGATATAAGCAACTTTCCTGCTAAGCTTAAATTTTTAACTAATATGAAAAACAGCTTATGCTGGCGCTTAAACAATCGACCTTGACTCAGCCCACAAGTGCAGGTTTAATACGCCCTCTTTTTAGTTCGCCGCTAAAAATGCCCAGATAGCTCAGTTGGTAGAGCAGAGGATTGAAAATCCTCGTGTCGGTGGTTCGATCCCGCCTCTGGGCACCATTCACCTAAGAAGCTTTAAGCTAACCTATTGATATACAAACATTCCTTCAGGATTTAAGTGATTAGGTAGACAAAATTGTACCTACTTATACCCTTGCAAAAGGTGCCACATACTCCTTCAGCAAGCATGTGCCTGTAGATTTGTGTGGGTATTATTCAACCAGCTGTGCCTAGTTGCAGTAGCCCCTACCTGTAACGACTAAGTGCTCCACAGGGTGTATGAGCCGATAGATACAGGTGAGGCGGTAATTGGAGCGGGGTCAACGAATTATCAAGACAACTTAATTAATCCAAAACGGCTTATATGGATTAGGAGTTCTTATCCAAAATAAGTCTTACTTTTTCAAAACCTTCTTTCTGCTTTTCTGCCAAATAATATGTCGCAAGTTTTTCGGGCAAATTGTACTTAAGCTCACTGCAATCACCTCGCTCACCCTCAACAGGCTTAGATAAAGTGATATGAGGACAACCTGACATACACTGCGGCAAGGTACTACAATCATTGCAACCAGAAAGTTTGGATGGATTCCATGACTCCCATCGGCTTAGTTCTACGTCCATTCGTAATGAAGTAGTGTCACTCATTATATCCATCACCGCTTTTTCTTCATGAGTGACGTCATTCCAACACTTAAAAACTAAACCATTAGGGTTTATTACCCAACCGTTAACATTATCTGCAATACAGAATGAGCTTATAGATCCTGGCAAGGAGGGCTGACTATAACCTCGAAGATACGCTTTAAACAATAACTGTGCTTCTAAGCTCGACCAAGATTTTCCAGAGAGGCATGTGCCGGCACTATCTGCACAAACATCAGTGTATGCAACTACAGGTGCAAAATAGACAGAGAGACGGCTCTTCAAGCCTGCCTGATCAAGCTCATCGAAGAGGTTAGGGTTAATAGTTTTAGCATTAAGCTCATCAACATTTACCCTTAGACTTATTCTTACTCGTGGATCACAACTCTTTAAATTTTCAACAATGAGATCAAATGAGGGCTTACCTCCATTTATTGGCCTTCTCTCATTATGAATATGACTGCTTCCATCAAGAGTGACCTGGATACCGGAGATACTAAGATCGGCTAATGATTTACTAATATCTGGCTTTAGCAAGGAACCATTAGTGATCATAAATGCAGAATAATTATCCTTGCCAAATTTATCTTGCAATTTTTTAGTTAGTCTTTTAATTACTGGGTAACCAAGTAAAGGCTCACCACCAAACCAAGTTATATGAATATTTTTAGCGGAGGGGTGTTTTTTTTCAATCCATTCTAACAAAGTATCTTGGACTTCTTCAGACATGATGGTAGGAATATGATGCTGGTAACAATAGGTACACCTGAAATTACAATTGATAGTTGGACATATGGTTAAAGACAATGAAGTTGACGTATTATTTCTTGCAAGCTGGTTACGTTCAAAAAGGAAGTCCTTTTCAGAAAGTTCTTCGGGAACTAAAATACCTTGATCTTTCATCAACTGACGAATTTCTTCATCTTTTTCAGTTAGCATTGCATTGGGATTATCTAAGATACCATCAGCAGAAGCTCTGAAATCTTGTGGTATTTCCACAAGACGTCCGTCAATCCCGCCGTAAAGAAGCAATGTATTGACTACTGGAATATCAACCTTGGTCAAGTATCGAGACACCTTCCAATTGGATTTTTTTTCTACACTATTTTTTTTAGTCATATTATTAAACCAATCATGAGTTTATTTTTTTGGGATCGGTTATAGACGTAGATAAATCCTTATTGGTTTCGGCAAGAGCAGTTCCTGTGTAAGAAAATATATCTATCTCATCATTGTTTTTAATCGATTGACCTAATTGTAAGGCCAATGACTGATCGTACATATTTGAGGCACAGTATCGTGCTAGAGTGTTTGCCAATACTGCTGCAGAATCAATACCAAAGTAACTCTTAAGCTCCTGAATAAATGGGTGATTAAAATTCATATTAACTAAATCAATTAACCCACTGCTTGTTTCAGTTTTTTGTTCACCACAGGCAAGATGTGACTCACAAGAGTGCTCACTACATGAGTGGGTCTGACATGCAACAAAAACTTTACAATCTTGCTCATTACAAATTTGGTTATTACAAGAATCATTGCCTGTTGGGTTCGTATGAGTACCGCATGTATTTGTCCCACAACCACCAGGAAGAATGCCTGCCCCAAAACCGAGAGAGTAAGAAACTGGAGAATTATTGCCGCCCATAACACCAGGGGCTGGATCGACGAAAAAGACTTCTGTTAAATCTAAAGGTAGAGAAAGCCACGCCTCTCTCCTTAATAATAAATTTCGGTAGTCATCTAAAATAGTGCCTGGATTCATAAAGGGGGCTGACTTAGCGGTTTCTGTCAGCTTAAGGGTAGGCTGAAAATTTAAATTGGATACATCTGCCAAACAAACATCGGCCTCATGCGCGACGGCGTCATTAATTAATCCCTTAGTTAAAGAGGGCAAACTAGCAACAGCCATGCCGGTAGCAGCACCTTTTAAAAATTCACGCTTGCTAACTTTATCTATAGATGTAAAGCCTAGTTTTGATTTATCTTCTTTTTTACTTGCCATTTATATCACCATGATACCAACGGATAATTTTTTATTCTTTTTCTTCTTTATTTTTTGAAGCAGCAGTAGCTGCAATTGCGGTAAGCCCTGTAGCTAATGCCGCGCCAGTCATAGAAAAAATATCTAATGGAACGTCAAAATCTAATTCTTGACCACCACTAAGAAGTTTCTTATCAAACATATTTCTTCCTACATACTTATGGATAGCATTGAAGAAAGCTAATGGCGTTTGATCGCCAATCGAAATTAATTGGCTGCTTGTCAGATAATTCATCATCTCAATGATGAAAGGATGATTAATATTTTGATTCATTTCCTGGAAAAATTCTTCGTTGGTATAGTTTGTATAGGTTCCACAGGCATTGATTCCGCACCCATGACTGGTACATGAATTTGTATTGCAGCCTTGACTCTCACAAGTTTGCCAGCTACAAACATTAGAATCGCAGGAATCTGATGGTGAATCGAGCTTTTGTTTCTCACAAGCATGATTTTCACAAGAAATACTTGACCCCGTTATTACTATTGAGCCAAAGCCTAATGTTTCAGGAACAGGGTTATGATTACCTTGGCCAACGACGCTTGGAGCTTGCTTAATGGCAAATAGCTCTCTGATGTCTAAGGTATGATTTTTCCATTCATTTCTTCGTAAAAGAAAATCCCGTAGATTGTCCAAAATCACTGATTGGGCAGCAAAAGGAGAATCTTCTGCGGAAACTGTTAGTTCTAAAGTTGGGCTTACAGCGACACCCTCAAATCTTGGCAAACACACTTCGGATTCATGAGCAACGACTTTTGAAGATTTAGTAGTAGTAAGAAAAGGTATGCTATAAGCACCGGCACCAGCTGTAAAAAGGCCCGATAAAAAACTCCTTCTTGTCGGAGCTTCATCGCTAAAAAGGTGATCAGATTTTTGTTGTTCTTCGAGATTAGTATCTTTTTTCTTCATCAATTTATACCCATAGTTTCTTAGTTTTTGGGTAACGTCCATCAAAAATGTTTAACAAGATTAATTTGTTTATTATTTTTACAATCTTATCAAATGAATGAAAAATAATCTATCATGGGCCTTTAACAAAGCCAACTTCTGTATGTAGGGAGGCATAAAAAAAGAAAAAGGCAATATCTCAATAAGTTAATAAATATAAATTGTTTAAACATTTCTCTGACAAGATTTTTTAGTAATACTTAGCAGAATCAATGGCTTATTACCAACTTTAGGCCTGTCACAGGTGCATTTTTAGTAGCACTATCTTTGGACCACTAGAGGGTGTGCTAGGATTCTATAAGGAGAGATTGACTATTTATATCAATAGGTTAAGAAAAATATACCATCTCTGGCTCACCGTCATGGCATAACTGACATCTCGCTTGATTTTTGACCCACAAATGGTTGATAATTGAACGGTTGGATAGCTCATAGCTTATCCAAATGGGGTTCCTGGTATGTCCCTCATGCAAATAAGTTCGACGCTGCTTTCCTGTAGCTTTTGTTTGTGTGTTCTGTTCTACCATTATCCCTAAAGAATTAAATAAACCCATTGGTGTTTCTTTGCCTATGTGTTTGAAGGGGTTTCCTGGTAGATTCCTCGTACATAGAATAATAAAACTGAACCCTTCAGTGTTC
>JAYYUJ010000009.1:0-102747 GCA_036344075.1 Pseudomonadota bacterium
ATTCATCGACATATCGATTCTCACAAAAAATGTTCAAAAAATATCTATACACGTTCTTGTTGATCTACCAGCGCTGTTCGAACTTGTTTCTTAACCAAACTGCGAGGCCATTCATGATTACCAAGAACAGTAATAGTATAATAATTGCGCCTGAAGTGCGTTCTACAAAAGCCCTTTCAGGGCTATCAGACCATAGAAAAATCTGTACCGGCAAGACTGTCGCAGGATCCGTGAACGAACCAGGGATATCCACCACAAATGCCACCATGCCAATCATTAACAGCGGAGCTGTTTCACCTAAGGCGCGCGCCATACCGATAATTGAGCCGGTCAGCATGCCGGGCATAGCAAGAGGAAATACATGATCAAAGATGGTTTGCATTTTCGAGGCACCAAGCCCTAATGCGGCCTCTCTAATAGACGGAGGTACAGCGCCCAACGCTGCACGGCTTGAAATAATGACTGTAGGTAAAGTCATAATCGCAAGTACAATACCAGCAACGATAGGAATAGATCGCGGAATCCCAAAGACATTCAAAAATATAGCAAGACCCAATAAGCCGAATACGATTGATGGAACAGCCGCCAAATTATTGATATTGATTTCAATTAAATCGATAAAGCGGTTTTTTGGCGCAAATTCTTCTAAGTAAATAGCTGCTGCAACGCCAATAGGAAACGATAATATAAGCGTCACTACCAATGTGAAAAAAGAGCCTAACATTGATCCGTAAATGCCTGCTTGCTCAGGCTCACTGGAGTCACCTGCGCTGAAGAATATCAAATTAAATTTCCTCTCTAATTGACCGCTACTAACTAAATCATCAATCAAAGTAAGTGCAAAATCCTTGACTCGCCGCTCCTTCTCAGGCAATTCTCGGTTAATGTAGCCCTTAATCAGTGAGTCAACATCATCATCAGCCGGTAGCCATAATGTGACTTCACTGCCAAGTAATGAACGATCATCAAGCAGTTGCTTAACTTGAAAGCTGGCGCCAGGACTCACAAGCCGGTAAAGGATGCGCTTTTGCTTGCGGGACGTAACTTCAGGAAACCGTTCGCGTAATGATGCCTTAATGACGCCCGCATAATTGGCATAGTCCCACTCCTCCTCATCGAGAGGATTGTCAATGCGAAGTACTTGAGCATCAAGCTTAAGTGGCAACTGAATATAGCTTTGAGTAAATGCACCCCAGCCATTACCTACTATCGTATGCAATAAAAAAACTAATGCAGCCAAGCCTGTCAGTACTGAGACTAGGCCTGCTGCTCGAAAAACACGCTCTTTCTGTCGTCTTTTTTTCAGTGTCCTGTTAACGATTTCGATGGTCGTTAAATTCATAGTGTTCTCAATAAAACTAATTGGTAATTCGAGTTAATCGTACTGCTCTCGATACTTTCTAACCACATAAAGAGCAATTACATTTAAACAAAGCGTGGTCACAAAAAGCATTAATCCAAGCGCGAAAGCAGCGAGTGTCTTGGGTGAGTCAAATTCTTGATCGCCAACTAAGAGCGTGACAATCTGAACCGTCACAGTGGTGACCGTTTCAAGAGGGTTAAAGGTTAAGTTCGCCGACAAACCTGCAGCCATTACCACAATCATCGTCTCACCGATAGCTCTTGATATAGCCAGTAAAATAGCGCCTACGATACCCGGTAAGGCGGCAGGTAAGATTACCTTTAGTATTGTTTCTGAATGCGTTGCTCCGAGCGCGAAAGAGCCATCACGTAAGCTCTGCGGCACGGCATTAATCACATCATCTGACAGTGATGAGACAAAAGGAATAATCATAATGCCCATTACAAGACCAGCAGCCATCGCACTTTCAGAAGCCACGCTCATGCCGATTGAATCGCCAAAGTCTCGAAGCATTGGGGCAACCGTAATAGCGCCAAAAAAGCCGTAAACGACTGTCGGTATTCCAGCTAATATCTCTAGCAGTGGTTTAGCATAAGTTCTAAATTTAGGTGTGGCGTATTCAGAGAGGTAGATTGCTGACATAAGCCCTATCGGAACAGCCACACTCATGGCGATTAGAGAAACCAGCAGAGTTCCTACAAACAATGGTACGGCGCCAAATGCACCGGAAGAGCCCACCTGGTCTTCCCTTATAGCGATTTGTGGACTCCAATGCGTACCAAAAACAAATTCGAAAAATGAGACCTGATCAAAAAATCGAAGTGATTCAAACAAGACAGAGAAGACTATACCCACAGTTGTTAGAATGGCGAAGCTTGCACAGGCTAGAAGTACCCACTTAACGAGCTCCTCAAAGGTATTACGGGCCCTAAAATCGGGTGAAATCGTTCGCCAACCATAAATCATGCCCGATAAAGTAAGAACAGAAGCCAAACCAAATTTAAACATCAAACTCAGCTGATTCAATTGGACATAACGTGTTGCCAAAGGCGTTAGAATGTCTTCGTTAGGAGAGCCAAGCCTACCTTGGGCTATGTTTAATATCTCGTTATAAAGCAAATTTTTCTGCGGGCCTGAGTGATTATTGAACAGCGAAGGCAATTCTGACAGCAACATAGAACGAATTATACTGTCATCAATCAGTGACCAAATTACAAGCAAAGTTGAAGCAGGCAGGATCCCGGCAATAATCATCCAAGAGCCATGATAAAAAGGTAAAGAGTGAAGAGACGTCCCATTATATCTAAAATTAATGGCTTTTTTTTGTCCAGCAAAGTAAAAAAGGAGAATTAAGACAAGAGCGGTGGTTATAAGCGTATTAGTTGGCATTCTTGTATATCGATCCGAATAATGACAAACCAAAGAAGGCCGGACTTGTAGGCCTATCTGTCAAATACCAGCCCAATGGTAGTTAAGTATAAAGGGCAGCATCTTGCTACCCTTTATATACTTTAGTGGCGATGATTACTAGCCTAATTAATCCAGAGTCATTGGGGATTGACTTTTAATCGCTTGGCTGATGGCGGCCCTTTTTTGATCGTCCAAAGGGATCATACCGCGATCGGACAGGTAGCCCTCCTCACCCCAAGTGGACTCAGCCGTGAATTCGCGCAAGTAGCCTTCTATGCCGGGAATAACACCGATGTGTGCTTTCTTAACATAAAAATAAAGCGGTCGAGAGATAGGATAGTCCCCAGCAGCGATTGACTCAAAAGTAGGCTCGAAACCACTAACAGAAGAACCCTGTACCTTGTCCGTATTCTGATCCAAGAAACTAAAGCCGAACACGCCGAAAGCATTGGGGTTAGCAACTAACTTATTCACGATAAGGTTATCATTTTCGCCTGCTTCAATATAAACACCGTCTTCTCGAATGGTATGACACCGCGCTTTATAAGAAGGCTTATCAACTTTCTTCAGCGCCTTGACCCATGAGTAGGCCTTGCAACCACCTTCGAGTGCGAGTTCAGTAAATGCATCGCGAGTTCCTGAAGTGGGCGGTGGGCCTAACACCTCTATCTTTGTTGCGGGCAAACTGTCATTAACATCTTTCCAAGTCACATACGGATTGGGAATAAATGTCTCTGAGCCGTCAGGGTTGGGGATATCTTTTGCTAGCGCTAGATAGATATCCTTCGTTGATAACTGATAGAGAGGCATTTCGTTTGAATTAGCAAAGGCAATGCCGTCATAGCCAATTAAAACTTCGATGATATCCGTTACACCATTTTTTTGGCAATTACTGAATTCTTTACTTTTAATGCGACGTGAGGCATTCGTAATATCAGGATACTCGGCGCCTATCCCGTTACAAAACAATTTCATACCTCCGCCCGATCCGGTTGATTCTATTTTTGGTGTCTTGTACTGCGTAGCTTTACCAAATCGCTCAGCAACAGCGATTGAGAAAGGGTAAACTGTCGATGAACCGACAATTTCGATATAGTCCCTAGTTTCAGCCTGAGAGAAAATGCTAAAAGTGAAAAAGCTAACAGCAGCTAATAGGTTGCGGAGTTTCATAAGTGTGTCCTCAAAATAAGGCATAGATAGATAGGGTTTGTTTAAAATGTAATCAGCGCGTTGTTCGATATTACAATCCAATCGCCAACGACCAAATAGTATGTATTTTTTATGACACTAATATGACAAAAAACGCGGATTGTCATAAAACTGCTGAGCGTCGTTATTGCTGAAGAATATTTAAAGGAAATACACAAGTAAATAGGCTGCCTTTACCCAATTCACTGTCAATAATAAGTTCTGCCTGATGCCTTGCTAATATATGCTTAACAATAGCAAGACCTAAACCTGTTCCCCCGGTTCCAGAGGTACGACTATCGTCAACCCGATAAAAGCGCTCAGTAAGGCGGTTTAAATGTTTACTATCGATGCCGATACCATTGTCGCTGAAACAGACATGCAGTTTATTGGTCAAAATCGAGCATTTGATATCAATCTTACCATCATCAGATGTATATTTTGCTGCGTTTTGAACCAAATTAGCAAAAGCACTTTGTATTTCTAAAAAATTACTACGCAACTTAACAGAAGCATCAAAATTCAATTGGATATCTGGGATATAACTCGATTGGAAGCTGAGACTTATTTCTTTACTCGGAAAGGAAAGTTCAATGTCATTAATGATGCCTTGCAATAGTACTTGAAGAGAAAAACATTCAAACTCATTATCATCTGAGGGTAAGGCCTCTAAACGGGATAACCATATCAGATCATCTACCATTTCATCCATTCTAGATGACTGAATTAGCATTTGATCAATCGCACGCAACAAAACTGGCGGCAAATTATCACTATGATCTCTAAGTGTTTCTAAATAGCCTGAAATAACTGTTAGAGGGGTGCGTAATTCATGCGAGACATTAGCAACGAAATCACGTCGCATGGTTTCTAGCTTATACAAATCTGTTATATCACGCGCAAATAACAAAGTGTAATTCTGACGGAATCGAGTGACTTGTATTTCTAGTCGGCATTCTAAAGATGTTGGAGATACTATTGAAATTGGAGATTTGTAATCAGCTTGATCTAAATAGTTAATAACCTCTGGCGCTCGTATTAAATGACTAAACAACTGGCCAGCATCTTGGTCAAAGTAAATGCCTAATAAGCGCTCCGCTGATAAATTTGCCCAGTCAATAATGCCATTATCATCTATGACAACCACTGCATCATTTAGTGCCTGAAATGACTCTTTGAAGTATTCAACATTCGACTGTAATAAATCATTTTCCATACGAAGTTTCGTTGTGATTTTAGCAACTTGACTTGTCAACGCCGACCAAAAGTTATTTGAAAAGGGTCTCGTTCCATTTGCTCCCTCTTTAAGCCAGCCATAAATATGATGGAAATAGTAAGATTTGCTAATGGCTTCGATTAATAAAGCAAGGCTGAAACCAATCCAGAAATGGCCAAACTCGTTACCAATTAATCCGCCAATAAGAGCTAAAGCCACTAGCTGAAGAACTTGCTTGATAACCGGAGAGAACATAGGGCTTACTCGAAATAATAATACTTTAACAAAGCGGTAAGTATTTAAAGCCAATATTCTAACTTAAAAAAAATAACGATCCAATCCATTGAACCGTTACTTAATAAGGGTAACCAAGGCATCAATCCTAAGGTTACCGACCAACAAGAGAATAAACTTACTTAATTCGACGAGACATGCGTGTGATTCCAACTAGTCCTGCAAATAGAGCAGCAAGGCCAGCCCAACCCATCACAGGTACGTTCACACCTTCACCCGTGCAATCAGCCGCAGGTAATGTTCCAGCTATAACCCAGCTATTTCCTGCTGGGGCTGTCCAGTCATTTGCACAGCTTGTGACTGCACCAACACCGGCTTCATTTTCCCAATAACCATTAATATAACCATTAAATGATGAAAGATATGCGGTAGTTGAATTGCCTGCAGTTGCCATCCAATCAATAGCAGCTTGCTTGTCGGTCACGACAGAACAGTCGTAAGAAACATTGACTAGTCCTGCTTCAGCGGCATTACCATTACCATCTCCATCATCAATATTGAAACAAGTACCGGCAGTATTATAAATGGCAACATCCACTAAGTTAAGAGCACTTCCTCGGCGAATTTTTAAAAGATCTGCTGTGTTATCACCACTGATAATGGTTACATTTGATACTGTGCCATTAGTTAGAGGTAATGACGCGTTGTTTACAGCCTTTTTATTATTGTCGCTTTCAAAAGCACGATCTGAACCAGAGCCATCACTTTGATAAATCAAAACGTTATTTGCAGAACCTTGCCAGCCCTCAGTCGTGTCAAATGAGTCATCACCATTATCGGTTAATACGACATTGTTGACATTAACAGCACCTCCGTAAAACTCAACACCATCATCCACATTCGCATGAACCTGGATATTATTGACAGAAGTACCACTACCAACAGACTGAAATGCAATACCGTTTAGGTCTGATTCAGGGCTATATACGCCACCAGCGTAGGCAACTGTTACATAGTCCAAATTACCACTATCATCGGCATTATCTCCACCACCATGTGTTCCTGTAGCGGCCTCACCTGAACGCTCGCAGATACCTGTTGGTGCTGAAGGTGCGTAAGCATCTTTGCAACCGTTGTTTAAACCATATCCATTAATGTACAGACCACCCCACTGTCCTGAATCGCCAGAACCTAAAAGCCCTTGCTTAGATGTCATTGTGATAGGTGCATCAGCTGTACCATTTGCTGAGATTTTAGAACCACGAGTAATAATTAGGTAATCAGGCGCGGGGGTATTAACTACAACACCATCATCACCGGTAAAGCTGGTATTTGCGTTAACTGTGCTATCGTCTCCAACGATAATTGTACCGGCATCGATGGTTAGTGTCGCACTGGTTCCGGACGTGCCGTCAAGGCCACCATCTATACCGACTTCAGTTTTACCTTCAAGCACCCAAAGACGATCGGCGGTCAGGGTTAGGTTAGAAGTCACGGGCGAAATAATTGCGCATTCTTCTAAGGCAGGATTGCCAATAACGGGTGCTGATGGCGCTTGGGTGCCAGGAGGACAAGCCGCCTGAATCGATGCAGATGTTGCAGCTGCAATTGCACTAGAAAGAACAAGGTTTTTCTTAATCATTACGTATCTCCAAGTTAAAATAACCTTCTAAATATCTGTATTAAAATTTGTGGTAGACCAGAACATCCACATGAATTTTTAATATCAACAATAGGTAGAAATACACCCATATATCAGTTGATTAAGTTACCTTAGGGCTTGGATGTGACAGCTGAATGAAAAAAGCAGGAAACCTAAGGGGGTTTGAAGTCCCCTATAAAAAAGAGAGTTTTAATAGATTCAATACATCTTCAAAGAGAAGCCTAAGCTCGTAGAAATACCAACCTCATATTTATCGTATGGCATGCCATTACTCGAGCGTATGACCTTCTCCTCATCAAGAAGATTTCTAATTTTCCATGAAAATACAAGTTCATGGCGGTCTATATTAAAGTATTTTTGCAAATTAAAATCTAAACTCTTAAAGGGATCTTCGTAAAGCTCACCTTCCCCATTTCCTCCTGGCACATCTAAATTTGCAAATAATCGCTTAGAAAATGTATTAAAAGCTAGTGATAAAGTAGTATCTTCAGACTCGTAAACTATCTGTAAATTATATAATTCTTTAGAAAGACCACTCATAGGTCGACCTTGACGCTGGCCTCGACTCAATAAATCCTCGTTAAGAGTTACCTCTGAAGAAATATTGGTGGAATTTGCAGTTAGAAACCAAAAATCGCCAATGTATTTTCTGATTTCAAATTCAAATCCATCGTTAGCTGCCCTAGGGATATTTGTCCATGTAAAAAGAGAATCTTGATCACCTTGATCGGTTTCTTGTAGTTCTATCGCATTATTAATTTCCTTATCGAAATAGCTTATGCTCATATAATCATTTTCACCAAAATAAAGCTCATATCGAATATCCTTACTTCTAATATAGGCAGTTTGTAAATCAGGATTACCTACATATTCACGACCATCTAATGCACTATAGGTCTGGACAGCCGCTAATTCACGCATTAGGGGTCTATTGATCGATTCACTGAATGCTGCCCGAATTTGCATATCAAAATAGTAGTCTTCACCAAATATATTTATGAGAATATCATCAAAAGGAAGTGTCATTGAAAAAGCAGGTAAATACGCATTAACCTCGCTATTTATGTTCCCCAGTGTAATAGATTGAATAGACTTTTCTTGTCTATAGCCGGTGTGGATGCGTAATCCACTCGGGAGGGCTAAATCAAAGGCAAGGTAATGGGCACTTATGCCAAGGGCTCCATCATATGCATCAGGAGAGCCATCGACATATCCTTCCCTGAAAGAAATTGCTCCAACACCAGTATCCGCTACAGCGCTGGATCTCCCCTGAATGGATGTTGCAATAAAACATTCATCTGTTCCACCAACATAATTCTCATGCACAGCAGTTGACGATTCAGCCGGAATTCCATTAACTTGGCAGTTTGATGAATCTAGTAATTCTTCAATTGGCCTAAAAAGGTAGGGATGGTAAATATCTCGTATGTAGGGGACTACATTAGTACTTTCTATTAGTTGCTCTTCAACAAGCACAAGTCCATTGGGTAGTGAAAACCCGGGTAAGTAGTTGTCATCTTTTGGAATAATTAAGCCATCTAACTCATAGGTAAATCTATTGTAGTTGTAAACTCTAGTTTCATTAGAATCCAAGTATCCAAACTTAACATCAATAGATTCAAATATATTATTGGGGTAAAAATGCCAGACAAAATCAATCCCTTTTTCTTCAGTAACCCCATTAAGTGAAATATACTCACGAACCGGTTGACCATCCTCAAGTGACATATAGCTGGAAAGAGGAGTATTTCCTTGCGGGTCATATGGAATATCTGTAGGAGGTATTAAATTAATACTTCCGGGCCATAATGTTGAAACTACATTATTTCCATCATAAACGCCTCTCGAAATACCACCATTTTGGTAAGTTGAGTGTCTTCTTCCATTAAGCCCAAACCTTTCCAGACGATTGCCTTCTTCGTCCTCAGTCCATAGATCATCTTCAACGGTTCTATATGTTCTTTGATCAGGTGTATTCATAACTGCATCAATATCAGACCATCTCCATGAAACATCAAGATTTTCAAATATTGATTCCCCGCTTATTTGAAAGAAGCGCAATTCATTTTCTGTCCAAGAAAGACGGTGGTCTTGCCATAATTGCCGATCGGAATTTGTTCGCCGTCTAAGGTTTATAGAGGCCTCATCATTCGTTAGTTTTGTCCTTAATTTTGTAACCTTTACAATGTGATTATCTTCAATTTCCCAACCAAGTGTTATAAGTTGATTAAATCGAATAGTATTGACGGTTCGGTTTAGTTCTGATGGTGTAAATCCATAAGAACTTAGCAGATTACCATTATCTAGAACTGATGCATGTCTTAAATCATGCTCACTGTCTGATAGGTTGTTTTCACTTATTAAATTATTAGCAGAATGTCTAGTCCTTTGGATAGTGGAATTTCTAGTTTTATTGTCAAGAGAAATACGTACAGTCGCTCCAAAGTTATAATTATCAAAAGACCAACGATTTCCAGCACCAAGGGATAAAGATAGGTCGTGTGGATTAGTTCTTGTTTTTATATCGAACGTATTATTAAAACTAATCCTTGCTAAATCTTGCTCTTGGACACTTGGAACAGTGAGATCATTGGTTGGAACTCCAAAGACGTTGGGATAGTAGTCAATTAATGAGGCAACAGGTCCTGGCATTGATCTTGTACCGTCGTCAGATCCACGCCAATCATTACTGCCACCCTCGTAGGTATAACCGTCTTCGTTTGTAGAAAAACCGTTATAACCCAGACTGGCTTTCATAGAAAAAAATCCTTCATCGGGAATGGCAGAAGAACGGATATCAACAATACCACCAGAGAACTCAGCACCGTAATTCGGTGAATATGTTTTTTGTACTAACAGATTTTGGATGATAGATGTTCCAAAAATATCTAGAGGAACCGATCGCTGCATCGGAATGGGGCTAGGAATAGCTGTGCCATTAAAATAAGTTGAAGAATAGCGTTCCCCAAGACCTCTTACATAAATAAATTTACCATCTACTAAACTTAAACCAGGTAGTCGCTTCAAGGAGTCCCCAACATTACTGTCGCCTGCAATACTGATATCCTCTGCATCCAAAATATCTGAAACTTCAGCGGTCTGAAGCTTTTCATCAGGAATATAGTCAACTGTAACGATGATTTCTTCAATTGGTTGAGCAAACGCAGCGGGCAAAAACAACAAAAGAATTAAATGGCCTAATCGGTAAAACAGATTAGTTGATTTCTTCATAATATTCTCTTAAAGGTGTGGGTCGCAAAATAAGCATAGAAGATGATGAATATTTACAATAGAAGTATATTCTCAATAGATTATGACTGAAGAGTTACAAAAATATGACAAAGCACAACCTGATATTTTTTTGTTATAAGTACCATTAAAAACCTTTCGATCTCAAATAACTTGACGGATTCAAAGTCACAGTTTTGTCATATTTATGAAATAAAGTAAGAAATGAATAAAAAAACCCACAGAGAAACCATGCAAACACATCAATTATTTCCTCTATCCGTCGCTCAGGATAAGATCCTTATTAGTGAAGAAGAGCGATCAATTCTTGCTAACACCATTAATGATATGAGGAAGTCTGCTCCGCAGGATAATCAGCAAAGTGCTTGGACAGGTGATACTCAGGGTCATGAATTTATATTTAGTGACCCTTTATTTCACAACATTGCTGATAAAATTTCGGAAAAAATAAAAGCTTACCTCGATGTGCTTTTAATCGATGTTAGTTTGTTAGATCTTTATTACCAACGTTCTTGGGCAACTTTCACTCAGGATCAGCAGCGTATAGCTTTTCATTCACATTCTCAGTCAAATATCAGCTTCGCCTATTACCTAGTCAAACCGCCAAACTCGGGGGGCATAATTTTTAATGGCCAACAGTTACAAAATGAAGTTGCAAATGATATTTTTAATCAAGATAAGCATCAATGCAGTCTCATTAAAGGCTACAACGCTCACAACGCTAAGCAGGTAATACTCGATGCTGAGCAGGATTCCATCATCATTTTTCCATCAAAAGCATCTCATGCCACAGCGACAAATCAATCGGGTAAAACAAGAATATCGCTTTCAGGGGATGTCACATTAATGCTTAAAAATAGTGAAGGGTTTGAGCATTTAATGCCCTCATTTGAGCAATGGCAAGCATTGAGGTAGAGATAGATATGTATATTCAAGACGATTTCTGTCCAGATGATAAAATACTTGACAAGCTCAGTGATATACGTGTCTGGGAATTATTACAGGGTAAAAGTTGCTGGTGGAAAGGTTGGTGGGCTCAAGAGCCGCGTAATATCTGGGAATACATCATTAAAATGATCTGGTTATCAAGAGGAGCTGAAAGTAGTGTTGCAGGCTTTGAGTACTGGTGCAATATTTTGGATGCGGACAATCAATCAGTCAATCACCTCGGCTGGCATATTGATAAAGATGAAAAATTAAAACAAGAAACCGGTGAAAATGTTTGCCCTATCGCTGGGACAATCTTTTATGGATTCCCACACAATATATCAGGTGGTTTTTTAGAAATAGCCACCGAGCCAACATTTACTGACAATGAAAGAATATTTCCCAAGTACAATCGTGTAATTATCATGGATGTAAGCAAGCAACACAGAGTATCTAAAATCTATCGGGGGAGACGTTTTAGCTTGCAAATCAATCTATGGAAAATAAAACCAACCTTATTCGCTGATAGCGACACCGTTACCCATTAAATTAATTTGACCACTTAGACAACCTTAGAAGAAAATCGATAACCTGATCCACGGACGGTTTGAACAAAAAGACTAGGGTCATCGTTATTACTTGATGCATGCTTTGGTTTTAGAATCTTTCTTAGTCTTCGAATGTGAACGTCAATTGTCCTTTCTTCAATAAAGACATTAGCACCCCAAACCTGATCTAGGATATGACCACGAGTATAGACTCTATCCTGATGGGTCATAAAAAATTTTAATAATTTATATTCAGTCGGCCCTATATTTATGGGGTCACCATTGATGAAAACACGTTGCCCTAAGGGGTCTAGACTCAAGCTTCCTGAAGATATAACATTACCATCAACAAAACCATCCGATCTGCGCAATACTGATTTAATGCGAGCCAGTAATTCTCTAGAACTGAACGGCTTACGAATATAGTCATCAGCACCGGCATCAAGCCCCTGAACCGAATTTTGCTCTTCTATTTTAGCGGTGAGGAGTATCACTGGTATTTCTTTGATCGAGCTGTCTCTTCGGATACGGCGGAGTAATTCTAGACCACTCACCTCCGGCATCATCCAGTCAAGCAAAATAATATCAGGTCGATGGTCTACAATGATTGGCATAGCCGATTTTGAAGAGTCAGCCTCAAGGCAATTGAAACCAGAAAGTTCGAGTGACATTTTAATCATCTCTCGGATAGGTGTTTCGTCATCCACAATTAAAACGGTTGGCATCTTACATATACCCTTTAGCAGTTTTTCAAACAAATAAATGCTAAATCAATAAGTTGACACTTTTATGACAGATTATTTACAGATTGAATAGCAGCGGCCAATGAACTCTTTTAATAAAAAATTATTTTAGGGCCTGTATTGAAGAATTTTGAGGGTATTGGTTGATCCACCTTTGCCGTGAAGATCGCCTGCTGTAATGGCCACTCTTTCACCCGGTTGCAATGCACCCCTCTCGATAATTAATGCCATTGCTTTTGCCCAAAGATCGCCTTCATCAGCCATGACGTCGTAATATATAGGAATAACTCCTCGATAAAGCGCCATCCGTCGACAAGTGGCCAAGTGCGGCGAAATACCAAAAATGGGAAGTACGGAGCTGAGTCTTGAAGTTAATAATGGTGTGATACCAGACTCAGTGAGGCATACGATTGCTGTGACATTACTCACATGATTTGCAGCATACATCGCTGACATAGCGACCGATTCATTGATCTTGTCAAAGACTCGGTCAACCCGATAACTGGACTGCCTCATCATGGGGTGTTTTTCTGCGCCCAGCGCCGTTTCTGCCATGGCTTCGACTACTTTTGCTGGGTATTTTCCGGAGGCCGTTTCACCGGAGAGCATGACAGCGTCGGTGCCATCGAGGACCGCATTCGCTACATCAAATACCTCGGCACGCGTCGGTACCGGATGATTGATCATGGACTCCATCATTTGCGTGGCGGTGATCACCGGTTTATTTGCTTGACGGGATAAGCGAATAATGCGCTTTTGGATGCTGATTAATTGAGCATCGCCTATTTCAACGCCTAAATCACCTCGAGCGACCATAACCCCGTCGGCTGCGTCAATAAGCTCTTTGACTTTCTCTTCTGTTTCAACAGCCTCAGCTCGCTCGATCTTAGCAATAATTTTTGTCGCTGAGCCAGTCTTTTTTAGAACGTTTTTGACCGGTAACAGATCATCGCCGCAGCAAGGGAATGACACCGCGACGTATTCAAGGTCAAGATCAATAATGACTTGAAGATCCTCAAGGTCTTTTTCAGTAATCGCGTCAGCAGATAAGCCACCACCTAAACGGTTTAAGCCTTTCCTTGATTTTAATAAGCCCGCTTGTGTGACTTTACAAGCAACATCATTGCCAGTCACAGAAAGGACTTTTAAACGAATAAGCCCATCGTCTAACAGTAGGGTATCGCCCTCACCCACTGAGCTCGGTAAGTCTGGATAGGTGACATGAATGCGCCCATTGGTACTATTAGCTGTATTCTTATCAATGGTCAAGATTAAAGACTCAGCATTAACCAGCTGGAGCGTGTCAGTTTGTAAATCGCCAATGCGTATTTTTGGCCCCTGCAAATCTCCGAGAATCCCAACATGCCGATTATGCTTTTGTGATAATTCGCGCACCATTTTTGCATTGCTACGATGTTGCTCATGAGTGCCATGCGAAAAATTAAGCCGAAATACATTAACGCCACTGGTAATCAACTCGCTAATCACGGTTTCACTGCTTGACGCAGGGCCTAAAGTAGCAACGATCTTAGTTCTTCTCTTGCGTATATCGTCAGGTGTCATAAATTTCGAACTATCTTTAAAGTTGATGGGCAATAATATGATATAGCAAACTGCTTAATTCGTAAAAACAGCTAAAACAGGGGCCGCATACTAATTGGGCGGCGAGTAAACTTTTTTGAGCTCACCCTCAAGGTCAGAACAGTCAGACTTCAGTGCGTCTAGACTCGGAACAACAGCACTTGAGCCCACGCAAGCCACCTGCGGGATAGCTAAAAAATCTTGATAATTGTGTAACCCTATACCACCTGTGGGGCAGAACCACATCTCGGGTAAAGGTGCCGTTAAGCTTTTAAGTAACTTTACACCACCAGCCGCTTCTGCGGGAAAAAATTTAACTGCAGAAAGCCCTAATTTATGTGCCAACATTAATTCGCTTGCGGTGGCTATTCCTGGGTAGTAAGGTATTTTGAGCTTACTAGCCAGCTCAACTAAATCGGGATCTAAACCAGGACTGATTGCAAAACAAGCCCCCATATCACTGGCCTTACGAAGCTGATCCTGGGTCAAAATTGTACCAACACCAACTAATTTGTCTGGCATTGCTGACAAACATGCGGCTAAGGATTCCCATGCATTCGCCCGACGCAAAGTGACCTCGACACTGGGCACACCAACCCGCTGAAATAACTCTGAGCACTGTGAAGCATGTGAGGCATTCTCAAAATTGGCGACAGGGACGATTGGACCTGCTGATATAAGTAAAGAGGAGGCATTCTGTTCTGATGGATGATTCACTTTAGGTAAGCCCTATTGTGGTGAATAATAGTTTGAAATACTTAGATGGTATTATTAACCGAGATTAAAAATGTAATTCTATTACAGAATCGACGGGTTTTGCATATAATGATTGTAAGAACAATTTACGCAAAAGCATTACGTGTATTGATTTGAGTGAGAAATTTTATCGCATATTCGCTCATTGCGCGCAAAAATGACCATCAAATTTATCCGGCTCTCTGAGGCAAAGAACCGTCTAGGTAAAAGTGCTAGCCATTGAAGCCAGTCAAATCTCTTTTAAATCGAATAACGTTTGGAAATAATATGACCTCTCAGATTGAAAATCATCTCAATTCGACCATTGTCATTGTGGGGGGGAATGGTGACCTTTCCCTACGGAAATTACTTCCTGCCCTTTACAACCTACAAAAACGTGGTTTATTAGATAAGGTAAACCGTGTTATTGGCACCGGTCGAGCTGAACTTAGTCAAAAAGACTTCTTAGATCTTGTTACCACAAAGTATTTAGAGTTTGTCTGCTCCGACAAAAGTAAAATTCAACAATGTGATCACTGGGCAAAGTTTCTAAGTAAAGTTGATTACTGCCGTCTTCCTGCTGATGAGTCTGCTCAATATGACCTTTTAAAAGCTATGATTACCGCTAGCGGTAATCGACCGCCTGTCACCTACTATTTAAGTACTGTACCTGCACTTTACGGCTCAATATGTCAGCAATTAAAGTCCCATGGCCTTGCTGAAGACAGCGACCGTGTGGTGTTAGAGAAACCCTTAGGTAATAATTTAGAAACCTGCAATGAAATACATGCAGCGGTTGCTGAAGTCTTCGATGAATCGAATACCTTTCGCATTGACCATTATCTTGGTAAAGAAACGGTTCAAAACTTACTAACACTTCGCTTTAGCAATGCATTGTTCAATCCTTTATGGAGTAATCGTTATATCGATAACGTTCAAATTACCGTGGCTGAATCAATTGGTGTTGCAGGTCGAGCCGATTTCTACGGTAAAACTGGCGCGCTCCGCGATATGGTTCAAAATCACTTACTTCAAATACTCAGCATGGTTGCCATGGAACCTCCGGCAAAACTCAATAGCGATGCAATAAGAAACGAGAAGGTGAAAGTGTTAGAAGCCCTAACGCCCATGAAACCAGATACCGTTAGGGATAATGTAATTCGAGGGCAATATACGGAAGGCGCTATCGGATCGGAATCTGTAATCGGCTTTTTAGATGAAGATGGTTATGGAACAAGTGACGGCAATAATGATCAATATGCAAATACAGAAACTTTCGTGGCAATTAAAGCTGAAGTCCACAATTGGCGCTGGTCAGGTGTACCATTTTACCTCCGAACTGGAAAACGACTAAAAAAACGTTACTCTGAAATCGTTATTGAGTTTAAGCGTCAGCCCTTTTCTTTATTTGAGGATGACCCAAATGATTTCGCTAACAAAATGGTCATTACTATTCAGCCTGATGAAAATATTCGTCTTCATACATTACATAAAAAACCTGGGCTATCTGGAAAACTCAAGCTACAACCCGTGGCTCTTGATCTCAGCTCTGACCCCACGGGCGAAGAAGATAGTTATGATGCTTATGAAAGATTACTCCTGGATATTGTTAATGGTGATCAAACCCTATTCATGCGAAGCGACGAAGTCGAAGCTGCTTGGCGCTGGACAGACAGTATTATTTACAGCTGGAACGAAGTCGGCTTAAAAGTTATGCCTTACTCATCAGGTACTATGGGACCCACTAAATCACTTGCCTTACCCGAAAGAGATAATAAAAGCTGGCATGAAGGGTGAACGCCTTGAAAAATATTCTAGCGCGGCATCAATTAAAAACATTTTCTGACAGACCCGCCCTTGAGCAGGCGATGGTGTCATCTATCTGTTCCATTATCAATGAAGCAATAGCAAGCCAAGGCCACGCAAGCTTGGCTTTTTCTGGCGGCTCAACACCGAAAGCGATGTTTGCCCTACTAAGCCAATCTGACCAAGACTGGGAAAAGGTCACTATTAGCTTAGTCGATGAACGCTGGGTCGATCAAGATGATGATCAGAGCAACGAGCGAATGTTTCGCGAAAACATACTGCAAAATAAAGCAGCAAGCGCTACTTTAGTTGGTATGAAAACACCTCATGATGATATTGATGCTGGTGTCTCTGACTACCAATCAAAGCTATACACTGATATTCCGCTACCATTTGATTTGGTTATCCTAGGAATGGGTAATGATGGTCACACAGCTTCGTGGTTTCCCGATGCGGCAGAATTGTTTCAGGCAATGGACGTCAATTCTGAGCAGTTGGTGCTAACCACAAGGCCTGCTTCTCAACCCACTGATAGAATCACCCTATCCATTGTGCCGATTATGACTGCAAAGAATATTTTCCTTCACATTACTGGGGATGAAAAAAAGCAAGTACTTGAAAAGGGTATCAATAACGATCTATGTTTACCTATTCATCAAACACTTGATATTCTGACTCAAAAGGTCGATATTTATTGGGCTAAGTAAATATAAGAAGGCCTCGTATAGGACTATTTATGAACTCTAATGTTGAACAAGTTACTCAACGTATAATTGAACGCTCTAGTGGGACACGGCAAGCCTATATTGATCGCTGCCTTGCTATGAGCGAGATTGGCCCTCAAAGAGGGACGCTAGGCTGCAGCAATTTAGCCCATGGTTTTGCTGCCTGTAGTAGCGATGACAAAAAAACCATGCGATTAGAAAACTCGCCCAATATCGGCATTATAAATGCCTACAACGACATGCTCTCTGCGCATGAACCGTTTGCTAAGTATCCCGATATCATTAAAAAAGCAGCACACCAAATGGGCTGTACTGCACAAGTTGCCGGTGGCGTGCCAGCAATGTGTGACGGTGTTACACAAGGCACCGCTGGCATGGAGTTAAGTCTTTTTAGTCGTGATGTGATCGCCACTGCCACCGCTGTAGCGTTAAGCCATAATATGTTCGACTCTGTCTTATGCCTTGGCGTTTGCGATAAAATCGTCCCTGGCTTATTAATCGGTTCACTGAGTTTTGGTCATTTACCACTTATTATGGTCCCTGCTGGGCCTATGCAGTCGGGCCTCTCAAATAGTGATAAAGCCAAAGTTCGTCAGCAATTTGCTGCTGGAGAGGTGGGCGAAAAAGAACTTCTCATTGCCGAGTCTAAGGCCTATCACAGTGCTGGAACGTGCACATTTTATGGCACTGCAAACAGTAATCAGATGCTAATGGAAGCTATGGGCCTTCATGTGCCCGGCTCGGCCTTTGTCCATCCAACCGAACAACTACGAGACAACCTCGTCATAGCTGCAACCGAAAGAGCATGTAAAATCAGTCACTTAGGATCGAAATATACCCCACTTTATAAAGTTGTGGATGAGCGTTGCATCGTTAATGCATTGGTCGCCTTAATGGCAACCGGTGGCTCAACCAACCACACCATTCACTGGGTCGCCATCGCTCGCGCTGCCGGTATCATCATTGATTGGCAAGATTACGCCGATTTGTCTTCAGTTACTCCTTTGCTCACCCGTGTTTACCCTAACGGGAGCGCTGACGTCAACCATTTTCATCAAGCAGGTGGTAGTGAATTTGTTATTCGTGAATTATTAGACGGCGGTTATTTGCACAGAGATGTGTCAACAGTTTGGGGCGAAACGCTGGATCATTATCATGCGCGTCCAACGATGGAAAACAATAAGTTGATATGGAAGCCCATTAACCAGCACAGCGCTGATCCTGCGGTAGTCACCACGACAGATAAGCCATTTCAAGCCGATGGCGGCATTCGCTTATTAACCGGTAATATTGGCCGAAGCGTGATTAAAGTCTCTGCGGTAGCTGAAGAGCATCGTGTTATTGAAGCGCCGGCCATAGTATTTGACGATCAACTTGATTTAAAGTCAGCTTTCGATAAGGGCTTAATGAACAAAGACTTAATTGCTGTGGTGAGATTTCAGGGGCCACAGGCTAACGGTATGCCAGAGCTACATAAAATGACGCCCTTCCTCGGCATTCTTCAAGATAAAGGCTTTAAGGTTGCACTGGTAACAGATGGACGAATGTCTGGTGCTTCAGGAAAAGTACCCGCGGCTATTCATTTAACCCCCGAAGCCGTTTGCGGTGGTAATATCGCTAAGATTCGAGACGGCGATGTGTTACGACTTGATGCAAGCACTGGCGAATTGCTTGCTTTGGTTGAAAGTGATGAATGGCAAGCCAGAGAGGTAGAGGTTCGTCAATCACAAAACCATCAGGCTGGTACAGGCAGAGAATTATTTGGTTTTATGCGTAATCAGGTTTGCGGCGCCGAGCAAGGTGCAACAGTTTTTCAAAACTGGGACTAGATTCAAGACTTAGACCTCGACTACACTCTTAGCAATTGTTGTTTTGTCTTAGGGATTTATCGTAAATGACTGGCTCAAACAGTTTATACCCTAAATTAGTCGCTGATTTAGGCGGAACTAATATTCGATTCGCTATTTGTCATGGCATGAGCGATGCCAGTGATGAAGAAATCATCCTTGATGATATCCAACAATTTAGCCTTAGAGATTATCAAGGTCTTAAGCACCTAATCACCCACTACCTGAGCCAGTGTCAAGCTGTTGAAGGTATTGATCAGCTTCAATCATGCTGTTTTGCAGTTGCGGGCCCGATGCTTGATGGCGTGGTTAAAATGACTAACTACAACTGGGAAGTATCGGCCGAAAAGCTGAATGACATACTAGGCATCGATAATGCGACAATCATTAACGACTTTGCTGCTATTGCCTACTCAGTCCCTTTTTTAACCTCTAAGCAGTTATTAACTATCGGTGGCGGTAAGTCTGATCCGCGTTCACCTATTTCAGTTTTTGGACCAGGGACTGGCTTAGGTGCCGCCCTCCTCATTCCTGATCATGAGCAAAATGGCTATCGGGTCATACCCACCGAGGGTGGACATGCGGCGCTTAGCGCAAGAAGTGATCTAGAGTTAGCCGCTTTTGATTATTGGCGTAATAAAGGCTGCCGTATTAATCGCGAGTTTTTTATTTCCGGCAATGGTATCGAGCGTTTATTTGAAGCGACTATAGCAAAACAAAGAGGCGTTGACTCGGTAGATGAGATCGATGTGTTATCGGCAGCAGAAATACAACAACGGGCTTGCAGTGACGGAGATAGCGAATTAGACCAGAGTTGTCGAATGGCGCTCGATGCCTTTTGTACGTTACTTGGCAGTGCAGCTGGTGATCAAGCACTATGCACCGGCGCAAGAGGTGGATTAATTCTAGCAGGTGGAATTCTACCTAAGCTAGTCGATTTTCTAATCGCCAGCAATTTTAGGCGACGGTTCGAATCAAAGGGTCCTATGTCGAACTACAATCAATCAATAAGTACACAGTTAATACTCGCAGAGCAACCTGGACTCATTGGCGCAGCTGCCTATCAGCCATTGTAGTAAAGATCCATAAGGCCACTTTATATTTTCCAGCCAAATTACTCTGCAGGCGTTTTTAAATGCCGACAGAGTCTTCTTATAAAAAATGCGTTACGATGTTATTTTTGAGCCTTTTAAGCCGTAATAAGCAATATATGCATAGCAAATAATGGCCATTGTAAAAGAGTTTTGAATACCGTAATTATCCGCTAAAAGACCTTGTAGTAATGGTAATAAAGCACCACCAACGATAGCTAAGCATAGAATGCCTGAACCTTGACTTGTATGTGCGCCTAGCCCTGCTACCCCTAAGCTAAAGATAGTTGGGAACATAATTGAATTAAATAACCCAACTAATAAGATAGACCACATGGCTAATGAGCCAGAGCTAAAAACAGTAACAGCAACTAATATAGATGCAGCAATAGCATTAAAGGCCAAAGCTTTACCAGCAGTGATTTTCTGCATCGCCACCGCTCCAATGAAGCGACCGACCATGGCTCCAGCCCAATAAAAAGAAACGTACTTAGCTGCTTCCATTTCTTCAAGACCAGCAATCGACTCTTCACCTAAAAAGTTAATTAAGAAGCTGCCGATAGAGACTTCAGCGCCGACATAAACAAAGATAGCAACCGCACCCAGAACAAGGTGGGTATAATTCCAGGCAGAGCCTTCAAACTCTGTAGATATAGTTGGTTCCTCTTCTACAATCTCTGGTAGTTTGAGCATCGCAAAAATGACTGACATTGCGATAAGGGTGGCGGCTAGAACTAAATAAGGCATTTGAACAGAGGTTGCATCCGACACTGAAGATTCAACAGCAGAGGTGGCGGAGGTTAGAATTAATACACCGCCTAACCAAGGGCCTACCGTTGTGCCAAGCGAATTAAAAGCCTGGGTCAGCGTGAGTCTGCTACTTGCGGTAACAGGGTTTCCTAAGGCTGTCACATAGGGGTTTGCAGCAACCTGTAAAATAGTAATTCCCGAAGCAAGAACGAAAAGCGCGGCTAAAAAATAATTGTATGATTCATAAGCAGCGGCAGGATAAAAACAGGCACAACCAATGCCAGCAATAATAAGCCCCACCACAACACCTGATTTATAACCAATACGTTTAATTAAACTACCCGCAGGCAGCGAGACGACAAAATAAGCAAAGAAGAAACAAAACTGAATCATCATTGCTTCGGTGTAGCTCAGATCAAAAACCGCTTTTAAACGAGGAATAAGTACATCGTTAAGACTAGTGATAAGACCCCACATAAAAAAAAGTGACGTCAGAGAAACCAGAGCAAAGCCATAGTTATGATTACTCGATTGAACTGAATGTGCATTCGACATAATTAAGATCTCAATTAAATTAATTAATATATTATTCTTTTTAAAGGAGTTACTTTAGCATCCGAGTAAAAAATTGTGCAGGAGCTAGTAAAGTACACCTCGGCGTGCTTTTTTTGTTTGAATTTACTAAAAAATTCATCTTTAAAGTTAGCATCTAAAGCAGGTAACTATATGTCGTTGTAAGATAATAATTAACTAACTTCAGCGTCAATAGCTTTCTTTGCAGCAATCCATCGACCGATCATCTTCCCCATGTTTTCTGGGTTATAGGCATCTTCCTCGTAGCTAAATAAGCCATTGCCCGCGTAATGAAGTATCGTAATATTCGGCTCTTCGTAAATCTGGCCATCGCCTAAGTCTTCCATCCGATTCATTACCTCACAAAATATCCAGCCTTTTTCGACATCGATACTGTACCAACTGATAGGAAAAGCTGTCATTGCATTTACTGGCCATGGTGCCATGGTATCGGAAATCCATTTGAAAATATTTTCTCTGCCCCAGAACTTACCGTAGTGATGCTCAAAATAAGTCGCATCTTCAGTAAAACAGTCCGCCCAATCACGCCAATCTTGGGTTTGTGCACCTGTATACGCGGCGGTTTGAAAATCTTTGAATGCTGCTTGTATTTCTTCTTTGCTCCACTGTGCCATTCTTATCGCCTCAATTTATTGAATCATGAATAGTCTAGCAAGCAACATTCTAAGAAAAGACTACGTGACGTTAATAATTGACTCCGCTATCCGCTGTTTCCAGATTGCAGGGCCGGTCTGATGAACCGATTCACCTCGGCTGTCAACAGCAACCGTGACTGGCATGTCTACAAGCTCAAATTCATATATAGCTTCCATCCCTAGCTCAGGAAAACCGACCACCTCCGCATTTTTAATGGCTTGAGCAACTAAATAAGCCGCACCACCCACAGCCATGAGATAAACGGATTGATGATCCTTGATAGCTTCAATGGCCATGGGCCCCCTTTCAGCCTTCCCAATCATACCCATCAAGCCGGTTTGCTCAAGAATCTGACGGGTAAATTTATCCATCCGCGTGGCGGTGGTTGGACCTGCAGGACCCACTGCCTCATCCCTTACAGGATCAACCGGGCCGACGTAATAAATAAAACGGCCGGCTAGATCCACGGGCAGTTTTTCACCCTTGTTCAGCAGATCTATCATTTTTTTATGCGCAGCATCACGACCGGTTAGCATTTTCCCACTGAGGAGTAATGTCTCACCAGGCGACCATGTAGTGACCTGATCTGGCGTCACTGTATTCAAATCAACACGCCTTACAGCGTCCCCCACTTCCCAAGTTATGTCTGGCCACTCACTTAAGGCCGGAGGCTCAAGCACGACAGGACCTGAACCATCCAGTACAAAATGCGCATGACGCGTAGCTGCACAGTTTGGAATCATAGCGATAGGCTTATTAGCTGCATGGGTCGGGCAATCGATGACTTTAACATCTAGCACCGTCGTTAGCCCACCAAGGCCTTGCGCACCGATGCCTAATTGATTGACCTTTTCAAACAGCTCTAGTCGTAACTCTTCGGCGCGATTACTTGGCCCACGCGCTTGTAAATCATGAATATCAATAGAACCCATCAATGATTCTTTAGCCATTATCATGGCTTTTTCAGCTGTACCCCCTATACCGATTCCGAGCATCCCTGGCGGACACCAACCCGCGCCCATGGTTGGCACCTGTTCTAACACCCAGTCGACGACAGAGTCGGAGGGATTTAGCATGGCGAATTTTGCCTTCGCCTCAGAACCTCCACCTTTTGCCGCGACCTGGATATGAACGGTATTACCTGGCACAAGGTCGAAGTGAATAACCGCGGGGGTATTGTCTTTGGTATTAGTTCGCAAGCCATCAGGGTCTGCGAGAATCGATGCGCGAAGAACATTATCAGGATGTAAATAAGCCTGACGAACGCCTTGATTAATCATGGCTTCAACGCCCATAGTGGCGCCACCCCACTGAACATCCATACCAACTTTGACAAACACAGTGACAATACCAGTGTCCTGACATATTGGACGATGGCCTGTGGCACACATGCGCGAGTTAATCAGAATTTGTGCCATGGCGTCTTTAGCGGCTTTTGATTCTTCACGTTCATAAGCTTCGTTGACAGCTTGTATAAAATCAAGGGGGTGGTAATAGGAGATGTATTGCAGAGCATCAGCAATACTGTTAATTAGGTCATCTTGCTGAATAATCGTCATGAGCGATTAACCTCGAGGAAAGAAAACATAGTGTATAGCCAACAACTATTGTTAGCTATTGTAACTCAGGAATTGTATTAGCCGGCTGTGATAAGGCATTCAACTGACGATTAACTTGGCGGCGAAAACTGTTAATAGAATTCACCCACTCTTCGTTAGAGCTTATGCGTTTATCATGGGCGTTAAGTTGTTGTTCTAATCTCGGTAATAACTGATTCATTGCTGACAGCTGTTGACTAGTCATCTGAAGACTGTCCAAGCTATCAGTTAGTTCTTCTAGCGAAGCCGAGTAGCCCATTATCTCAGCATTGAGTGCACTTAATTGTTGGTTTGAGAGCGCCTGCTGATCATTGAGCTTAGTGGTTCGAGTGGTTAAATTTTTAATGTTTAGGCTATGTTCTTCGAGCGTTTTTTTACTTTTTTTCCAAACATTGTCCCACAACTTGCGGACTTCTCTATCGAGCTCTTTTAACTGCACTCTCACTGCCTCATCTGACTGGGATAATTCATCTCCGGCACTAGTTAAACGAGATTCAAGAGAAGACAATCTCAGCTCAGCGGCGAATACGCGCTCTTCCGCAAGTTGATTTTGGCTGAACAGGTAATAACAGCTAACCGACGCTCCAATCGCAACCACAAGGGCGAACCATGTAAGGCTAGGCTTAGATTGAACAGAACTTGAACCCCTAGCTGAACGCCGACGTTGAATAACCTCATCGTGTGCGGGTTTCATTGTTGGTAGCGAATTGAATGAATCGTCTCTGTTGGGAGGGTCATTGCTTACCATGGTAGAAAAATACCTATACCGAGCTATCGAAAAAACAATCAAAGAAAATCAACAATAATCCGACCTTGGCATTAAATCAAGCACTTAACCGTCATTGAAAACAATAAACGGTTAAGTACAAACAGCGTATCTGACTTATTAGCAGAATTTAGAGATAAGCTAATAACAAATACAGAGCAGCGGTTAAACCTAGACTAGAGTGAATAACACCTTTAACCGTCGTGATGGGACCGAGCTTACCAAAAATAGCATTCAATTCTAAAATTAAGATTATTACGATTGACACCATAAAACCCGTACTTAAGCCTTCGGCTATTGGCCCCATCAACATATATTCTGGATTGCCAACTACTAAATTATGTGAACCCAACATACCAAAAGCCATCGGGGCTGAAAATAAGGTATTAGTTCGCGAGGCTAACAGCGCTTTCGCGGCTGCTGAAGCTGCATCGCCCTCTTGCATACCTAATGCTACTTTCTGGTTCGGCCAAATAATTAACCACACATTTAGAAACATAATGGTCGCCATCAGGGCGCTGATAGCGATGTAGGTATTAAGACCGCCTCTACCATGCAGAGCACCTAATAATATTACACCAGTAACAAAAGTTGCCATGGCCGCCCATCTAAACCACCATAGGGCCTCTGGGGCAAGTTTTGCTTTTGCATCGGCTAGGCCTTCAGGACTTGCAGTCTTAAAATAGCCTCCTTGAATGAAATTAAAATAGTAGAGTAACCCTATCCAAGCGATACCGAATAATAAATGACCCCAACGAATAATAAATTCTGTAATGACTAAATCCATAATTTTTAAACCCTATGAGATAAGTTATTAATACAAATGATTCTCAAATGATAATGAGCATCTAAATGATTTAAAAGGATTTTTTCAAAAAATCCATAATCTTCAATGATAGTGACTAAAAGATCAAACGGAAAGTTTATTTGCTTAATTTATTAAAGTTTTTATGGCTTTATTTACACCTAAGAATCATTGTTGAATAAATAGACAAAAACCCAGCAAGTTAGACTTACTGGGTTTTTGTATGAAACGAAATGGCTATTACATCATACCGCCCATACCACCCATACCACCCATATCAGGCATGGCAGGTGCTGAAGCGCCATCATCAGGTTGATCGGTGACCATAGCTTCAGTGGTTATCATTAGACCAGCAACTGATCCCGCAGACTGTAAAGCCGTACGCGTTACTTTAGCAGGATCTAAGATACCCATAGAAATCATGTCGCCATATTCATCAGAAGCGGCATTGTAACCTTCGTTACCCTGCTTCGATTTGACTTCATTGACCACCACTGATGACTCACCACCAGCGTTGGCAACGATTTGTCTTAGTGGTGATTCCATCGCACGTCGCGCAAGGTTAACACCGACCGTTTGATCATCGTTATCGCCTTCCAAACCTTCTATTGCTTGTAAAGCTCTGATAAGGGCAACACCACCACCAGGCACAACGCCCTCTTCAACCGCCGCACGAGTTGAGTGTAATGCATCCTCTACGCGGGCTTTTTTCTCTTTCATTTCAATTTCAGTACTAGCACCAACCTTAATAACGGCAACACCGCCAGCTAATTTAGCCACGCGCTCTTGTAACTTCTCACGGTCATAGTCAGAGCTGGTTTCTTCGATCTGAGCACGGATTTGATTAACCCTTCCTTCAATAAGGCCGGCATCACCTGAACCATCAATGATGGTAGAGTTCTCTTTGCTCATCGTAATCCGTTTAGCTTGTCCTAAATGCTCAAGTGTAGCAGTTTCAAGATCAAGGCCGACTTCTTCAGAAATAACTGTACCGCCAGTAAGAATGGCGATATCTTCTAACATCGCTTTACGACGATCACCAAAGCCCGGTGCCTTACAGGCTGCCACTTTAACAATGCCGCGCATGTTGTTGACTACCAATGTCGCAAGCGCTTCACCTTCGACGTCTTCAGCAATAATCACTAAAGGACGACTGGCTTTTGCCACGTTCTCTAACAAAGGTAATAACTCGCGAATATTTGAAATCTTTTTATCAACTAACAAGATAAAGGGCGACTCGTGCTCCACACTCATATTGTCTTGATTGTTAATGAAGTATGGTGAGAGATAGCCACGATCGAATTGCATACCTTCCACAACATCGAGTTCATTTTCTAAGCCGCTACCTTCCTCAACAGTAATAACGCCTTCCTTACCAACTTTATCCATAGCTTCAGCAATAATCTCACCAACCTGAAGGTCACTGTTGGCAGAGATAGTCCCTACTTGCGCAATTGCTTTGCTGTCGGCGCAGGGAGTAGCTAATTTTTTCACTTCCTCAACAGCCGCGGTTACCGCTTTATCGATACCTCGCTTTAAATCCATTGGGTTCATACCAGCAGCAACCGCTTTCAAACCCTCATTGACAATCGACTGGGCCAAAACAGTTGCGGTTGTAGTGCCATCACCTGCAACATCCGAGGCTTGAGAGGCCACTTCTTTGAGCATTTGAGCGCCCATATTTTCAAATTTATTTTCCAGCTCAATTTCTTTCGCCACCGAAACACCGTCTTTTGTAACAGTTGGTGCGCCAAAAGCTTTATCGAGTACAACGTTTCGACCCTTAGGTCCAAGTGTGGTTTTAACCGCATCCGCAAGGATGTTAACGCCGTCAAGCATTTTTGCTCGAGCAGCATCGCCGAATTTGACGTCTTTTGCAGCCATGATATTTCTTCCTATTTCATATTTATCAATAGTGGGGTTAAATAAATCCGATAAGTTGCTTATTCAATAATCGCTTTAATATCAGACTCACTCAAAATTACTAATTCTTCGCCTTCAAAATCAATAGTGTCGCTTCCTGCATACTTGCCGAAAACAACCACATCACCGACCTTAACATCCAGAGGGCGGACATCGCCGTTATCGAGGACTTTACCGTTGCCAATAGCAACAACTTCGCCTTGATTGGGTTTTTCTTGTGCAGAACCTGGTAGCACGATACCACCAGCAGAGGTTGTTTCTTCCTCCTTGCGACGAACGACTACACGATCGTGTAAGGGACGAATATTCATCTTAGTCAATCTCCTAATTTCATTGTTAATACCCAGGTTAACAATAACCCGTAAGTGTCTTTAGGTGGTTGGCTTTAACGCATGGGCACAAATAAATGGGTAGGTTATTCATTTGATTGTCCCTTGTCGAGCGATAATAGCGCCACCGGGTTAGCGAGGATAAAATGGTAAATTATCTATTCTAGCCTCGATACAATTAACATTTGGGGACAAAATGAGACAATTCAAGGGCTGACAAGAAAAAAAACTCGATCCCGCAATAATTTTTAACGATCATTTAAAAAGTGGTTATTATTTGACCTTGTCGTGGTTATTTGAGTACTCACCCTCAATAGTGTCACCTGAAACCGATGGACCTGACCGGTCAAATCCAGACGGTTCAAATGGCGATCGATGAAGTGGCGATAAAAGCAATTGAAACCAAGTAAAAAGCAACTTAAGCCAAAGTTTACGTGTGAACGGCACCAAGCAAGAGAACCCCAATGTGTCAGTAATAAAGCCTGGAGTCAGCAAAAAAGCGCCGCCAATTGCCAGAATAACGCCTTCAACAATCTCTGTGGCAGGCAACTGCTGGGAAGATAGCTTGTCCTGCAAGCGCTTGATCGTCGACAATCCTTGACTTCGCAGGCCATGAAGACCGATAACCGCAGTGAATACCACCATTATCGTGGTCAGAGAGGCTCCTAAATGCTGACCAACAACGATAAGTAACCAAATTTCAATGATTGGCATCACGATAAACAGAATTACTAAAAAACGCATATTTCTAGCCCTGAAGTATCAGTAATGAGCTTTACTTTATCAGCTTTAAGAGTGAGTGTAATCATGACATGTAAGACAAACTTATATAGATCGGTTAAAAAATGATAGATTAAGGGATAAAAACCATTGAATACGCTATAATTAGATGATTCATGATGCAATCATTCTTGCATCACTATGCTCTTTGCCATCATCTTGACTGGAATCTATGCCTAATAATCTATTTATCCATCTGTCTGTCACTGTTTTATTATTTATTTGCAGTCCATCCCTCCTTGCTATGAGCGGTATCGCTTTCTTTGATAAGGAGTCAGATTTTAACCGCCCAGCTCCCGGCAAGTTACAGGCCACTATAAGACATGTAAGAACAGCAGAAGAGATTCTTATTAAACTGCAAGCAGAACATTACCAACGCCAAACATTTAACGATACGCTGTCATCAGCATTACTTGATAATTATATCGACCAATTAGACCCTGCAAAGGCATATTTCACTTTACAAGATATTGCTAGCTTTGAGCAATATCGCTATGAGCTTGACGATGGCATAAGACGTGGAAATCTAACGCCAGCATTTAGTATGTTTAACCTATACCAAATCAAAGCAACCACTTATCTCAAAAGATTATTAGTCGAGCTTAACGACCGTGTTTCTGCGTTAAATTTCGCTCGCGAAGAAAGTATCACACTCGATGCTAAAGAAGTAGAGTGGGCTTCGGATGAAGTAATGCTAAGTGAAAGAAATAGACAATTACTGAAAAACAGCGTTTTAAGCTTGAAGCTTGCCGAAAAAGAACATGATGAAATTATATCAACACTTAAAACTCGGTATAACGAGCAGCTTAATCGCCTTCAACAATTAAATAATGAAGACGTCTTTCAGATCTACATCAATGCTTTAGCCGAGCTTTATGATCCCCATACTAATTACTTTTCACCCAGAAACTCAGAAAACTTCAATATAAATATGCGTCTTTCATTAGAAGGTATTGGTGCCATGCTCAAGCGTGAAGGTGAATACGTTACCATTGAAAGACTCGTAACCGCTGGCCCTGCCGAGAAGCAAGGGGAATTACAACCTAATGATAAAATTGTTTCTGTCGCTCAGGGTGAAAATGCACCAGTAGTCGATGTCGTTGGCTGGCGATTAGATGAGGTGGTGGATCTGATCCGTGGTGAAAAAGGCAGTACGGTTGTTTTGGGTGTTTTATCAGAAGCTTCAGCAACCCCTAATCTTCCCAAAAAGATCAGCATCGTTAGGAATACCGTAAAACTAGAAGAGCAGTCAGCTAGCAAAGCTGTGCTAGAGATCCTCTATCAAGACAAGATCCGTAAACTTGGCGTGATCTCCATACCTACCTTTTATATTGACTTTGAAGGTTCGCGCAGAGGTGACCCTGATTATAAAAGTACTACCCGAGATGTTAAAAAATTAATTGCTGAGCTGAAAGATGAACAGGTTGAAGGTATTATCATTGACCTTCGAGGCAATGGTGGCGGTTCCTTACAAGAGGTTAGTCAACTAACAGGTCTTTTTGTTGAGCGTGGTCCAGTGGTTCAGATACGCACCGCTAGTGGTTCAATTCAGCGGCAGGCTAATTACCCCAACCCTAATTATTATCAACGACCAATAGCCGTGCTGATAGATCGCCTTAGTGCTTCTGCGTCTGAGATTTTCGCTGCGGCAATACAAGATTACCAACGGGGAATCATTGTAGGTAGCCATTCATTTGGTAAAGGTACAGTTCAACAATTTGCCGAGCTTAGCCATGGCAGCCTTAAGTTTACCCAAGCTAAATTTTATCGTATTTCAGGTGATAGTACTCAGCATCGAGGCGTGGTTCCGGATGTGATACTTCCCTCACTTTACGATGTCCAAGATATTGGTGAAAACACTTTAGAGCGCGCCCTAAGCTGGGACACCATCCCTCCCGTCAGACACAAGCAATACAATGATTTCGATAGTATAAAACCATTGTTGATAGAAAGGCATCGCCAACGAACAGCCAATGATCCAGACTATAATTATTTAATTGAAAAAATTAAGCTTAACAAGAAGTATCAGACAGTAGAAACATTGTCATTAAATGAAGAAAAAAGGCGAGATCTTATTAAACAAGATTCAGATGCCAGAGAGGCAATAGAAAACAGATATCGCTTAGCAAAGGGCTTACCTGTTCTTCCTGACGGAGCCAATGATTCAGATACCGCTGAGAACAGTCTAGTTGATGGTGAAAAGATAGCGTCATTTGAGAAAAAGGATAAAGATGAGCGAACAGACTTCCTATTGACCGAAACCGCTCACATATTACTAGACGCCACGTTTATTAATCAACAAAACAATCTATCGCTAAGTGAGAAAATAGTGACAAGGCACTAAATATTGCCACTTAAGAGGCTGTTCGCATTGTCACAAACTCCTCTGCTATGGTAGGGTGTACACCTATGGTTGCATCAAAAACCGCTTTTGTGGCGCCCGCCTTTACCGCCACAGCAAGCCCTTGAATAATCTCACCAGCTTCTGATCCCATCATGTGAATACCAATGACTTTGTCACTGGCGACATCAACAATAAGTTTCATGAAAGTTCGCTCATTATTTTGGGTTAAGCTGTGTTTAAGCGTTTTAAATTCCGAACGATAGATACTAATTTCATTATATTGCTTAACCGCCTCAGCTTCAGTTAGGCCGACAGTAGCAATATTCGGCTGGCAAAAGACTGCAGTCGGAATATAGCTATAATCAATCGTACGTGGTTGCTGTTTAAACTGGCCATCCACAAATGCCATGGCCTGAGCTAAGGCCACTGGCGTCAATTCAGGCGTGCCGATAATATCTCCTAAAGCAAAGATACTTGGTTCTGCGGTTTTAAAATAATCATCGACAATAATCGAGCCGTTACCACGTAACTCTACACAAGTGCTTTCTAGTCCAAGATTGGCAGTATAGGCTTTGCGACCTGTGGCAAAAAGAACTAGATCATAATCTTCGATACGTCCATTTTTGTATGTAACGGTTAATCCACGAAGGTCATTTTTAACAATTGTCTCAACATCCATTTCCAGCGAAACAGTGATCCCTTTATCGGTTTGCTCTGACGCTAAACGAGAGCCTAAATCTTCATCAAACGCCTTCAGAAGTTGTGAGCCTCGATATGCCAACTCAGTATTAACGCCAAGTCCTTGAAAAATCCCAGCAAACTCTACAGCAATATAGCCACCACCAACTATCAATACACGACTAGGTAATTGTTCTAAATAGAAAATGTCATCGGAAGATAGCGCCAACTCGGAGCCAGGAAATTCCGGTATATAAGGCCGTCCGCCGGCAGCAATTAATATTTTTTCGGCAGTTATCGTCTTACCTTCTAGAAATACCGTATGTGGGCCGACAATCTCTGCTCGGTGAGGAAAAATAGTGACACCAGCATTTTCTAGCATCGACTGATAGATACCGTTCAAACGAGTTATTTCAGTATTTTTATTGTCGCGCAATGTTGGCCAATCGAAATTATTAACCGATACATCCCATCCATAACCCTTAGCATCACTAAAATTTTCATGGAAATGCGAACCGTAATAAAATAATTTTTTAGGGACGCATCCGACATTAACACAAGTACCGCCTAAATAACGTTCCTCAGCCACCGCTACTCTAGCACCAGTAGCTGCAGCCATTCGCGATGCCCGTACACCGCCAGAACCGGCGCCAATCACAAATAGATCATAATCATACAACGTTAAGGGCACTCCTTTTATAGAAAAAATTATCGCTATAGATCAAACGTAATAACAATCAATAAGATAATTAAACCTCAATGTCCAAGCGCGAAGTTTTACGACGATCACCTTTTTTACGCGTATCAAGTAAAGGAGGATGTGATTCACAGCGTCTATCTGGGTTTCGACGCCGATCAACAAACTTGGGCTGTTTAGTGGGGTTTATATTTTCTGTGCTGGTTGGCGTGCGAGCCGTCTTAGCCTTACTGGCTTGGTTATTATCACTTGGAGTCGCCGATACCGATGAACCTACATTAACAATATTAACCATAAATCACGCTCTCATTAATCGAGACAATAATACCTAACATAGACTAATTTACTTAAATAACAAAGCGCTTATATCTTACATTTTTTACCTTTAACATATGAAACACGTTTTAGCTCAATGTAAACCCGATAAGCTGCTATGCAAGTTAACCACAGAACCAATGATAATTAATGTCGGCGCCTTCACAGTCTGACCTTCAATAATACCAGTGATAGTGCTTAACGTACCAATGTGAGCTTTATGATCAGCAGTTGTCCCTCTTTCAATTAATGCAATGGCCGTATTAGCGGGTTTACCATGAGCAATCAGCTTCTGACAAATGAAATCAAGCCCTGTTAAGCCCATATAAATGACCACCGTTTGTGAGTCAGCCACTAACTCGGACCAGGGCAATTCCATCGAGTCATCTTTTAAGTGACCCGTCACAAAACGGACAGACTGGGCGTGATCACGATGAGTAAGCGGGATACCGGAGTAACAAGCACAACCATTCGCCGCGGATATGCCGGGCACTACCTGAAACGGGATATGACGTTCGGCAAGGCCTTCAATTTCCTCACCGCCTCGGCCAAAGATAAAAGGGTCACCGCCTTTTAAACGCACGACTTTTTTACCCGCTAACGCTAAATCAATGAGCAATTGGTTTATTTCATGTTGCGGGATAGAGTGCTTGCAACGAACTTTACCAACATATATTCGCTCAGCATCCCGTCGTGTCATCTCGACAATTTCAGGTGCAACAAGACGATCATAGAGAACAACATCAGCTCTTTGCATTAAACGCAACGCTTTAAAAGTTAAAAGATCAGGATCGCCTGGGCCGGCGCCAACTAAATAGACCTCGCCGATGACACGCTCAGATTGATATGCATTTAAAAAATCAACAAATTGGCTGGCGGCTTCCGGAATTTTACCAGCTAAAACCGATTCGGTAATTTCAGTCTCTAAAACCGTTTCCCAAAATAATCTTACGCGCGACTCATCGTTTTTAAGTGCCAATCGAGTCTGTTGACGCCTATCTGCAATAAAGTCAGCGAGTAAACCAATACTAGCAGGAACTGTTGATTCAATCTGACTGCGAATAGACCTTGCTAATACAGGCGCCTTACCTGAGCTAGAAACACTCATCAACAAGGGTGATCGATCAATTATAGCTGGAAAGATAACATCGCAGAGTGACGGCGTGTCTACGACATTAACTAACACATTGGCCGCATTAGCTGCGTTAGCAACTTGCAGATTAACAGTAGCATCATCGGTGGCTGCGATAACAAAACAATACCTATCAACATCGCTTTCAGCAAATACTCTCATAAAAACTTCACCGCCCGATGCCGAAGCTATGTCCTGTAACTCAAGATTAACATCCGGAGAAATAACGTCAATTTTTGCCTGGGCTTTATTTAAAAGAATGGCCTTTCTAAGGGCAATAGTGCCACCGCCTACAATTAAGCAAGGTTTATTAACAACATTAAAACTCAGCGGCAAATAATCCAAGAATAAATCCTATAGCTCTCGCTGATTAAATGACTGTTTTACCACCCATATAGGGCTGTAAAACCAAGGGAATAGAAATACTCCCATCTTGCTGCTGATAATTTTCAATAACCGCAACCAAGGTTCGGCCAATGGCTAAAGCTGAGCCATTTAAACTATGCAGTAGTTCTGGTTTATCGCCAGCAAGTCGTGATCTGGCTTTTAATCGACGAGTTTGGTAGTCAAGAAAATTACTGCAGGAACTAATTTCTCGATAACAATCTTGGCCGGGCAACCATACTTCAAGGTCATAGGTTTTGTGCGAGCCGAAAGATAGGTCGCCACCACATAAGATCACTTTTCGGTAAGGCAAGTCTAATTTTTGTAAGATGGACTCCGCATCCTGAGTGAGTGCGTCTAACGCAGATGCAGAGTGCTCAGCGGCTACAATTTGCACAAGCTCTACCTTTTCAAATTGGTGCTGGCGGATTAGCCCTCGCGTATCTCTACCATGACTACCTGCTTCGCTGCGAAAACAAGCAGAATGCGCAACGTATTTTAATGGCAAACGATCAGCATCGATGATCTGATCTCGAACCAAATTTGTTAATGGCACTTCAGCTGTGGGTATCAAATAGTAATCTGAATCGATGGAAAGCTTAAACAGATCTTCTTCGAATTTGGGCAGCTGTCCCGTACCGGTCAACGATTCTGCATTAACGATGAGCGGTGGATTGATTTCCTCATAACCGTTCACATCGGTATGTTGATCCAGCATAAACTGCGCTAAAGCACGGTGGAGTTTTGCCAACCTCCCCTTAAGCACGCAGAAACGAGCACCGGTCATACTAGCTGCCGTTTCGAAATCGAGACCGTAATTCTGCTCTCCCAACGCTACGTGATCCTTTGCCACAAAATCAAAATCACGAGGCGTGCCCCAACGACTAACTTCAACATTGTCTGCCTCATCATTACCTGCGGGGACATCTGCAGAGGGAATATTAGGCACATCATACAAAAATTGTTGGATTTTAAGCTCGACCGATTGGGCCTGCGATTTGAGTGATGAAAGAGACTGATCTATTTCTGCTAGCGCTTCATTAACCTCAGCTTTAGCCGCATCGACAGAAATGCCACTCTTAACCAATTCGCCTACACGTTTGGCGGTTTGCTTTCGCTTAGCCGCTAACCCTTGCGATTCAATATCACTTTTTTTTCGCTCGGCATCAAGGGCTAAAAAAGTATCTTTATCTAGCACAAAACCTTTTATTTTTAGCGCATCAGCGACATCATCTAAATGGTTTCTTAAATATTTTATATCGAGCATTTGATCAAACCTATATACATCAATAGTAAGTCTTAATTTATAGCCGTAGTGGCCAATATTCATGGTCAGAAAAGGCGGGTCAACATAATACCTAGCCATGTCAACATTATGCATAGTAACACGCTAGATGACGTGTATACTACGGCCAAAAACCATTCAGCTTGCTCAATAAGCGTAATCGTTTCCAATGAAAAACTTGAAAATGTTGTTAAAGCGCCCAGCAGACCTATGACTAGAAAAGGCCGCCATGTAACAGCGACTAGTCCTTTTTCAGCAATCAGTACATAAAGAATACCAATAAGGAACGCACCAATAGCATTAGCAATTAACGTTGGCCATGGAAAACTAGAGGAGTAATTGGTGACAAACCAAACGCTAATAGCATAACGCAATATCGCACCGATGGCGCCACCAGAAGCGACCGCAACTAAGGTGGTAACACTAATTGGATTAAATAATGCTTGCATCTGTATCAATAGCCTCTATTCAAAATAGTTAAACACGTTAGTCAGTGTCTTTCGTAAACGTAAGATCCAGTTGGCTAAATTGGTCAAGTCGCTGACGGATCTTTGCCTCAAAACCATGCCCAGAGGGCTTGTACAAATGTACATTGGGTATTGCATCGGGAAGGTATTTTTCATTAGGTACATAGGCATGCGGGTAATCGTGAGGGTAGCGATATTCTGCCCCATGATCTAAGCTTCTCATCAATTCTGTCGGTGCGTTTCGAAGCTTTATTGGTACTGGCTCAGCATTGTGCTGACGCGCTAGCACCTTAGCCTCATTAAAGGCAAGATAACTGGCATTGCTTTTTGGCGCGACCGATAAATAAATAATCGCTTGCGCAATCGCTAACTCACCCTCGGGGCTGCCTAGCCTAGATTGGACATCCCAAGCATCAAGCGTGACGCGTAAAGCTCGCGGGTCGGCATTACCAATATCTTCACTGGCCATTCTTACCAATCGACGAGCAATATAAAGTGGATCACAGCCACCTTCAAGCATTCGCGCAAACCAGTAAAGCGAGGCGTCCGTAGCGCTGCCACGAACCGATTTGTGCAAAGCCGATATTAAATCATAAAAATGATCGCCTTTATTATCAAAACGCGATAACTGCTGGCCAATCGCTTCAGTCAACAGCCCTTGGTCGATCTTGTTTTTTTTAAGCGCTGCAGCTGAGATAAAAACGCGCTCAAGGATGCCTAGGGCGATGCGTGCGTCACCATTCGCCGCGACAGCAATTATTGATAATGCATCATCATCGATGCTAATGTCGGTTTCGCCAAGTCCGTGGACTTTATCCTTCAATGCTCGGCAAAGGACAGATATTAGATCAGACTCTGCCAAGGACTTTAAGCAATAAACTCGAACGCGTGACAATAGAGCATTATTTAATTCAAACGAGGGGTTTTCAGTCGTTGCTCCAATAAAGATAAAAAGCCCCTCCTCTATGTGGGGTAAAAGTACATCTTGCTGCGACTTATTAAACCGATGAACCTCATCAATAAAAAGGATTGTTTTGATGCCTTGGGTTTGCCTTAAGCGACAACTATCGACAACCTGACGCACGTCTTTAATTCCCGCGCTAACGGCTGACAATGTTTCAAATTGTGCATTGGAATGATTGGCCAATATTTTAGCCAAAGTTGTTTTGCCTGTGCCTGGCGGCCCCCACAGAATCATCGAATGAATTTCACCACTTAGCATTGATTGCCTTAAAGCAGAACCCTCAGCTAACAAGTGCTGCTGACCATAATAATGGCGAATATTTTGCGGCCTTAGTCGGGCCGCTAAAGGTTGATCAAGGTCGCTGGAGGACGTAAAAAGATCGTCATCCTTGCTATTATCAAGCATTGACTCTACACGCTCCGTTATATGAGATAGTCATCTGTAAATAATATCAGTATCAGCAGGCGGATCTAACTCAAACAAAGCGCTGTCCAAAACTTTTGGAGCTGTAATGTTATTAAAAACAAACTGACTCCGACTACCAAAATCGTCCAAGATAACGATGCTTGTAATGAGCTGCTGCTGGAAATTGATCTTTAACTCAGCAATCAAGGAACTTTTATCTAAGGGACTCAAGACATAACTATGTTTATGTAATGAAAGAAGTTCATTGGTGCTGTTAATATTATCAATATTAATGCTCTTAATATCACGGTGATGGTCATGGCCGACGACTGGATTAAGATCCACTCGACTTATGGTGAAAAACGACTCAATCGCTAAGGCATCTGCTGAGAGAAGCAATGAAGGAATCGTCGTGTCTTGGCTCTCTAAAGATGAAATGATTAATTGATCGATGTCAGCATCATGTTGTAGGTAACGGTCGCCCTTAATAATAATCGTTTGGGTAAAGGGTTTTTTCGTTTCCCAGCGCAAATGAAATGGACGGCTCAAAACAATATGGCCTGAGGAACGATCGACAAGAACATTTGCTGAATTAAATGACTGCTGGGTAAAATCTGCTGTAAAGTTCAGAGGATTTGCTAATAACAACGCTAAATGTCTGGCAAGAGAAGAAGTCTCGGCAAGAGCTACTCGCGTGGAAAAACCAATGCAGAAAAAAAAGATTACAAATAATGAACCCATCTGCCTCATAAAAAACCTAACAATAAAACAATATGAGGAGAATTTTTTCATATACTATGGGATGCTCGTTTACTGCCTTGGTGGCGGTGGCGCAATGACTTCACGACTGCCATTAGGCAGCATTTCAGAAATAACACCCGCGGCTTCCATTGCTTCAATCATTCTAGCGGCTCGATTATAACCAATTCTCAATTTACGCTGAACGGAGGAAATCGAGGCTTTTCGCGTCTCAGTCACAAACATAACGGCCTCGTCATACAGTGCATCTTGCTCGTTAGCAGTGCTTTCGCTCTGTTCTAAGCCAGGGATAATATCACCACCGGCACCACCCTCATCAATTAGGTCTGGCAGATAATTTGGCTCAGCGCGAGAACGCCAATCATCCGCAACACGATGTACCTCATCATCGGATACAAAAGCACCATGAACACGAATAGGAACGCCACTGCCTGGAGGAAGATAGAGCATATCCCCATGACCCAGTAACTGCTCTGCTCCGCCCTGATCAAGAATAGTTCGAGAATCGATTCGCGAGGACACTTGAAACGCAATACGAGTGGGTACGTTCGCTTTAATGAGACCAGTAATAACATCTACCGATGGACGCTGAGTAGCAAGTACTAAATGAATACCAGCTGCCCTTGCCTTTTGAGCAATCCGCGCAATTAACTGCTCGACTTTTTTGCCTACGATCATAATCATATCGGCAAACTCATCGATCACTACCACAATGCTTGGTAAGGTTGTTAAATCTGGAGGAACCTGATCGTCAATATCAATAATCGATAATGGATCAGGTTGCCAAATAGGGTCAGTAATACTTTCTCCCTTCGCTGCCGCATCAGTAACTTTTTTATTAAAACCCTCAAGATTACGAACCCCCATAGCCGCCATCAATTTATAGCGGCGCTCCATTTCGCCGACACACCAACGAAGACCATTGGCAGCATCTTTCATGTCTGTCACTACTGGAGTTAACAAATGAGGAATTCCCTCATATACACTGAGCTCTAACATTTTTGGATCAATTAAAATCAAACGCACTTCATCCGGCGTTGCTTTGTAAAGTAGACTGAGTAACATCGCATTCACGCCAACAGATTTACCCGAACCGGTGGTGCCAGCAACCAGCAAATGCGGCATCTTCGCCAAATCGGCGACAATTGGCGCACCGGCAATATCGTGACCCAGAGCCAAGGTAAGCTTAGATGATGCCTCAGTATAAACCGGAGATGTCAATACCTCGCTTAGCATGACCATGGCGCGATTTTCATTCGGAATTTCGATGCCAACGACAGATTTACCCGGGATAACCTCCACCACCCGAACACTAATGACTGCCAAAGAGCGAGCCAAATCTTTAACAAGATTGCTAATGCGGCTGACCTTTACACCTGCCGCTGGCTGAATCTCAAACCTCGTCACCACTGGCCCAGGCAAAACATGTTTAACCTCAGCCTTAATACCAAAGTCAGCCAGCTTAGTTTCAAGTAAAGTAGATAATTGATTTAACTGCTCTTGAGAAAAACCACCCTGTTGAGAAGCGCTAGGATCGTCAAGTAGGTTGAACTGAGGCACTTCTACAACCTCACCTAGTTTACGACGAGGATTAGCGGTAGTTTTTTTAAGTGACGCTGATGCCTCGTTACTTTTTTTAGATATAGCAGCATCGCCAGACTTAATCTTAGGTTCAATGGATTCAGCAGAAGCTTTCATTTGCGTAATTAAACTCGCTACTGATAAGGCTTCATTATTTTTAGGTTCCGATTTTGGCTGTGTAATAATAGGGGGTTTGATCGCCTGCTGTTTAACCCGCTTGGCATGCCTTGCAGCTTCAAGTCGTCGATCATTCCAGTCAACGAGGCGTATCATTAGCTGATCGACGAAGCAAAGAGTTGACTGGCCTATTCGATCCATTAATGACAACCATGAAATTTGCGCAAATAGGGTTAAACCAAACAAAGTAATCGAGAACATCAATAAAGCCGTTCCAGCAGGATAAAGAATTTCTGATAAGCCTTGCTGAATGGATTGCCCTAAAAATCCTCCGCTGCCGTTAACCAAGCTATCTTGGTTAATCGTAGTAGACAGTGTCAGCAAACAAGTTAAACCAAGAAGAATCAATAATAAGCCAGCAGATTTTAAAGCAAACAGTAAGGGATCAAATCCTGAGCGATGATAACGGCCTCTAAATATACTCCACGCACGGTGAATTAAAGCAAAGGGAATTAAATAAGCGATATATCCAAGGGAGGATAAAGATGCGTCTGCTAACCAAGCACCAAAAGCGCCAGCTAAATTTTGTATGAGCTTTGAATCACCCGTGGTTGTCGGACCTGGATCTTGAGGGCTATAACTTACTAATGCCATAAGGAAATAAATACCAACCGCTAACAAACCAATTAAAGCCCCCTCCTTAATGATAAGAATCAGGGCAGAAGTATTAGAAGAATCGCCCATAGATGCTTCTGGTGTTTTTTTAGGCATAATATACTCACAAGCGTTTGTCTTATTTTCGACCAAAAAGGCGAGATGAAAGTTCTCTCAAATCGCTCTGCTTAGGAAACTAAATTTCTCAAAAAACATCAAGGTAAAATGCCCATTCGTAAACGGTAATGCTAAGCATAGTGAAGCGGTTAACACCAAATGAATAGCAAACAAAGCGAATGGGGTATAATAACAAATTAAGCCGCGATATAATAAAGCGCGGCCAACGCTTACCGATAGACAAACTCATCAGTGTCCATCCACCTACTTTAAACAATGCTAACGGAACTCCTTTCATGTCTAATTTTATTCATCACCGTCTTATTATTCTAGGGTCAGGTCCAGCTGGTTATACGGCAGCCATTTATGCCGCTCGAGCTAATCTACATCCTGTTGTCATCACCGGTATGGAACAAGGTGGCCAGCTCACTACTACTACCGATGTTGATAACTGGCCTGGTGATAATGAAGGCGTACAAGGTCCCGATCTAATGATACGAATGCAAAAGCACGCCGAACGATTTGATACACAGGTCTTGTTTGACCATATAGAATCTGTGAATTTAAGCCAACGCCCCTTTAAGCTATTTGGCAACAGTGCCAACTATAGCTGTGATAGCTTGATTATTGCAACTGGGGCCTCTGCTCAATATCTTGGTCTTCCCTCCGAGCAAGCCTTCATGGGTAAAGGTGTCAGTGCCTGCGCGACCTGTGATGGTTTTTTTTACCGTGATCAAAAAGTTGCAGTAATTGGCGGGGGCAACACGGCTGTTGAGGAGGCTCTCTATCTCTCTAATATAGCTTCAGAAGTGATTCTTGTTCACCGTAGAGATAGCTTAAGAGCAGAAAAAATCTTGCAAAATAAATTATTCGAAAAAGAAAAAAATGGTAACGTCACGATACACTGGAATCACACGCTAAACGAAGTCTTGGGGGATGATAGTGGCGTAACCGGCATCCGTATCGAAGCCGTCGATGGCTCCGGCTCGACCGATATCGAACTCGCGGGAGTCTTTATAGCCATAGGCCACAAGCCCAATACTGATATTTTCGTCCAACAATTACTAATGAAAGATGGCTATCTGACCATTCATGGCGGCGCCGAAGGCAATGCAACAGAAACGTCAATAAAAGGTGTGTTTGCTGCCGGTGATGTCGCAGACCATATCTACCGTCAAGCGGTAACATCGGCGGGTGCTGGCTGCATGGCGGCCTTGGATGCAGAAAAATATCTCGATGGTTAAACTATGATTAACTCAGCACGGTTTAGCCATTTTTATTCGCCATATTAAAAGAGCCTAATTGAGCATATAAGGTGATAGTTGATGAACGCGATGGAGCAACAAGCCTTCCCTCCCATAGATCGGGCACTTGACGACCCTGACGGCTTACTCGCCATAGGCGGTGACCTATCCGTCTCACGTTTAGTTGAGGCATATTCACAAGGGATTTTTCCATGGTATGGGAATGATGAGCCAATTATGTGGTGGTCACCGAAATCTCGCGCGGTCATTGTGCCCGGCCAGGTTCATGTTTCAAGAAGCTTAAAGAAGACACTCCGCCAAAATGATTTCATCCTATCAATTGACCAAGATTTCAGTGCTGTTATTAATCATTGCGCCTTAGCCCCCCGATATACCGATGGCACATGGATCACTGAAGACATGATAGAGGCCTATAAACAGCTTCATCTTAGCGGTCACGCTCACTCATTTGAGGTCTGGGATGGAGGCCAGCTTGTCGGAGGACTTTATGGCATAGCATCGGGGAAGGTGTTCTCTGGTGAATCCATGTTTCATTATAAAACTGATGCCTCGAAAATTGCCTTTGTCTTCGCATGCCTCCACTTGAAAGCCATCAACTTCGCTTTGCTAGATTGTCAAATACAAAACTCACATCTTGCGACTCTAGGCGTCATAACAGTAACAAGAGATGAATTTAAGCGCTATCTCCCAACATGTAGAAACGAAATCCAAACCAGTTGTGAGGCAGTCATTAGTCCGCATTTTCACTGGAAAAACAATCATTTGGGCAGCTCACAAGATTTACTGGAGCGTATTGATGAGCTTACTTAATCACTTAAAGCTTTATGCTACAGAAGAACATAGATGCAGTTACGATAAAACGAAAAAGGCAACGACTTTATTCGTTGATCCTGATGCCGAAGTGAATGATTTAATCTACCGTGAATTAACCGATGTAGGGTTCAGACGTTCCGGCAAACACTTTTATAGACCTCACTGTCGAAGTTGCAATGATTGCATCGCGACTCGGATTCCTGTTGAACGAGTTTGTCTGACTAGAAAACAAAAAAGAATTATTAAGAAAAATAGTGATGTTATCTGCCGACAAGTCGACTCAATTGATAGCGATGAACATTACCACTTATTTGAGCAGTACATTGCTAGGCGCCACAGCGATGGTGATATGTATCCTACAACGCGCGAGCAATACCACGAGTTTTTAGTTGATGGGAACGACTTCAGCCACTTCACCGAATTTAGACTCAACGACAAATTAATCGCAGTTAATCTCGCTGACAAAATCATCAATGGTCTATCAGCTATCTATACATTTTTTGATACTGAGCATGCTCGCCGAAGCTTAGGTAATTTTGCAATTTTAGAATTAATCGAAGAAACCCGCAGGCTAGGTGGTGATTTTCTCTATCTTGGTTACTGGATCAGTCACTGTAAAAAAATGAATTACAAAATTGATTACCGGCCGATGGAACTATTAATTAATGGAAGCTGGAAGCGGATCACTTAAAGCTTTATAAATCAATATCTTATAGTATAATTCTACAATGTATTCGAGGTATTAATACCAAGATAAAAACGGGCAATCTAAATTTTTAGCGCATGCGACTAATTGGTATTTCCTCCTATGGACAGCAGCCCTTTGACTGAGGCAGAATGCCCCTCAGTTTAAATAGGACAAAAAATCACGAAGGTGGCAAATAAAGCATGGCAAAAGAAGAAAGTATTGAGTTTGATGGTGAAGTCATAGACACCCTACCGAACACAACATTTAGGGTGAAACTCGAAAATGGTCACACTATTACTGCACATATCTCGGGAAAAATGCGTAAGAATTATATTCGAATTTTGACGGGAGACAAGGTTAAAGTTGAAATGACCCCCTATGACTTATCCAAGGGAAGAATTACCTTTAGAGCCCGTTAACGGCATAACAGATGCTGTCCAACATAAGCACCTCGGTAAGGGGCTTTAACACACCTTCAGCACCAGAGCATCTTTACGCACAGTTACTTTAACCGTGCCACCCTTTTCAGCCAAATCACCGAATAAGACTAATTCTGCCAATGGCTTCTTGACATATTGTTGAATTACGCGCGCCATCGGTCTTGCCCCCATATGGACGTCGTAACCTTTCGCTAAAATCCACTTTCTAGCTTTCGTATCAACGTCCAACACCACTGCCTTGTCATCCAGTTGAGTTTGTAATTCGATCAAGAATTTATCTACGACAGTGAGTACAATTTCCTCTTCCAGAGGAACAAACTGAATAATAGAGTCCAAACGATTTCTAAATTCAGGGGTAAATAAATTGTTTAATGCTTCCATTCCATCGGTACTATGATCTTGTTCAGTAAAACCAATACTTCGACGACTCATCGAGCGAGCGCCGGCATTGGTCGTCATTATAAGAACGACATTTCGAAAATCTGCTTTACGGCCATTATTATCAGTTAAAGTGCCGTGATCCATGACCTGTAGCAACAAGTTAAAAACTTCAGGATGAGCCTTCTCTATCTCATCAAGCAACACCACACAATGGGGGTTCTTAACAACAGCATCGGTCAAAAGGCCACCTTGATCAAAGCCAACATAACCAGGAGGCGCACCAATTAAACGCGATACCGTATGGCGTTCCATGTATTCCGACATGTCAAAACGTAACAATTCCATTCCCATAATAGATGCTAATTGACTACTTACCTCAGTTTTACCCACGCCAGTTGGCCCCGCAAATAAGAATGAACCAATGGGTTTATCCGGAGAAGTTAGACCCGCTCGCGAGAGCTTTATAGAACTAGCTAAGGCATCAATTGCCTTGTCTTGGCCGAATACGACTTGCTTTAAATTAGTGTCTAATTTAGCTAAGGCCGTGCGGTCAGACGAGTTTACATGCTTAGGCGGAATGTGCGCAATTTTGGCAACAACCGTTTCAATTTCAGTCACCCCAATTCTTTTCTTACGCTTTGATTGAGGTATTAAGCGCTGATAGGCACCCGCTTCATCGATTACATCGATCGCCTTGTCGGGTAAGAAACGTTCGTTAATATAACGCGCACTTAAATCAGCAGCAGCCCTTAAAGCTTTATCGGTATATTGAATATCATGGTGAGATTCAAACTGCGTTTTGAGACCTTTTAAAATCAAATAGGTATCATCAGGGCTAGGCTCATTGACATCAACTTTCTGAAAACGACGCGATAATGCGCGATCTTTATCAAAAATAGCCCTATATTCTTGAAAAGTTGTCGAGCCAAGACATCTTAATTCACCCGAGCTCAACAATGGCTTTAATAGATTAGAGGCGTCCATTACGCCACCAGAAGCAGCTCCAGCACCAATAATGGTATGAATTTCATCAATAAATAATACCGAATCTTCACGCTTTTTAAGCTCTCCCAGCATGGCTTTAAAACGCTTCTCAAAATCTCCACGATATTTCGTTCCAGCCAAAAGAGCACCCAAATCTAGTGAATAGACTATACTGCCGGCTAATACTTCAGGGACATCGTCATCGATAATACGTTTAGCTAGACCTTCAGCAATTGCGGTTTTACCAACGCCGGCCTCACCAACAAGCAGAGGGTTATTTTTTCTGCGCCTAGAAAGAATCTGCACCACGCGTTCTACCTCATTCGCACGACCGATAAGAGGATCAATACGACCGAGTTCAGCTTCTTTATTTAAATTGACCGCATAAGCATCAAGGGGATTTTGAGCAGCTCCCTCATCGGAGCTAGATTCATCATGATTTTCCTGCTTACTCGGCTCTCTGCTCGTTTCGTTTTGTCCAGCAACTTTAGAAATACCATGGCTAATATAATTAACGATATCAATGCGGGCTACGCTTTGTTCTTTCAAGAAATAAACTGCCTGGCTTTCTTGCTCGCTAAAGATAGCGACTAAGACGTTAGCTCCACTGACTTCTTTTTTACCGGATGATTGAACGTGAAAGACTGCACGCTGGAGGACACGCTGAAAACCAAGCGTTGGCTGGGTATCGCGCTCTTCATCAGTCTCGGCAAGTAAGGGTGTGGTTGAATTGATAAACTCAACAAGAGATTTATTTAGCCGTTGGACTTCGACACCACAAGCCGTCAAAACATCATTGGCATCATTATTATCGAGCATAGCGAGCAATAAATGCTCTACGGTCATAAACTCATGGCGCTTATTCCGCGCAATTTTGAAAGCACTATTCAGTGTTTCTTCAAGCTCTTTATTGAGCATGGATAACCCCTAAACATCAAAAACTGTTAAAATCACTCTTCTTTAAATGACTCTATTTCACACAGTAATGGATGCTGGCTTTCTCGCGCGTATTGATTAACTTGCGCAGCCTTTGTCTCAGCGATATCTCGAGTATAAGAACCGCATACTGCCTTGCCCATAGTATGGACGGTTAACATGATGCGAGTTGCTGCCTCTCGATCTTTGTTGAAAAAAGTTTCCAATACTTCGACTACAAATTCCATGGGTGTGAAATCATCATTAAACATGACCACATTGTACATAGAGGGAATTTCTAACTTAGGCTCTTCTGGCGCAAGTAACACATCCTCGTCATGCTCAATGCCAACTTGATCACTGCTCATTAGTAAGGGTAGCTGAAATTTAGAAATTTGAGAGTCTTTCATGTTCTTTTTACCAGAAAAATTCCAATACATACGAGATCATACACGTAATTTGATCCAGTTACCTTAGTGTTTTTACTTGACTAATGTCGCTGCACGCGTTAAAAAGAGACCCTACATTAAATTGCAAAAAAAGCTAAGTTACTGAATATTATAAAAATAAGTGTAATTCATTCCCGTGATGACTTCAATAGGCTTTCAATTTAAAGGTGATCTTATGCAAACCGGCGTAGTTAAGTGGTTTAATAATGCAAAAGGATATGGCTTCATCTTATCTGACGACGGCCATGTCGATATTTTTGCCCACTATTCAGCCATTCATATGGAGGGTTACCGCACCCTCAAAGCCGGTCAATGCGTATCCTTTGAAACCGTTGACGGGCCAAAGGGTTTGCATGCATCGAATATAAGATTGCTAGAAACTTTGCGCTTTCCTACTGGTCAATTTGTTGATGAACAGCACGAAATCAGTACTAAACACACCAACCATAGTGAAAGCGCCGAAACCACTGAATGAGTATTTTAATGCAAAAAACCAGCTAAATCCGGTTTTTTTTGACGAACACTATCAACCCATGTGCTGAATAATAGCATCACCAAACTCTGAACATTTAAGTAGTGTTGCATCATCCATTAAACGATCGAAGTCATAAGTCACTGTTTTTGCATTAATGGCACCTTCAACGCCAGAAATAACCAAATCGGCAGCCTCATTCCAACCTAAATGCCTTAGCATCATTTCTGCTGATAAAATAACCGAACCAGGGTTCACTTTATCCTGACCAGCATACTTTGGAGCAGTACCATGAGTAGCTTCAAATAAAGCAATATCATCCGACAAATTGGCACCGGGTGCAATACCGATACCTCCCACTTGAGCCGCTAAGGCATCAGAGATATAGTCACCATTAAGGTTCAGTGTGGCGATGACGCTATATTCGTCAGGTCTTAGCAATATTTGCTGGAGCATCGCATCAGCAATCACATCTTTAACGATAATTTGCTTGCCAGTATTAGGGTTATTAAACTTCATCCACGGACCACCGTCGAGGAGCTCCGCGCCAAATTCCTCTTCCGCGAGTTCATAGCCCCAATCTTTAAAAGCGCCTTCAGTGAACTTCATAATATTGCCCTTGTGAACCAAAGTCACTGACGGCAAATCTTGATCAATGCAGTATTGAATCGCTTTGCGGACTAGGCGCTTGGTTCCTTGTGATGACACTGGCTTCACACCGATACCACAGTTTTCAGGAAATCGAATTTTTGACACGCCCATTTCATCACGGAAAAAAGCAATCACTTTATCAGCCTCTTCAGTGCCTGCACGCCACTCAATCCCCGCATAGATATCTTCAGAGTTTTCTCGAAAGATAACCATGTCTGTTTTTTCAGGCTCTTTAACGGGTGAAGGTACGCCAGTAAACCAACGAACTGGTCGCTGACAAACATAAAGATCAAGCTCCTGTCGTAAAGCAACGTTAAGCGAACGAAAACCGCCACCCACAGGCGTTGTAAGAGGGCCTTTAATGGCAACTTTATATTCACGAATCGCATCTAATGTCTCTGCGGGAAACCAATCGCCCTCATACTTTTCAGCCGCTTTTTCGCCATTATAAATTTCCATCCAAGCAATTGATCGTTGACCACCATAGGCTTTTTTGACAGCGGCATTAGTCACGGATAACATCGGCGGGGTTACATCAACACCAATGCCATCACCCTCGATATAGGGGATAATAGGCCGATCGGGAACAGAGATGCTGCCATCGGCGTTGGTTGTGATTTTAGCGCCATCAACCGGCACAACAATATGTTGGTATCCCATAGAAAATCTCCGTTGAACGTTCAATATTTAATGGTTTAAGGGTTTAAGGGTTTAAGTGAGGCACCTTTCGAGATTATTGACGCGAAACAAGACCACCTGAAGTTTTGGCAATTGGGCGAGCAGTGTTGCGTTATCAAACGAAGGAATGACGCAAACAATGAATATCGAATGATGCTATATTCATGTATCATTGTAACACTCTCTTAATGCTTATGTCGTCTGTAAAAGTAACGCTTTGAAGCTCAGATGAAATAAATATAAACTTATGGTCAATCAGAGCTGTTAATATGAAGATTGATATCCTGTTATTTAACAAGCCATACCGTGTGTTATGCCAGTTCACGGATAAACGCAATGATGCGTCTATCGGTGTTAAATCAAGGGAAACCTTGGCCCACTTTATTCAACAGCCTAGATTTTATCCAGCTGGTAGGCTCGACTTCCTTTCTGAGGGACTGATGGCATTGACCGATAACGGTGCATTGCAACGAAGAATAAGTTCCCCTGAGCAAAAAATGGAAAAATCCTACTGGGTGCAAGTCGAGGGCTGTCCATCCAAGGAAATTTTACAGCAACTTGCAAACGGTATTCAGCTTAAAGACGGACTCACCAAACGTGCAAAAATACAACGACTTAAACAAGCGCCACCGCTCTGGCAGCGCGAACCACCGCTGGCTCAACACAGAGAACTTAATAGTCAATGGCTTAACATAAGCATAACAGAGGGTCGAAATCGTCAAATAAGGCGGATGTTTGCCAGTGTTGAGCACCCTGTATTACGTTTAGTACGTCACAAAATTGGAAATTGGCACTTGTCTGATCTCGAGCCAGGACAGTATAAAAAAATAACGGTGAATTTACCCAAAAATTACTCAAAAAATTGGTGAGCTATCGACAATCACTAGACACAGACGTTCTATAACCTACCCTATAAGAACTTAATTCATTTGCAAATGAGGAATCTCATCATTAACACCAGCAGCAAAAATGAGTCGTTCACTCCCCATCTAACAGTTGCCACAATTATTGAAAAAGATAATAAATTTCTGTTTGTAGAGGAACATTCCGAGGGGCGCGTGGTCTTGAATCAACCCGCAGGACACCTTGAGCCGGGTGAATCGCTCATCGATGCAGCCATTCGTGAGACCTATGAGGAAACCGGCTGGAAAATAGACATCACGAGCGTGCTGAACATAAATCTTTACCACTCAGATCACAATAATATTACTTATCATCGTACGACTTTTATTGGTAAGGCTTTAAGCCATGATGCGGAGGCCAAACTGGATACCGGAATTATTCAAGCGCTTTGGCTAAGCCTAGATGAACTCAATGCCAGAAAAGAGGACCATCGAAGCCCTCTCGTCTCCTTTTCGATTGAACAATATTTGTCCGAGCCGCATTATCCATTAGCGCTCGTAAAAGATTACCGCTAAAATATTGCCTTACTAAGACTAGCTGCAACCGGTTAGTCTTAACTCAAGGCTCATCACAGGCATCGCTAACTCAGCATGAATAAGGTTATTGTCGGCATATCCGGCGGCGTCGACTCATCCGTCACCGCATTGAAATTACAACAGCAAGGAATTGCCGTTGAGGCGCTGTTCATGAAAAACTGGGATGAAGACGACGGTACCGAATACTGTACTGCCCGCACCGATCTAGAGGACGCTCTTCGCGTGTGTGATAAGCTCAATATTGAACTGCACACCGCGAACTTTGCTAAGGCCTACTGGGATAATGTGTTCGAGCATTTTCTTGCAGAATATCAGGCTGGCAGAACCCCAAATCCAGATGTACTCTGCAATCGAGAAATAAAATTTAAAGTGTTTTCTGACTATGCCGAGCAACTTGGCGCCGATAAAATTGCCACGGGGCATTATGCAAGAACCTGTCAATATAATGGTCAAGCGCAGCTACTCAAAGGTCTCGATAACAACAAAGATCAAAGCTATTTCCTTCACGCTGTCGATCAACAACAACTGGCTAAAACCCTGTTCCCTATCGGAGAAATCGAAAAGTCAGAGGTTCGAGATATTGCCAAAAAAGCTGGCTTAGTCACTCACGATAAAAAAGATAGTACCGGCATATGTTTCATTGGTGAGAGGCGATTTAGTGATTTTTTAGAACAATATCTCAAGCCAAACCCCGGCCTTATTATAAACGATAAGGGAGAAAGTATGGGCGAGCATAATGGTCTTATGTTTCATACCATAGGCCAACGACAAGGTTTGGGTATTGGCGGTGTTTCTAATGCCCATCAAGCACCTTGGTATGTCGCCGCAAAGAATATTAAGGAGAACAGTTTAGTGGTCGTTCAAGGCAATGATCACCCATTACTATTCGCTACTTCGCTGACTGCGATCGATGCCCATTGGATTAATACGCCTCCGACCCTACCCTTTAAATGCCAGGCTAAAACACGATACCGTCAGGCAGACCAAGCCTGTACTATTTCGGATGACACAAACGAAAATCTACTGATCAATTTCGACCAACCACAACGCGCCATAACGCCCGGCCAATACGTGGTCTTTTACGATGGAAATCACTGCTTAGGCGGCGCAGTTATAACCTCAGCCATTTAATCCGACCGTATATTCTTTCAGGCCAAAATGTGCTTCAGGGTATTTTGCACACGCTTATAGTTTGACTCATCCAACGCTTTTACGCATAGTGTTAGCTAACTTTTATCCCTAAGATATCAATCAAAAAATATTATGCCTACTATACTTAAAGCCATCTCCCCTATTGACGGACGTTATGCCAATAAAACCAGTGCCTTAAACGATGTTTTCAGCGAGTACGGTCTAATTGCAGCTCGAGTCTTAATAGAAGTTAAATGGCTACAGTCCCTTGCCAGCGCCCCTCAGATTAAAGAACTAATGCCTTTTAGCCCCGCCATTACCTCGGAACTTGACAAGATTGTTAGTGATTTTAGTGAAACTGATGCCGAGACAATTAAATCGATTGAAACCACGACTAATCACGATGTCAAAGCAGTGGAATATTTTCTTAAAAGAAAGTTAGAGGATATTGATGGTTTAATTGAGGCGAAAGAATTTATCCACTTTGCCTGCACCTCTGAAGATATCAATAACTTGTCTCATGCCATAATGCTCGAATCAGGTAAGCAAACCTTAATTCCTGTTATGCAAGCTATTATTGACAAAATAACAGGTTACGCAAAAAACTGGTCAACACAACCTATGTTGTCTAGAACCCACGGGCAAACCGCTAGCCCAACCACAGTAGGCAAAGAATTTGCTAATGTAGTGGCACGCCTTCGTCGACAATTACGCCAGTTCGAAAAAGTTGAAATTTTAGGAAAAATCAATGGTGCTGTTGGCAACTATAATGCTCACATTTCTGCTTATCCTGATCTTGACTGGGCATCTCATGCGCAACAATTTGTCGAAAGTCTAGGTTTGCAGTGGAATCCATACACCACTCAAATTGAACCTCACGATTACATTGCCGAACTATTTCAGTGTCTGGCGCGATTTAATACCATTTTAATTGATTTTGACCGCGATATTTGGGCTTATATTTCTCGGGGCTACTTTAAACAAAAACAAATAGCTGGGGAAATTGGCTCTTCAACTATGCCGCATAAAGTGAATCCAATTGACTTTGAAAACTCTGAAGGAAATTTAGGTTTAGCCAATGCCATCCTTAATCATATGGCTGAAAAGCTACCCATTTCTCGCTGGCAAAGAGACCTAACCGACTCGACGGTATTGCGGAATATGGGGGTAGGTTTTGCCTATAGCCTAATCGCCTATCAATCTACCCAAAAAGGTCTTGGCAAACTAGAACTTAACGAAACCGTTCTTAACGACGATTTAAATCAAGCATGGGAAGTATTAGCTGAACCGCTGCAAACTATCATGCGGCGCTACGGGGTTGACGAACCGTATGAAAAACTCAAGGCGTTAACACGAGGCAAGCAGGTCAATGCAGAGTCACTCGCAGAATTCATCCATCAGTTAGGCATTAGTGAAGAAGCGAAAGCCGCCATGCTCGCTCTAACACCGACTAATTATATCGGACAAGCCGTCGAACTGGCTGAACAGATCTCTAGCATCGAAACCTAAGTCTATACCGACGTATGGAGACCACACTCTCGCCCATCCTGCACCTTTGTTGGGTCAAAATAATGCCGACAAGAAAGTAGTTGATGAGAATGCATATATGCATCAATTTGCTCATCAGTCCAATAAAATAAAGGTGCCACCTTCAAGAGTCCTCTGGCATCCCAACTTAAGATATCGAGAGTTTTTCGATGCTCGGTGTCTTTCTGGCGAATACCGGTAATCCAAATTTCAGGCTTGAATTGAGCAATCGCTCGATCAAACGGCTCTAACTTAACCTGATAGGTAAAATCTTTATGTAATGCCTCATCTTCGATGGTAGGAATACCACCAAGCGTGGCATTTCGACGCTCTGAAGTCATCTTTGGGGAAAAAATATGATAATCGAGAGAAATTCGCTGCATAAGCTTGTCGGCGACTACATAGGTGTCTCGAAGATTATACCCTGTATCAACCCAAATAGCAGGCAACTGAGGATCAACTTGACTACTAAGGTGCAGCAAAGCTGCCGCGTTTTTACCGAAACTTGTTGTAACAATTGTTCGCTTCTGCTGAGTCAGCGCCCAACGAATAATCGCTTCTGGCGATGCCTGACGCAGCTGCTGATTAATGCTTACTATGTCTAGATCACCCATAATAACAAATGACTGTTTTGATGAGATAGATAAAATAAACCCTTAACTAAAACTGGCAGATGGAAACTAAACACAGTCATTAATTTGGAGGGAATAAAAAAGGGCTAATATAAAGACAAAACTGCGAATCAGCTAATAATTTAAAGCAATATCCTTATAACAAAAAGATTGTTTTAGGCTGTCGACACAGCTTAACTGACGCAAGTGGTAGCTTTAGAGTGACCGCAGTGTATGAGCGGCCTCTGCCTCTTTCAGCCGCGCAGACCCAGCTGAGGCAGCCAAGTAAAAACGCCACTGCTGACGCGTCACGGGCATATCTGAAACCACAGCCAAAATGTTAGCATAAGCCGATTTGGAAAAACGCATACCATATTTAAAGACGCGACGATTAGAACTGGTTTTTGAGACCAATGAGCGAGCCTCAGCAGGCGATGTACAGTTAGCAATGAGCAGACCATCTTTTAATAAGTGACGTTTCAGTAAAGACAGCCACGCACCGTTATTACTATGCAAGTCTACCGCTCGAAGGGGTTCACCCTCTTGCTCATAAAATAAATCATCAATAATAATATCAAAAGCTAAACCATTGTAACGGCTTAACCATTGCTCAGCGTCAGCTCTTTGTAATGAAATAGTCCTATCGGTTAGGTATAGGAATTTTTTAGCTATATAAATATGCGTGGCGTCAATATCAACGGCTATCACTTTATCGATGCAAGCATATTGCTGAATTTTCTTAATGGCTGCACCTGCCCCAAGGCCAAGCATCAAGATGCGAAGCGGCCGATCAACCGGGCGAAAAAAAATGGGTAACCACAGCATATCCCACACACCACCATTAAGGAAACGACCGCCATTGTATTGAGAGTGGAAGACTTCATTACGGTACAAACGCAAAGAATTACCGGCTTTGCGAAGCTGGTAGTGATTATTGTTTTTGTATTGCTGCCAAACAACCACTTCAACGCGCCTAATCTTAATAAATAACTATAATTTATTTAAACTGAAAGTGGGCAATAATTTTTTTACTAATCGATATACTGCCCTGTGAAAAGGCAGTAGCATCGGACGCCGACGAAACAGATCGAGCTAAATAAGGGCGATGATTAGAACTGTTAAGCTCAGTAAAATGAACAAGGCCAAGCAAGGTATGATTACTCGCCTTTAAAACAGCTTTAGCTTTTTCTGCAGCATTTTGATAAGCAGCGGTTAACGCTTGCTGCTCTAAAGCAGGGTAATTACTTGAGCTAAGTTGAAGCTGCTCAAACCGATAACTACCAGCATTCGATAGCGCCTCGATCATTTCGCCATAAATCAAGAGATCATCTAAGGTTACCGACACTGTTCGCTGAGCAGTATAGCCCTTAATACTGCTTGTATTTTGATAATCGTACAAGGTCGTCATTGAGAAATCCATCGCTTGAATATGGGTTGCTGGCAAATCAAAATCAGCAAGCAGCGCTAACACTTTACCCAGTTGCTGCTCGACGTGATGATAGGCCTTAGACATAGTATCAGCAGTGTGGTCAATCACAATCAGGAATGACAATTCATCAGGGACAACGTCCAAGCTAGCCTCACCCGTCAGCTCAAGTGTATGAGCACCGCTTAGACTAAACGCTTTTGTGGCCGATTGAGCAAACACTGAATGTTGAAAAAATATCAGCGTAGTGATAAAAATAAAACGACTGAGAACTAGATCTAAATTGCTACGGCTACCCATAAACTCACCTTTAGTTTAATACGATGAAGAGAGCACTATTGCCTCGGATGACGCGAAATAATAATTTCCCCTTGCTGCGCTTAGCCACTTCAGCTAACTGCTCATAATTTGCAATTAATACTCGGTTGATTGAAACGATAAGATCCCCAACCATCAAGCCAGACTGAGCTGAAGGGGAGCTTTTCAAAATCGCGGTGATTTCGACACCCGCATCATTTTTTGCATCTTTTAACTCTGCACCTTCTAAACGGGGATGGATATGCTTAGCCTCAAGTGCCATATTGACGGCATCGCCTACCTTGACGTTAAATTTTTTTGGCTTGCCTTCACGGATCAAATCAATTTTTAATGTGTCACCTATGCGAGCCGCACCAACGACATTTCTTAACTTAGCGGCTGTTGTCACTGCATAGCCATCGACTTTCAAGATGATATCGCCAGACATTAATTTGGCCTTAGCCGCTGAACTTCCTTCTTTAACTTGGGTAATAAGTACGCCACGCTGCTGTTCATCAAGCTCAAAAACTTCAGCTAACTCAGTGGTCACATCTTGAATGATAATCCCTAATTGACCACGCCGTACCTCACCAAATTCGAGCAGTTGATCGGCACTATTTTTAGCCATATTCACAGGTATTGCCAAACCAATTCCAACATTACCGCCGTTTGGAGCAATAATTGCCGTATTAATACCGATCAATTCCCCCCGAAGGTTAACTAGCGCACCACCAGAATTACCTGGATTAATTGAGGCATCAGTTTGAATAAAATTCTCATATCCTTCAATGCCTAATCCAGAGCGCCCTAAGGCGCTAATAACGCCCGTGGTAACCGTATTTTCTAAGCCAAAGGGATTGCCAATGGCAACGACAAAATCGCCTTGCCGTAAATCATCGGAATCTGCCATGGATAACTGCAATAGATTGTCGGCCTCAATGCTTAATATGGCAATATCTACCTCTGGGTCACTGCCCACTAACGTCGCTGTAAAAGTCCGCTTATCATTCAAGCTCACATGGATTTCATCCGCACCTTCAACCACGTGATAATTAGTAATCACCGTACCGTTATCGGCATCAACGATCACACCGGAGCCTGCACTCTGGGTACGTCGCTTTCGAGATGGGGAATGAAACTGCCTACCGTTAGGTTGGCCAAAGAAATGCCTGAACAATGGGTCATTCAAAATCGGGTTATTCACCTCTCGAGTTGTAAAAGTTGAAATGTTAACAACCGCAGGGTTCACTTTTTCTAACATCGGCGCAAGACTGGGTAAGGTTTGACCTTGGCTATCAAACATAGGCAGTGCTGAAAATGAGCCATGAGCTACTAAAAGAAAACTAAAGAATAAACACAAACGTCGAGGTGAAAAGAACAGCATCACAAACTCCTTGAAAAATAAAAACCTAACTAATATTGCCCGATATACAATTGATATGGAACTCATTAAAGCCCAAACAGACAAAAAAATCGCTAACGATTGAGCTGTGTGATAGACATCAAATGCCTCGAATTAGTTCCAAATGTGATTAAAATCTTGAAAAAGCTCGTTTTAACCATAATTAATCATCTTATTTAACATTTTGCATCCACACTCATTAGCCAAGACGATTATTCCGTGGGTCCCGAGCATAAGGCCATTAATAGCACTGATTATTTAGCTGATGTTATGCTAAAATTAAGTCATAACAACTACTTTTCAATACGATTAATAATGGCAAGTATATGAATTGGAATTTTGCTCGTGGTCAGTCAAAACGAACCCGCATGAGACGTATGCGGAGCGATCGCTTTTCTCGCCAGTTGATGCAAGAGAATCAACTGGCGGCTAATGACTTCATTTACCCCATGTTCGTCATCGAAGGTAGCAATGAAAGACAACCTATCACCCCAATGCCTGGCATTGAGCGTCTTAGCATTGATTTACTTTGCGCGGAAGCTAAGCATCTTCATAGCATCGGCATTCCAGCAATCGCCCTATTTCCTGTTATCGACGCTCATCGAAAGAGCCTCAAAGCGGAAGAAGCGTGGAATAAAGATGGACTCATTCAACGCGCCATTAAAGCCATCAAAGATAGTGTACCCGAGATTGGCATTATGACCGACGTGGCACTCGACCCTTTTACCACGCACGGGCAAGATGGCATTCTTGATGAGAGCAATTATGTTAGCAATGATGTAACGGTGGCCGCACTCGTCAAGCAAGCGCTTTCTCACGCTGATGCCGGTGCTGATATTGTTGCACCATCCGACATGATGGATCATCGCGTTGGCAAAATACGAGACACGCTCGAAGCAGCTAATCATACTAATACGAAGATTATGGCCTACTCCGCCAAGTATGCTTCAAGCTTTTATGCACCTTTCAGAGAGGCCGTTGACTCTACAAGCAACCTTGCTGGAGCGGATAAAGCCAGCTATCAAATGGATCCTGCTAACGGCGATGAAGCGCTTCAAGAAATTGCTCTTGATCTTGCTGAGGGGGCAGACATGGTTATGATTAAACCTGGCATGCCATACCTAGATATCATTTACCGCGTTAAGCAACAATTCGCTGTGCCGACATTTGCGTATCAAGTCAGTGGTGAATATGCAATGCTAACAGCCGCTGAGAAAAATGGCTGGCTAGACGGCGATCAAACTATTTTTGAGTCACTTATCGCGTTTAAACGAGCAGGCGCCGATGGAATTCTTAGCTATTATTCCAAGCGTGTTGCAGAGACACTCGCTAAGTAGACTTGCAGCAAATAGCAATCAAACGGAATTTACTTTAAGTGATGCCATGAAAGAGTCTATCCGACCATCATCGACTCAATCGACGGGTGAAATTTTTCGCAATGCCTTTGGTGATTTTAAACTAAGGGCGCTGGCCATTGGTTCTCCATGATGAGTTGCAAGCTTGGGATGCGAGCGACGAACTTATCTTGCAGCATCTTAGTAACAATTATAAAACACGACTACAACTACTAGAATCATCAGCGCAAAGAATACTGATATTCAATGTTGCTCTTGGGGTACTATCAACCCGCCTTTATCAGTACGGCGTATGTAATTGGGGTGATTCAAAAATAAGCCAGATGGCTGTCCAGAACAATATCAATCAACCCTATTACATCAACCGGCATGTAAACCTAACGAACTAAAAAAACAAGCTTAGCTTACTTAGCAGCACGTCAATACCTAACGGCGACTATGGCATTGCTCTAATCAAAATACCGAAAACCAGCGCGTTACTTAAGCAACAGCTACTCAGTATTAAGACACTGATAAAAGACGATTGTGTCATAATCGGTGCTGGCATGACTAAACATATTCATAACTCTACATTAAAACTGTTCAGTGATATTTTAGGCACAACAAAAAGTTCCTTAGCCAAGAAAAAAGCACGCTTGATCTTTAGTCAAATAGATACCCCAAATAATGGGGTTAAACCCTTTCAGCTAGAGCCTTACAGCTACTATTGTAAAAGATAAGAAGGAATATTAACGAGCTACGCGAACGGTTTTTCGAAGAACAACTTAGACCCAGGCACTAGGGCTATGCTTACCGCAATAAAAAATAATCGCCTGCCAGAAGCTAAACGCCTACTTGATTTAGCTTGCGGTAATGGCGTACTGGGTATTTATGCTACACAAACCTTGATTGGCAACGGCAAGGAAGAAGTCAGCATAGATTTTATTGATGAATCTTACATGGCCGTGGCTGCTAGCCAGACCAACTTTAGTCAATTAATAAGCACAAGATATCCATGCAAAGCCAACTTTATTGTCGAAGATAGCCTTAGTCATACTGAAAAAAGATATGATTGGATTATCTGTAACCCGCCATTTCATCGTGGCAATGCGATTGAAACTGAAACTGCAAAGCGCTTATTTCGCGACAGTCACCGGCATTTAGAAAATAACGGTGAACTTTGGATTGTCGACAACCATCATTTAAAGTATCACCAAGCTTTAGAGAAGATATTTTCAAACTATAGGCTTATATTCAGTGACCACCGCTTCAGTGTCATTGCCGCAAAGAAAATCAATTAAGGTGATGGCGAATCAACTAGCAACAACTGATCCACTAAAGGTAAATAAAGTGCACACTGCGTATTCACCACATCGGTATTGAACTGACGGTCAAAATTGTTTACCGCTCGGTGATAATTATGTAACTGCTCAGTGTATTGCTCCACCTGTATCGCAAGCCATTCATCAATAGCACTTCCGCCTGGCTGTGCTGTTTTATAATCAATAATCCATCGCGTCTTATCAGCATCAATAAAACTTCTATCAATAATAAAATGTTTAACATCGTTAGATAATAATTGATATGATAATGGCCACTCATTTTTAATCGCTTGATGTTCAGAAGAAAATAACCAATCAGCAATAGAGCTGGTTGAAATAGTCTTAACAGCATCAACCACTATGGCTACAGCTTCGTCAATACGATCACTACAAACACCTAACTGCTGCAGTCTAAACCGCCAGGCATCAGATCGATGAGAAAACCGCGATTGGTCATTCACAGGCCCTGAGCCGATGAATTCGAATACCTCGTGTATGCAGGTTCCCACTTGTGGCATCACTTGATCTATATGCTGACCACTAAAAATAGGCTGCTTTTCAGGCACGCCGTTAACTACTACGGTATTAAAGCTGTCAGGGTCATCGCTGTGAATCACCTGCACGGTAAAATAATCAGACTTTAATCGCTTCAACAATGGATAAGCGGGCCCTGAATGATTTTCTGTTGTGCTAGCAGCAGGTAAAGGAATAATTGAGGGCTGATGAATAGCAGGCCACAAAGTATGCAAAAGACTGTTGCTTGCTGGCGCTCGCGCAAGCCCCTCATCATCAACCTGTAACGTCGCTAATAACAGTAATCGAGATTTTGCACGAGTCGTGGCCACATAAAGCAAGCGGGCATATTCATTCGCCAACATTCGTTTATTTTCATCCGCTAAAAAGCTATACAAGTGACTGTTGGTCTTGCTTTTAACTGAAGGTGATGGACTAAATGCACTATTGAAATCGATTGAATCGAGCAATTCAGGCTCATGATTAAGCTCTGCTACTGAATCAATGGGGCAAAGTAATAGCCCTGTTGAACCGTCTTTAAATAAGTGCTCATTCCAATAAAGCAAAGGTTTTGTGTCACTTCTAGCGCCTTTATCAAGACCAGGCACGATAACACTGTCGAACTCTAACCCCTTAGCTTTATGAATTGTCATGATCTGGACAGGCTTGTAGCCACCCTGCTCTGTTTGTATATCACTGACGGACTGCGTAAACAATCGTTGCAAATGATCCTCAAGCAGCGTCACAGTAAGCTTATTACCCCCAAGACTTTCCGCTTGATCAAGACGCTCAACTAAGTCAAAAAAAGCAAGCGCTGAATCACTGTCATCACCATCAAAACTGCTGGAAGCTAAAGTCGGTCCATGTAAATTAGTCCATAGCTTTTCTAACCAAGACCTCATTGGCAGTCGAGAGCGCATCAACCAAGCTTCTTGAAACTTACGAGCAACGACGGTTAACCTTAAACCCCCTTGCTGAGACAATCGCTTAATGGCTGTATTCAACGCGCTATCAGCTTCGCCAGTCAAACAATAATTGACCAGCTTATCAAGCGAAGGTTTTACATTAGAAGTTGTTGCAATAGTAGCACTATCAGCGTCTTCAGATTCCGATCCTGGTACTTCTAATGCGGCGTCACAGTCTGCGAGTATTTGAAGATCAGCAAGAGTCAAACCACACCATGGACCTCGTAAAATAGCCAGCCATGCCACCGTATCAGCAGGGTTTAACATTGCCTTAGTCATAGATAGACAGTCATGAATAACTTCACGATCTTTTAACGGATCTAGGTCAATACCGGACCAAGCAATGCCTGCCTTGTTTAAGGCTGGGATAATGTCGACTAAATGTGTGCGAGAACGAACCAATATTGCAATAGATTCTGATGGGTGCTGTGACTGCTGACACTGTATTTCATCAATAATTTTAGTTGCTTCGCTTAAACGCCCACCTTCTTTAGCGAAAAAAACGATCTCAGCTTGGCTGTCATTACCTAGGTTATCCTCCATACTCTGCGACGGAGAATAAGGCACAGCCCCTCTCGAGTAATTCACTTCTGTCGGAAATATTTGACGGTAAGTCGCATTATTCCAATCAACAATAGTGCTAGTTGACCTAAAGTTGTTCACCAGCTCAACAGCAACCAAAGGCAAATCACCAATCCCATGCTCTTTTGCGCGAATGAATAGACCCACTTTCGCTGCTCTAAAACTGTAAATAGATTGCATGCCATCGCCTACTATAAATAAGGTTCTTGGAGCAGATGCATGCAATACGTTTTCTTGATGCCACTCAGCGGTTAATGCCTGAATCAAATTAAACTGAGAAACTGAAGTGTCTTGAAATTCGTCAATCAGTATGTGGCGAATTTCACGATCCCATTTATGCGCTACTGCGGTGGGAGGCTCACCTTGATAATCACGGTAAGAACCCAATAATGCCTCCAGAGCGGCAAGGGTTATCTCGATGTAATCACACTCGCCATTAATGCTAAATACCAGCCTGAGATGGGCGTAAAGGCGAATTAAGCACTGAGTCAATGGTTGAAGGATAGTATGATGATTCGCCTCAACGCCGGCAGCAACTAGCGATTGACTGATCGACAATGCCTGCTCTAATCCAGAACTAAGCGACATATCCTCAAGAAGTGAGGACATTAGCAACTTATTCTCTTCAAATAAAGCCTTTTGCTCGCTACCAATTGCCACGCTTTTAGAAGGAAATCCCTCTGCTTTAGTGACCGTCTTTCGTAACCGATTAGCCTTCGTGAGCAACAAAGAAAAGAGACCCAGCCATTGCGGTGCGGCCGCTAGCGATGCATCAGGAAGCGCTGTTAAATCATTAAGGCACTTAATGTGACAGTCTTGATCGGCTGACTTATGCTGCGCTGCAAATCGTGCCAGCAGGCATAAGTCTGACTCGAAAGGCAATAACTGCTGTCGTAACTCGCAAAGTTGCTCTTCTAACCAACGATGCAAACTGCCTTCTAAATCCTTATCCTTAGTATCGTGCTGACGATAGCTGATGGCAAAATCGAGCCACTGATCACGGCACCTGAGCATAGTGATAAATAAATCGTAAAGACGGCTAAGATTATTATCTAAGTGCAACAATAAATCCGTCAGAGCGCCACTTACTAAATCTTCCCCCTCAAGCTCTGACATTAGTGACCCTACCGCTTGATGATAAAGCTGATCGGGGTTATCTGCAGGCGAAAGAGTGCCGCCTAATCGGCTCAAAATAGGCAGATCAGAAGCAATATTTTGACACAGACTATCAATCGTCTGTATACGCAGACGTTTGGGATTATCGATCAATTCCCAATCCATGATCGCACTTTGCTGAAGTGCATCTCGAGCCAAGCTCCAAGTCAATTGCTTGTGTGCTTGTTTGGGCGGGTCGACATGCTCACTGGCATAACGCAAAGAATCAATGATTCGTTCACGCATCTCTGCAGCTGCTTTGCGGGTGAAAGTTATCGCTAAGATATGTTCCGGTTGCTCAGCCGAAGCCAGCAACTTTAGCACCCGTTGACTCAATAATTCAGTTTTTCCAGAACCGGCAGGCGCGGTCACGCAAATAGATTGCGATATATCCAAAGCCTTTGTTCGTGCATGGCTATCAGACATTATTCGCCATCCTGTTCAATCGAACTTAGCCGGCAAGACTGATTAAAACTAACATCGACTTCTGTTTTGTCATGAGTATAGTAGCAATGAGATAAGCGCATAGCCGACTCATAACTGGAATCAATTTGAAAAATAGCATCCAGATCAAGATAGACTTGACCATTGACTAGCTCTTCAATGGAGTTATCAATATTTGAGGCCCAAGCGGCCAACTGCCCCGACCAAGTTTCAAACTCAACTGCCTTAAGCCCTTTTATGGCAAGCGCAGCGGATGAATCAGCGCCACTAAGACCAAGGTAGGCCTGATCTTCTCCGGCTTTAACTCTTGCAAAAGCAATAGCCGAGCTAGTCTTTGAATTTTCATTCTCTTCAGCTGCTAAAGCGATGGCATAAAGTGGCAATTGAGGTTCAGACAAGAACTCGTTGGTCCAACCTGTTGCTGTCGCCTTACCACTCTTATAATCAATTAACAGTAACTGACCGTCATCGAGTCGATCGATACGATCAATCCGTAATTTTATTTGATGTTGATGATAGTAATAAGAAAATGGCAACTCACAGGCGTGAATAAAAAACTCTGGCCTAGCGGCTTCTAGCTTCAGCCAAGTGAGCAATGTTTTCTTAATCCTCACCTTCTCAAGTTCAATTAGCTGCCGTGAAGGCATGACAAATCTTCGCGATAGAGCCCGGTCAATAGCACGGGAAACTGACTGCTCTACGAGAGTATCGATAGCTTCCTCTGTCGCGTCAACTAACTGACGCCAACCACCCAAATCCAACCATATCAATTCCAGTGCTGCATGAAGAGCATTACCCCTCTCTATGGCTGATATTCCTTTGATGTCTGACTCGAGCGGCCTCACACCTAAACGCCATTTAAAATAAGCCTTAAGGGGATTGGCATGATGATCTTTCAGCAAAGCTGAACCTCCAGGCAAACCTTCATGAGAAATATGAGAAGGAATCGGCAATCCAACATCATCAATGAGAAAGTCATATTCAGACTCAAGCGAACGGCCATCGCTGACTCTCGCAACAGGATCGAGTTGCGATGTCAGTAATATATCCATTGATAACTGCTTCGCAATTAACAAAAAAACGGGGGATACGCTGACATCAATATCATCAATGATTGAGGGGTAGCTCAACTTGACTTGCTGGGCACTCAATAAGTAAGACCTCGTCATCCGCTTAGCATAATCAAACTCGCGAGCGACGGACGAATTCGGTAGATCATATTCAAGTTGAAGACTGATAGGAATCAATGGATGGGCTGATGGCCTAGAGGGCCACTGATCATCTGACATACCGATTAACCAGAGATGATTAAAAACCTGACCACTGGCTTCAAGACCACCTAAAATTTGTACCGGCAGCACAGCTTCATCAATAACCGTCTCAATATGAAACACTTGTTGCTGGCAATGCCGTTGAAAATGACTCAACGCCTCTTGCAAGGATATGCACGATAAAATAGCATCTAAACTAGAAAAACTATTAAATGCAGATTCAAATACTGCGTGCTGTTGATACTCTTCACTGTTTAATCGTCGTGAACCAGGCCAATCAAAATGGGTTAAATAAGCGGCGAAAGCAACTGCCCATTGAGACGGGTATTGCGGCTTAGAAGCCCTTAACTTTTGCGCCTCCGCATTAGCATTAATCAGCAATGATAAAAAACAATCATCAATTGCCAAAGGTGTTAATTCCTTAACGCTAAGAATCAGCTTCTTAAGCTGCGCAAGAGAAAGCTGAGACTCACCGGTATCATACAAATAGTGAATAAGCTTTCGCTTAATGTTGAGTTGACCACTAGCATTGGCTAAGAACGGCGAACTAATCAGAGATACCCAGTCATCAACAGATAGAGGTTTAGAGGCAGTCGCCAGCAATAATAACGCTTGCTTGACAAGCTCGACCTGCGCTAAGGGAACCCCTGCTGAAATATTATAATAATGCCCGGCAGTAGCAACATTGGATGATTGAAATTGCTCTGAAAAAATACGCTCAACAGCTAATTTATTATGATTTAAATCTTGCACAACAACAGCAATTCTGTCAGAGGGATTTTGCGCCTGCAGGGTTTGAGCCCACTTTGCCGCCGCCGATAACTCAGCATAAAAATCATTAAAGGCGAGTGATTCGGCAGCAACAGTAGGGGCTGTTAATTGTATCTCTAAGACGGTTGACATTTGCTTTAACAAGGCGGTTTGAAGAGGCGTGGCGGCAGTGAATCCCACCATAGCGGCAGAAGATGGTAATGGAATATCGAAACCGGGATGGTTTTTATCAGCCTCATCTTGCTGAAATAAAACCGATAATAAACAACGCTGCGCTATTGACAATGACAGGTAATCGCTAGCCTCAATTAACGTCTCATAACGAAGCATCCACTGATAAAAACTGGAAGAGTCAACTTGACTATGAAATTCCAGGCTATGCTCATCAACATTTATCAGCGCTTGATTTATTAGCTGATAAGCCTGCTGAGCTTGAAGAGCAGCTGAATGCTTTGACAAAAGAGTCTCTAGCAATCGATCCCCTACTATCGCCCGCTCCCAGAAGTGAATATCTTGCCCTGAAGAAAGCAAAATTTTAGGCTCAACAAGCGAAGAGAAAATGGCGGCCTTCCAAACTGACTGAAACCAATCATCAAACGGCATCACCTGAGGCGTTTCCCAGCAACAATTCTCAGTACCTAGCCGGTGATAAATAATCGCATCAAGAAGTTCGCGTAAATGAGCGGCAAGACGAGTATTAGGGGTAACAAAAAGAGAGGATTCTTCAAGCGCAACGGACAGAGCAGCTATACAATCTGCGCTTAATAGTGCATACAGTTGCGATTTATCAAGCATTGATTAATTTCAAAGAACTGAAGATAATGCAAGAATAGAAATACGATAACAGATAACATGAAATCGAAATTACCATTGAGTTACCACATCGACATGAAAGAAACGGTCTTGATAAAAAAGAATCACTCCAGACTCCGTAATCGTATGTAATTTTAACCCACGAGCAATCATTTGCCCCTCTGTGAGTCGTCGATCATTAATAATAATGGTCCTTTGCTCAGCCACTTCACTGTATACATGAAAGGCAAAATCTAAAGTGGGCAACTGATTCTGAAAGCTAACAGGCTGTTCCCATAGCTCCTTAATTTGATGATTTGGCGGCGGTGAATCGTTAATTGAATAAATAGGCATCATCTCATCTGCTGTTACTGTTGATGCGGTTTCGATAACGGGCGTAAAAGTCTCTTTTTGATTGAGCGCATCTTCTGCTACGACTGATGCCGATACATCCTTGTTAGCAGCGTCATATTCAGATATATAATTCAACAACGGCGACCATAAATACCATCCAGTTAATACCAAAATAACCAGAGCAAAACAAAGTAACAGCCAACGCGAACGGTGAGTGTGAACAGAGGGCCCAGCAATATCCTGATCTTGTAATGAATAAATATCCGTTTGCTGCGATTTCTTGCGATCTGCTTCTGATTTTTTTATAGCATCAAGTATGAAAGACAACGTAGGCTACCCCAGAAAAATTATCGGCATGAAAAACGTTGAAGCGACAACATCGGCGTTAGTTCTTGATAAAATCTGCAAGACTTCCTGCCAAGCACCTTGTTGGAAAATTAAAATGACAACCGATATCAATATTGCAATTAGCAATAAAGGCAGCAATGCAGATAGGCGTTCAAGCGAAAAAATAGCCGGCAAACGCGACGTTGATTTTGACTGAAAAGAAGCACCTAAAACTTCTTTGCAGGCCTCTAATACAATAGGAAATTCAATGAGGGATTGACTCTCAGCATATGCACCTAGCATTGCTCGATCACAGATAACATTTACCAGACGAGGCACACCTGCGCTTTCAGAATGAATGCATTTTAACGCAGACTTAGAAAATAACTCTCCTCTGTAACCCGCAACATAAAGACGATGCTGAATATAAGCAATCGTTTCTAACTCACTTAAAGGCTTTAGGTGGAATCTTGCAGTCACTCGCTGGGCAAGCTGGCGCAGGCTTGTTTGTGCCAGTTTTTCATTCAACTCCGGCTGACCCAATAAAATTAACTGCAACAGTTTTTTTTCATTGGTTTCTAAGTTAGTTAGCAATCGTAACTGCTCTAAAACCTCATCAGCTAGATTCTGCGCCTCATCGATAATAAGTATAGTGTTTCTGCCAGAGGCATACGCATTTAATAAAAATTGATTCAGCGCGTCGACGAGATCTTTAATCGATGCATTACCCGGATAGACTATACTCAAATCATCGCAAATCGACTGCAGTAATTCGTCAACCGATAAACGAGGATTAACAATAAAAGCCACATCGGTATTGTCAGGCAGGCGATTTAAAAGCGACCGACAGATGGTCGTTTTACCGGTACCCACCTCCCCTGTTAGCAATATAAATCCGCCTTCATCGCCGACACCAAATAACAAATGCGCCAATGCTTCACGATGCTGCTCCGTCATATAAAGATAACGCGGATCAGGCGCGATTGAAAAAGGTTTCTCATGAAGACCAAAAAAATCTTGGTACATATAAACACCCAAAATATTATAGCTTAACCCTAACCTTGAATGGTTAAGCGCACACTGACATAACCTGAACTTGCCGCATCAAGTGAAATATCAACAGCAACAATCCCTTTATCAGACTCAAGCACACCAAGCCAGCTAACCAAGGCATTGAATTCAACTTGATCGAGGCGCAGACGAACTTTATCGTCACCTACAGGTTCAAACCGATTAAAAGTAATATCAAACTGCTTTGCGGTTGCCGACGCGATACTCAACAAAGAGCCTTCTCTAACGGCAGGCTTAATTGCTAGCATTTCTTTGACGATAGGTTGCTGCTCTAGCATCCATGCATGATTTTCGATTTGCTGATGATAGTTTTTTTCAGCCGTAAATAGATGTTTTAACGCCGGTGAAAGGAATACAGAAGTGATGAAGTAAAGAGACATCAACAAAGTTAAGATATTAACAGCTAGGCGATCTCTCGCGCTTAAGCGCAGGTATGTTTGCAGCATTTGCTGAAACTGTCTATTACCCCGCACTCGTAACATTAGCTGATCAAGCTCGGATTCAAGCCGTTGTTTTAACTCATTCATAACTCTACTCGTTGATCACAATTTCAAGCAAAACTGCTATTAAGTTTGGCTAATCTGTATTCTTCCATTAATCATGCCCTGACTTTGATTAGCCGATAAGATATCAACCTTTAAACCCTGATCGACCATTTTTTGCTTGTAGGCCTCTATTACATCAATATTTTCTGCACGAATATCAATAACCACTTGCCCTCGCTGAGCATCGTAGCGTAACTGTGAAATAACAGAGCTACTACTCATATCAAGACTCGACATAGCCTCAGAAGCGGCGTCTAATAAAGGCAAGAATTCAGACGTTGTGCGGCCTACGACTTGCCCTCTTAGCTGTCTGCGTAGCTGTTTAACCGGATCTATCACCCGCCGTTGCTGCGGGAATAGCGATTTATAAATACTGACAGAGTCAGCGTAGTATTGATCTGCTTGATAGTTTAAATAACTGCCGCCGCCTAAAGTAACTAACATAAAAAGCCCAAGCACCACTGATAAGATAAAGCTGGTTTTCTTAATAATACGTCGACTGCCTGCACTAGCGCTTTTAGGCCTAAAATCACCTTGCAATAAATTTAGGCTTTGATCGAATGATCTAACCGCATTGATTGCTAGTAGCTCAGACATTGATTCGGTATAGTGAATTTCTTTGTAATCAAGTTGGGCGCTATCCAAAGTGGATTTAAGCCTAGGTAACAACTGATGTGACAGCGCGGTGACTACCGGTATCTCTGATTCGATTGACTCTTTCGCCACCGGACGATCTATCATGCCATTAAGCTCACCCTCCGAATCGGAATTATCAAGGATAGATTCATCAACGGCGATGACCACCTCTGCTTTAGGTTCGGCAGCGGCAGTCAATAATACAAAGGGATACAAATCTAAAGCAGCATCAAGATTAGTCTCGTCAAAATTAGGGGTTTCAGTCTGCATCGAACCTAATCTAAGCTGAAGCATAGAAAGTGCTAAAGACTCATCGACAGCGATACCTGCATCTGCTGAGTAACGAAAAAGAACACGAGAATAATCAAGAAAAATTTGATTATCACCGATAGCGTCAGGCACACACAAAACATCGGGAAATAAAAAGTCAGCTAGAAACCCTTGTGACTCAAAAGCCTCTAACCAACTTTTCAGCAAGGACTTTTTGATAACTGCTAGAGGAATTTTTTCACCTGTAAAAAGCATCGGCAACGCTAAGTGCATCGATTCAATAGGATCGATAATCTGCTCTTCAGCGACAAAAGCTAGCACTTGGTTAAGATACCGCTGCTGAGCTTTTGGCACCTCGACCTCGGTTAACAATAAAGCTTCTGTTGGCGCAATAAGCACGATGTTCTGTGAATGTTGTGGCTCAGGCACGCAGCGATCAAGATCCGCCAGTTGAGCACAGCCACTGGACGAAATTTGACCCTCACTAGACAGGGCCGACCAAAAAATCTCGCTACTAGCGTGCAAGTTAATGTCTTTAAATCGTAAACAAAGGAAATCCGACATGTTTTTCTCGTCTACCCAGTCCATGAATGACAGGCTATTATTACAGCCAAATCACCAGATAGAAACTATTTTTTTACCAATAATCAAACTCATAAGAATCGAGCGGCATTATTGCTTTCATCTCTGGACAGAATACTAAATCTATCCACTGAGTCACTTTCAGAAAATTGAACCACTGTTGATAAATAGGCTCGACTACCTGCATAGTCAGTGATGATATTAATTTGATAATACTGGCTTTGTACGGTCATTCTAGCCGGTTTCAGCTGCTCACTGATGACCGTGTATAAATTCAATTCCTCAACCACACCGAGCTCGATCAATTCTTGAACAGATCGATAAGGAGAGCGCTCAGCAATGATATTCTCTGCCTCATCCGCTGATATGCCCTCCTGCTCAGCTGAATTTACCCCGCTACGAGACTTGGTTAAACTCATGAGGGTGGGCATGCTAGCGGTATTGATATTAATCGGCGTAATCATCGAGCCTTGAGGCGGTAATACCGTAACATGCGGTAGCAGGCTATTCATGACTTGTTGTGAAAACCCATTGATCAATCGTAGCTCGGAGACATCGACCAATGTTCGGTTAGCGACACGATAACCCGGTTGCAATCTTTCATAAGCACCGCCATCACTTTGATCACCGTGAACCTCGTCATCACTATCGAGCCAATCGCGAAGATTATCCGCTAAGCGATCATCGAGCTCCAAACCTCGCAACAATCCTCGAAAGCGCTCAAGCTCATCTTCATTAACCCCTCGACCGCCTGAAACAATATTATTGAGATTATAAAATCGATTTAAGTCAATAATCTTAACCGTGGATAAGCCAATCGCATCTATTTCATATTGATAGGGCCCCATCGCCCAGGATTCTTCCAGTAAATGATCTACACAAACATCTTTTTCAGGATTGCAATTTCTGTCATTCTTAATATCTTGTTGCAGTGCTAATATAGCAAACTCTTCTGTTGCCAAGGCGTAGTAATAAGCTTGCGTTCGATTGATCAAACTATTAGTGCGCTGCGTATCGAGCACCTTAGCAACAATCACTTTAGAGGCAATGACGGAGGCAATAGCAAAAACCAAAAGCACGGTAATTAAAGCCACGCCCGCCTGCCTTGCAAACAAAGGTAAAACGTCAATAAAAGCACTCTTTTTTCTCATAGAAAGAATCACATGTATTCACTCAAGCTGTTAAAGAATTCGATAAATGTAAGAGCTAATTTCATCGTCATCAAATAGTATAGTGACCTCTATTGCAAAGGGCTGAGCCGAAGATTGCGGAAACGGATCCCATTCAGCGTCAGCTGCAGACTTAAACTGAAATTCAATATCACTCACCCCTGCCATTAGCACTTGCCGTTGAAAATCTGTTGATTCTATCCTGTCAAGTACCGGCCAATATTTTCGAATTAAGAATAAGCGCTCATCATTATAGAAGGCACTTGTATCATCATTGACTTCAGGATGATAGTCGAGCTGATATTCAACACGCTGTAAATTACTTCGGCGCCAGCCCAGCGGATTCGACCAACCTCGTCGAGTAAAAGCAATTACACTCTCCTCCCCCTCCAAGTCAAGACTCGGCTGCTGAAAGCCTTTCTCATCGATAATTGGACGGTCAACCATATACCGAAAGTCCTTTGCCATTTGTCGATTGACCCGTTGATTCAAGGCCAATGTATCAGAAGCTTTTTTATTGATTGCTTGTGTCAAAATTACCTGATCAAGCATTTGATAAGCAGCAAGGCTTAACCAAGAGAATATAAATAAAGCGATCAAGGCTTCCACCAAGGTAAAACCTTGATAAGAACATTGAGGAACATGCTGATAGGCAAGATTGCCGCGATAATCAGATAGAATTTTAGGTGCCATCAGTAAATGTCTACCTTGAAACCACTTAACATCACGGTATTGTAACCGACTCGGCCTAATACCACTTCTGTCGTCTGTGGTGATACCATCACATCGATACGACGTACATCCTCGCGTGGTGTTTCACTGACGGTCAGCTTAACTCGCCAATCTCTCCCTGAACGCTGAACAAGTTGCTCGTCGTTAATTAAGTCAGGAAAGGAGTGTTCTAACAGCACGGCATTAAGCGTATACTCCGCCAAAACAAGGGCATCGACCTTATCTTCTAATTTGGTTAGATCAGTGGTTGCTTGACCTATATTGCCTAACAAGGCTACGCCGGAAATCGCTAGCACGCCTAAGGCAACCATAATCTCAATCAATGTAAAACCTGAATTCAGTCGTATCAAAGAATCATTCCTCTGCAACCAGGGTCTGATTTAAATCAGTAACCAATGGCAACGAAAAACCGTCAGAACTGATACGGATGAGCGATGGATCAGCAATTCCATCAGCGGCTGAAATTATCACCTCAAATACAGGCAACTCACCAGAACTTGATAGCAGTAATTCAGGCGTCAAGTCAAATCCAGTGATTAGCTCATCGGTTAGCTCGTTATTTAGACTTGCAAACTTATCTACAAGTGGCTCATTAGTCTCAGCCTGACGGTCTGAGTCACCAAAAGATTGAACATTTAAAAACAAATCGTCAGGGGCGAGAATATCGGCATTAACATCACGACGATAGCCCTCAACCGTCCATTGCAGAACCATTGTTTCAGGTAGGCGGTAGGGCTCAAAAATATTACCCGAATAAGGCTGCCATAAATTCAGCGCTGGATTAAATCGCAACAAGTGATAACCATTATTTTGAAAAATAACGCCCATCTCTGAGGAACTAAAAACTGCCTCGTCAGAGCCGGCAATGATAATTTGTTGTAACCTTTCAGCCTCAGAACGCAACTCTCGATTAAAATTATTGCCAACATTAATGAGCACCATGCCCGAGAAAAAACCAATAATTAATAAGACAATAATCAACTCGATAAGCGAGAAGCCATTCTGGCTACAAACCTGTGGATTAAGACGAACCAGTGGCAGCTTTGATCGGTTAAAGCACACGTCTACCCTTTTGACAATGGGCCAGAAGTTAACGATCAGAGCTGCTGATGTCGGCCGCATAACCTTCGCCACCCAAACGAGCGTCAGCACCTAAGCTTATCAACTCATAGGGCCGATTATCTTCGCCAGGACTCATGTAAACGTATTCACCATCCCAGGGGTCTAGCGGCAGTTTGTTGCCTTTAATATAGCCTTCAGGATTCCAATTTCTTGGCTCTGGGGAAGACTGGGGGCGACTAACAAGAGCCTCCAAACCCTGATCAGTGGTTGGATAAAAATGATTATCTAATTTATACATATCCAGCGCCTGAGACAAGCTCGCAATATCAGATTTAGCGGTTGTCACTCTGGCTCGATCGACTTGACCTAATACATTTGGGCCAATCAAACCAATTAGCATGCCCATGATAACAACCACGACCAGCACTTCAATGAGAGAAAAGCCCTGCTGTTGTTTTTTCTTATATGTGTATTTCATATCACCTTCTTCGTATCAATTAATGCAGTTAAACCAATGAGTTTAGGTTGACTATAGGCAACAAAATAGCGACGACAATAGCAAACACGCAAACTCCCATAAAGAGCAACATCAAGGGTTCCAGAACCCCTAACATAACGCTAACTAATGATTCTAAATCACGCTGTTGAGCGCTGGCAATTCGCTCCAGCATCTGATCAAGCTGGCCACTTTGCTCACCACTGGCAATCATGTGCAACATCATTGGCGGGAAATAACCGCCTTCAGACAAAGCACGATTCAAGCTGGTCCCCTCTTGAACCTGCTGAGTAGCATAGCTCACTCGCTGACGCAGCCATTGATTAGCTAACACCTCGCCAGCGATTTTTAAAGCCTCAACTAATGGGACACCGGAAGCCGTTAGAATACTCAGGGTACTCGCAAATTGAGCGGTATTGGTGCCACGCGAGAGACGACCTATTAATGGCAAGGTTAATAACTGACGATGCCAATTCAATTCTATTGAAGGTTTGCTAAGCAGCTTTTTAATACCAAACACAACAGCAAATAGAGCAACAATTATCAGCCAGCCACGATTCACAATGAAATCACTAGTCGCTATTAATGCACGCGTAATCCAGGGTAGACCCTGCCCTTGCGCGCTAAAAACCTTAACCACATCAGGCACCACAAAGACCATCAATAAGGCCACGACCCCCACAGCCATTAAAAAAAGCATTACTGGGTAAATCATCGCCATTTGAATTTTTTGCCTGGCGGCTTGTGATGACTCAGTATAATCTGCCAGCTTATCCATTACGACATCTAAAAAACCAGCAGACTCACCGGCAGAAACGGTTGATCGGTATAAATTGCTAAACACACTCGGGTATTCAGCCATCGCATCGGCTAAGGTATAACCTTCGAGAACCTTAGAACGGACCGATAGCAAAATACTATTAACGCTTGACTTATCAGACTGCCTAGCAACAGTTCCCAACGCTTCCTCTAAGGGAATCCCAGCTTGAATCAAGGTCGCCATTTGGCGGGTAATTAAGGCCAAATCTGCCACGCTTAATGATGGACGACCAAAAGAAAAAGAAAAACCTTTTTGCGGATCAGCATCTTTAATGGTGGCAGAAACATCGGTGGCCATTAAACCCTTTTCACGAAGAATTTGACGGACTTGTCGAGCACTGTCGGCGTCAACCACCCCTTTTTGCTGCTTTCCACCACTATCTATCGCGATATAACTAAATGCGGCCACGTGCCTTAACCCTCTTGAGTCACACGTAAAACTTCTTCGACCGTTGTGATGCCTGAAAGTATCTTGTTAATACCATCATCAAGAATGCTACGGCCGTTGATTCGTGCTTGGATAATCATTTCATCCTCTGACGCTTTATCATGAATCATTCGCCTAAGCTCACTGTCGATTGGCACAATCTCATAGATACCCTGCCGTCCGCGGTAACCACTGTGGTTACATCGCTTACAACCGACGGGTTTGAACATCGAATGAGTGTCGTGAGGCTTCAAATTTAATAATTGCTGTTCATTTTCATCAGGGAGATATGGCGCTTTGCAATCAGGGCAAAGTACGCGAACCAAGCGCTGAGCAACCACGCCGACCAAACTAGAAGACAACAAAAAAGGCTCAACCCCCATATCAAACATACGAGTTACAGCGCCAACCGCTGTATTCGTGTGCAAAGTACTCAGTACTAAATGGCCAGTTAAACTCGCCTGCACGGCAATTTCAGCTGTTTCGCTATCACGAATTTCGCCGACCATAACCACATCAGGATCTTGTCGCAGCATAGCGCGTAAACCACGAGCAAAGGTCATGTCGGCTTTGTTATTAACTTGTGTTTGACCAATACCCTCTAAATTATATTCAATGGGATCTTCTACCGTCAAAATATTACGTGTTTCATTGTTAAGTTCACTAATACCGGCGTAAAGCGAAGTCGTCTTTCCTGAACCGGTTGGCCCTGTCACTAAAACAATGCCGTGAGGCCGATGAAGAATCTCTTTAAATCGCTCGAGCTCTATATTAGGCATACCTAGAGAAGACAGTTCGAGTCGCCCAGCCTGTTTATCAAGCAAGCGCATTACGACCCGCTCGCCATTACTTGAGGGCATGGTTGATACCCGAAGATCAATTTCTCTTCCACCAATACGAATTGATATACGACCATCTTGCGGGATACGCTTTTCAGCAATATCCAATTTCGCCATCACCTTTATACGGGAAACTAGCAAGGGAGCTAGAGCGCGCTTAGGTCTAACGACTTCTCGTAAAACACCATCAAGTCGGTAGCGAACCACTAAACATTTTTCAAAGGTTTCAATATGAATATCAGAGGCGTTTTCTTTAACCGCCTCGGTTAGCAATGCATTAATAAGACGTATAATAGGCGCGTCGTCTTCCTGCTCGAGTAAATCATCGGACTCTGGCACAGAATCAGCAAGACTCGCGAGATCCATCTCATCACCTAGATCTTCAACCATTTGCATGGCTTCATTATTACGGCTTTCATAAGCTTGCGCTAAGGCTTGTTCAAACTCACCCTCAGGTACCATTTTACACTCGAAGGATGACTGAAGAAAACGTTGTATCTCAGCAACTGCAGCCGCGCCAATGGTCGGCGCGTGATAAAGGACTTTACGGCCAGACTGCTCAAGTACGAAGCCCTCAAAACGTTTAGCAAACGGAAAGGGTAACAGTGGGCGGCCAAATTCTTCGTTGATGACAACAGCGTCGCTTCCATTCTCATCGGTAGATGAACCAGTGCTGGAAGCATCAATATCAGTAGCCGAAGAAGCGCCGGCGTCATCATCCGACAGCTCATCATCAGTACTTTGACCCAAAAGTGAGTTAATGTAACTTTCCAAAACAACCCCTTAAATAGTTAAGCGTCTATCACTATCTCTAATTAGCAAACTAGCCAATATCAACAAAGCATTCATCAATTCCTAAAAGCATAGGTTCAACGGCTCCATGCCTAAGCCCTTATCACTTCAAACCTACTAAAAGCAAGCTCGAAAAGTAATCGAAAAAAAACCAAACAGACGACAGCATCAATCAAATACTTGCCTGATAATTATAGTATACGGGAGTCATATTGTATTTCAGCCAGTAAATAACAATTTACACTTATAGACAACTATTCACTATAAAACACTGGAAAATAGAAGGTTTTTAATCAAAAAAGTACGCGTTCTGCTGTTTTTCATTCATATCCTGACTATAATAGTGAGACCTTTCAGATACAATGTGACTCAAAGTCTCTGATAATCAGAATTTGTATACTTTTAACGCAAGCTGAATTATGACCATTCAGCAGATCAATGAAGGTTTTAATGCTCAAAAAACTTCTAATACTTACAGGCATAGCGTCGAGGCAACCGCTTTTTGTTACCGCAGGTGCCCTAATCCTTGCTTCCCTTAGCCTAACCCTGTGGGTAGCAATCCTCCTGCTATCGGCAATGACCTACACACCCGATATAAACCGTGAACCGGAAAAACAGCAAACAATTACTTCAGTAGTTAGCACCGAAGCGATCAATGCTCGGCACTTTTTTGGTCAGGCCGATGATGAACCGCAAGTCATCATCGAGGCATTACCTGAAACCAAACTTAATCTGACCCTGGCGGGCTTATTTACTTCACCAAATCAGAAGGATGCTGGCGCGATTATCCTTGATGACAGTAAGCAATCCCAGTATTTTTCTACAGGTGAAGAACTCCCAGGTGGCGTTACCTTGCAATCTGTCCATAAGGATAGAGTTGTTATCAATCGAAATGGTATGTACGAAACCCTATTTATTGAAGACATTGATGCTCCGCAAGCTCGTTTTGCAAAGGGTAAAAATCAACCGGATAAAACCAGCATCATCAGAAAAAGAATCGAACAGCTAAAAAAGCAACAAGCCGCTAAACAATAACAGGCCAGCAATGATCATTAAAATTAAACAATGTATCTCTTCCTTAAAAAAAATGGCTATCTTAGCCCTTGCCACTTTTCTCATGCTGGCCATTTCTCCCACGCTTTTATCGCAGAATAACAATCAAACTGTGCCGGAAGACGCATCGTCACAAACATTACCTGATGAAGCATTTATGATCAATTTGCGCCAAGCCGACTTGACGAACTTCATCGAATGGGTAGCTGCCAGAACGGGGAAAAACATTATTGTAGACAGCAATGTCCGAGGCAAGGTTACTATCTACTCGAATAGAGAAGTTAGTCCCGAAGAGGCATATACTATTTTCTTAACTGTTCTTGACATGAATGCACTTGCCGCTATCGATGAAGGCTCAACAATTAAAATAGTTCAATCATCCTCAGCCAAAACAGCTAATACACCCTTCTATGATGATCGAAGCAATGATAAAGAGACGGTCACTGCAGTCATTGACCTTAAACACGCAGACCCAGTCAAAATAACTGCCATCTTAAGACCCCTGCTACCCATTGCAACCACAATACAAACCTATGAAAAAACATTTATTGTAACCGGCATCGCCGAAAGTATCAGCAAAGCGAGAAAACTCCTTGCCATACTCGATCATCCAGCTGATCAAGTTACCTATGATATTTATGCTGTCATTCACGCCGATGCCGCTGACATCAGTAAGACTGTCAAATCAATTATCGATAAATTAAATCCACCGCAAGATAAAGTTGGCGGAGCGGTTTTTGATATGGTGGTTGACGAAAGAACAAATTCAGTGCTAATCATTGGAGATAGCCAGCATAGAAAAAAAGCAGTCAATTTACTCAAAAAACTCGACACTCCGCTGTCAAACGAAGGTAATACACAAGTTGTCTATCTAAACTATATAGAAGCTAAAGAAGTTGCTTCTATTTTAAAAAATGTCGGTGACGGCATATTGAAAAAAAGCAATGATAATCAAACAAGCTTTAGTATTGAGTCGAGCGAAGCAACTAATGCACTTGTTATTACTGGCCCTAACGGCCTCTTAAACAGTTTGAAAAGCATTATCGCCAAACTCGACATACAGCGTGCGCAAGTGATGATTGAGGCAGTGATCGTACAACTCACCGGAGATGTTGATGATGATTTTGGACTGATTTGGGGGGGGTCTTCACTTTACGACACCAACCAAGACGGTTCAGTTGCCGCCATTAACGTTTTCAATAGCACTGACGCGCTGGCTAATATTGCAAATGGTATAAATACTGGCACGCCAGAAGCGCTGGCCACGGGCTTTATTAGCAATTCTGGCCTCACTTATGGCTATCTTGAAAACGGAAACTTAATTGGCGCGATAAGAGCCATTAGTACACGAAACAAAACTAATATCATGTCAACTCCAACGATCGTGGCGCTGGACAACGAGCAAGCAAGTTTACTGGTTGGCCAGAATGTGCCCTTTCAAACTGGGAGTACTAATCTGACGTCGGCCAGCCCATTTTCTACGGTTAAACGGCAAGATATCGGTATTACCCTAAAAGTTACACCTAGAATCAATCAAGGCGACTCCATCACACTTGAAATCGAACAAACCACTGAAAACGTTGCCAATAAAGGTGATGCACTTGACCTTGTCACCAATAAAACTGAAATTAAAACCAGCGCACTCATCAAAGATGGGCAAGTACTGGTTTTAGGTGGACTAATCAAAAACGATGAGACAGAAGGCAGAAGCCAGGTACCTATTTTAGGCGATATTCCCCTGCTTGGCCGACTCTTTCGATCAAACTCAATCAACAAGACCCGTAACAATCTTATGGTCTTTATAAAGCCAACCATTCTTAAAGATCAATTGCAAATCAGCGGTCTCACTGCGCAACGCTATGCCTTTATGCGCGAGCGACAACTGCATTCAAATTTGAGTCGGTTTATCAACAAACAGGATGAACCTATCATGGAAGAATATGACATCTTTAATCAATTAAACGGCAGCGTTGAAGAACCAATTGAAACACTCAGTGATTAAGCAATTGCCGCTAATTGCCCTGCATAGGGAAATAAACCAAAGAGACCGCCAGTGTGCACAAAAACCAAATCTCTTTCATTCTTAAAGCAGCCTTTATCAATTTCGGCAAGTAACCCATAAAAGGCCTTGCCGGTATATACAGGATCAAAAACCACCCCTTCTAAACGACTCAATTTCTGTATCATTTTAAGCACCTCATGACTGACTAAACCATAGCCATCGCCAACATAGCCTTCAATGATATTTATTTTTTTAGTGAGAACATGGCCGAAATCAAGCCGATTGGCATGGTCCGGATACTGAATACGCCAGTCATCAAAATCTTTTTGGATCTTATGATGAAAATATGCTGCATCGTCACAAACATTTACCCCATATACTGATATTTGAGAATCTAAAAGCGACATACCTGCGATAAGTCCTGCCTGAGTACCACCGGAACCTGTCGCAACGACCAGCGATTTGGGCTGAATATGATGATGGCGAAAATCATTGCAAAGTTCTTCAGATGCTGCGATGTAACCCCAAATACCATCACCATTACTGCCACCAGTGGGTATTTTTAATGCATGAAACCCTTGGTCTTTCAGACGACTTTCAGCCGCCACAAACAAATCAGGTAAATGTGCATTATATTCAGCGACAGAATGAAAACTTATCGAACAACCACTGAGGCGATTAAGCAATAAATTACCCTCAGCCATGGCTTTATCTGCAGGTTCTCCGCGGAGAATAAGATGGCATTTAAGCCCTAGCTGCGCGGCAACAAAGGCAGTGGCTCGGCAGTGATTTGATTGAATACCGCCGCAGGTAATTAACGCAGTAAATCCACCAATCTTAGCCTTAGCGGCAATAAACTCCAGTTTTCGAACCTTATTACCGCTCAGTATCAAGCCAGTCATATCATCACGTTTTAGCCAGATCAAAGGTCCACCCCGCTCTGCTTGCAAACGACGCAAGGGTTGTAAAGGCGTTGGCGTGTGAGCCAAACAAACTTTGGGCGGATAATTGACTATCGAGATACTATGTGCCTCCCATCAGTGGGTGACTACGAGCCTTGAAGTGATTAAATTGCTTTTAACGTGCCTTTAGGGAGCACGGCATGAACCGCAATACGCTGAAATTTAAGCTCAGTATTATCAGTAACTTTTAACAACAAGTAATCGCCGTCAACTTTAACTATTTTACCCAGCAAACCGCTGGTCATGACAACTTCATCACCTTTTTCTAAACTATTGACTAAGGCATCATGCTCTTTTTGTCTTTTTCGCTGTGGACGAATCGCTATAAAATAAAAAAAGATAAAAAGCCCAAGTAACATCACCATTTGAAAAGCAATACTACCTTGCGGCGGGGCTCCGGCTGCTTGTGCATGGGCTTGACTGATAAAAAAATTCATTAATAAACCTCTATAAGTAATTGATTTGTAAATTAAAAAATTATAAGTTTACCTTAATCCAATCGATCACATCATCATGATGAGACTTTGTTTTTACCTTGTCCATAATGGCTTTAAGCTTGCCGTCTTTTCCGACAATGAACGTGCTGCGTAAAATTCCATCATATTCCTTACCCATAAACTTTTTAGGGCCCCAAGCGCCGTATTTATCAGCAATGCTATGGTCTTCATCTGACAATAGATCGAAATTCAGCGCTTGCTTATCGATAAAGTTTTGTAACCGCTTAATGGGATCAGGGCTAATACCCAGTACCACCGTATTAAGCATTTTAAAAGCGGCAGAGCTGTCTCTGATACCACAGGCCTGAACGGTGCAACCAGGCGTGCTCGCTTTTGGATAGAAATAGATCACGACATTTTTCTTTCCTTTGAAGTCTTTTAGACTGACCTTATCGCCTTGTTGATTCTGCAAACTAAATGCGGGTGCTAAGTTCCCTATTTTAGGTAATGGCATAAAATACTCTCTTAAATATAAAAAGGTAAAAAAACGTATTATTCCTGCTCAACATGATGATGTATGTGAGCTTGATTGGCAACAGAAGTATGGCGGTGATCAGGCTCGAAATTGATCAGCACCAATGAAAAGCCAATGCCCAGAAACAATAATAGCGTCATGCTTAAACGATCATGGCTGTGAAAGTGAACTTCTGGAAGGAGATCACCTAGTGATATACATAAAAATACACCCGCAGAAAACGCAAGCGCCGAGCCAATGAATACGCCATTAGCATGCATAACGAGATCAAAACCCCATAACACCAACGAGGCACTGATTGGACAGATAAGCGCAAAACTCAATAGCACGAGACGCTGTTGATTTTTCCCAAGTTCGCTTCGACTCATCATCGAAGAAATCGTCAACGCATCGAGCGGTTTATGAAGTAAAATTGCAATAAAAACACCCAGACCCACAAAAGAAAAAGCACCCGCTGAACTATCTAACAGTAAAAAGTCAGCCTGCATGCCAGCAGCAAGCGCGACACCATCAATGATAGTATGTATTGTTAAACCGAGTGCGATACCCAACCAACCAGCGAAATGAGCAACCCCTTTATCTGTTCCCTGATGGTGCGAGGCAACTTCTGAACGCTCGACACACTTTACGTCATGCGCATCATCCGCGATGTCATGGTGATGGAAGTGGAACACACGCAGCAATAAGAACATTGTCAACAGACCGACCATGGTCCATCTAGCGACAATATCGACTGCGTTTGCAGCATCGATCGAATAAATAGCGTGCGGCAGTAAGTGAAAGATCGCAATCCCTAGCATTAATCCCGAAACGAAACTCATCACTAGCTGCATACGTTTATGCGTTAAAGTCAACCAATGCGGTATTTGGCCACCCAATAAAATAGCGATAATTAAAATAACGCTGTATGCGCATAAAATATAAAAAAGTTGCGAGTCCAACATACAGGCCTTGCGTTTAAGATAATTATTCGATTAATAATGACAAAGAGATAAGAGTACGATTATCTTAGCCACTCTGAGATTTACATTTTACGCCAATAGGAGTCATCAATATCACTCATTTCAACGGGAAAATGACCTTTTTTGAGGTCTTCAATAAAATCTTTAAGCGCTTTATGGACCGTAGGGAACGCTAGCCGAGACCACGGAATCTGATCCAAGTCGAAAAGCCTTACGTCTGAACTTTCAGATGTGGTTGAAAATTGATCATTTAGCATATCTGCACGAAAGAACATATGGATTTGATTGGTATGAGCGACATTGAAAACGCGATAAAGCGATAAGTTGGTAATGTTTGCACAGGATTCTTCAACAGTTTCTCGAAACGCACCCTCGATGGACGTTTCATTATTCTCTAAAAAGCCAGCAGGTAATGTCCAATAGCCTAACCGAGGCTCTATATCCCGCAAACAGAGTAACACCTTAAGTACTTCGCTCGCCTCAACAAAAATAGGAAGAGTACCAACCACAACATTAGGGTTTTGGTAGTGAATAAAACCACAAGCTTGACAAACATAGCGAGGACGGTTGTCTCCTTAAGTAATCTTTAAAGCGACTTTATTGCCACAATGACTGCAAAATTTCAAAACAACTCCAAAGTCGATACCCCAATAGCTTAGCTATCAAGCGGTACCAAAGCACGGTATTTCCCTGCATGGAATAACAATGGCGAATGGGCTTCAATACCACTCATGGCAACCACTTTACCCACCATAATAATATGGTCACCACCATCATGACAGGCGTCAATTTCACACTCGAAACTGACAATCGCATTGTTAATTAATGGCAAGCCCGTTTGACCATTACTAAAATGATCATCTTCAAGATCATGGCTACCTTTTTTGGCGTAATTATTTGATAAATCCTGCTGCTGTTGATTAAGAATATTTACGGCAAAATGTGATGACCTTTCAAACGCAGCAAAAGTATCAGAACTTTTTTGAAGGCTCCAAAGCACCAAAGGGGGATCAAGTGATACTGAGGCAAACGAATTGGCCGTTACACCAAAAGGCGCATAACCCTCAGGTGCAGCAGTGATAATTGTGACTCCGGTAGTGAATTGACCTAGCGCATCACGAAATGATCGTTGTTCTATCGCCATAATCCCAAGACCCTGTGAGTTAATCTATAACATAAAAAATACATATAAAAATAAATAAAAAGTTAACTTAAACCAAGACAATAGCCGATTGTCATAACAATAACAATGTTGATTTAAGTCAGTAAAAAATTATTCCTGCCACCGCTTGATCGCTAATTGGTCGCTAGGCTTTGCCTCTACCCAATGGGCAGTATTTTCAAAAATGGCCTTTTTCCAAAAAGGTGCTGCCGTTTTTAGATGGTCAATAATAAATTCACAGGCTTTCATCGCCTGCTCTCGATGACTTGCAGCGACTAACACTAAAACAATGGGTTGTCCGACGGTAAGATAACCGACACGATGAAGAACACGACAAGCTTTAAATGGCCAGCGTTTATTGGCTAACTGACAGGTTTCAAGAAGACTTTTTTCAGTCATGCCTGGATAATGCTCTATCGACAAAGCAAGTAGTTTACCGCTCTTGTCAACAACCGATTGATCTTCTTCAGTTGATCTAACTTGACCAGTAAACGAACTGATAGCCCCAATCTCTTGATCCTGTTTATCAAAACAATTCTGAAGCTGAAGCATTTCGTCAGAAAGATCAAATCCCTCAGACTGCACATTAATATGAATGTCCGCATTAGTATACTGCAAAGCAGATTTATGATTACTCACCGTTATTAGCCACCCGTAACTGGAGGAAAATAAGCAACCTCATCGCCATCAGCGACAATATGATCGCGATCGACAACTCGTTGATTACAGGAAAAAACCGTATCGGGCTCTAGGAGTATTTGCCACTCATCACCATGCTTTTTAATCAATTCTTGCGTTAAAGTTTGCAAAGATTGATTCTCCACAAAATCAATTGTCATTTCGCTTTTACCGAGTCGCTCCTTAATACGGGCAAAAAATAATAACTTAATCATCTTGATGCTCACTCCGAGACCAGTTGCCGCTTTTACCTCCCGACTTCTCAAGTAGTTGAATGGAAGAGATCTCCATCGCTTTGTCAACAGCCTTGCACATATCGTAAATAGTCAAGGCAGCTACCGAGGCGCTGGTCAATGCCTCCATCTCGACGCCAGTCTGGCTTGCGATTTTGCAAGATGAAATAATTTCGATTGAGTGATCGTTCTCGTGCAGAATAAATTCAATGCTAGCTGAGGAAAGCATTAACGGATGGCATAAGGGAATCAAATCGCTGCATTTTTTAGCCGCCTGAATACCAGCAATGCGAGCTACGGCTAACACATCGCCTTTAGTATTAGTACCATCAACTAGTTGCTGAAAGGCTTCGCAACCCAACTGAATAACTGCTCGTGCACTCGCCACTCTTACCGTCGTCGTCTTAGCGCTGACGTCGACCATCGTTGCCTCACCTTGATCATTAATATGCGTCAAACGGTCTGCCATAATAAATCCAAAATAATAACGCTTATCTAATACTTTACTACCCAGTTGAGCAAAACTATATTAGAACATAATAAGCCAACCACCGCCTGCCGAGATGAGCGAAAATTAATCAACCCATAATAAGAGTCGAAGATGAACAAAGCTACTTAAACAAGTGAAGATTCATACAAATCACCAATAAAAGGGAAACAGTCTGACCAATTTAGGTCGAAAATTATCATTTCTTGCGTATAATGCAGCCCTCGTGAGTGTTCAAGATTTACTCAGATAAGAGTAAGCCAAGTCATTAAAAATCATCTTTTCGGCCAGTTAAGCAATCTTCTTTTCGGTCATTTGATTTCATGTGGCATTATTAATTTAATACAACATTGAAGAGAAAACTATGGCGGATATCGATCTATCAACCACTGAATTAAAAGGGTCTTATGGCGTTGGAATGCAGATGGGTCAGCAATTAAAACAGGCATTCAACGGTGTTTCATTAGCTGCAGCTATCGCGGGTATTAAGGACGGCTTCAACGGCCAACAACCCCGCATTGAAGGCGAAGCTATCAATGCCGCTTTTCAAAAAATACAAGCCGCTATGGCAGCAGAAAATGAAGCCAATGCCGCTGAATTTGCTCAAGAAGGTGAAACCTTTCTAGCAGAGAATGCCAAACGAGAAGGAGTTACTGTGACTGATAGCGGCTTACAGTATGAAGTTCTGCTAGCAGGCGATGGCGAAAAACCTTCTGCCAGCTCAACTGTTAGAACACATTACAAAGGAACACTCATAAATGGCGATGAATTTGATAGCTCTTATAGCCGTGGCGAACCCACTGAATTTCCAGTAAACGGTGTTATTGCTGGCTGGACAGAAGCTCTTCAGCTAATGACTGTTGGCTCAAAATGGAGACTTTTTATTCCCTACCAACTAGCTTACGGAGAACGAGGCGCCGGTGGTGCGATAGGTCCCTATCAAGCGCTGGTGTTTGAGATAGAATTGATAGCAATTCTTTAGCTGAATTGCGAATTTTTAACCAGGTAATGGCTGAACCAGCCACTCTTACCCAAGCATCGCTTTGATTATTAGGCATATTAAGCAAAGTAATTCACCGATAACGTTGACATGTTTGATTTCATAGAACCATTTATTACTAGTGTAGACCGTAATACGATTTGCATTAGTGCAAAGCAAGCCAGTGATTTCGCTAAAGGTATTGCCGGTGACTTTAACCCCATTCACGACCATGACTCCAAGCGATTCTGTGTGCCCGGTGACTTACTGTTTACCGAAACTATTCGTCGACTGGGCTTATACCAGTCAATGCACTTTGACTTTATCGAGATGCTCGCCGCAGATGTTTACATTCAATACCCACCAAAGGCTGAAGAAGGTAGGCACTTTATTACTAATTCAACCGGTAAAAATTTAGTCGGTATTGATATCACTGGTCAACGGCTTAGCAACCAATTATTTGCCGCTCAGTTTGCTCTCGATTATGTTCAATTTTCAGCGAGAAGCTTTCCCGACATCTTAGTTCCATTAATGAAACAGCATGGTAAGATGATTAACCCATCAAGACCACTCGTTATTTATCAATCGATGTCTTTTCAGCTTGAAGAAACTCCAATGGCTCAAGTTGATCTAACTTTGGATAACAGTGAATTAAAAATTGATGGAAAGAGAGGTCGTGCGCTGTTCTCATTTAACTTAAGCTCATCCGGGAAAGCCGTTGGCCGAGGCAAGAAAAAACTGATACTAAGTGGTTTAAGAGACTACCAAGACGACGTTATGGATCAGCTTACCAACGACTATCTCGATAAAAAAAAGCAATACTTACTCAATCAAGTCTAGGGTCACGCGCTTCGGCATAAAACACATGCTTATAGGTAGCAGACTCATCAAGATGCGGATTTATGGCCAGATTAAAATGTCGCAATTTAGCGCCTCCGGTTTGAAAACTGTTATCTGATTTATCGAAAACGTCGAGAGACCCCTTTTTTTCACCACTATTAGATAACATAATCGCTACCTGCATGCCGATCAATACTTTTTTCTCGTCCTGCATTATGACTACAGCGGCACCCGAATCTCCCGCCCGCGTATCCACAGTGTTAGGAATATGCGAGGCCGATAAAAAAAATCTCTCTGATGACTGTTGATAAAAAGGCTTCCCGAGTGACACCACCCGTTGCCCGCCAAAACCATCAAAATCAATACTGTGCGAAATCATTTTCAAATCGGCTAAAGCCTCTGTATTTACTGAATTAACATTGTAGCCGGTGTTATCAATGTTAGCTCCCAATAAAACCATTAGTTGTTGGCCAGCAGTTCCTTTAACAGGTAGGAATGTATTATCTTCACTCATGCGATTTGAACCAAATCGCTTAACTTTTGAAGGAACTCCATTGGGCCGCCACCAAACTAAGGGTTTATCGATTATTGAAGTAGGCACTGACCGATCAAGATATACCATGCAACTATCAAGTGCCAAATTATCTATCGAACTTAAAGATTTAGACTTACAAGCAATTTTAGTAGGGCTAAAGATCGCCTCTGGCTGACGAATATCTTTCCCCATATACACGCAATAATTATTCAAAGGAGAGATTAATTGCGACGGCAAAGTCGACGATATGTTTGGCGCTATAACTGATTGATCATGAGAGGGTTGAGATAAAAAACAGTGCGCGGGCATTTCGACAACATGGTTACCAAAAGCCTTGGATCGATCAGTATAAACTGCTTGACAATGGCTAGTAACCACACGCTGCGTGCTGGGCTCTATAAAACTAGCAAGCACTTTAAACACTTGAGGACTTGGTAGGGGATCATTATCTAAGCGCGTTAATCGTCCCTCGTTAGGAGCAAAGCGGCTAATGTTTTTTTGTTGGTCTATTTCTTGAAGCGAATCGAGCTGTCCTACCAGCGCTTCACAATCTACAAAAAAATTTTTGCCCTTTGACGCGATAAAATAGTCAACAGGGATATTTCTATCGACTAATATAAAAACTAATAGGATAAAAATAACACCTACTTTTAATGGCTTAAAAGGCAACAAAAGCGATGGTAAACTACGCATAGATATAAACTGTGTAATTTGGTTTACAGACTGTAGTAATTGATATAGCTTATCACCTATGAATCTAAGAGAGACGCAAACATAGTTGTACCATTTTAAAATGGCGGTGAGGGAGGGATTCGAACCCTCGGTACGTTACCGTACACACACTTTCCAGGCGTGCTCTTTCGACCACTCAGACACCTCACCGAAACCCATGATGACCTAATTAAGTGAGGCGGCAACTCTAGCGCAGATCCAGTAATCTGTAAACCGATTCAAGCAGTTATTGTCGCCACAAACGATTAAGCGGCAATGGCGCTGAATGATTCGAGCGAATCGGGTTAATATCAATGCCACCACGGCGAGTGTACTGCGCACACACCGTAAGATGAGTCGCTTGGCATTGACGAATGAGGTCTGAATAAATCTGCTCAACACATTGCTCATGAAAACCATCGTGATGCCTAAAACTGACGATATAACGGAGCAACCCTTCTTTCTGAATGGCTGGCCCCGAATAACGAATCGTCAGAGTGCCCCAATCTGGTTGATTGGTTATGGGGCAGACACTTCTTAAAAGATGTGAACGTAAAATCTCATTTTCAACGGCGGGCAAAGACTCATCCATTACGAGTAAATTAGCATCACGCGTATAACTCAATTCACGCACATCTAGCTTGTCAAGCAAAAAAACTTGATAGGGATCATCATTAGCAAATTGATTTTCTGTGCTTGGGTATATGTCGACCGACACGCCCTTCCCTAGTACATTTGATAAATCTTGTTTAATACATGCGCCGACCTCATCAACTGAATCAAAACGCTGATGGTGAAAGCTATTAAAATATAATTTTAGTGATTTTGATTCAACAATATAATCCGTAGTTAAATCTACGATGACAGTCGCGCAAGCCACTTGCGGCAATCCATAAGTATTTATCCATGACAACTCAAAACATTGCCATTTATCGTAGCCATGGCTAGCTACAGCAAAATCATCAATAGTTGAGCGGTAATCCGCTCTCAAAATAGCATGCAATAACTGAGGGTCATAGATTTCTTGATAATCTGTAGGTTGACCCAAACTAGAATTGACAGCGTACTCTGCTCGGTCACTCTGCTTAATACTCTTCTGGTCGTCAAGCGTCGTCATATCAGCCTCAAGTGCGCAGTTTTTCAGCTTTAGCCATTAGGTATAAAGAAACTGAAAATCCTAAAACCACAAAAACAGCCAACATACCATAAGCCTGCCAGATATTAATATCACTCACACCTAAAATACCGTAACGGAAGCCGTTTACCATATACAAAATGGGATTAGCTAATGACAAATTGGCCCAAAAAAATGGGAGAAGATTAATTGAATAAAATACACCACCGAGATAAATCATTGGCGTTAATACAAAAGTAGGAATGATAGATATATCATCAAAACTTTCGGCGAAAATTGCATTAATAAAGCCCGCTAAAGAAAAAACCATAGAAGTGAGCAGTACCATGCTTATCGTGATCAACCAGTTGTTAACTGTAAGGTCTGTGAAGAATAGCGCCAACACCGTTACGATAGCACCCACGCCCAACCCTCGAGCCATCCCACCAACGATATAGCCAATTAGAATAGTGACCTCCAGAACCGGAGCGACTAACAACTCTTCTATGTTACGTTGAAACTTAGTGCCAAAAAAAGATGAAACTACATTTGCGTAAGAGTTTTGAATCACTGCCATCATGATCAAGCCTGGCGCTACGAACTGCATATAATCAAACCCGCCCATCTCACCTATTCGCGAACCGATTAATTGACCAAAGATTAAAAAATAAAGAGCAATCGTAATAGCCGGTGGCACAAGCGTTTGTACCCAAATACGCATAAAACGATGAATTTCGCGATAGACGATGGTTTTAAACGCGACCCATTGACTGACTAAATTCATACTGACACCTCCGCACTTTGATGATGCGGGTAGTCTATATCAGATTGTTTAGAGGGATTTTTTAAAAGGGACACAAACATCTCTTCAAGGCGGTTAGCTTTATTACGTAAACTTTTTACTTGCAATTGCTGTGATTCAAGAGCGGCAAATAAGCTGTTAACATGTTGCTCGCGATCGATTGACACTTCGATACAATGCGCATCAACCCAGTGGCAATGAAAACCCTCCAGCACAAAATCAGGCGGCAGCGATTGAACGATATCCAAAACCAGTACCTCTTGGGATAATTTGCCCAGTAAATCTTTCATACTGCTATTAGCAATGATATCCCCTTCATCAATGATGGCGATATTTCGACAAAGGCTTTCAGCTTCCTCAAGATAGTGGGTGGTTAAAATAATAGTTGTGCCACTGGCATTCACTTGCTGAAGAAAGTCCCACATTGAACGACGCAACTCAATATCAACGCCTGCGGTAGGCTCATCAAGAATCAACAACTTGGGCTCGTGAACTAGAGCTCTGGCAATCATTAAACGACGCTTCATGCCGCCCGAGAGCGTACGTGAGACAACGTCACGCTTATCCCATAAATCTAACAAACGGAGATATTTTTCGGCCCTGACTAGAGCCTCTTTACGAGGAAGACCATAGTAGCCACCTTGCGTGACCACAATATTTAGCACTTTTTCAAACTGGTTAAAGTTGAACTCTTGTGGCACCACACCTATACAGCGCTTAGCCGAAGCAAAATCGTGATCAATATCATGACCAAACACGCTCACACGACCGGTTGTCTTTCCAACCAAAGAACAGATCACACCGATGGTAGTTGACTTGCCTGCTCCATTAGGGCCGAGCAAGGCAAAGAAATCACCTGCCTCAACATTGAGGTCAATTCCTTTTAAGGCAGTGAATCCATCGCGATAGGTTTTTTTGAGGCCGCTAATAGCTAGTGCTGACGGTGAATGACTTGATGACATAAATAACGTGAACTCGACTTAAGCTGTACTAGCCAGCAATTAATCAAATAGAAAACTATTGTGCCATGAAAACAAGCTATTCACAGTTAAAAATGTACGCTCTCAATCAATTTTAGTCTATCAACTCATTGATCAAAGTCTTTTTTAAGCCCCATTAGTGCCATGCGCATTTTTGACGCTTTAGGATAACCAATGTACTGCGTCATGAAACGAGCAATTTCCTCGAGTTGAGCAAAGCTGAGCTCGCCGCGCTTCATTGCTGAGCGCGCTTGGATAGTGAAAGTCATCTCTTCACCTTGTGACGCTATTGCCCCTAGCAATAATAGGCGACGCTGCTCAATGGTCAAAATATCATTACCCCATAACTCACTAAATAAGCTTTCTAACATAAAGTCAAAAAAGCCATCTTCTCCCTTTTCGGGTGGTTGGGGTAAATCGTTACAATAGACCTCATTGAACATCTCAATGCCTTTCTCTCGCTTACTCATAGCTCTCTCCAAGATTGGTACGTTAATCCAAAGTGCCAAATAATTTGTCAAACAAGGGAGTAATCGAACTGTAATTACCCATATTCATATTTTGGTGATGGATAGCATGCTTAGTGGTTAAGTAATTAATGGTTTTATAGGGGAAACGGTCCAAATTAAATTTGGTATGGTTAATCGTATTGATCTGCGACCAAATGACAAAAGCAAAAGCTGCTGCCACCACATGCAAGCCCCCAAATGATAAACTTACAGCGGTAATAGAGACCACATAAATCATCAAGCCAATGAAGGTTTCTAGCGGATGAACATAATGAGCATCGATATATGAAATATCCCTTGCCTGATGGTGCAAGCCATGAACACGCTTTAACAACTCGCCATGAAATAAAAATCGATGGGTAAAGTAATAAATAAAATCATAGACTAACAGAACGCAGACGATGTCGGTTAAAAAACGCCACCAAACCATCGACTCGAGGGTTAACACCGACGGCGCAACAATCAAAATAAGCAGTAGACTAATAAAGCTTCCCACCTGGGCATTCTGTTTCATAACAGGTGGATACTTAGATTTTTTTCGCTTAGGGGCATCTTCACGTCGGTTCCATTGACGCATTTCTTCAATTGCAGCCACTTTAAACGGCAAAGTGTTACTGAGTCGCATCAATACCATCACCGTTAGCATATAACATAAAGCCACTGGCCACTGATAACTTGTTAGTAGATCTAGCATGATTAATCACCCATTTTTTTATAATTACTCTAAAGTTCCAAACATCCAATCGTATAGGGGAGAAAGCGTCGAGTAGTTTCCACGTTTCATGTCAATATGATGCGTCGCATGTTTCGTCGTAATGTAATCTACGATCGAATAAGGAAAACGATTCACATTGAATTTTGTGTGGTTAATTTGATTCACGTTATTAAAAATAAATTGCGCAACAATGAGACTGACCGCATGATAGCCACCAAAAGCTATTCCCAAGCCAAAAACACTACCCATGAACAAAGATGTACCTATTAAAGTCTCTAATGGATGCACGTATTGACTGTCAATGTAAGAAATATCTCTTGCCTGATGATGCAAGCCATGAACTCGTATCAATAGCTCACCATGAAAAATAAACCGATGTGTTAAGTAATAAAAGAAGTCGTAGACCAATAGAATAACCAATGCATCAGTTAAATACTTCCACCACGGCTGAGTTTCGAGTGTTACCACAAAAGGCACGAGCAGGATGAAGAAAATTAAATGGGTGTACATGCCGACACTTCGCATTTGCTTTCTTATTGCCTTGTATTTTGGTAACGCTTTTTTCGGCTTATCCTCAGCACGATTCCACTGATGCATTTTCTGAACCACAGGTAATTTAAATGCAGCCCACCACGCAAGTTTAGTAATAAGGACTAAACCAATAAAATGGACCAGTAGGCCTTGCCAGTGATAGTGATCTATAAACCAATCAATCATAAAATTTAAATCCTGTAGTGGTTGCTATATTTATTTCATTAATTGCCTTATTAACTCAGAGACTTGCTCAGGAGAATAGTGCTGTTTGACTAATTTCGCTAAATTTCTAGGGCTGGTTTTCACGACCGGCTTGTTACTAACCATCAACTCAGCATCTAGCTTCAAGCCAAAATAAAGTGTTTGAAAGCCCTGCTGTAATTGCTTAAAAGCCTTAGTCCCCAAAATCTTAATAAACTCTTTTTCGATCGTACTGATTGCTGAAATTGAATCAGCCATCAACTGCCAGCCTTGCTCGGTAAAATTAAATAAAACCATCTTAGCATTGGCTGTAATTTGAGTTGAGCGAGATAAATAGCCTAGCTTTTCAAGATCATTTGCCATCACACTAATAGCTTGCTTACTAATATTTTGGGTATTGGCCATAGTCTGAATTGCACCGCCGTCTAAACCGATCAGCGCCAAAACTTGACCATGGGCGATCGTAATCGAACGGTGGCCTGCCAACTGTGTTAAGGTTAATAATCTCTGACTAAAATAATGACTCAACTGAGGCAATAGAAGACCCATCAATTGGTCGTTAGGCGATGACAATAGAGCTTGTTGTGACGTCAACAACCCTAAGCCCTTCACCAGGGTATTCAAGTGCTTGATGAATATAGCGAGAGATTGACTTTGCACTTTAGTCGACTGAGTAACAGTGAGTATATTCGCATAATCAGTTGCTACCTTCTGAATACCATTTTGACCCTCAAGAGCCAGCCTAAAACCACTATTGGTTAAGCATAGTAACCGGGCTCGACCGTCACGAGGGTCAGCTATTCGCTGAACATAGTCCAATGCTTCAAGTTGATTGATGGTTTGGTTACACACCTGCTTACTGACACCTAACAGATTTGCTAATTCAGAGGGACGAAAATCATAAAGCTTTGTGTCACTTTGTTGAATTAGCCCACGGCGTCTGGCCAAGGCAGCAATAACGGGTTCAAAACTTAATCGTAATCCACTAAAGCCCGCCTCTTCCGTTAACATAGTCATCAAGCTGAGCTGAAAATGGCGAGATACCGCAATAGCATGTCGCGCCATATTATTAGAATAGCTAACCCAAAGCGATTCCATAGCAGATGAATCGCCAGTATTCAGTGAGGCTGTTACGGCTTCAATATCAACATGATCACTATTTGTGCTAAACATAGTTTGAGATAGTAAATGCGCATTGACTACTTGTCAATACAGATTTACTATAGTTTGGCGCTTTATTAGAAGAATAAGAGGCAAATTCATGACAACAAAATACGCAGGTTTTATCGGCTTAGGCAATATTGGTCGACCGATGGCACAGCACCTCAATGCCAGTGACTTCCCTCTGATGGTTTTCGACCACTTCCCCGAGGCAATGGCTAGTTTAGTTGAAGGCGGCGCAAAAGCGGCTAGCAATGCCGCTGAAATAGCCCAAAACTGTAACTACATTGGCTTATGTGTACGAGATGATAACGACGTTAACGATTTGCTTTATGGTGACCAAGGGATCCTAGAAAATAGTAGCGCAGGCACGTTAATTGCCATTCATAGCACTGTCACTCAGGCCAGCCTACTTCGTTGGGCAAGCGATGCTGCCGCTAAGGATATTCATCTTATCGATTCACCGATGACCGGAGGAGCTAACGGTGCTGAAGCAGGCACGCTGTGCTACATGGTTGGCGGCGAGTCTGCACAAATTGAACAATGCCGTCCTTACCTTGATACATCAGCCGCTAAAATCATACATGCAGGCAATTTAGGTGCTGGCATCGCACTCAAGCTATGTAATAACTTAATCACCTATTCACAGTTTACGGCGATGTCTGAAGCCACCCGATTAGCAGAAGCCTGCGGCTTATCTGCAGAAGTATTACGCGAGGTCGGCAAAGAAAACGGCGTAATCAACGAACAGATGTACATGTTTATTAGCAACCGAAATGCATTGGCTGCCAATGGCGATCAAGCTACCATTAATAAATACATGGGACCGATGGGCTTGCTAGGTGAAAAAGATCTTAATTGCGCGCTAACAACAGCAGCAGATCTAGAACTCTCACTCCCGGCCACTGAAGTAATTCGAGATATGATCAACGATGTTTTTATTGCCAAAGCGTAAATAAAAAAACAATCAGCAATCAACGTCATACTGAAGCAGACTAATTAGGACTTAACTATGAACCCTGAAACACGATTATTCATTAACGGAGAATTATGCGAGGCTGAAAATGCGGCGCAATATGACAATATAAGCCCCGTAACAGAACAAGTTATCGGCCAAGCCGCCGATGCCAGTCCCGCAGATATGGAGCGCGCTATTACTGCGGCTAGGCAGGCCTTTGACCATACTGATTGGTCGACAAATCATACATTTAGACATCAATGCTTAAGTCAATTACACGATGGGCTTTTGAAAGTTAAAGACGATTTAAAAGCGCAAATATCGGCTGAGACAGGTGCACCTTTAGGCATTTGTGGCGACAGTGGTCCACAGTGTGATATCCCCATTGGCTTCATCGAACAAACCTTAAAAACGTTGCCTGATTTTGAGTGGAGTCGCGATGAAGGTTATGCAGAACCTTTAGGCCAACCGACACAACGCCTCGTTGAAAAAGAAGCCATCGGCGTAGTGGCCTGCATCACGCCGTGGAATGTGCCATTACAAATTAACTTAGCTAAATGCATTCCAGCGTTAGCCGCCGGTTGTACGATCGTATTAAAAGCGGCCCCCGATACACCTTGGGCGGCGAGCATGCTGGGGCGAGTCGTTGCAGAACATACTGACATCCCCGCTGGCGTATTTAATGTCATAACGGCAGAAGACCCTGCCATCGTGGGTGACCAATTGATCAATGACCCACGTGTCGACATGGTCTCCTTTACTGGCTCAACCGCCATTGGTAAACATATTATGTCGGCAGCGGCCAAGACAGTTAAGAAAGTATTTCTAGAACTCGGCGGCAAGTCTGCCAATATCATTCTCGATGATGCTGATATCGAATCATCACTACTCAGTGTTTTAGCCGTTTGCTTTCATGCCGGTCAGGGTTGTGCGATTAATACACGCCTGTTAATTCCACGAGAAAAACAATCGCAGGTTGAAGAGTTATTGAAAACATATTTTACTTTTATTCAATACGGCGACCCCAGCAGTGACAGCCAAATTATGGGACCTGTTGTGAATAAGCGCCAACATCAACGGGTGCTTGAATATATTGAAAAAGGTAAACAAGAAGGCGCCCGCTTATTATTGGGCGGCGGCGTACCCAGCAATCTAGAAACTGGCTACTACATTGAACCCACCGTTTTTGTCGATGTTACTAACGATATGACTATCGCCCAAGAAGAGATTTTTGGGCCGGTATTATCGGTAATCGCTTACGATGATGAAGAACAAGCCATCAGTATTGCTAATGATTCAGTTTACGGTTTATCAGGTATGGTTTGGTCAGCGACTGACGAGCGAGCGCTATCGGTGGCTAGACGCATCCGCACAGGCACTATTTCTGTTAATGGAGGCAACTACTACAGTGCCGACGTTCCTTTTGGCGGTTACAAGCAAAGCGGTATTGGTCGAGAAATGGGCAAAGAAGGCTTTGATGAATACGTCGAAACTAAAACTATCGCGATTGGCGTCAAACAATGAGCAGCAAAGAGATGACAGAAACCTCGGCACTCACTGGACAGGCCTATATTGTGACTGGCGGCTCAAAAGGTTTTGGCTACGCGATTTCCGATGCACTGCTAGCACGCGGGGCTAAAGTCGGGCTATTGGCCAGAGGGCAACAGGGCTTAGAAGATGCAGCTAATAAACTTTCTGAACAACATCCCTATGAAAACATTTTCACACAACGCTGCGATGTAGCTAACAGCGATGATATTCGGCAGGCATTCGCCAATACTAAACAAAAGTTTGGTCGACTTAACGGCTTAATCAATAACGCTGGCCTCGCCCGTCCAGGCAGTGTTGAGACGCTTCGTGAAGATGAAGTCATACTGCAAATCAATACTAATTTTTTAGGTACTGTGTTGTGCTCGCAAGCGGCCATACCACTTTTGCGCGGCGAGGATAACCCGCGCATCATTAATATCTCATCAGCCAGCGCTTGGCACTATAACGAAATGCTACACCTTTCTATTTACGCCTCGGTGAAAGCCGCCGTTGAACGCTTCACTCGGGACTTACGCCTTGAATGCCAAGAAGATGATATTGGTGTGACCTGTATTCGACCCGGTGCTGCCTGGACAGAATTTGCTGAAGGCTGGGACAGTAAGCGTTTAACGGCTGGTGTTGAAGCTTGGGCAAAACGTTTTGGTACAGTTTCCGACAGCGGCATGGATGTCAGTCACGTTGCAGAATCTATCTGCTATGCACTGTCATATCCGCCAGGTGTGGCGGTTGACTTACTCGAAGTCAGACCCAACAGTATCGCCAGTAAAGAGGCGTGGTAGATTAACAAACAACAATAACGAATCTTAATTATTGCAGAGGTAAATTATGGACTTTACAGGGAAAACAGTCATTATTACAGGCTCTGGCGGCGGCATTGGTGAGGGCTATGCAAAAGCCTGTGCTAATAAAGGCATGAATGTCATTATTGCCGAGCTAAACTCAGAAGCGGGCAATCGCGTTGCTGATGAAATTAATAAAGACGGCGGTAAGGCACTCTTTATTCAAACCGATGTCAGTGACGAATCATCAGCAAAAGCCTGCGCAGATCAAACAGTTGAAGCCTTTGGTGAAATTAACTTTCTGGTAAACAATGCTGCTATTTTTGGCGATATGAAAATTGAAGGATATTTGAATGTAGATATGGATTACCTCGAGAAATTTATGCGTGTTAATGCGCACGGCTGTTTAATTATGACGCGTGCCGTTGTTGAGCATATGACAGCTGCTGGTGGTGGCTCTATTGTTAACCAATCCTCGACAGCAGCATGGATGAGCACGGGCTTTTACGGCGTTGCCAAGTTGGCCATGAACGGGATCACACAATGCCTTGCGAATGAAATGGGCTGGCGCAAAATACGCATTAATGCCATCGCACCAGGACCAACTGATACGCAAGCACTTGAGAGAAATGCCGGCGACTATGCTAAGGAAATGATTAAGACCATGCCCATCAAACGACTTGGTCAGCCTGAAGATTTAGCCGAGGCAGTGCTATTTTTATTATCCGATGAAGCCAGTTGGATTACTGGCCACATTATGAATGTCGATGGCGGCCAATTTATGCGGCCCTAAAAACAAAGTATTATTGACAGCGCATACCCACCATCAATTGGCTAACAGCAGGGGCGAATCATGAAAAAATATGAAGGCTTAAATGAGGCGATGGTCAAGCATATTGCACCGCAACCGGGTCGTCGCGCTTTACTGCCACCGCTGAGTGAGAAAGCGAAAGTTGCACTTATGTGTCGCATGCTTTTTAAGGAAGGCTGGGATGAGCATATCGCTGGGCATATCACTCTGCGCTTAAGCAACGGAAATATTCTCACCAATCCATGGGAGTTAGCCTGGGATGAATTAACTGCCAGTGATATAGTCACACTCGACAGTGAAGGGAAAATATTAGATAGCGACTGGAACGTCACCCCTGCTCTAGGTTTACATATTCAACTCCATCAGCAACGCCCCGATGCACACGTGGTTATTCACAATCACGCACATTGGAGCGGAATCTGGGCGAATATGCAACGGGTACCACCAATTTATGATCAAACGGCTGCACATGTATCGGGTGATCTACCTCTCTATAACGAGTACGAAGGTCGCTTTGATGATGTCAATGCAACCACGGCAGCTATTAAAGCACTCGGCGATGCTAAGTGGGCGCTATTAGCCAACCACGGAGCACTGGTAGTTGCCAAAGACTTACGTCAAGCTCACCTTCGCGCCATCACCCTTGAATGGCGTTGCAAGCGTGCCTATGAAGTAGAACTTGCTGGCGGCGGCACACCGATGCCTTTAGAAGAATCAGACAAGGTATCTATTACTGATGACAACGGCTTTCCTTTCCTATGGGAAGCCATGGCGCGACGTGAATTACGTGCCGACCCAAGCATTCTTGATTAAGAATACTGATGAGCAATAACCCTTTTCAAGATGTTGCAATTGTTGCGGCATACAACACCCAGCAAGCACGCCAACTTGAAAACCATGACGATCTATCTTTACTGACCGAGGTGATTCAAAACCTACTCCAGCAAAGTCAGTTGAGTTCTGATGATATCGATGGCATAAATATCAGCAGTGCCGTGTGGAACCTAAAACCCAGAGAAGCCCTATCGATGCTAGGTGGTAAAAATCGCTGGTGTGGGAATGAATTCATGGGCATCGCCGCAGTGATAGAAGCGGCTAGTGCGATTGCAGTCGGCCAAGCCGAAACCATTTTGATTGCTTGCGCTCAAGCGGGCGAATACAACCATAGCGGTGCGACCGCTCCATGGACTCGGCCCAGCCACGAATTCTCAGAGTGCTTTGGTCTTTATACTGCCGCAGAATTTGCACTGTGCGCACAGCGTCATATGGCTATTTACGGCACACCGGTCTCGGCTCTCGCTGAAGTCGCCTCGACCATACGAAGCAATGGGCATTATCACCCACAGGCACAGTTTTATAACAAAGGCCTGGTCACCACTGAACAAGTACTGGCATCACGCATGATCTGCTCACCGTTTCGCCTACTTGACTGCTGCATTACCTCAGAGGGTGGTGGCGGCTTAATTATTACCACCGCTGAACGTGCTCGTGATATGGACGCACAAGCTGTCTACATTGTCGGTGCTGGCACAGATCGGCAAGGCATGAGCTACACCCGCGCACCGGTCTGGGATGAATGTGGAAATGTCGGACAACGAGCAGCTAAGCGAGCATTTGAACAGGCTCAACTGCAACCAAAAGATATTGATGTTTGTGAGTTTTACGACCCGTTTTCATTTGAAATTATTCGTCAGTTCGAAGCTTTTGGTTTTTGCCAACCTGGCGAAGGGGCTGACTTTATTAGCGATGGACGCATCGCTATAGATGGCGAGTTTCCAGTAGCCACCAACGGTGGCTTATTATCTTTTAGCCATGCAGGAAGCTTGCAAATGCTGCAAAAAGTCATTGTTGCTTACGAACAACTTAGCGGAAAAATGCCCAACCCCTTACAAGTCGATAATCCAAGTACTGCAATGGCGACCAACGGAGGTTCTGGAGCTTTGTTTTGTGACGTAATGCTACTAGCCAACCAGTCGACTGCCGCATAATGGGAAGCCTTAAGGAAACCAGAATATGAGCACTTGGAATGACAACTCTGGCACAACCGAAAAATCAACTTTTAACGCCCTGCCTCAGCCTCGCCCTAGCCGCTTATCTGCACCACACTGGGATGGATGCAAAGAGGGTCAATTAGTCGCTCAACAGTGCCAGACTTGTCTACAATACGCCTTCCCCCCTCAGCCATTTTGCCCGCACTGCATAACCGATTCGCTTGAGTGGCAAATTTGCTCAGGTAAAGGACGCATATACAGCTTTACTGAAATCCATCGCGGTCAAACGCCGGCTTTTGAAACGCCTTATATTGCAGCTATCATTGCCTTAGACGAAGGCTGGCATATGCTAAGCAATATCATCGCATGCTCAGCTGAAAAGCTCAGTATTGACCAACCTGTAACAGTGACGTTTATCAAGCGCGGTGAATCAATGATTCCTTGCTTTACACCTCTTTAAAAAATTAAATCCTGCTTTACACTTTTAACGCATCGGTGTGCCCGCCCCTCAACAGCTTCAGCTGATTAGTCAGCCAGGCAGATAACCAAAAATTATCAGTCAGGGGCAGTAAAGCCTCATGTACCTGAATCGATAAAGCTACAGCGCTTGACTCTGAAGGATCAACCGATAATACAATATCGAGCAAATGCAGTGCTTGCTCATATTCTTTACTCGCAAATTTTTCACCGGCTCTTTTTACCAATACACCGACACCACCTGACATTTCAATTAAATCTGCATGAATTGACTGCGTCGGCACGCTGTATAACTCGGTAGTGGATTGATGATGGAACCATCCGGCATATGACTCCCAGATTGCTCGAATACTCCACGAAACCTTTCCATACCCCTGCCCTACCTCTAACTCAGGCGGCAGTTCAATACTTTGCATTAGTGTATGCAAATCTTTACCTTCATTCATGCCGCGAACAGTTTCGTCATGAACATAGTGAATCGCATCACGTAACACAGCCAGTTCTGTTTGAATCAGTTTGCGACCCACTACTGGCTGATGGTGGCCATAAAGCAGCATATCCGCTTCTAACTCGAGCACAGTCTCGACAGCCTTTGCACAAGTTAATGCATCGCGGTAGCGGTCGCCACGCACAGTGACTAAATTAGGAAAGTGACCAAAGGGGCAGCCGAATAAATTGCCGGTTAAACAGATTTTTTGCTCGGGTAACCATAACACCAGCGAGTCATTCGTTTCGGCACCCGCAGCGGCAATAAGTACTACCTTGATGCCCCCAAGTGTCAACTCATAACGCTCATCAAAGGTAATATCGGGTATCGGTTTATCCTGAGGGGCAAAATCGGTATAGCCTTGCTCGCCATAGTAAGCAAACAACTCAGCAAACTTATCGGCGAAAGCAAAAGCAGATCGGCTTGAGCGAAAGGCCTGTAAGCGAGCGTCGTAAGATTGATGCTCCTGATTACCGGATTGGGCAATGTATTTTGCTTTAGGATGAAGATTACGAAAGTGCTGAACGCCGCCTACATGATCAACATGCCCTTGTGTGGTAATAATGTATTTAATGGGCGCAGTAGAAAAATCAGCAAAGTTTCGCCGATGTACTTCGGCCTCAAATCCCATGCCGGTATTAATCAGGATACTGCCATCGCTGGTTTCAATTAAGTAGGCATTAGAATTGCCCTCGGACATAAAAATAAAATCATTAATTCGTTGCCCGCCAAAACGAGCGGCCTCAGGTCCCACAGGTCGGGACTTATAAATAGCATCTCTCATCAATTACCTCTCACAGATTCACGATAGATAACGGTGTTAATAAATACCTTCTGGTCGCTGAAAAAATTCAATGACTAAAGGGTCGCCGACCCGCTCTAAATAAGCCGCGGCTAAGCCAGGCGAGAAGCACTTATACCAAATGGTATGGTAATCGAGTTGCTTTGCCTGCTCGATACTCTTATTAATATCGTCGACAATAAAACGTACATGTTGCATTCCTTCGTGGCCCGCATCTAAAAATTCTTTATGCGGAGTACCGCCTGAAATCCATTCAATGAGCTCAATTTCAACATCACCACTTCGACCAAAAGCCAGACGTATTTCACTGGCGGTTGGCACACCCCGATAATCAAACACCATCTCCCCAGGATCCATGGTGGTAAAGGGACCAAATAATGGCTCATAGGCTTTCATTGCCTGGGATAGATCCTTAACCACAAAGCCAATTTGATCAATGGGGGGTAAATTAAGGGCAGATTGAAGATCGTTAGCCATAGCCTAAGCTCTTGTTATTGTTTTACACTGGTCATTGCAATCACCTTTAAGCGGTGCATAAATCGAAACAAGGCCGATATCAACAAAAAAAAATCGCATTGAGTTAATAATAAACTGAATTTGTTCAGTCTTGCTATAAGGATCATTCATGTTCAAACACCGTTATCGGTTTAATAGACAAGCTAGATACTCCCTGAATACACTAATAATGGGCTTAGACCTGCTCAGTCAAATAGCCCACTGCTCAACAAAGCCATCAAGTGATCAAGCAGCCACCTATTCCCTGTTGTCATCATAAGGCGCTGTCACCGAGGATGAGATTAATCAATATTTATCAATCATGAAGCTCGTGCCTTTTGCGAGGAATAATTATCAACGAGATTTCAGCTGGAATTACGCTGAATACTTGATGGGACTTGGCTAACTCTTCAAGGCATAGACTGAATGACATGCTGTAAAAAAAACATAGCGTCATTCATTTACATAACAGTAATCACGCTTTACGAATACAGCGGTATTATGAGGCGATCACAATATTGAAGGGAGTTATTATGTTTACAGGCATTACCTACGATTACTCTACAGCGACTGTGTTAGTTACCGGCGGCTCTAATGGCATTGGCTTAGCCTGCGCACAAGCCTATCGAAGCGCTGGCGCCAAAGTGATTATCACTGGACGAAAAGCCTCAGCCAATGACTACGACAGCGACCTTGAAGGTATGGATTATAGACAAGTAAGCATACAAGATAGAAAATCGCTGAGCGCACTAGCGGAATCAATCGAAACACTCGATATATTAATTAATAATGCCGGCGGAACACAGGCCGATGAATGGTCTGATACTGGTTTTGATCAGTCAATTGATATTAACCTAGCATCAGTATTTCATCTAAGCAATGCCTGCAAAAAACAATTAGCTACCAGTCAATTTGAGGGCGGTGCCAGCGTGGTTGGCATTGCCTCAATGACCTCATACTTTGGCTTAGAATTAGCGCCAGCTTACGGCGCAGCAAAAGCAGGCATAGTACAAATGATGAAAACCTTTGCTATGAGTTGGGGGCAAGACGGTATTCGTGCTAATGCAGTAGCCGCAGGCTTAACACGTTCTAATTTAACCGCCTATGTCATCGACCATATGGATGAGATGATGAAAGCCACTTTTGCTCGGCAAGGTATTAAGCGTGCAGGGCAACCCGAAGATATTGCTGCGGCTGTCCTTTTTCTAACCTCACCCGCCGCTAGCTGGATAACCGGACAAACCCTACCCGTTGACGGGGGTTATACGATCGGCATGTAAATCGATGGGACAATATAAGTAACGAAAGAACAATTAAGGTCATAATCCCTTAAACATGGCATCCAAGAAAATTCAGCTCTGTGGTAACATGAATTAAGCTCTTACCCATGGTCGTAGAAAAAACATTCAAACAAAGTGAAAAATAAAAACACCCACATCAAGCGAGTTAAGCTCAAAAATGGCTATATCGCTAATCTGGTACTCTCATCTGAGTTATTCAGTCATGAACTTGACCTAGAAACCCTTGAAAATGCATTCCATGCCTCGACCAATATCCTT
>JAYYUJ010000010.1:0-42400 GCA_036344075.1 Pseudomonadota bacterium
CTGAAGCTACGCCTGAAATAGTTAATGGATAACCAGAAAATACCGCCATCGGTTTTGCAACAGCACCGGAGAATATACCGCCAGACGAATTAATCGTTACATTCTTATCAGTGACTAATTCTATGCGTCCACCAACGACAACCTCATCCCCAGGGTTAACTTGAACATTTATCGATGAGCCTTTATTGATTGATTTTACTATAACTTGATCATCAATCTCACCGTCAATACGACTGAGCGTTAAATCCTGCCCTCTAAAAGACTGTATTAACAAATCTCCGTTCTCAATTTTAGCGATAACAGATTGATCAGAAAAGAGTGTATTTATCCTATAGGCCAAACGCTCATTATTATGCGGCAAAACATCATCCAAACTTACGCCGTTCAATTGTAGTTGCAATGAATTAGCGTCGCCATCATCAGAAATACTAACTAATAATGAGGTTGAAGCCGTCGCTGAAACACCCTCAATATTATTTAAGGCATTAGCAATCTTATCTACCGAATCATTACTGCTAATAGTATGTGTAGAAATAGCGGTTGAGCCCGTTAAAGGATCAATCGAAGTAGCGGTTATTGTCTCTGTTATAAAACCACCACCAGGATAACCATTAGTAACAGAACCAGTAATACCTATATTAGGGGAAAACACCTGCGCGACATCACTAGCCCAGTACAAGGATCCCTCTGGGTAAGGTAAGATCTGATTAGTTCGACCTGGCTCATAGCGTTGATTCTGAATTGGGGGGTCAAATGGCTCAGGGTTACTGGGATCTGAATTATCAAGCACCTCATAGGTATTAGGCGAAGTAAAACGAATCAATAAAGGAGAGAGCAGGCCTTCTGATGATAAAAATGCGTCTAGCGTACTGAAATCAAAATCAGATACCGATAATGTATCGCCAGTTAACACCTTAGCATCACCTGTATTAGTTGAAAAAGCCTTAATGCTAATTGGTGAGGCCAATGCAAGCGCCGCGCTTGATTCAATTGCGAGTTTCATGTGCTTAGCTGCATCAGCGCTAGCATCAATCAAAAAAATATCACCCGCTTGAAAGTTACCGGACTCTAAATTAATGGTAAAACCTTGGTTAGTTAGAATTGACTGTGGAAAACTATTCGCCAACAGACCACTGGCAACAATTTCACCGTCATCAAGACTGGTTACAGTATAATTAAAGGGCTCAGCAATTCCGCTTAAAGCTAACTGAAAAACACTGTCATCGAGACGGGTGATATCATTCATACTAACCGAGGCTTGCTGTGTTAGAGACGCACTATTTGAGGAGGAGGCGGTTATTCTTCTACTCATTAGAGCATCGGTGTTTAGCGATGAAAAAAAGTTTCCCCCTTGTTGGCCATTCAGATCAACGCCTGCCCTATGCTGTAAATTAAACATCTGAGTCAGCGATAAAGCTAATCGATTAATACCACGCTCAAGCCCTTGCAGAACCTGATCACGAAACTGCAATATACCACCTAAACTGCCACCGCTGATTCGATCCGTGATTGTTGTTTGGCGCCCATTAAAGATAATAGCTATCGCTTGATTAGCTAATCCATCGAGAGAATCAATCGTTGCGACTTCATTTGCAACCCCGTCCAAGACTAAGGGTTGGCCCGCGCCAATATAAATATTAACAGCATCACCCGATTCAATACTGCTAAACGAAAGTAACTTCGATAATGAACGCAACGCATTGTCGCGTTGATCAAGTAAATCATTCAGCCGATGATCCGTACTACCAGATTGACGATTAACAATCTGTTGATTCAAGTCTGCAATTTTTTTCGCTTGAATATTCACCTGCTCGGTTAATTGACTTAGCTGCCGGTTGACCATTGCCTGTTGAGTATCAAGGGTATTGGCAACCGAATTAAATCGCTGCACTAAAGCCTCGGCCTGACTTAACACCACTTGCCTTGTGGCATCAGAGCTCACGTCATTAGACAGCGCCTGCAAAGAGATAAAAAAGTCGTCTAATGTTTTAGTCAACCCCGTCTCGTCACCGCCAATTAATGCTTCTAAATTGGATAGTTGACTAGCCAAAGTATCAAACTCTGCGTAGCTGGCATGATCAATCAATACTTGCTGATTAATAAATTGATCAGTAATGCGCCGAATGGTCTCAACATCAACACCCGTACCAATGAAACCACTTTGATCATAAATTGCTGGACGCGTTTGCGGGACCGCCTGTTGACGGCTATAACCTTCAACATTGGCGTTAGCAATATTATGGCCAGTGGTATTAATTGCCGTCTGACTGGCTAATAAACCACTTGCACCTATATTCAACAATCCCATAAACGTTCCTAATTCTTAAAAAATTTCATATTACTCATCAATTCTCAGCTTATTTTAGTTGCAACTGATCACTAGCCTTACCCTAATTGATGCAATGCAAATAAAATGTCATCCAATGTTTTTACTGGCTTAACAGTCTCAGAGACCATTTGCTTCATATCAACAGAGACCGACGGCTTAACATCAATAGGACCCACTGGTGTTTGGTTTACCAATGATTGAACACTGTTATCCTGCCGCATTGATCTAAGCGACAAGCTCTTATCTTTAGCTGGCACACTGTCTTTGATAGTTGGTGTAGTCGAATCTAACTGACGAACAATCGCCTCAGCAAATCCCAGGCGATTATTTCCGGTTAATTCAACACTCCATTGATCGTCAAGCATTCCTTGGTAAAAACTCACCTGATCACTCCCCAAAAGACTATCTTCAGCTAAAACATTGGTTGCGCTGCGCATATTTTTAAGCATCATATTGACTAACATCGACTCAAATTCTGCTGCCACTTCGGTTAACGCCGCAGACTGATTGTTATCCGCTAACTGCTTAATAGACTGCAAGCCTTGCAAGTCGTTATAAGCGGTCGTTGATGAAGCTGTCGATGCAACTGAAGATAAAGTTACCGATGCATAATTATTAATAGTCATAATCAAAAAATCTTTCTATAAAATCAGGTATGCAAGTAGCCATTAAATCACCACCAATTCAGCACGAAGCGCACCTGCTTGTTTCATCGCTTCAAGTATCGCCATTAAATCACCCGGCGCTGCACCCACTTGATTAACGGCGCGAACAATTTCGTTGAGCTCTGTACCCGGATCAAACAAGAACATCCGGTTTTGTTCTTGAGCAATTTCAATTGCCGAATCAGCCACTACTGCCGTCTCACCGCCGGCGAACATATTAGGCTGGCTGATATCTGCATTTTCAGCAACAGTTACCGTTAAACTACCGTGCGTAACTGCAACAGGCGATACCTTGACACTGCTGCCAACCACTATCGTGCCAGTCCGTGAATTAATAATAACCTTCGCTGAAGCCTGGCCTTGTTGAATATCTAAATTTTCTAATACTGAAACATATGTTACTCGCTGATCGACCTCAACCGGTGCTGTCACACTAATCGAGCTGGCATCTAAAGCAGTCGCCACTGAAGGGCCAAATACCGTATTAATTCTTTCAGCCACGCGTTTGGCTGTAGTGAAATCCGCTCGATTCAAGTTAAAAATAATATTGCCCGCATTCTCAAAGCCGGTATTAATAGCCCGCTCGACCGAAGCACCATTTGGAATACGACCCACGCTGGGGACATTAACCGTGATTTTTGATCCATCGTTACCTTCAACACCAAATCCGCCGACCACTAAGTTACCTTGTGCTAAGGCATAAATTTCACCATCAATTCCTTTCAATGGAGTCAGCAATAAACTTCCGCCACGCAAACTTTTAGCATTACCCATTGATGATACGGTAATATCAATGGTCTGACCGGGTTTCGCAAAGGCCGGTATCTCTGCATGGACAGCGACGGCAGCAACATTTTTTAATTGATACCGCACCCCTTCAGGCATAGTGATGCCAAACTGCTTCAACATGTTAGAAAACGACTGGGTAGTAAATGGCGTTTGTGAGGTCTGATCACCAGAGCCATCTAAACCTACTACTAGACCATAACCAATTAATGCATTTGATCGCACACCGGCAATGGAGGCCATATCTTTGAGGCGATCAGCTTGAGCCACGCTGCTAACTAACAACACCAAGAATAGGGACATTGATTGCTTCAATAGAGAAGATTTTGTTGATGGCATAATAAACCCTTAAAATGGCCAGTAACTTGAATTAAAAAATTTAGACGCCCAACCTTGTTGATTAGCGTTGGCTAAATCACCGGTGCCGCTATAAGAAATCCGTGCATCGGCAACTTTTGTTGAGGCGATAGTATTTAACGAGGACACATCATCAGGTCGAATTAAACCACTAAGACGAATAAATTCTTTTCCATTGGTAAGTGTCATCCACTTTTCACCACGGATTTGTAACAAGCCGTTCGGCAATACCGCCACGACTGTGACCGCTATACTGCCAAGCAAACGATTCTCTTGATCTGCCTCTGCCGCGCCATCAAAACCACGCGTTTGATTCACACTGGTCAACAGCGTGTTATCATGCAAGGTTACTGGCTGACCCAAAACCGTGTCAGCACCAAAGTTTACATTCGCATCTTTTTCAATTTTAGTTTCTGCAGATTTACTCGATACCGTCCTTTCATTCAAACTAACGGTAATAATATCCCCTGCGCGGTAGGCGCGGCGATCGTTATAAAGATTCATTCCTACTTGCGCTGAAAATAAACCCCCAGCAGCAAAAGGCTCTGAACTCTGACTCGGCACTAAAATCGGCGCATACTCAGCTGTGTCAGGCTGCTCTTGTATTGGCACCGAACCACAAGCTGTTATTAACAATAGTAGCAGGCCCATTAACTGGATTTTTATTCGCTTATTCATACAATTCACTTGTTATGATTCTCCGCTAGAAACCTAGACATTCTGCGTAATAAACTGCAACATTTGATCAGTCGTTTGCAATACTTTAGAGTTCACTTCATAGGTGCGCTGGGTCGTGATCATATTCACTAACTCTTCAACTATATTGACATTTGAATTCTCAATGCTGCCTTGTTGCAAAGAACCAAAACCGTTTAAGCTTGGCGTGCCCTGCTGAGCAGGACCACTAGCAGCAGTTTCAAGGAATAAGTTTGCGCCCATTGCCTGTAAACCAGCTGGATTAATGAAGTCTGTTAGTTGAATACTGCCTAACTGCGTGGGTGAAGTATCTCCGGCTAATAGCACTGACACCGTACCGTCTTGACCGATGGTGATACTTTGGGCGCCTTCAGGAATAGAAATAGCGGGTTGCAAGATCAAGCCGTCAGCATTTACCACTTCACCGTCTGCACTTAGGTGAAATTCACCATTACGGGTGTAAGCAATTTGGCCGCTGGGTTGAAGAATCTCGAAAAACCCACGGCCATTGATCGCCAGATCTAAGGGTTGATCCGTGACCTGCAAACTACCGGTACTAAACTGCTTCTGAGTTCCAACCACTCGAACACCCGTACCCAGCTGAAGACCTGAAGGTAATTGGTTATTTTGCGATGACTGAGCGCCGGGCTGACGCTGAATTTGATACAATAAATCTTCAAATATCACTCGATCTCGCTTGAAGCCTACGGTTGAAGCGTTGGCCAAGTTGTTTGATATTGTGGTTAACTGCTTATCTTGTGCGGTTAATCCCGTTTTACTTGCAAATAATGCTGCGTGCATAATCTTTCCTCAAACGTTTTTTATTGCCTTATTGATTACAGATGTACCTATCTTATTAAAGCTGTACCTGCAATATTCTATTACTGGTCTCTGCATTCTCAGAGACCGTTTGCATCATTTTAATTTGCATTTCAAATTGACGCGCTAGTGACATAATTGCCGTTAACTCACCCACGGCACTGACATTACTCGACTCCAAAAACCCCGCTTGTACGCGAACATTCGGGTCTAAATCCTCAATATCATTACTACTGTGAATCAAACCGTCGTCTTGTTTAGTCAACAAGGCCGAGTCCGGATTGACTAACTTTAATCGATCCACAACCACTAGAGCCTCTGGCCCTTGACCCAGTGCTCTGGCAGTAATGGTGCCATCAATACCAATTTCAATTTTTTCTGCCTCTGGTATTAAAATAGGACCTGCATTACCAATCACTGCCAGACCCTTTTCATTTCTTAAAATACCAAAACTATCGACTGATAAATTACCCCCGCGACTGTAAACTTCTTCACCTGTTTTAGATTCAAGTGCCAACCAACCATCACCACTGATAGCAATATCAAGCTCGCGATTAGTTTCAATTAAATCGCCTCGCCTTAGGTCTGTCGCCGGCGTTTGGGTGACTGAAAAAATACGGCTGTCATAGCCATTACCACCGTTAATTGGCTGTGAAATCGCATTAGCGAGGTCAGCCTTAAAACCAACAGTTGATACATTGGCTAAGTTGTGCGATCGAACCACCTGCTCAAGCATATTATGCTTGGCACCGGTCATTGATGTATAAAGTGCTCTGTCCACGTCGCTACCCTATGCGGTCTAATCTGTCGCGGTTAGTTATCGCAAGTTAATAATGGTTTGTTGGAGTTCACTATTGGTTTCAATGGTTCTAGAATTGGCTTGAAAGTTGCGCTGAGCAATAATCAAAGCCACTAACTCTGCCGACAGGTCAACATTAGAATCCTCTAACGCACCTGCTGAAATAGACCCTAGGGAACCGCTATTTGGTGAATTAAATAGTGGCTGACCGGACTCACTTGATTCAGCCCAATTCGTATCACCGATCGGTTTTAATCCTTGTTGATTGGTGAAATTGGCCAATGCTACCCGCCCCAAAACCAGCGATTCATCGTTACTGTATCGGGCACTAATATCGCCATTAGCTGCAACCGAATAACCGGTTAAGCTACCTCGCGAGTAACCATCTTGATCTAACTCATTAACAGAGAAACTGCCACTAAACTGTGTGGAACCGGTGATATCTATCATGAAATTTGAGCTAACCGCCGGCTTAGTGACTGGAACTCGAGCGCCATCGGCAATGCTCAACGGGCCTAAAGACCCAGACGCTCTGCCCTCCTGATCTAATGGTGTCCAATTCGATACCAATAGTTGGTCACTGCTGGCAGTATCTAAGCTGCCATCATCAAAAAACCTCAAAACATAACTCGCCTGAGTGGCAATGTCGGGGGTTAAAGGGTCAGCTTCACCCACATCTTTACCGTCAACTTTGACATACATGGTCCATGTATTAGGTCCACTCACTTCACTTGGCTCCTTAACAAAGTACTGTGTAAGCTCATGTGCCGTTCCTAATGAGTCATAGATTTGAGTCGAACGCACATAGTTGTAGGTATTGGTATCATCAGCATCGAATTCATTTAAACGCTGCTCGGCTAACACGGGCGTAACAGGAAATAGGTTGGCACCCGCTGTTGTTGCCGTTTGCAAACTCATTTCAATGTCAGCATCTAGGGCCAAACTAATCTGTCCACCTACCACCGCTTCAGTATTAGGTGCAATTGCAGTTCCATCAATAGCGACTGAAGCGCCACCATCACCACCGACAACATCAGCAAGCAATCCTCCACTAGCAGTGAAAACAATATTGTTACCCGCTGATTCAGTAATGCTAATTACCCCCCCTGACTCACTTGCAGTAAACCCATTAATGGCATCAATTGCTGCCGCTACGGCAGTAAGATCTACACCTTCAATAGCATTACCATTAATACTTAACTCGCCCGCAGTAACTAGCCCAGCAGGGATTGTTAACTGAGCTTCTGTTTTAGCATTGGCAGAAACACCATCTACGGCATTCAAGGCAGCAGCAATAGTAGACGCCGATTGATCACTCGTTGAGGGTATTGAGTAAGTTTTTCCATTAATCTCGACAGTACCCGCCGCAAAGCCATTCGCAGACCCCTGTATCGCTTGCGATGCGGCGATAGCAGAGCTGGTGTTGTAAATACTTTTCACTGGTGCTATCGCATCGGCATCAAGATTAAATAGCATATCGACAAGCGTAGTTGAGACTGGGGCCAAATCAGCTTTGGTTAACTGAATATCGGTTAATACATCTGGAATAGCGCCGTCCTCATTTGCAATAAAACCCTGCAATCTAGCATTATCGTTGGTCACAATAAAATTATCTTTGTCGACTTTAAACTGGCCCGCACGAGTAAAAGCTTGAGAACCTTGATCACTTAAGACAAAAAATCCCGAACCGCTGATTGCCAAGTCCATTTCACCCTGGCTAAAACTAATTGACCCCTGTGAAAATTGTTGCGCTACATCAGACACTCTTACGCCTGTACCAATATCATGACTACCACCATTCATGGAATTAGCGTATACGTCAGCAAACTCCGTACGCGACTGCTTAAAGCCGACGGTACTGGCATTCGCAATATTATTACCCGTGACATTAAGATCAGTACTCGCTGCTAGTAAACCTGTGATTGCTGTATTGAAGCTCATCTTTTCACCTCTACCCTACTCTCTATTCATTAAATGTTTTAAGGCTTTTATAAAAACTTTTTGATATCGGCTAGAGCGACAGAACCAACCCCGTCTATATTCAATATCATGGCGTTATCTTGTCCTATCGTGACACTGTTCACGTTAGCGCCCACCGCCAAGGCCAAAGATTGATCCGCACCATCAAGCAGGCCATTGGCTTTAACGGTGTACCGACCTTCGGCCATATCTTCACCGCTGTTATTTTTTCCATCCCAAGTGAAGCCAAGGTCACCTCGCTGCTGACTGCCGAGATCTATCGTCCTGACCGTATTACCACTGGCATCTTCAATCACTAACCGCACATTGTCTGCACTCGAAGGTAAACTGATCGTACCCTTAACTGATCCAGATGAAGTCAGTTGCGCCTGACTGCTACTAACTTCAACCTGACGGCCAACTAGGGTTGAAGCTTCTAACGCTTGACTTGAGCGGAATGAGCTTGCTAAATCGTCAATCGAATTATTGATGTTCTGAATACCTTCGACTGAACTAAACTGGGCCAACTGTGCAATAAAATCTTCATTCTTAGCAGGACTTAGCGGATCTTGATTTTGTAACTGCGTTATCATTAATTTCAAGAACGCATCTTTTCCAAGATCGTCAGTCGTTTTGGTCGCACTGTCTCGATTTTGACTGCCAGCTACATTACTAATCGTGGTGTTATTAATTTCTGTCATTGGTTTTCCCTAAATCAATCTCTATTTAATCGAAGCGCTCAATTAACATTGTGAAAATTTATCGCTGACCCATCGTCAGCAGTCTTTGCATCATTGATTTCGTTGTATTCATCATTTCAGCATTCATTTGAAATGATCGTGAGGCTGATATCATGTCAGCCATTTCTTCAACCGTATTAACATTGGAGAAGAACACATAGCCCTCTTCATTGGCCTGTGGGTCATTTGGGGCATAGGCCTTGGTCACCGGTGCCTGGCTCTGAACAATATCTTGAACCATGACGCCAAAACTCGCTTGCTCGCGATTCAGTGACTGTAATTGGCCGTATTGCTGTTGCTGGGCAGCAATAAATACCGGTCTTCTTGCTCGGTACGCTTCTGCCTCTGTAGAGGCAGAAGTATCGGCATTGGCCATATTACTGGCCGTAGTATTAAGGCGAACGGTCTGTGCACTCATTCCCATTGCTGCAATATCAAACACACTGGCTAAACTCATATCGTTACTCTCGTCCTTACTTGCTTGGTTGATCTTGTTACTTTACTTTCTGCTGGAACACGCTTGTCAATTTGTCTTAGCTACCCACAGTAACCATGGTCATCTACCCGTTATTGCCTTACTTAAGCTGGAAAATTTTCCATTTAAAAAACGGAAGCTCGCGCCAAATTCTAAAGCGTTGCGTGCAAATGCAGCACTTTCTAACTGTGCATCAACGGTATTACCATCAAGACTCTTTTGTAACGGCGCCCTGTAAGACAATGCCGAAATTGAACCATGGCTTAAGGTGGTTGATGTCACATGATTTTCGTGGGTAACTCGCAAACGCGCATGTCGCTGGCTTTGTTGAGCCTGCTGTAATGCAGTAACAAAATCAAAATCTCTGGCCTTGAAACCCGGCGTCTCTGCATTAGCTAGATTATTTGCCAATACGGCAGAGCGCTGTGTACGCAGATGCAAGGCTTGCTCATGCACTCCTAAGGCGTTGGTGAAATTAATCGCTGTCATCGCTACTCCGTTAAATCTTAAATGGACAATGTAAATTGACTCTGAGAAATAATTGCAACCGATATGCCAAAACAAATAAATCATAAATAATCAATGATTTATAATTTATTATTGGATTTTATAGTCATTCAATTCAACGAATCGGCAAAGCTGTGCCGCATTGCGGCAAAGCGAGGTAGCCACCTAGGATGGACCACCAACGCTTGATATCGTCATAGAGTAAGAAAAACCCACAAACACAGTGGTTAGGCAACAATAAAAAAAAGAAAAGCACGGCTAGGCACGAAAAATGCATAATCCATAAACGCAGTCATTAGCGATCAAAAGGTGATAATCGGGTCAGGGAAATAAATTCGCATTCATACTACCGCGCCAGCCTGCTTAAAACGAATAACTTAATCAAAGCAATGACCGCCGAAATTTATGACCACTAAACTCAATGACTGTTGAAAGCAACGCCGAATGAAAGGAAACAATGAATCAACAATTGACCGTTAAGAAATCCCTATTAGCCCGCTGGTTGCGATGCTTAGCTGTCTGCTTAGTTTGGGCCTACAGCTTTACCATCTGTTTTTCGCAGGCATCTAGTTTTAGTCAGAGCGATGTGGCGGTTAAACCAATCCCTGAGAAAATATATGCACAGGAACTTCAACAGCTAGCACTTGCTTATGCTAAGGAGTTTTTAAGCCAACATCATGCAGGTGGCAGGATTGAATATCGCACCGCTAAAGTTGACACTCGACTATCCATGTCCCGCTGCTCAACGCCTTTAGCTTTTGATAGCCCAAAAAGCAACGCTAGAGCGGGACGTAAAATCGTTAAGGTGAGCTGTCAAGATCACAAGCCTTGGTCAGTATTTATACCGCTGACCTTTACTTATTGGCAACAAGTCGTGACAGCAAAATACGCAATCAGTCGCAATACCGTTATCAGTGCTGACGATATCGAAATCACTGAACAGGCACTTCGCTATCAAGCCGCAGATTATCTCAGTGATATCCGCCAGGTCATTGGACAATCGGCTAAAAAAACCATCGCTGCCGGACAAGCCATCAGCCAACAGTCACTCAAACCTGCCCGCTGGATTAAACGCGGCGATCAAGTCAGTATTATTTCCAGCACACCGCGTATAGAAATAAAAATGGCAGGTATGGCAATGACTGATGGCAGCCAAGGTCAGCAGATTTCAGTCCGCAACAAAAGTTCAAAACGAATTATCAAAGCAGTAGTGGTCGCGCCTGGCGAAGTCAGGCCCGTACTTTAAATTAAACAGTATTAAAATAGACGATTAAGAGAATTAAGCTATGCCTGCTCAACAATCACTGCAAAACACCGCCAAACAATCAACATCTAACTCTGAAAATATCAGTGCTGGACAAGGAATCAGCCACTTAGCCAATGAAATCTACCAATCGCTAGGTGCTGATCAAGCTGACTTACAGCAGTTAACGGACTTACTTCAAAAAGAATACCGGTCGCTAAAGCAACAAGATCACAGTGCCATCAATGAATATGCCAAACAAAAAGATACTTTAGTTCGCCGTCTCGAACAACGCAGCCAACTGCGCAGTACTGTTCTCGAACGCCATAATTTTTACCCGCAGCAGGGCAAATGGCTCACAGCGATTGAAACACTCAATGAACACACCCCTAGCGATCTACTTAGTTTGTGGTTAAACCTAGAAGCGCAACTCAAAACATGCCAACGGGCTTTGCAGCTTAACGAAAAGATTATCACCGGCTTAAAACAGAATATAGACCGCTTTATACATATTCTTCACAGCCAAACATCAACAGCACAAACCTATAATGCCGCGGGAAAAACAGAAAACTTTTCATCTAGGCGAGCACTCACTCAGGCTTAACAAGTCATTGCAGGCAATAGATTAACGATTGAAAAGATAAGCCATTAACGCTTGTTATACCTCAGATGCTCCTTTACGATAAGGCTAATCGCAGCTTAACTAATCGGAGAAAAACCATGGCTGAAAACCCAATGACTGAGCAAGAATTTGCTCAACTAAGAAAATTTATTCGGCCCTACTCTAAGCTGAATGTCTTCATGTACAAACTCACTGGCGGCCGAATCATGGGCACCCTCACCGGCCGCGAGGTTATGTTGGTCAGCATGATTGGGGCTAAAAGTGGTACCGAACGAACCATTCCGTTGATGTATGTACCTTATAAAGACGGTGTTATTGTGGTTGGCAGTCAAGGTGGTGCACCGAAATCACCGGCTTGGGTTAAAAACATTCAAAAAAATCCCGACGTGGTCGTACAGTATAAAAACAAAAAAATGAAATTACGGGCAAGGCAAGTCGACGATGCGGAAAAGGCCGAAGTATGGCCGACCTGTGTCAGTTTCTATAAAGAATACGACGACTATCAAAACCGCACTGACCGTAACATCCCCGTGTTTGTTTGCGAACCCTATGAGTAACTAACTGCTTATTGGTGGCAGTAAACGCGAGGCAAAATCTAACAAATAAAATGCTAACATTGATGCTGCCAACGCATCAATAACGACCTTTGATAATGACCAATTCTCGTCTGCCGCTTCATCGAGGCGATAAAACATGGGGAAACTGACCACAAAATAACAAGCGTAAAAAACAGTTCCCCAACTCAACATCCAAGTCAAATCTTGGTAAGCAAAGTATGGCGCATTAGCGTCAGTCGCAACCAAACGGGTTTCAGCCCAAGCAAAAAATAATGCCGCCACAACAATTATGCTCAACCAACTTAATTTCCCTCCCCCTATTCTCGAGGTTCTAAACCGGCGTATCAAAATCACTGACAAGGTATGATAGGCGATAAAGAATGCAGGCGCATTTAAATACATCCCTAAAGGCACGCGCTGCTCGCCAGAACCTAATAAATTCGCGTCAAAATACCAATTCACTTGCGGAAAAAAATAAATCATTCCCAATACATCAAAAAAGTATTCGGTAAAGAAATATGTGGCAGCAAAAACAAAAACAAATATCCAGCAGTTCGCTTTGAACCAATAGCTTTGGTACCACTTACGCCCAAGATGAGACTCATCTCGAATTAAGAAAGGAATAATATAAAGCGGCAACAGTAATACTAAATTTTGGGTAATATGCCAAAAGGTATCGACATTCATCCAGCCAAATGCTTGTTTAGCGGCATTCACAGCAAAGAAAAAAGGCAAGTAAGCTAAAAAGAATTTTTCTGCCCAGGCTTTACTCGCATTTTTAGAGAACCAATAAGCTGAAGTTGCGTCATTATCTTGGCTAAGCATTGACATCCTCTGAGTCTTTTAAATGGATTACTGGGCTAAAGCAGGCACTTGATCTGCGGTTAAATGACCCGCGGCTAATAATGCTTTTAAACTGTCTCTCATGGTTTTCTCAGGACTGTGCAATTCAATACCATGGTCAGCTAACGCGGGGGAATTTTTCATTTTAGGCCACTGCGTCGCGTAACGCATCATTTCAGCAGACACCGGTGACTCGACTTTTTTTATTAGGCGTACAAGGTCAAATAAGCGACCCAGTAATCGCATCTTCCAACCCGCCATGGGTAGACGCTGTAAGCTATAACCGCTCACCCTATCAATCAGATCGGCTTGTTCCACCCAACTGAGGTAATGGCCAACAATTAAATGCCTAGCAAGCGCTTGATCAGACTCACCATTAACGATAATAGAGAACATCAACGCGGCGACATCACGCACATCGACTTGCTGTATGCCACCCTCATCAAACAAACGAAACCCATGATTAAAACGATGATAAAGTGCTTTAAAGGCATCTGAAAAACCAGGGTCTTGCGGGCCAATAACACCCGATGGATAAATGATTGATATGGGCGCGCCTTGCTGCTGCTTATTACGTACTAAATTTTCTGCCTCAGCCTTGCTTCGACCATATGGCATACCAGGCATCGTCAGCGGTTTAGCTAAATCGATCAGGCTGGCATTGGTATTGAAAACAGCGGTTGCACTCGACACATAAATAAATCGAGACACGTTAACCGCTAACGCCGCATCCAATACGTTTTTTGTGCCCACGACATTAATCTGCTCTAAAACTTGTACCGATGGCGCAGCGATGGGCGTCACTGCAGCGGCATGAATCACTGCTTGCACGTTTTGCATAGCGGAATGAATCGATTCAGTGTCGGTAATATCACCCAGAACTAATTCACACTGCTCAGAATCAAACGAAAGATCAATACGACTAAAAACAGCTTTTGCTTTTTCAATATCGCGCACTAATAATCGCACCGATTGATTCGCTTGCAATAAATGACGCGCCACATGTGAACCAATAAAACCGGTACCACCAGTAATTAAAACCGTCATTCATTATCCTCAATTAAAGTAATGACTTTATTAGGGCAGTAGCGGGCAGCAAGCCTTACTTGATTTTGTAGCTCCGCTGAAGGCTGAAAATTTAGCACTTTCACTTTAGGATAATCATCCAATTGGTCCTCGACAGAAAATACCTCAGGCGCCTCATCGATACAAACGCTGTGACCTTGACAAAGATCTAAGTCAACACGTATTTTCATTGAACAACCCTTTTATCTATAAAATTCTTATTGAGTGTATTAGCGTATTAACTAACACGTCGCTTATAACGCAAGCGGCATGGGCTTTTCGGCCTCAACACCATGCCCGATAAATCATCGACATAGCTATTGCTTTGATCAACGATCTCAAAACTATAACGGCGTAACAAAGCACTGAAAATAGCTTTTTGTTGTAATAATGCGAAAGCGTTACCACCACATTTATGCCGTCCACCACCAAAGGGGATATAGGCAAACATTGTTTCTGGTTCCGTTCGGCTAGGATCGAAAATTTCTGGATTGGGGAAATACTCTGGATTTCGATGCGAGCCAAAAATAGAAATGGCGACAGTTTTACCTGCAGGAATCGCATGACCATCAAATTCAATGTCATTAATAACCCGCCGCATCAGCACCACTAAGGGCGGATGCACACGCAACACTTCGTTCAAAAACGATTCCATTTTCGGCATTTCGCGCAAAGCATTGTGACTTAAAGTTTCATCTTTTTGGTAAATCGCATTCAGCTCTTCAACAATGGCCGAAGTCTCTTTAGGATGCCTTGCTAACTCCGTTAACATCCACGTTGAGGTGCCCGAACTGGTGTGATGCCCTGCAAAAATGGTCGCTATCACCAAGCCGGTCACCTCAGTGCTGGTTAAACAACTGCCATCCGCGTAGGTGCCAGTCATAAAAGTAGCCAGCGCATCGTTGTATTCAATATCGCTGTTGCGCCGCTCGTCTATCATGGCGGTGATAATCTCTTCTAAGCGCTCGCGCGCTCTATCACGCCGATCAAAAATAGGCTGTTGCATATACGGGTCAACGAAGGCTATCGCTTGCAAGCCCGCCTCTAGATCTCGATACAGTGTTTTAAATTCCGCGGTCATTTTATCGCGAAAGTCTTTACCTAGCAGGCAATGTGTCGCGGTGTGGATGGTAAGCTCTAAAAACTCATCCATGAAATCCAGTTCACCTTCATCCCCCCAGTCAGCGATCCAATCTTCAACTTCCTGAGCGATCACTGGTGCATAATTTTTCATATTCTGGTAACGCAGTGCATCGACTTGAATTTTAAGCTGCGATTTCATTTTATCCGGCGGAGCGTCAAAAATAACCCCGGGACCAAACACCGGTACCATGGCCTGATAGGCGGCAGCGCGACTTAAATTCTCATCGGAACCTCGAAAGAAAAACTCCTGCGCCTCTACGCCACTCAACAAAATCGTTTCTTGACCCGCTAAGTTATACTCGGCCAGCACACCACATTCGGCCTCTGCACGCAGTAAAAACTGAACAAAGTTAGCTGAGTATTCTTCAATGTGACCGGTATCAGGTTTAGCACCACTGACTATGGGGATTGTTTTCATGCCTGATCTTCTCTTAACTTTAGATTTTTTATTATCAACAATAGCTAGATCGCCTTAAACCTGTTCTGATGACATTTTAGGCATTTCTTTTAACACACCGACCTCAACACATTCTTTAATCAAATTAGTAATATTCGTATAGTCGTACATGTCTAACTGTTCACACCATTGATAGTTGCCCCCGTATTTAAACCACGAAGCACCAATCACCTTCATTTCACTGCCATCTTCTCGTACTGGCGCACCCGGCGGGGTTTGCCACCAAGTCACAAAAGCCTCGCCGCGAGTTTCGTCAATCACAATCTTATCATAGGGATAAGTCCAGCCTTGATAAGGATCCATTGCCGCACCGACACAAGTTTCACGGATCAACTCCCGACCGGTAAATTCATATTTACCGTTTGGCGTATCCCAGCCATAAACGCAGTCTTCGGTAAATAAATCAGCCAAACAACGCCAATTACCCTCTTGTTCTGCGCGAGTATTAATCGCCAACCAACGTCTCATCATTTCTTCTAATTCTTCTCGACTGACTTCTGCCATAATAAACCTCTTCGTAAGATATGCATGCTTCGTTTTGTAACAGAGTAATAGTTTCATAGATACTACCGTCTATCACTATGACAATGGTGTCATTTTCGTCATAAAAACGCTGCATTTAATCAGACGCCATGCCGTAAAATAAGGCTTAGAAATACATTACATAATAGAGGTCTTTGATGAAATTTTGGCAGTCACTGGTGTTCGTTGAAATTGATCAAGTCATCGAGTTAGCTCAATTTTGTGAGGAACTGGGTTTTTATGGCGTGTCGGTGGCGGATCATCTAGTCACCACTAAGGTCCAGTCAGATAACTACTTTTTTCGCGAAGATGGGAATATCTTTTGGAACCCTGAAACGCATTGGCCGGACCCTTGGGCGCTCACAACGGCTCTTAGCCAGCAATGCCAGCAGTTGAATTTTTTATCGTCTATTTTTATTTTACCTATGCGCGACCCTTTCAGTGTCGCTAAAGCCTTATCTACTGCGGCCTGTTTATCAAATAACAGAATTACGATGGGCATTGGCGTCGGCTGGCAAAAAGCCGAATTTGAATTGCTTGGCCAAGACTTTCATACCCGCGGTAAACGCACCGATGAAATGCTACAGTTTTTACCCCAGTTAATGCGCGGCGAGATGACTGAATTCCATGGTACATTCTACGACTTTGATGCACTTCAAATGTCACCCGGCACTGAGCAAGATATTCCTATCATGGTCGGCGGCTATGCAGAGGCCGCCCTTAGGCGCGCGGCCAGACACGATGGCTGGATGGCGACCTCACACGTCGAATCAGAGATTTATCCGTTACTTGAAAAGGTTAAGGCTATTCGAACTGAATACGGCGATAACAAGCGCCCCTTTGAATTATGGTCGGGCGTCAAGCAACCCGAGCAAGACAGCTTTAAACGACTGGAAGCCGCTGGCCTAACGATGACTAATGGCACCAACTTTTTAGACGATCAAGGCCGCGTAGCCCCCAGCTCGTTAGACGATAAGAAGCGCAAAGTTGAAGCCTTTGCTAAGCAGTTTTTTTAACCGCTAACGCATTACCAAACACCAAACTTATACCAACAATAAAAATCCGTTAAAATCTATCCTTTACCGCCCGTGGCACAGCTGGATAGCGCGGCCCCCTCCTAAGGGGCAGGTCACAGGTTCGAATCCTGTCGGGCGGGCCAATTTACTTATTAGGCCTATCACTTCACAAAATAGTCAATCCTTGTCACCCACTGTGTCAGTTATAAGTAATCTGCGAACTGTGTCTCACGCAATTGTAAAACCTTTACTATAGTTTTACTCCTATTTCATTTGCTCTGCTATTGATCATTTCAAGCAGAGCTAAGCACAGCAATGAGGACACTATGAACCAATTTATTTCTGAGACGTTTTTTATCGCACTAATACTCACATCAGTGGCAGGTTGTATTAATATCCCGTTTGTTTAGATTGAAAATCCCGCATGCTGGAAGAATTTGAAAGAAGGATCATCGATATCACGGCGCGACTCCTCGGCCTTACTCATATCACTGGGATGATAAGTTGATTGGGCATCGACAATGTGTAGGCGCGAATCAATCACCCAGCGATCTTGATAACGGCACCAGCGGTCGAGATAGCGTCCCCTTGCGAGCGTCTCAGTAAAATTGTCTGCTTGCATTGAATCAAATTGTAAAGTGACCGTGACATAGGCTTCACTAACGGCAGTATCGCCATCAACTTGAATCAGTGTGTTGGTAATTTGATGGGAATGCGACTGCATCACCGCATGCGCCTGCCACACCCAGTCGATAAAAGCATGGCCCGACCCTTGAAAAATCCCGTAGTAATCCACTTCGGCATTGGGGTGGAAAACCGCGTAGGCCATGGCTTTATCCATACGATCCAAACCCCGACAATAACGCGCTAAGGTTTCGCTAATGGCTTGTTTCGCCGATAACTCTTTGATCATTTGCTCAGACATATTCATCTCGGAAAACGCAATATAAACCCATCATGTGATGCTAACGAAATTCATCAGAAGCAAACATTGCCATTGCTCAAGAAAAAAACGTCGGAGGGTTTAAAGCGAGACCATCACCGCCATGATGACGGCGATGGTCTCCCATAAAAAAATGAGTCGGCCTATAAGCCGGGTTCTGTCATGGACAACCATTCATCTGGGAATTGCGTCACCGCAACCCTCAAGCGGCCTACCCGAATCCAGCGCGGGCCGCGCCTGTAGGATTCCTATTTGGCCTTGCTCCGAGTGGGGTTTACCGTGCCGTCGACTGTTACCAGCGACGCGGTGCGCTCTTACCGCACCCTTTCACCCTTACCGGTCTATGCAAGCATAGACTTAGGCGGTTTACTTTCTGTTGCACTGGCCGTCGGCTTGCGCCGCCCAGGCGTTACCTGGCACTCTGCCCTGTGGAGCCCGGACTTTCCTCCGATAAATACCCAAGAGTATCTATCCGCGATTGTCTAGCCGACTCGGGGTGCGAGCTTAACAGCTCTACTCTAAAGCGCAAGCGCTTTATTCCGCCGCTGGTAACAGTTGATGACCACAACAAGAATAAAAGTGAAAATAAGTACTTGATTGTTAATAAATAAACCGGCTATGTAAATGAATGGTGGAATCATTATTACGCGACTGGGCCTGCGTTTTTGGCCCACCTATTGCGGTCCAACCAATAGCCACTAACACACCGTCTTCGAACACATAGGGGGTAAATTCATCATCGGTAACAATGCCATCGGCAAAGGTGCGCGAGCGAAAAAAAACAATCTCTTTCAAGCGGTCATTGTCAATATAGGTTTCAGCAGCTTTCATCGACTGCGATCGTAAATGCATTTGGGTCGGCTGCAGCAGTGCCAACACCTCCTCTTTACTTTGCCCCAAGCTCACTTTTTCGGCTTGTTGTTGGTAAGCTGAAATCGCCGCAGTAATCGATTGATTGCTCGCACAGGCCGCAAGAACCGTCACACTGAGTATTACGATTAAACGAATCAGTGGCTGGATAATGTAACTCAAATGGTTAGGCATATGATTCTCCTCAATCCATCAGTAAAGTAGGTGATCGTTGCGCTTACTTTATGACGTATCTTTCACCAAATCAATTGCTCGATTGTATAAATAATTTTTCTTTAAACCGGTCAACTTGACTGCCAAACCGGTTGCCTGCTTGACGGGCAATTCACTTAAAAGTGTCATAAGCACCTGATCAGCGGCCAATTCTTGCTCTGAACGCTGCTCTTCTGTAACCGCCAAGCCGTTAATAATGATAACCATCTCGCCACGCTGCTGATTCTTATCAGCAGTCACTTCGTCCAGTAATGAGACCAGTGAACCATCGGTAATCGTTTCATACCGCTTGGTTAGTTCTCGCGCTAGAACAGCTTCACGATCGGGGCCAAAGGCATCGACCATCGCCGTTAAACTCGCCACAATACGGTGAGGCGCCTCATAAAAAATAAGACTACCCGTCTGCTGGCTTAAACCGCGTAATCGCTTTGCTCGTTGGCCTGCCTTTGCTGGCAAAAACCCTTCGAAGCTGAACCGATCGGTGGGTAAACCCGCTGCTGATAAGGCACTAGTTAATGCACAGGCGCCCGGTACTGGTGAAACGCGATAACCTTGCTCACGTATTCGCCGAACGATCGCATAGCCAGGGTCGGAAATAAGCGGCGTGCCAGCATCGCTGATAAGTGCCACCGATTGACCCTTGGCTAGCCGTTCAATCAACTGATCAGCCGCCTGCGTTTCATTGTATTCGTGACAGGCAAGCATAGGGGTAGTAATCGAAAAATACTGGCACAAACTGCTGCTATGACGCGTATCTTCAGCGGCGATTAAGTCAACCTCTGAGAGTACCGTGATCGCGCGAGGACTCATATCGCCAAGATTACCGATGGGCGTGGCAACCACATAGAGGGTTGATGGCGGCCAATACTGGCCTAGACGCAGGCTTTCGTTAGTCATGGCTTTCGCTGGATCATCAGCGGCAATTTGCCCAGACTCAGAATCTTGCATAATTTTTACTCCTAGCCTGTAATCTGCTACTTTATGCTCGAATCCAAGCTATGTATGCTAATCTTGCCGTGATAGTTTATAGGATGTTTTAAGTAGCCTATTACTGTTAAGCTCATGAACTGTCTACGGCAAGCTAAAATCGTTTCACTTACTGAAATACATTGTACCCAAAATTATGACACTGCGTTTGCCCTTTCACGCCTTTATCGCCCATTCAATCACTTTTGGGCTAATTCTTCTGTTGTCGGCCTGCACCAGCACACCGCCGGTGACACCCCCACTCTTTAGCGATGAGACGCGCGTATTTAATCATGCGGACACAGAAAAATTACCCAGACTGGATAAAATCCTCAAGCAATTTAATCATGCTAACGCTGAACAACAAGTCGATTTGTTACCTGCTATTTTAACTGCTGCAAGCCGAGAACAGCGGTGGTCAATCGCCAACAAAGCCATTGAACTGATCAGCATCGATCAATTGCGGGTGGATCAAATGGCCGATTTCAGCTTAGCGGCATCTAAGCTATGGCTTTATCAAGGTGATTTTAAACGTATCGGCGATTGGTTAAATCACCCCGCCCTGATCAGAGCGATACCGCGAATGAGCATTGATGATCAGCTTGGGCTAGCGTCTCTGCAGGCTGAAATATTGTTTGTTAGGGGCCAATATTTTTTAAGTTTCAAGCACCGAGTGGCAATCAAGCCTGAACAATTATCTGAGTCGCAACAAACCACTAACCTTCAAGCAATCTGGGACTGTTTAGTGGCCTTATCCTTAGATGAGCTTGAACAACAGCTTAATAAAAACCACTCCCCTGAGCTCATAGCATGGCTCAGTTTAGCTCGCATTCATCACCAAACCGATCTCGGCCCCGCTGAACAGCGCCGACGATTAACGGCTTGGCAGCGCAACTGGCCTAACCATATTGCAGCTATCAAGCCACCTTTCGAGTTGCCTGCAATGACCGACATCCTTTCGCAACCAGTGAAGAAAATTGCGCTTATCCTCCCATTAAGCGGGCCACTGTCAAAAGCTGGAATTGCTGTGCAAGACGGTATTATGGCAGGCTATTTCAATGCTAAAGAGCACGGTTGGCAGCCACCTCAGATTATCAGCTATGACAGCCACCAAAAAAGCATTAAAAATATTTATCAACACATAGAGCGAGAAGCGATTGATTTAGTGATAGGCCCCCTGCAAAAAAACAAGCTTGAACAGCTTGCCTCGCTAACTCCTAAGGTGTCAGTGATTGCATTAAATTATTTAACTGAAACAACCATCACCAACCCCTCGATTATTCAATTTGGTTTAGCCGCTGAAGATGAGGCGCGACAATTAGCTAATAATGCGCGTCGCAACGGCCATAAAAATGCCATCATCATCCAGTCTAATGCCGATTGGTCGAGACGAGCGGCGCTAGCCTTTACACAGCAATGGGCAACCTTAGGAGGACAAACACTCAATCAAACGGCACTATCTGACCCTAAAAACTATTCATCAGAAATTGCTGAGAGCTTATTATTACCACAAAGTCAGGCGAGATATCAGCAACTCGAAAGACTGTTAGCGACCTCGATCGAATTCACTCCCCGTCGTCGTAATGATGTCGATGTCATTATTCTTTTCGCCAACAGCCAACAAGCTAAAAGTATTAAACCACTACTTGCCTACCATTACGCATCTAAGTTGCCGGTGTACAGCAGTTCACACATTCATGACGGTGTAGAGGGAAACAGTAATAGAGATCTAAATGGGATCATCTTCAATGAAATTCCTTGGGTGTTAACCGATAACGCAATCAAAAAAAAGGCTCACTCACAATATAAAGATAACAAACAGTTAGGTCGACTGTTTGCTATGGGGCTTGATGCGTTTTATATTTATCCTCATCTTGAACCAATGCAACAAGGCTCTCAGCAAGTATTTTTCGGCAAAACCGGTCAGCTTTCAATTAACACTAACCGTATTAATCGCAAATTGCAGTTGGTTCAGTTTAATCGTGGAAAAATAAAACCCCTATCGTTACCATAACTATGACACTGGGCGTTCATGGCTTATACACTGAAAATAGGTGAAGCAACTAAAGCCGCTGCAATACAGTTTTTACTTCGCCATGGGTTAAGCTTAATCACTAAAAACTATCGCTGCCAATATGGCGAAATTGACCTGATCATGAGGGATGGTAATACATTGGTATTCATTGAGGTTCGCTATAGTCAATATGTCCAATTCGGCGGTAGCGCTAGCAGCATCACCGCCAAAAAACAAAAGAAAATAATGAATGCCGCGCTTCATTTTTTGCACCACCATCAAACCAATGCCGCCAGCCGATTTGATGTTATTGCAATGTCGCCCAGCGAGACAAAAATACCTTATACTATTGACTGGATACAAAACGCCTTTATGTAGTTTTTTATAAAGTTTTTTTATCCCTTTACAAACGCAGCTAATAAGAGCATCTTTTTACATGATCAATGAATCCTCCTTCATAGCTGACAGAATTGCTTCAGCGATGCAGCACTTAGGTAACTTACCGCCCTCATTCACCAACAGTGTTAATGAAATCGGTCAATTCATGGCTGCAAACCTAGCCCAAGACAGGACTCTTTTTACTCTGGGCCTTGATACACTCACGCCGTTAACAGCTATTTTCTGTCAGACGATGCTTTATCGAAATAGCGATCAAAGGCCTAGCCTGCCGGTGATAGCGCTCAACAATCAGGCCTCACTTCATAGTCCAAACCATTCGCAGCATTATATTCAAAACTTACAGGCATTAGCACAAGCCGGTGATATAGTGTTGATTGCCTGTGAACACACTGAGAACGACAGCTTAAAAGACTTCATCAAAGCGGCGAATGATCGGGACATCGCCTGTATTATTATGTGTATGGGGCCACTAAGTGAGCAAATAGCACAGTTCGAACAGCTAATACACTTACCCATAGAGGCCGATAATTTGGCAAGAATGCACGAACTTTCACTCTTCATTTTCAATGGATTCAGCGATATTATTGAAGATCAATTATTTGCTATTTAACTAGGATTATCCGTCGGCCAGGTACCTGACAATGACAAAAAATCGATCAACAGCACTGCTACTACTCATATTAAGCAGCTTTTTTTTATCGGCTTGCAGTTCGGTGATTTCGATATCTCGAGATAAACCTATCGGTGAAAATTACGGCAAGAGAACAACCGGTGCTTTTGTTGATGACCAATTGATCGAGACTAAAGCCAAAGTAAACTTGAACAAAAGCGATGAGCGATTTAAGCCCGCGCAAGTGACGGTTAACAGCTTCAATGGCGTTGTCCTAATCACAGGCAATGTCTCTGATAGTGACATGCGAGCAATCGCTACAAAGACCGTCAGTAAAATTCGTAAGGTCAGACGTGTTAACAATGAATTAAACGTATCGCCGCCTCGTTCAAACAGCGCCTTGCTAGCCGATGCTTGGTTAAGCAGGAAAGTTAAAACACGATTTTTATTGAGCAAAGACGTCGATAGCAATAGGGTTAAAGTGGTAGTGAATGATGGGGTTATTTTTCTTATGGGCTTAGTCAGTCATGCTGAAGCAGACAGCATTGTTGAATCGACCAAGAAGGCCTATGGCTTGCAAAAAATTGTTCGCGTATTTGAGTATATTGATTAAACGAGAGTCAACTCAGAGTTTTTAATTTTATAGTCGAGTTACTTAACGACTCTCAAGCTCGGTTTTTCGACCTTACTGCCGCTAGGCTTTTTATCTGATACCAACTTAGGCCCAGGTGGCGGTTCTGAATCGGGATCTGGCGCATCTTCAGGTTCAAACATCATACCCTGACCATTCTCTCTAGCGTAAATCCCTAACACTGCACCCATCGGTGCATAGATATCCATAGGAATACCCCCAAATCGAGCATTAAACGTCAAACTAGTTGTATTGATTAACAAAGCACTGATCGCTGATGGAGCAATATTAAGAACAATTTGACCATCTTTGACATAATCTTGAGGCACTTCAACACCGGCGGCAAAGGCGTCCACTAACACGTAGGGGGTACAATTATTATCGACAATCCATTGATAGAGGGCATTGACTAAATATGACCTACTCGATGACATGCCGGCTGTTTTTGAATCTGTCACCCCATACCCTCAGTCAATGTTCTTCAATAAATGTAGTATCTAAACTCATATTACTGACACCCCTGTTTCACCATTCGTAATCAACTGGGCAGTGTACAGCTTATAAACTCGGCCTCATCTCACGCTCAACCTCTGTTAAGCTGGTCTGAAAAGATTCCATATCAAATAGTCGTTTCATATACTCGAGTAACGGCTTCACTTGCTTATTATTGGGCAATTTAATCCCAATAGATTCCAAGCGCCAAAGAATAGGTCCTAAACAACAATCAACCAAAGTAAATTCATCGCTCATAAAAAATGGCTTATCGCCAAAAATAGGCGCAATACCCACCAAGCCATCAGCAAGATCTTTCATTTGTATTGCCGGTGATTCAAGCTGACCGCCTTCAATCGCATCTAGCAAGGTACACCAATCACGCTCAATGCGATAAATATATAAGCGGCTTTCACCCCGAGCAACCGGATAAACAGGCAGTAAAGGGGGATGAGGAAAACGTTCGTCCAAGTATTCCATAATCACTTTAGACTCATACAAAACTAAATCACGGTCTAGTAAAGTGGGTAAGGAACCATAAGGATTAACTTCAGCAAGATCTGCAGGAGGATTCTTCCCTTCAATATCAATAATATCGCAGGTGACTCCTTTTTCAGCCAAAACAATTCTAACTCGATGGCTATAATGGCTTGAAGGGTCAGAAAGGAGACTCATAGCAGAACGTTTAGTTACCGATTCTAGCGGATCTATTTCAGTATTAATGATCGACATCCTTCCAATATTCGCGGTTCAATAAGAAAGCAAAAACAAAAAACACAGCAATAAATAATAACACGCTCACGCCCATCCGTTCACGTTTTGCTGCACTGGGTTCAGCCATGTAGGTCATAAAATTTACTAAGTCATACATGGCAGATTCATACTCTTGTGGATCCATGCTACCTGCCACGTCACCGGCAACTACCCTACCACAATCTCCCTTTGAAGGATCTTCCAAAGGCAGGCCATTGCTATCGCGCTTGATACCACCGTTAGCTGCAATAGCGATTGGTGGACGGCAAACAGTCTCGCCCTGAAGGTCCAACAAGACATGCGGCATACCAACATCTTTAAACACAAGATTGTTAACCCCATAAGGCCGTGAAGGGTCGATATAAAAAGAAGTCAAGTAGGTATAGAGCCACTCTGGCGAGCGGACTCGCGCCACCAATGTCAAGTCGGGGGGAGCACCGCCAAATACGCTCTTACCATACTGTTCGGTCATCGAGATATTCATTAAAGCACCAAACTTGGTGTCTTGACCTAAAATAAGATGCTCTTTAGCCAATGCCTCTGGGATACCGAGATCGTCAGATAATCGACCCCAACGCATGTATTTAGCTGAATGGCAGCCCATGCAATAGTTAACAAAGAGTGCAGAACCGCGTTGCATCGACTCATTGTCATGAAGATCAACATCAAACTCGGCACAAGGAATCTGTCCACAGTCAAAAGCCGATTCAGCAGCCACTACTTTAAGTGGAATAATCGCTAGAGCGAGAATTAAAGCGAACACCCCAAAGGCTCTAAACGTGCCCATGCCCCCGGTGGTTGTCACCCTATCAGGAATGGGCTTAGTCGTTTCTAAACGGGTCCATATTGGCATTAATAAGAAAAATGCAAAATAAATCACTGAGCAGACACGAGCCAGCAAAGTGCGTGATTCAGTTGGCGACCATACCCCTAAGACACCAAGAATTATGAATGAAGAGGTGAACAATACTAAGGCAAGTTTAGTCAGATTGCCACGGTAGCGAATTGACCTAACAGGACTTCGGTCCAGCCATGGCAATAAAAATGGAATGGCCACTGACGCCGCAAAGAAAATGAAGCCCCAGAACTTATCCGGAATAGCCCTTAAAATTGAATAGTAAGGGGTGAAGTACCATACCGGCGCAATGTGTTCAGGTGTTTTTAAGCCGTTAGCGATTTCAAAATTTGGCTTTTCTAAAAATAGCCCGCCCATTTCTGGCATGAAAAACAACACGAAACAAAATATAAACAGAAATACAGCGATCGCCTGTAAGTCGTGAACCGTGTAGTACGGATGAAAGGCCACTCCATCAAGTGGTATGCCGTTTTCATCTTTATGCTTTTTAATGTCAACACCATCAGGATTGTTCGAACCCACTTCATGCAGCGCTAAAAGATGCAGTACCACCAATGCCAGCAATACGATAGGCAGCGCCACAACATGCAAAGCAAAGAAACGGTTAAGCGTGATACCCGAAATTAAATAATCACCACGAAACCATTCTACTAGAGCTTCACCCACATAAGGTATGGCACCTAATAGCGAGATAATAACTTGAGCACCCCAGTAAGACATTTGTCCCCAAGGCAAAACGTAGCCCATAAAGGCTTCTGCCATCAAGACTACGAAAATCAGCATCCCAAAAATCCAGATTAATTCACGTGGCTTTTGATAGGAGCCGTAAATTAAGGCGCGGAACATATGCAAATAAATAACTACAAAAAAGGCAGAGGCACCGGTGGAATGCATATAACGTAAAATCCATCCGTAGTCGACGTCGCGCATGATATATTCAACCGAAGCAAATGCCTCTTCTTGACTGGGCACGTAGTTCATCGTGAGCCAAATGCCGGTTAACAACTGATTAACCAGCACCAATAGTGATAGCACGCCAAAAAAGTACCAGAAGTTAAAGTTCTTCGGCGCGTAATAAGCACCCATATGGGTATTCCAAGCACGCATGATTGGCAATCGGGCATCAACCCAATCACGTAAATTTATTAACCAACTACCCATTAAGCTGTATCTCCATCAATACCAATTACCATAATCGAACCAGATTCATAACTGTAGGGTGGAACGACTAAATTTTCAGAGGCCGGTACCCCTTTATAAACCCGACCCGCCATATCAAACTTTGATCCATGACATGCACAGAAGAAACCGCCTTTCCAAGCCGCATCTGGCGCAGCGGAATCAAGCTTCTTAATGTATTTCGGCGAGCACCCTAAATGGGTACACAGGCCAACAAGAACAAGAAATTCACTCTTGACGGCACGATTCGTCCCATCGACATAACTGGGTTGTTTCGAGATCAATGAGTTGGGATCTTTTAAGCTATCATTAAGTGTGGCTAGATCGTCAATCTGTTCTTGAGTTCGCCGAATAACAAACACGGGTTGGCCACGCCATTCAACTCGGACCAACTGACCCGGTTCCATTTTAGAGGAATCAAATCTGACAGGGGCACCCGCCGCTTTTGCTTTCGCGCTAGGATTCCACGAACCAATGAACGGAACCGCAATACCTACTACTCCAGCACCAGCTACGGCAGATGTCGCCGCCGTCAAAAATTGACGGCGGCCAGAGTTTGTCACTTCATTACTCATTCATTACTCCAAAACCTATCGATGCTATGAAATCGTTGTCAGTCATAGCACAACCAACCACTCGCACATTTAATTGGGTTTGTATTTCTTCATGAAAAACCATTGATGAGAAGGGCTCTCAATAACAAAGCTTGCCCTTTTTGATACTTTAAGAACAGAGCGAATGGTAAATTAATCTGGCCGTCTTGTCAGAAATATGTGCATTTTTGCAGATATTTTTCAAGCTTCGCTCGCATAAAAAGACCATGAACTTAATAAAACCAATACTTAATAAAATAGAGCAAAAACTGTTTCAACTTAAATTTTTACGCTCAGCAAAACAGCTTGGATTCATCGATCGACACGCCAAACTAATCAAAAAAAACCCGATACAAAGACCGGGCTTTTGCTGATAAACACTGTTTACCGTTTTGAGAATTGTGGCTTCTTACGCGCCTTGCGTAAACCTACCTTTTTTCGCTCAACTTCTCGAGCATCTCGTGTCACAAAGCCCGCTTTTCTCAAGGTAGGCCTCAACGTTTCGTCAAATTCAATGAGGGCTCGGGTAATGCCATGACGTATTGCACCGGCCTGACCAAAACTTCCACCGCCCTTAACTGTGACATTAACATCAAATTTCCCTTCAACATCAACTAGTTGAAGTGGTTGTCGGACGATCATTCTCGCGACTTGTCGGCCAAAAAATTCGTCTAATGGTCGCTTATTAACCATTATCGCACCAGTTCCATCTTTCAAAAAAACTCGTGCGGAAGCAGTTTTACGTCGTCCAGTGCCTGTATATTGTGTCGCTGACATAGTGTGTGCTCTTACAATTCTAAGGTTTGTGGTTGTTGTGCTGCATGCGGATGTTCGCTGCCAGCATAAACTTTTAATTTTCTGAACATTTCACGGCCAAGAGGATTCCTAGGCAACATTCCCTTAACAGCCGACTGAATAGTCCTCTCAGGCGCTTTGTCGATAAGCTTGTTGAAGCTGATTGACTTTAACCCACCAGGATAGCCAGTATGAGAATGGTAAATCTTCCCTTCGCCTTTATTGCCTGTCACTGCCACCTTTTCTGCATTGATCACAACGATATAGTCGCCAGTATCCATGTGGGGGCTATATTCAGGCTTATGCTTACCCCGCAAGCGATGAGCAATTTCGGCCGCCATACGACCAAGGGTCTTGCCTGAGGCATCAATAATAAACCAGTCATGCTGGATATCAGCAGGCTTTGCACTATAAGTTTTCATTAGAAAACATCCTAAATTTGCTCAATTTTTGAGCTTTTATGTGGGCTGCTCTGCCATCAGAGCTAACTAAAAAAGAGCGCGAATACTACAGAATCACAAGGCAGTTGGCAACAGATTTATGTCGACTCCGGGTCGGAATTAATGGCCGAGCCGCTCAAGTAGCATAAATTCATAGCCTCAAAGATCAAAATCCCAAAAAAACACTGAATTCAATCCACTAGCTAGCTTATCATTGAGACTAATCAAGGGCTAAAAACCCTCGGTTTTATTGACTTGCTCCCATATCAGCGAAAGAAAAAAACACCGCATTCTCATACACATTTACGCAACCTTACCGGCATAAAACCAAAACTTACCCTTGAGCGAATACCTGTAAATTTTATCCAACACCTCGGCTTGCATGTGTGAGCCCGAATCAAGCATTTTTGGCCAACCCGTATCGAGGGCCTGCTGCAAAAGGGAGGTTGTACAGCAATCGGGCAGACAAAAGTGAAGCGCAAGCCGAAGTTAATGTTTTCATGGTAGACAATCTAAATCTCTAGCCCTACAGAAGCCTGAGGGGCAGAATACGCGCCATTCAACATGGTCGGGACAAGGCGAATTAGGAGGCAACGCTGACAAATTCGCCCTCTCCTCGTGCAATCATGTAAGGCAAGGTTGCCTGCGCGACATTCATCAACCCCCGAAGTTAATCTTCATAATTTTATGCGGCAAGCATTAGGCTGGTCGGTTAATTTGCCGAATGGCAAGATAGCGGCCATATTGTAGAATACTGTCTATGGAACTTAATTCAGTAATAATCTCTACGACCACATGCGTCACTGCTTTATAGTCGGTAATATCCGGTTGCCTTTACGCAAGCCCACAAATCCTTCGGCAGCGGTTGCCAGGCCATCAGCATCAACATCTAAAGCGGCAACCTTTGCCCCTTGCTTAGAAAAAGTTTGCGCCGCGAGCTAGCCCATGCCACTGCCAGCACCTTTAATAACAACAACTTTGCCAGTTTTAGTCTTGTCTGCTCGTATTACTCTTTCCTAAGCCTTCAAGGACCGAAAATTTGGCGGCCGCTTTTCAAAAAAGGCCGTAATTGCCTCGGTGTTCTCAGGTGAGCCTACCTGCTCGACCATCAAACGCGCTTCTATCGCTTGAGCTGTTGCAATAGGCTGTTTGTGAGTCGCTTTTAAACAGCGCTTAGTTGCCACTAAGGCATTGACCGGCCACTGGGCTATTTCTTCAGCTTTTGCTCGCGCACGCGAGTGTAATTCACTGTCGGGGTAGGCACGACTAGCTAGCCCCAGAGATATGGCACGTTCAGCATTAATCCACTCAGCGGTAAACATCACTTCAGCCGCTGGTTGGGCGCCGATATTAGCCTGCAGTAAATAACTACTAGAAAACTCAGGCACTAAGCCTAAATTGACAAAGGGAAAGCGCATCCGCAGGCTTTCACCAACATAAACCACATCACAATGCAACGGAATCGTTGCGCCTCCGCCAATCGCAATACCATCAACTGCGGCAATTAATGGCTTATCAAAACTAGCCATAGCTGCAGCACAATCATCAAACGGCGCACTGCCATCATCGAAATTACCGCCCAGGTCCATACCTGAACAAAAGTTGCCACCGGCACCCAGCAAGAAGACCACATGGACATCATCATCTTGACGAGCCTGCTGCATAGCCTCAGCCAAGGCTGAAAAAAGCTGGCCATCAAGGGCGTTTTTTTTCTCAGGCCGATTGAGAGTAATTTCACGAACCCCATCTTGGGTGCTAATCAATAAATTCGCTTCGCTCAAAATATTCTCCTTGTTAAGGATAAAATTAAAAACATCATCGGTTAATAAAGATACCATAGCGAAAATAGCTGACCTTGGCATTGATATGAACAGCCATTTACTCAGGAACTGAACCTGAGTGCCAAGTGACTAAACGCATTATTGAACAACAATTAGGCACGATGAGCAGCAGCGAGATAATCATGTGATTGCATTTCTTGCAAGCGCGAACAGGTTCGCTGAAATTCGAACGCCAAACGACCTGAGGCGTAGAGATCAACTAACTCGACTTCTGCCGAGAGTACAAGCTTAATATTTCGATCGTAAAACTCATCGACTAAATGAATAAAACGTCGCGCACGATCTTCATTGTTACGACCCATTTGCGGCACATCACTGATCAGTACCGTATGAAATTCTTTAGCCAGTTCGATGTAGTCATTTTGGGAGCGAGGGCCATCGCAGAGTGCATCAAAATCAAACCAGACTACATCATCAGCCAAATACCTAGACTGGATGTATCGGCCCTCTATTTCAATAGGCACATCCACTTCGATATTAACCTCACCCCCTTCTTTATTCGGCGCTAGAAGCTCAAAACTTCTCATTAAACTGATATCTGCTCCTTGGTCTAGCGGGGTATAATACAATTGTGCTTGCTCAAGGGTTCGCAACCGATAATCAACCCCTCCATCGACATTAACGACTTCAGTATGTGCTTTAACTAAAGCAATGGCAGGTAAAAATCTAGCCCGCTGGAGGCCGTCCTTATAGAGTTCATCTGGCGCGATATTAGACGTGGCAACTAAACAAACACCGCGATCAAACAAGGCCTCAAAAATGCCTGCCAGAATCATCGCATCGGTAATATCAGAGACAAAAAATTCATCAAAGCAAATGAGACTCGCTTCCGCTGCGATCTTATCAGCTACTCGCTCTAAAGGGTTCTTTACACCATCCAAATCGGTTAATTCGTGATGCACACGACGCATAAAGCGATGAAAATGAATGCGTAATTTCGCATCGCCTGGCACAGAATCATAAAACATATCCATCAAATACGTTTTACCTCTCCCCACACCACCCCAAAAATATAAGCCCTGCTCAGGCATAATCTTACGTGGACATCCCATTAAGACTGACAACCAATTACCTACGCGCGCGCGTAAGCCTGGCACCAAGGCCTGACGCGCAATCAAACGGCTATACAAATTATCAAGTTTTTTTACCGCCATCGCTTGAGCCGCATCGTATTGAAAATCGGCTTTATCAAGATCAATTTTGAAGCGTTCTAGGGGACGCAAATGCTCAGTCATATCATATAGGGCAACAGGTTAGAACCAGTATTCAGAGTACATTGTCATCATATCACGATACTAATGAGACCAGATTAACCAGAGCTGAACAGCTTAGCAATGAAATTTGGCCTCAATTTCATCACTGAAAACCCCGCAATAGTATTAAAAACAGCTATAATAATCTTATAATGGGAGTGATAAATTATGTTCGATTTAGGTTTTCTTATCTTTGTAGGTTTTATTTGTTCAATAGTCGGCATTCTGCTTGGTGTCGGTCTATACCGCAACAACACAATGTCTGAGAAACAAGCAGAACAATTGAAACAACAATTGAGCGATGAAAAAGCCAAAAACGATGCTTATCAGCAACATGTCGCAGATCATTTTTCCCAAACAGCGCTGATGCTCAATGAACTCACTGAAAAGTATAAAGACATTCATCAGCACCTGGCATTAGGTGCCGACCAACTCTGTCGCGATGAAGAGGGCCACTCTCTACTAGTCGGCTCTCCACTATCAGATAATATCAACCAAGCTAATCGACCTATTCAGCAACCTCTCGACTACGCACCCAAGACCAATACAACAAATAGCGGCACCTTATCCGAAGATTATGGCTTAGAAAAAGTAAACCTTCATGAGAAACCCACTGAGGAAAACAACCCACCATACAGTGATGGCTTCGAATCAACTGATTCAGAGGACGACTTTTCAGATCCAAAAATTCATGCTATTTGAAACTAGCCCAGACACTGAATATCTGGATAGAAACTTAGTTCAATTAGCGCATTATATTTAATAATGAACCGCTTATTTTGGAGACTGAAAGAGGCACCATTAATCGGAGAGCTTGCCATTGTTGGCTTTTGTTAAAAAACATCTTAACCAAACACAGTCAGCTCTGAAAGCCCTAATAAACCTTTATGGCTGGCCAATCATTTGTGGCGTGCTTTTAGCCACAGTACTATTACAGCATCAACAGCAACTCAATCAAGATAGCGGATATGTCATCAACAGTTTTTCATCTGCTGTCGAAAAAGCAATGCCATCAGTAGTAAATATTTATACCCAAAGAATCGTTTCCACTTCAACTCACTCGCAATCGATAAACCCTATTTTTCAGAGGTTTTTTAAGTCAAAACTACCACCTACTTCGAATAAAATTAAAAGCAGTCTAGGGTCCGGCGTTATTGTTAGCAGTGATGGATACATCCTAACCAATCACCATGTTATTAATCGCGCCAACAAAATCAAGGTCGAACTAGCGGATGGTCGCAATCGATTAGCAACCGTGGTTGGCTTTGACGAACCTACCGATTTAGCCGTAATTAAGATCGATATAAGTGACGCTTCCCCATTGCTTTTTGGCAACCCTAGCAATGTCAAAATCGGTGATATTGTATTAGCGATTGGCAACCCCTATGGTATTGGTCAAACAGTCACTCAAGGAATTGTGTCAGCCACTGGCCGACATGGCCTTCACATCAATACTTACGAGAAATACATCCAAACCGATGCAGCCATTAACAGCGGCAACTCTGGCGGCGCACTGATTAATAGCCAAGGCGACCTCATTGGCATTAACAGCAGTCTCTATAGTCAAAATGGTAGCTCAAGCGGAATTGGGTTCGCCATTCCCGTCGATATCGCAAGCTATGTGCTAGATAGCATCATCCTTAAGGGGCGTGTCATCAGAGGCTGGCTGGGCGTGGTCGTTGAAGATATTACACCTAGCTTAGCCGAGGCCTTAGCATTAGAAAATTTCAATGGCCTAGTCTTGACCGATATAAAGCCCAATAGTCCGGCTGAAACAGCAGGGCTCCAAATTGGTGATATTATCACTCATATCGATGGTAAAGCGATTGTCGACGGGAATATGAGCATGCACAGTATTGCTCAAACGCCACCGGGCCAAAAAATCAACCTTCGTGTTTTGCATCAGGGTGCTGAAAAAAGCTTTTTAGTGGAGATAGGCCAACGACCTGAAAAGAATATTGGCCGTATCAACGTAATCAACTAAAACTAAGTTCATCAAATGCTTATGATTATTCACCTTAACTCATTGCCAACGACGATTGCATGAAAATCTGGATCGATGCCGATGCATGCCCTGTTGCCATTAAAGAAATTTTATTTCGGGCAGCCCAGCGACGAGAAATTTCTATCACCCTAGTTGCCAATCAATTAATTGCAGTCCCTCCTTCACCATTTATCAATGTGCTTCAGGTCAGCGCTGGGTTCGATGTTGCCGACAATGAGATTCTTCGTCTGCTCAACGCCAGCGATCTTGTCATTACTGCAGACATTCCACTGGCCGCTGAGGCGATAGAAAAAGGGGCTAAGGCATTACACCCGCGTGGAGAACTGTGTACGCAAGAAAATATTAAAGCGCGACTTACGATGCGGGATTTTATGGATAATCTGCGCTCCAGTGGTATTCAAACCGGTGGCCCAGCCCCTTTAGGGCTTGGTGATCGGCAAAAATTTGCCAATCAACTCGACCGATTACTCACCCAATATCAAACCGGTGATTAATGTCATGGAGCAACGCATATGAACATACTGATCGCAGGAGGCACTGGTCTTATTGGCACGGCACTCGAAAAGCAATTTCGTCAAGCTGGGCACCAAGTGTGGATATTGTCGAGACAAAAAAGCCAACGAGACAACTACATCTTTTGGCAACCTTCTCAGAAAATAATTGAACTAGACACTGATTTAAAAATTGATACGGTGATTAATCTAGCGGGTGAAAGTATCGCCGACCACCGCTGGAATCAAACCGTAAAAAAATCTATCTGGGCCAGTAGAATCCAAGCAACAAAGCTACTTGCTGCGACAATACTCATGATGAAACACCCACCCAAAGTGTTTCTCTCAAGTTCGGCTATAGGCATTTATGGTAATACTGGCGAAACCATCGTCGATGAACACAGCTTGGCAGGCAACGATTTTTTAGCTGAATTGGCGCTCGCCTGGGAACACGCCGCAAAAACGACTGACCCCTCCCCAATTCGTAGCGTTCAACTTCGTTCCGGCGTTGTGCTCAGCCCTAAAGGGGGCGTTTTAGCGCAAATGCTACTCCCATTTAAACTAGGCCTTGGCGGACCATTTAGTCATGGCAATCAATACATGAGCTATATCAGCTTACATGAAATCGTCAATGCCATTGAGTTTATTATTCAAACTGAGTCAATTAAAGGGCCCGTGAATCTCGTTGCGCCAGAGGCGATAACGAATCGTCAATTCACCACTACGCTAGCATCATTATTAAATCGGCCTGCTTTTTTTACGATTCCAGCCATAATCGCTAGACTGGCTTTTGGTGAAATGGCAGACGCGTTATTACTATCAAGCAGTCGAGTTAGACCGCAAGTGTTGATTGACCATGGTTATCAATTCATTGATAAAGATTTGCGCCAAGCGCTAGAAAAAATGCTTTAGTATTTAAAAGAAATTCTTAGTCATAGAATTACAATGATTATTGTGCTGGGGTTTCATTATCAAAAACCTTGTCAAGGCGAAGCTGTGGATCCGCTAGTGAACCCTCAACAATATATACCGCGCTAGAAAAACGATCTATTTCGCTATCAAACAACTTGGTCGCGATATAAGTGCCTGCGGCCAGCGGTAAACCGCCAGCCAAAGCCGCAAACCACGGCAAATTAGCTTTCAAAGGCAAAGTTGCGATTAAATTCGCATCGATGGCAGAAGAATGTAAATTTGCCCTTCCTGACATTACGAATTCACTTGAAGGCGATAAAACATGAATCGGCTGATTGAGGAAAGTTATCTCGCCTTGTGATAAATCGAGCCGACCGCTGAGTTTTTCAAAGCTTAGACCCTCACTGTAAAGACCTGAAATATCTAATTTCATTCGCCTTATCAATGTATCAAAGTTAACTAAGCTAATCAGCTTAAGAAAGCCTTCTGCCGAACTCGATGCCGACAAAAATTTACCGTCATCAAAACTAAATCCTAAAGTACCTTGACTACCTAAAAGAGAAAATTGCTCAGGCGATGCAGGCCATGTTAAATCCACTAGCAATTGAGATGATTGACTAGTTAAAGGCGCCTTAATAGCGTCCGTATCATTAATCACCTCAATTAAATTATCGAGTTTATGACTATGCATTTGAATCGACAAATCGGACCGATGTTTTTTATCACTATCGATAAACCAATCTAATCCACTATCAATAGCCGAGCTGATCTCAACCCCATTAAACTCTGCCTTTATATCGTGCAGATGCAAAGATGATTCAGTTGGACTAAGCAGAAAATTCCATTTCCCTAAGGCTTTCCCATTCAGCCATAAGTCATTAATAACAACAGAACTGGCCTCTAATCGCTGGGAATCCAATAATGCTAAAAATTGAAATTTTTCCTGGTCAGAGTCGGTCTGTAATTTCAAGTAATCCAAGTCAAAAAGATAACGCTGTTGTAAATTGAAACCAAAGGCATCTTGCTGATTATCCCATGTACTCGGCGACTGAAAGAATTGCGATTGTGGCAAGCTAATCTTACCGGCCAGCTCATCACTAGTAACCACAAATTGCCACCGATGATTAGCGTGTATAAGGTCAATCTCTGAATTAGTAAAGGGTCGTTCAAACGCCATCACCTGATCTACTTTGAGCCCTCTTATCGTGAACCCCATATCAAATTTTTCGCCAATATCAAGCGCGTCATGTCGCTCTTTCTCACGAGTCTCCGACTGTATAAATGCAGAATAGCGCTGATAAAAATCCAACCATTCATCTAAATCAGCCGATTGAAGTTGACCTGATAAGGTTAAGCCCTGCCATTCAGCATTAGCGGCCATCTTATCTAAGCCATTGTCATCACCTAAATATAAACCGCCATTTGTAAATTGAAACTGCTGAAAATGTAATTGCCCTGTTAAGCGATCCTCAACACTAACAATCATAGGCTGATTCGATTGATTGAATTCCCATTGCAGTGAAAGATCTGCAGTCTCAGTAAGCGCTTTTTTAAGCTCTCCAGGAAAATCAAAGACCAAACCCTGCAGATTACTGTCGAGTGATAGCAATAGTCCATTGGTTGTATTTTCAAGTCTCATTTTAAAAGCTGTCTGACCATCGGCCATTGCAAAGATAGGCAAGCTTAACCACTGAGATAAGCGCTCAGCACTGACTGTTGTTGCCGCATCAAGCCGAAACGGAAAATAGGTAATATCATTATCCGGCTGTTGATAATCACCAAGAATAATATCGATCGGTTCACCCCAAAGCCGACCCGTTAACTGCGGCGACACTAAACCTTGCTCTGAAGTAAATCGCAATGGACCCTGTAGCGCATGGATCGACAAATTAATATTATTCATCTCTATTGAAGTACCCATTAACTCTGATCGAAAAGCCACCTTCGGCCGCATTGCTTGACCAGATGGCAACTGAGTTTGATCAATAGGGACCTGAAGCTGCATATGCGCTTGATGTAAGTCACCGCTAAGCACCCAATCCTCAACTGCCGACATATAATCCAACTTCAAAGGAGATTGCTGCAAAGCACTCATAACACTTTGTAAGGAGCCAGTTAAGGGGGTTTCTATCGAAAACAATGATCCATGACTGCCAACCTCGAATACTGCTTCCGCATCGCTAAGCCTCAACTGTTCAAACTGTGCCTGTGGAATGGTCATTGATGAATAGCGATTATTCATGATAAATAAAGCGTCTAACTGTTCAAGTTTAGACCATTTACGATCGAACCGTAAACTTGCATCAGCAACATTTAAATACAATTGAGTGCTTCGATGATGTTTTTTATTTTTATCAAGTGGACCATGAAAAACAAATCCACCATCAATAATATTTGCAGCTAAATCAGCGTCAATTAACCATGCTAAAGTTTTATCTGGCAAAGTGTAAGGCAGAAGCTTAGATAATTCTTTTCCCTGGCCATTCAAAATACCAATCTCTAAACTGATGTGACTAGCCGGTTGTTCATCCTTTAGCTTCCCATTCAGTGAAAATCTACCACCATAATGAGCGGGATCATTGAGCATGGAAAATTCGACCGCATCACTGCTTAATAACAAACGTTGATTCTCAAAAGTCCAATTTATCTTGGCTCTAGCTTGTGAAAAAATCAGTGGCTGACGATAAACTTTCGGAAAAAAAATCGACAGCCTCGACTGATTTTTTATCTGCAAAAAGCCTTTATTTTCTTTAGCCTCAAAGTATATGTTAGCCTGCTCCAAGCCAGGTATACCTTTCCAAGCTGACAATTCAATATTTTCAAGTATAGCCTTACCCGAAAAGTGCAATTTATTAGCCATTGGCAAAGTCAATTCAACTTGCCGCAGACGTCCTTTAGGATTTAATGCCCTAATTGATTCATATAATTTTGATGGCATCCACTGCTGACTATTAATCAGTTGATTTAACTGACCGAGATCTAATAGAGGCGACTTCATTGTCAATGAATGCCATTGCTTTACATGACCTTTTAAGACTATTTCCGCCGAGGAAGAGTTAAGCGCTTGCTGATTTAAATCGGCATTAAGATCGTGCCAATTAACCGTTAAATATTGTTCGGCATTAAAAGCAAGACCCGCACGAAATGAAATATTATCCAACATTCTGGACTCTTTAATTAACGCTAAGGAGCCCTGATCAATGACAAGCGCTGCCTGCCAATCCTGATTGATCGACTTATTAAGCCACAACTGTCCAGACCAGTTATGTGCCTGCCAATTATCTAAATGTCCCTTATCTAACAATGCCAGCAAAGGGGAGAGATTCAAATTACTTGCATCAACATAGGCCTGCAACTCTAAGTCCTTATGACCTAACTCTCCTCGTGACTGCAAAACCAAACGGGTATTCTGAGCCTTCGCTAACTCCACAATTTCTAACTGGCGATGACCATTATCGGCCTGAAATATCAATTTGATCGGTTGTAATGGGTGAGCTTCAGTAATATGGAGACCAGAAGGAGATAACAAATGCCAGCTAAACTGCTTCACATCAACCAACTGCAAATGCTTGTAAAAATCGAGCCAATCAAAATTGTTTTTTTGCTGTTTAGGTTCAAAACCTGCAATATACCAACCTGAAAGTTCAGCATAATCCAGAGGAAGCTTAATTGCATTGGCTTTAAATTGACTGATCCGCCACTCTAAATCAATCAACGAAGCCAGAAGGTCAATCTGCAGTTCCGCTTCTCTCATCACTAAGGTGTCGTGAGAATGTGCGCCAGGCGCAGGCTGATCACGGCTAAACCGAGCGGTTAATGATTCAATGCGAATAATTGGCTTAAGATGATGCCATTCACCGCTTAGGGCTTCGATCTCCCAGTACAAGCCCGTATTGGATTCTAATAAACTCAGTAACTGTGGCGTGAGCGTTGACACTTGCGGCACTAAGAGTCGACCTAAAAGAATAACCAACAAGGCCAGTATGCAGGCAAGCACGAGAGCCCCTCTTATCAGGCGATACCATTGGCTTAGCAGACGAGGTAAGTTCATATTGACCTTAATGCACAATTAGCAATATTACATGGCTGAGCGGCAAACACATTAGATGGCTTGGCAGCAACATTGCGTAATAGATAACAATGCTAATATTTAAACACCAGACTACACGATTTGCGGTTAAGACGAAATGGCAACATGTTCACTTAAATAGCGTTGAATTAACACAAAAAACCGTGGTTAACGCTTATTTAACTTGATGCTAGTTACTGCAAATCCAAATCGGCTCATTAACTGAGACATTTCAAACAAAGGTAGGCCCATAATGCCAGAATAGCTACCCGATATATGCGAAATAAACTGTGCAGCTTTACCTTGAATACCATAACTACCCGCTTTATCTTCTGGCTCTCCGGTCTGCCAATACCATCCAATTTCATGTTCCGTGATTGGCCGAAATGTAACGATTGTTTTACTGATGCAACTCTCCTGTCTAAGGCCACCGTCACACTGACGTTGAGCAAGGCAAATGGCGGTTAATACCTCGTGGCTATGACCAGACAGCATCTTAGCATTTGTTTTGCATTGCTTACATTTCCTGGTTTGCCAAGAATCTGCCGAATAAAACAACCGCTGTATCTGCAGCTAAAACAGTGGTACGTAAAGCATGAGCATTCGACTTGTCCAAACAGCGAAAACCTTGTTGAGCATTTTTTTGCCATGCCTAACACACAGTCATTAGGAGGCTCTAACTCCTCTTGTAGTTGATTAATGTCAACAGCCAAGACACTGAAATCAACTGGCAGTTGCTTGAATAGTAAGGCTCTTCATGGAGACTGTGAAGCTAAATATAAGTCAGAGTTAGACGAATCGCAGCAGGCATTCTCTGATTTTTTTCTTGAGTCATAACGAAGCTAAGCCGTGTGTGATTGCTCAGTGATAAATATCAAAAATTCATACGGTCAAAAATAAGCTTGAGTAACGGCCAAAAAAATGCACTCGTTAGTGCAGGCAATAAAAAAAGTATTGAGTCGAATGAGCCACCGGTAAGGCTATTGACCCAATAATTCATCAACTGATAGAGAAGCACTAATAAAAAAACCGCTAGAATTTGGGCGCCAAGACTAAACATCCTTAACTGTTGGTGCGATAAAGCACAAATATAAGCAATGATTGTCAACGCTAAGGCATGCTGACCAAGCACACTGCCTTCTAATAGATCAAGTGACAGGCCAATAAACCAAGCCAACGTCATACCTAACTGAAATGGCGCTAACATCACCCAGTAAATCACCGCTAAAACGACAAATTCAGGCCTTAGCCATTGACCCCATGCTGGCAGAGGATAAATTGATAACAACAATATAGCTATGATGCCGAGTGTCAAAAACCACTTAGATTGAGGCTTATCATCGGCAACTGAAGGGCTCATAAGCTAGCTTCGCCTGCAAAAACCAATAACACAAACCGACCGCGATCCAACTCTGCGCTCGGCCGAACAGCTACCTCAAGGAAAGCCTGACCGGGATCACGTTTAACCGTCTCCACCACTCCAACCGGATAACCGATCGGAAACCGCTGCCCCAAACCTGAAGTGACCATGAGATCGCCAACTTCAATATCCGTAGTCGACACTAAATTAGGCAGCCAAAGAGTATCAATCCTACCAGATCCCTCAGCTATGGCTCGCACACCATTTCGATTAATCTGAACCGGCAAGGCGTGACGAGAATCGCTAATTAAAATAACGGTTGACTGAATGGCATTGACCTCAACCACCTGTCCGACTAAACCATAGGCATCGATAACGGCTTGACCGATGTAAACGCCATCCTTCTCACCTTTATCAATCATGATCAACTGCTTGAGTGGGTCGGGAGATACATTGACTAACTCAGCGATTAGCACACTGTCTTCAAGCACAGTAGAGGAACTTAATAGCTGACGTAATCTAACATTTTCAGCTGTCAGCGAAACAAACTTTTGTAATTTGCCGTGCAGAATTCGTGCTTCATTATGCAATCGCTCATTTTCAATTATTAAGGTATCTCGCGAGGTAAAGTACGCGTCGACACCCTCAATGATATTCATTGGCGCGCGAGCCACTACATAGAATGGGACAGAAAGGTAGGATAACAAGGTGCGCGTTGGACCCGTGGCCTGAGTATTGTAATCGAGACCTATTAGCAAAAGAGAGGCTGCCGCAAGCAGCAGTACTCGCGCGCCAAGTGATTTAGACTTACTAAAGATCGGCTTAATAGATACTCTCCGTGTTCTAGACTAGGTCAATCAGCCGATAAAAAATCGATATTATATTGATCCATCAACTCTAACGCTTTACCACCGCCGCGGGCAACACAGGTCAAAGGATCATCCGCTATCACCACGGGCAGTCCCGTTTCATTACTAAGCAAGCGATCGAGGCCCCGCAGTAATGCACCGCCGCCAGTCAAAACAATGCCTGACTCCGCAATATCAGAAGCCAGTTCAGGCGGCGATTGTTCGAGAGCGCCTTTTACACCCTGAATAATGATGGCTAATGCGTCC
>JAYYUJ010000011.1:0-132042 GCA_036344075.1 Pseudomonadota bacterium
GCATATAAATTATAATCAACGGGCATGATCTCATGTGCTTGTGGCCGCAAGGTGTCACTGGTGGAAATCATTAAGACAATACGTCGATTTTTAGCACGCCCTTCACTAGTATCATTGCTCACTGCCGGCTGATATTCACCGTAACCCACAGCGGCGAGTCTATTGGCTTCTACACCTTGAGCTATCATTAACCGCACTACGGCCGTTGCCCTCGCAGTCGATAACTCCCAATTAGAATCAAAGGTACTGTTGCTAATAGGCGTATTGTCAGTAAAGCCTTCAACCTTAACAACATTACCGTAAGGCATTAACATAGTACTGATTTGCTTAATAATAGGCTCAGCTGAGTGATGAATCAAAGCGCCACCAACATCAAATAAAATTGCCGACTGTAATTCAATTTGAAGCCAGTGCTCATTTCCGCTTAGTGTAATCAGCTTTTCACCGATAAGCGATTGAAAGTCTTTATCCAATTGAGCTGTTAATGCAGTAAGCATATTAGGCGCAGATTCTGACAAGCTTGCTACCTCTATCGGCGTTGCTGCTTGGTGCTTGATCTCATGGTCCGATAGTAGCGGGTCGCCTTGAACTTGCTTAGAGATCATACCTGCATCATTGCTAGTATTAAACGCTCCAGAGAACGTATTGGACAACACACGATACTTTTGCTCTGAAACACTGGAGATAGAATACATAACTACAAAAAATGCCATCAGTAAGGTCATGAAGTCCGCGTAGGAAACCAACCAACGCTCTTGATCTGCACCATGATCTGATACAGATGAGTGAGATAACCTAGTTCTGCTTTGATTACTAATTCTACTCAAAATAATTTAACACCTTTGAAAACATTGGCGCCTTAGGGTTAATGCGCATCACGATAAAAACCTTGTAATTTCTCTGAGATGTTTCGTGGGTTATCGCCATCAGCAATCGCCATTAAACCCTCTATTAACATTTCTCTGACATGTGACTCATGCCTAGCATAGGCCTGCAATTTATTAGCAGTGGGAATAAAAAATAAATTAGCTATCCCAACCCCATAAATTGTTGCGACAAATGCTACCGCTATACCTCCGCCCAACATGCTTGGATCAGCTAAATTACCCATAACATGTATCAAACCCATAACAGCCCCAATAATGCCAATAGTTGGTGCATAGCCACCCATAGCCTCATACACTTTAGCCGCTTCAATATTGCGACGCTCTCGAGCATACAACTCAAACTCCATTACCGCCCTAATTTGCTCGGGCTCATTACCGTCAACCAATAATTGCAAACCTTTTTTTGAATAACTAGCAGCCTCAGCCATAGCGACTTTTTCCAAACCTAAAAGGCCGGTCTTTCTAGCAACTCTAGCCCAATCAATAATCTTATTATGGAGTTCATCAAAGTCATCAGTTGGCGGCTTGATCATCCAAGCAAATAATTTAACTGAACGCAATAAGACATCTTTCGGTGTTTGCAAAACAGCGGCGCCAATCGTGCCACCTAACACGATTAATGCAGCTGGGCCATTAACCAAGGCTGACAGGTGGCCACCCTCAAGAAAATTGCCGCCAATGATGGCTGCAAAGCCAATGATGACGCCTATGACGGTTAAGATATCCACTGGTTTTACTTTCCTTTTATATGGTTAGAATTAGGTTCATTATTTGACTTTACGCTAGTTTTAAAAAGAAGATCATTGGTAGAGACTAATGATAAATAACACTGCTTAGGCTGTCGGTTATTATTGGCATCAGTCAGCTTAAGATCGGCTAAGTAGGTCATTAAACTCTCATCAAAATGATTCCCGACATAATCTTTATTCAAGGCATCTCTAGCTTTTAAGATCCGGTCAAAACTAATATCAACAAGATCAATAGATGTTGGCCGAAGCCGCACCACATTGTAAGACAAGCTTTTATCTAAAAATGTGACGTAGTCGACTGATTCCGATGACATTTGAATTAAAGAAAATGTGCATGTAAGTAAACAACGACAGTAATCAACGTCTGCTTGAGGCAGTTCAGTCTGCGCCAAAGACTTTTCAATCGCAGTTATAGTGTCTACAACTTGCTGATTATCAACAATATTTTTTTTGTAGCTAAACACTTTCATCAGTTGAAGCAACTGTTCAAGCTGTTTATTCAATCGGATTGACGATTCTAATGCTAAGTCATTCACTGCAGGCATTTCCAATCTAGCACAACTATAAAATAAACAATAAAATCATATATTTAAAAAAAAATTAGCTACTAAAAGCTTTTCAAGCGATTCTATTAACGACTCAGATAAGTTTAGAAGAACCTCAGCAACTAGCCAGCGCAGAAATGAATAAAAACTTCGCAACTGGACCAGTCCAAATACTTTAAAGCAGACCGTAGAATTAACTACTGACATAACCAAAAAGTTAATTGGTTAAAATTGTAGGGACAAAAAGAACCCTTGATTTAATTAGCGTAGATTGAAAAAAAATGATTAATTTTTGCGAAACAGCTGCTCGACAAAAAATTCAAGCTCACCACTAGGGTTGCTTTTGACTGGCCATTCTAGCACGCGCTCAGCTAATCGCTTAAAGGCTCTACCCGACTCACTTCTAGGCGACTTAACAGTTACTGCTTGCTGTTGCTTAATGGCTTCTCGCAGAGCCTCGTCATAAGGAATATCACCTTCGTATCTTAATTGCACATCCAAGAATTGATTAGCAGTATTGAGTAATCGCTGATAAAGCTCAAGTCCCTCTTTCTTAGATCGTGTTTGATTAACGATAATACGAAACTCGTCAACACCATGATTTCGATGCAATAATTTAATCATTGCATAGGCATCAGTTAATGAAGAAGGCTCATTACAAACCACAATCAATGCTTCTTGTGCAGCTCGAATAAACTGGATCACGGAGTCTGAGATACCAGCGGCCGTATCAATCACTAAAGTGTCGATTGAATCGGCAAAGTCGCTAAAGGCATGAACTAAAACTGCATGTTGCTGACTAGTCAGATTCACCATGGACTGGGTACCAGAACTGGCTGGAATAATACGAATATTATCAGGGCCATCCAAGGCTACGTCCTGCAAATCACAAGTGCCTGAATAAACATCCTCTAGATTTCGTTGAGCTTTTAGTCCCAACAAAACGTCAATATTAGCCAAACCTAAATCAGCATCAAGTATCATCACTCTTTGATTTAGACGTGAAAGACAAACGCTTAAGTTTATTGAGAGAGTAGACTTGCCAACGCCGCCTTTTCCACCAGAAATAGCAATAACGCGAGTATAATGACTTTGACTACTTTCACGATGGATTTTTGACTTAGCATTCACTGGATAAGAATCTCAAGGTCAAGGTGAAAATCAAGATAATGATGCCCCAGTTGCACTTGACTGACAACTGGAATAATCCTCACCTAGCTTTAACATTAATTCAGAGGCCGTTGGTCTATAAATGTTATGCGGCAATAACTTTCCATCACTGAAATAATGTACACATATTTGCTGAGTCATTAACGTACAAAGAAGCTCTCCTATGGCATCAACTTGATCGATGTTAGACAAAATACAGCCAATTGTATTGGGTGTAACATAATCAGTGATAGCTTTCTTGCACCAGCGGTGATCGCCGGTCGCTGGCAAAACAATAAAACTCTTAATTTTCTCGAGGCTAGCCAAGTACTGAAGATCTTTTTGCTGTTGAGGCACATCTTGATTAAGGCCTGAAGTATCAATTAATACCAGTCGCCGCATGGAACATTGCGCCAACCTATCGGCCAAAGTATTTTTCCTATCGACAAGATAAACGGGTATTTTAGTCATCGCAGATAGCCGATGGAGCGATTCGGCTTCACTCGAAACAGAAATAACTGCAATGTCATCGACCGAATGATCAAGTAACCAGCGGGTAGCCAGTTTCATCAATGCTGACGTTTTACCGGCGCCACTGGGGCCAACAAATGCAAACATGCCACCCTTGGATAGTGCATCTTCCCTTGCGGCAGGCATGTTTGCATGCAATTTATCCAAACACAGCGACCACGCATATGTCAGTCTACATTCACCGTCATCAAAACTAGCTAACTGAGCATCAATATCAATTCCTTCGGCTAAAGGCCTAGCCATATCTAGAGTAAAACCTAAGTCTAATAAGCGGTTTAATACACGATACTGAATGGGTCGAGAAAATATAGTGTCGTAACTCTCCAGACCTTGCACTTTTTCTTCAAGCATTTGCTTCACTTGCTGTAATTCACGCTGTAACTCTTCAAAGCCACTAAACTGCTCATAGGGGCCTTTCATCTCACCGATTGATGCCGCCAATCGGGCCGCAGGGGTCGCCAAATCAACGGTTTCATCAATTGCCACTTCACTTGAGTCATCAGGCATAGCTATTCGATCCGATTGACGCCGCAGATTCGATCGACGATCGCCGGCCTGACGATGAAGGCTACTTGCCAAATGCTTCTCCCCCGCGGGTAAGGCAACAACCTCAACACCCTCTTCCACTTTTCTAGACGACAGAAGAATCGCTTCTGGGCCCAGAGTCTCATTCAGTTTACGAATAGCGCGGCTCATATCTTTAGCAACAAAACGTTGCTCCTTACTGATCGTTGTGGCCTGCATCTTAATCTCCTTTTTGGGTCATACTAAACAGCGCGGATCAACCCGCTGTCGCCTCAATAGTCACTTGTTTATCATCGGGGATTTCGTTATAAGACAATACGTGCAATGCATGCGTGCTAAAACGTACAAACTTGGCCAGAATTGGCCTTAAAATTGCGGGCACTAATAGCACCGCTGGACTGCCCTTCATTATCTGAGACTGTGCTGCATCATTTATCGAGCGCTGTAATTGCTCTGCCAAACCTGGCTCAAGCGTCACATCATCAACATTGTTCGATGTAGCAGAACTCATTAACATCTGCTCCATCGCTGGCGCTAAAGTGATAACGGATAAATTAGAAGAAGTGCCAAAAACTTCTTGGATAATTGCACGCGATAAGGCGACTCTGACTAACTCAATCAACTGGCCAGCTTCTTGATTAACAGCCGCATTCGCGACAATCGTCTCTGCTATCGTTCTAAAGTCACGCACTGGTACTTGCTCCGCAAGTAAGCCTTTCAACACTTTTAATAACTGCCCCATGCTCAAGGTGTCAGGAACTAAGGTTTCGACTAGCTTTGGTGAGTAACGCGCAAGACGATCTAACATTTGTTGTAACTCTTCGTGGCCTAATAGCTCATGAATGTGTTTTTGTAAAAGCGTGTTCATATGAGTAGCAATAACCGTACTGGCATCAACCACGGTATAACCTAATGTTTGAGCATGATCTTTGACACTATTCTCTACCCATACAGCATCTAAACCAAATGCCGGGTCTTTGATTTGAACGCCCTCAATATCGCCAAATACTTGACCGGGATTAATCGCTAAATACTTATCTGGGAAGACCTCAGACTCGGCAATGCTGACACCCATTAAGGAAATTCGGTAAGCATTAGGCTGAAGATCTAAATTATCGCGAATATGCACGGAGGAGATAAGAAAACCAATTTCTTGAGACAGCTTTTTTCGAATGCCTTTTATCCTACTAAGCAGCTCTGCCGATTGGTTTTTATCGACCATAGGAATTAATCGATACCCCACCTCGAGCCCAATCATGTCAACCGGTACTACATCATCCCAAGCCAAATCAGCCCCGAGGCCTTGTGCCTGTTCAGAGGCTATTAGTTGTTGAGCCTGCTGTTGATCAACGCTGCTTTGCTCTTGCTTGAGGATTTTACGCTGAATAAGTACTGCACCAAAGACACAGACCACTGCCAAGCTAAGGAAGGCAAAGTGTGGCATGCCAGGAATAATACCAATGATGGTCAAAATCAAAGCGGCAACCGTCAATGCTTTCGGCGAGGCGAACATCTGATCAACGACCTGCTCTCGCATATCACTTTCACTGTTCACCCGGGTGACCATAATTGCCGCCGCCGTTGATAATAGTAAAGACGGGATCTGAGCAACCAGCCCATCGCCAATAGTCAGTAAGGTGTAGACCTGCATCGCATTATTGAAGGATAGATCATGCTGCAGCATGCCGATGCCAATGCCGCCTAGGATATTAATCAATAAAATTAATATGCCTGCAATGGCATCACCCCGTACGAATTTACTAGCGCCATCCATTGCTCCATAAAAATCGGCTTCACTGCCGACTTCTTGGCGCCTTAACTTCGCTTCTTCCTGAGTAAGAATGCCTGCATTTAAGTCCGCATCAATGGCCATTTGTTTGCCGGGCATGGCATCGAGGGTAAATCGTGCACTGACTTCGGATATTCGACCAGCACCCTTAGTTACAACGACAAAATTAATAATCATCAAGATTAAAAACACTACCAGACCAACGACATAATTCCCGCCGATCACAACCTCACCAAATGACTGTATAACTTTACCCGCAGCATCACTACCGGTATGCCCTTCAAGCAAAACAACCCGTGTAGAGGCTACGTTTAAGGCTAAACGAAGCAATGTAGCGATTAATAAGATAGCGGGGAAAACAGCAAAATCTAGCGGCCGTAAGGCATAGACCGATACCAGTAGCACAACGATGGATAGAGCAATATTGAAAGAAAAAAGCGTATCGAGTAGAAATGGCGAGACCGGCAAAGTCATCATTCCAAGAATCGTCAATAGCAGTAACGGCACGCCAAGGTTGCCCTGTGCTGCATAGCCAAATCGTGAAATTGTTTGCTCAGTCGTCAAAACAAGGTATCTCAATAAAAGATCAGAATCATCAAGGGTGACGCATTATTGACACCCTAAGCCTGTATTAAGCTAATGTTGCAAGAACCAAACCAAGTGTTCACAAAAGTCACGCTATTGATTGTTTTTAAACAGTTTTGTCGATTAAAGCTCAAGATCGCCAAACGCATCGAATTGTAGCTCCTCGGGAATCTCTATTTGCCGGTTTAATTCACTGTTTCGAATAGGCCCAGATGATGGCCGATACGAGGGTCGCTGGCGTAACTGATAGATATAAGCCAGGACCTGAGCGACCGCAAGATAGAGCTTAGCCGGAATCACTTCATCAATTTCAGTACTATAGAAAATAGCACGCGTTAATGGTGGAGACTGCATAATGGGCACCTGATGAGCGACCGCAACCTCACGAATTTTGATTGCTATTTGATCAGCTCCTTTGGCAACAACCACAGGTGCAGACAAGCCCTCAGGGTCATACTTCAAAGCAACAGAGAAATGTTCTGGGTTGGTAATAATGACATCAGCGTCGGGGATAGCTGCCATCATTCTGGCCTGTGCCAATTCCCGCTGTAGTTGACGGATTCGGCTTTTAACCTCAGGCTTACCTTCTGAATCTTTAAGCTCGTCTTTGACTTGCTGGCGGGTCATTTTCAATTTTTGCGCATTATCAAAGATCTGAAAAGGCACATCCACGAGCGCTATAAGTACAGTAGCTGCACTCATGCCAATAGCAGACCAAATAATAATCCAGCTCGCATGATGAATTGCGGGCCGAATCGATTGTTGGCCAATAGAAAGCAAATCACCTTTCATTTGATACAAGATCAAACTAGCCACCATCGCAACTAATAAAAACTTTGCAGTGGCCTTAAATAACTCAACTAAGGACTTGAGCGAGAACATCCTTTTAAGCCCGGCGATGGGGTTAAGACGGCTTAAATTGGGCTGAATAGGCTTGGCTGAAAAAATCCAACCCCCTAAGCCTATAGCCCCCAAAGCACCAGATAGCATCAATAAAAACAAAATAATGCCTACCACAGCCACTAAGGCTTCTACCGAGATCGATAAGTGAGTCAACATCCTGCTGGGATCCATCGCCGACACGCGATCGAAATCAAAGTTAGTGAGCATGACTGATTGAATTTGACGACTGAGATTAGCTCCGAAGATAAACACAGAAAAGCCACCCGTCATTAACAGTAGCGTAGTGCCTAATTCACGCGATCGAGCGACTTGACCCTCTTCTCTGGCTTTTTCAAGCCGTTTAAAGGTCGCATCCTCAGTCTTTTCTTGGCCGTTCTCTTGTTCTGCCATCGCTCTTCACTGACGGTTTTACGTCATCTTTTCGCCAATAAGGGCCTTATTGTTGAGTCTGCAATAACGAGGCCAATCTTAAAAAAAACCATAAACCGAAAAAATAACGATTTGCCTGATCGTTACAGTTATTTAAAACCAATTACAAGCCACTTTTGGTTTACCATAGCAATCAAAACACTAAAGCTATAAAGCAGTGGCATCGCAACAATGAAATCAAGCTTGCAAGGATATCGAGATGTATTTCGATTTTGACTATTACTACAAAGTCCTAAAACATGTCTGGGGACTGAAGAGCTGGCCACATCGACGAAAAACGCTGTTTAAATTACTGGTGATTGTTCCCCTTGAAAGCAGCTTTCATGCCGTTTTCTTTCTGCTGGACTATGTCTTATTTCCAAAACTCTGGCTGCAGAAGATAAGCCAACCGATCTTCATTATTGGTCATGCAAGAAGCGGCACAACACTCATGCATCGATTAATGTCAGCTGACGGTGATAAATTTAATGACTTTTTATATTGGGAAATGTTCTTTCCTTCTTTAACTGAAAAAAAACTTATTCGTCTCATGGGTTGGATCGATCAACACATTTTTGGCGGGCCAATTAAAAGGCGCTTGGTCAAGCTCGATGATGATCTATTTGGCCCCTATCGTCATATGCACTATATGAGTTTCTGGAACGCTGAGGAAGATCAGTTTTCAATGCGCGCCGCCTTCGTCACACAGCAATGGTCGACTGACATTCCCTTAATGGAAGTCATTGACATGTTCCATGTTGATAGCATGCCTAACAAGAAGAAACGCTGGATGAACCACTATAAAGAAATCGTTAAGCGACAACTCTTATTAAATGGCGGCCAAGCAATTCACTTAAGTAAAAACCCTGTGATGTGTGGCTGGACTGAAACTTTAATTGAAGCATTTCCGGATGCGAAAATTATTGTTATGGTGCGCAACCCCTTAGAGTGCATACCCAGCCTTCTAAAATTAGTGGAAGTTAGCTGGCAAGGGAAGAGTTGGCAAAAAGAAGATTATGCAAGATCATTAGAGTTGCTGACGCAAACCTGCTATGAAAGCTTCACCCACCCTAAAGCTGTGCTAGAAAAGCATCCGCATGTGCCACATATGCTGGTCGACTACCGCCATTTAACGACAGAGCCCAGACAGACCATTCATGAACTTTATAAAAACTTAGAAATGAACGTATCCGAACAATACGACCAGTATTTAATCGAGCATGAGCAAAAAGAAAAATCACATAAAACCCACTTCCGCTATAGTATTGAGGAATACGATGGTCTCTCGGTTGAAAAAATCGAGCAACAGCTTGATGAATTTTTCACGCTTTACAACTGGGACCGACCTTCAGAAAACGCCGATATCATTGGCAGCAATTCCAACTAGGATAAATTATGGATGAATTAAACGGTAAAGTAGCACTCATAACCGGCGCATCAAGAGGCATAGGCAGAGCGATTGCTTATCGATTTGCTGCCGAAGGCGCCAAAGTGATTGCCGTCGCATCACGATTAGGCAGTCACGGCAATCTTCAAGGGACTTTAGAAGAAACAGTAGCCACCATTCAAGCCAATGGCGGCCAAGCGCAGGCCATTGCCTGCGATCTCTGTGACAGTGAGGCGAGGCAAACCTTGATCGAGCGTGCGACAACCATATTTGGTTCGATCGACATTTTAGTCAACAATGCGGCGGGGGCAAAAATGCAGTTGCCCAGTCTGTCGACCAGTTCTGAACGAAGCTGGATGTTTGATTTAAATTTAAATGCGCCTATTGACCTTGCCCAGCAATTACTGCCATCGCTACGGGAGAAAAAAAACGGCTGGATTTTAAATATCAGTAGTGCAACGGCTTTTCAACCGAACGTCCCCTATCGTGATAGCCCGCAAGCTGCGCATATTTGTGTTGCCTATGGCGCGACAAAGGCCGCTTTAGACCGCTACACAGAAGGTCTTTCACATGAAGTATATGGCGATCATATTTACATGAACACCTTAGCACCCGAAGCTATCGTGCTCACAGAAGGGGCTAGCTACGTGATTGATATTGCGAAAAAGAACCCTGATATGGTTGAACCTATTGAGGTGATGATAGAGGCAGCATTAGAACTCTGTACCGGTAAGCATATCGGGCAAGTCTGCTACAGTCGACAATTATTGCACAGCACCGACAGAGCGGTTAAAAGTCTTGATGGAAAGCAAACCATCGGCGATGCCTTTATGCTTGCTGACATAAACAATATTCATTAACTACCTAATAATTCAGACTAGAGCAAGATATGAAAAACACATTAGGAAAACTCGGCGTTTGGAGCTTTATCGATAATTACAGTGCCACTGAAGCGGCAGAATTTGCACAAAAAGTTGAAGCTTGGGGCTACTCGGCACTGTGGTTACCTGAAGCCGTTGGGCGCGATCCCTTCAGTATCATTGGCTATTTAGCAGGACAAACGACAAAACTGGTTTTTGCCACCGGCATCGCTAATATTTATGCGCGTGACCCGATGGCGACCAATGCCGCTAGAAAGACGCTTGGTGAACTAGCGCCCGGCCGATTCATTCTTGGTCTAGGTGTTTCACATGCGCCAATGGTGAGTGATTTACGTGGTCATGATTATAAAAAACCAGTCACGCAAATGCGTTCTTATTTAGAGCGAATGGAATCAGCCTTTTATATGGGGCCCGAGGCCGAACAGCAAGCGCCCATTTTACTTGGTGCGCTTCGAACCAATATGCTGAAGCTGTCTGCCGAAGAAGCCCAGGGCACACACCCCTATTTTGTCACTGCAGAGCATACTGCTAAGGCAAGGGAATTGATTGGCGATAAGGCTCTACTCTGCCCTGAGCAAGCTGTTTTATTGGAGACAGATAGCGAAAAAGCACGGTTTGCCGCTAGACAGCATATGGGCACCTATTTAAGCCTGCCAAATTATCGGAATAATTTATTAGAGTTAGGATTTAACAATGATGACTTCGAAAATGGCGGCAGTGATCGCTTAGTCGATGCCATTGTTGCCTGGGGCGATGAGGACACTATTTGCACAAGGATTGAAGAACACTGGCAAGCCGGGGCAGATCATGTTTGCATTCAGGCACTGAGAACCGATGGTGAGATGGCTCCCGATACCGAACTACTGGCGCTGCTAGCACCTAATCAACAATAATCCGTCGATAAACTAAGACCTAAAAGCTTAACTTTTTATAGCGCCCGCTTTCTCTACCATGGCGCGGATGCCGTCCTGCCATGTCACTGTAGCGGAACCAATGGCTTGACACATTTTAGTATTGTCGGTCTTTACACTCTCAAGCGTATCACTGGTCACTCTAAAGTTAGCTGTTAGCCCGGTTAACGATTCGATATAAGCCACCCACTCCTCAATACTCACATGTTCTTGTCCGCTGAAATTAAAAATCTCAGCAGGAACAGATGCATGCGCCAAAAATTTAGGGGCAAGACGGTTAATGTCATCTTGATGAATCAAGGTATATTCGGAAGGGCCATCACTATGAACAGCAATATCAATATTATGCTGCATCATCATTAAATGATAAAAAGGCCAGCCGCTTTCTCCGTAAGGGGTATTAAGTCGTGCGATAACCGTTGGCAAGTTATACTCCTGAGCACAAAATCGAACCACTGCCTCAACCGCAATTTTTCCAATACTATAAGTCGGCATCATAGCGCGATGGTTATCGCCTAAAGACGAGACCTCGGTCAATAAGTCATGCCCAACTGATTGGTAAACGCCCGAAGTTGAGCAGTGAAAAAATGCTTTTGCATCACGACAATAACTCATTAACTTGCCTGTCGCTTCAGCATTAGCAGTTAATTCCATTTCAAAATCGTCTTCTTTTATCCGTGCAACGGCAAAGTGAAAAACCGCATCAAAATCGGTAGGCAAATCACCGTATTCACCGTCACAGAGGTCAACCACGCGACAATGCACACCTGCGGCTTCTAGAGCAACCCTTTTATCGGTATCGCCAAAGCGAGCAATCGCCCAAACCTCGTTATTTTCAGCGTGGTGCAAGGCAAATGGAAAGCCGACTTGGCCCGTCACACCGGTAATAAGTATTTTCTGATGGTTCATTGTCTTAACTCCACGGTAACGATTATTAATGGCGCCATGATACAACAACCACGATCCGGTAGTGTTACTATCACGAAGGGAATAACTTCAAGCCATCCCTATTAAAATCACATATAACCGTCCAAGCCAGAACATTAAGATAGAAATAATTGATTGAGCAATTGGAATATATAGGCGCTGAGTTGCTGATATTGTGGCAAAAAGCCTGACAGCGAAACCCACAATATGAACAAACCAAACATCAATGTGAAGGGGAAGCCCAAAGAAAAAATATTTAACTGCGGTGCCGCGCGGGTCATAATTCCAAAAGCAAAATTAACAATCAAAATAGCAGTGACTGCCGGCAAAGCCAACAACAAAGCTGATGACAACATCCAGCTACCCGCTGCGGCTAACGTGTAAAGCACCGACTGAGATAATATTCCATCGCCCACTGGAAGAAAGTTGAACCCTTCAACGAGTACTTCAAATGCCACTAAATGACCATTGAATGCTAAAAATAAAAGTGTCACCAACAGCACATAGAACTGACTCAACACCGAAAGGGATACGCCGTTAGTGGGATCAATCATTGAAGCAAAGCCCAAACCCATCTGCATAGCAATCATTTGGCCTGCCATAACAAATACATGAAAGAAAATCTGGACTAAAAAACCCAAACCAAAGCCAATCAATAGCTGCTCTACGATCAAAAATAACATGGCTAATGACAGCGGATCTATGACAGGTACAATCGGTAAAATTGGAAAAATTAGAATGGCTGCTGACAAAGCAATAATTAACCGTATACGCAGTGAGACCAGCTGATTACCGAAAACAGGAACTGCAGTTAAAAATGCCGCTATTCTGAAAAAAGGCAACAGAAAATTCACTAACCACTGAAGTAAGTCTGCAGGATCAAATAATAAGGCCCCGTCGATCATCAGCGTGTCAAATAAGCGATCGATTCAAAAACATATTGTGAGATATCGAGTAGTTCTTGAATAATCCAAGGGCCTAAAATCATAATAGCAACCAAGGTCGCAACCAACCTTGGCAAAAAGCTTAAGGTTTGCTCATTAATTTGGGTCGCCGCCTGAAAAACACTGATAATCAAACCCACAATTAAACTCGGCAAAATAATGGCTACCACTAGCATGACCACCAAAAAAAGGCCTTGACCGAAAACTTCTACTACCGTTTCTGGGCTCAATGGAAATCTCCTTCAATAGCTAGGCACAAAGTTAATGATCAGTTATGGCTAAAGACCGTAGCTAGAGGCTAAACTGCCAATAACCATCGCCCAGCCATCAACCAAAACAAACAACATTATTTTAAAAGGCAAGGAAATAATAATTGGTGACAACATCACCATACCCATTGCCATCAAGACGCTAGCAACCACCAAATCGATAATCAAAAAAGGAATAAATAATAAAAAGCCTATTTGAAATGCAGTTTTCAACTCGCTGGTTAAAAAAGCCGGTGCTAAGACAAAAAATGGTAAGTCATTGATATCGGCCACTGGCCCCGAATCTGATATACGAACAAACATATCAATATCAGACTCTCTTGTTTGTGCCCGCATGAATTGATGTATAGGGATAATCGCTCTATCAACGGCTTGAACTGCTGTTATTTGCTCTTGCATATAGGGCTGCAGTGCATTGACGTTGACGGTTTCGAACACCGGTCGCATGATAAAAATAGTGAGGAATAAAGCGAGACCTAAGAGAATTTGGTTAGAAGGCGTCTGCTGAAGGCCTAACGCTTGGCGCAAAATAGCAAACACGATAATGATTCGCGCGAAGGAAGTCATCATCAATAAAAAAGCGGGAAGCAAAGTTAACGCTGTCATCACCGCCAGTATCTGGATGGTGACGGTATAATCTTCTCCGCCATCAGCACGAGGGGTCATTGTAAAAGCCGGTACTCCAGGCAGTGCACCCTGCTGAGCCATCAGCGTACTTAAACTTGATGAGCCCGTTTCACTAATAATCGCTGGAGCCTCATCTGACTGAGCAAATCCGCTAGATGTTACCAATAACAAGCAGAGAAATTGGCAGGTAAGTAATATTTGAGTGATTTTCACAATCCAACCTATGCGCTAAGAGCGATCAGAATCAACTTTATTATTACTAGAGGATTTCAAATGCCCTGCTAATAATTTTGCAAAGGGACTTTGCTGGGGAACATGGTCATTATCAAGAATTGGCTGATCATAAGCCTGCAATAAATTCACCCTGCCAGGACTTACGCCCAGCAGCAGCTGTTTTTCTCCTAGTTGCACCAAAACCACTCGCTCACGAACACCCACCGACAACGCCGCAATGATGGCCATTTTTTGGTTAAGCCCCCCAAAAGATTGGTGGCGCCTCAAGTACCAGGCAAACAAGTAGATAACTGCAATGACAAAAAGCAAACTGAATAAAACTTGAAAAACAGATACGGTATTAATAATCGGCTCTAACTTAGCTATCGGCGCCGCGTTGATTTCTGGATCAAGCTGATCCTTTGCAAACGAAAGTGAAGGCAGAACAATTAAGACCAATACGACAACAAATCTAAATAATGATACAAAGGCTATCATTTTAATTTTTTTATTCGCTCCGAAGGACTAATAACATCCGTTACCCGAATACCAAACTTTTCATTCACAACCACAACTTCTCCATGCGCTATTAATGTCCCATTCACCAATACGTCCAGAGGTTCACCGGCTAGACGCTCTAACTCAATCACTGAGCCCTGATTTAACTGTAGCAAATTACGAATTGTTATCTGAGTCGAGCCAACCTCCATCGCTATTTTTACGGGAATATCAAGGACGACTTCCAGATCGGGATTATCAGTGAGTGGTGTATCAGACGATTGGCTTGATGCCGGATCTAACTCATTCAAAACGGCAGCGTCAGTATTATCATCTGCTAATTCATCATCACCCATCGTATTTTCTTCTTCGCTCATTGTCATACCTCAAAGATATAAAATTGAATAATCACTTAATCATTCTTGATACTTATCAATCAGTCTCATCAATCGTCGTTCGGCCCATTATCTCTAGTCCTAAATGTCCTCTTGAAGTTCCCATGCGAGTTTTATAAATAGGGACCCCATTAGCGCGCAAGATAAGATCCTCAGGAATATCAACAGGAATTACATCGCCTTTTTTTAAATCGATAATCTCTCTTAACGACATCTTTTTTTCTACGACTGTACATTCCAAATCAACACTTGCACGTAAGATATCTCTGCGCAGGGCTTTTAGCCATCGCTCATCAACTTCATCAACATCACCCGTCATACCTGAATCAAGAACATCTTTAATGGGCTCAATCATTGAATAGGGCATGGTTATATGCATATCGCCACCGCCACCATCAAGATCAATATGGAAAGAACTAACAATCACTGCTTCGCTAGGGCTCACAATATTAGCCATTGCAGGGTTCACTTCTGAGCCAATACAGTCAAAATTGATATCAAACAAGGGCTTCCAAGCTTCTTCTAAATCTTTAAATGCTTGATCAAGTAACATTTGAACAACTCTTAATTCAGTCGGTGTAAACTCTCTGCCATCAACCTTAGCATGATGCCCATCACCACCAAAAAAATTATCAACCAACTTAAAAACCAACTTTGCCTCGAAAACAAATAACGCCATACCACGTAATGGTTGCATACGAACCATATTTAAACTGGTAGGCACATAGAGGGTTTGAATATATTCGCCAAACTTTTGCACTTGAACACCGCCGATTGAAACTTCAGCGCTACGCCTCAACATATTAAAGAGGCTAACACGCGTTTGACGGGCAAAACGTTCATTAATTAACTCGAGTGTGGGCATGCGCCCCCGGATAATACGGTCTTGAGATGTTAGGTCATAAACTGAGAAATCGCCCTGAACAATATCACTTTCAATATTGATATCACCATCGTCCACACCGTGAAGCAAGGCATCGATTTCTTCTTGAGATAAAATATCATCTGTCACACTAATAACCTAATAGTTGTTTTTTTAACGGTATTGTAAATGAATCCTTTTTAAAAATACTATTGCAAGGTATAGCGAGTGAATAATATGTTTTCTATTCAAAACCGACCCACTTCTGCTTGCGTAATCTTTTGCACTCCTGAAAGTATATTCTGCTTTAACAATTCTCGACTCTGCAAACTTTTCAAGCTTGAAAAAGTTTGTTCGCCCAACTTTAAGCTAAATATGCTTATAATTTTCGGGGCATGGGGCATTTAACACCTCTGCAGTCTGTTCATCCAATAACACCAAAACATGCCCTAACTCTATTAAATGCGCTCGTCCAGACACGATGAAATGCTTTTAACAGTTAGATTCCGCCTGTAAATATATGATCTCTAGTGATTATCTTCAGGCGATTTAATTGCAGCAAACTTACTAGGGCAAACGAACCCGGTAGTGTAATTAACATTAAAATAACCGCAAATAGCAAAGACTGCTTTTTGAGTTTAAGCTGCAAAACCGCGTTTTCATCTTGCTTATCTATCGTGCCAAATAACCGGCGCTTTTAAATCTCACTAGGATTAAAGCAAGTCCTGTGCCATTTAATAGACAGGGCGCTTAGACATGGACTGACCGAATGCTTATATTTTAGACGACAACAAGGACAAGTTTTGCTTAGGTGTGCGATAAAGAACCACTCTAAATGATTTTACATTAGACCAGCAAAAATACGTTCGATAATGCGTAAAATCTGAGTGGTCAATAAAAAACGGCAGGGTAAAAAATTGTAGCCTCTCTAAATTGAAATAGGTATAGGCCATGGCCATCGATATCAAGCTATTCAACCATTTCAGCGGACTAAACAAAAGTATCGACCGCACCATAACGAAGGATAATACCGCTGATATTGACCGCCTCCTTATTAGCCATGAAATTGCTCTCGGCAGATAACCGTTCGTCTGTAACCGCACCAGTTAATAACAAATCAGCCAATCTATAAGGATCAGCCGATGCCGATTGCTCCTCACCGTCATTCACCTCAACATCGAGCAACTCAAGCCCATGATCAGAAAAAAGCTCTTTTAGGCGGGAGGCATTCGATTCTAATAGCTCCCTAGTTGTGGCATTCTGACTGACAATAAATACTAATGTAGTGTCTTGGCGCTGATCGATTCTTACCTGAAGCGCACCAAGCTCTGGTGGGTTGAGATGTATTTCCGCTCGACTTATATTCTGTCCGACTAACCAACTCATTCGCTGTTCAAATTGCGAGCCCCACTGAGGGTGGGATATAGGCAGAAACATTAATGATGTTGAGGACGTACCAGGGGCATGTAAAGTATTATGACTAATAGAGGCCGAGCGTAAATCAATACTGGGAGTTAAACGGGTATTGATATTCAAGACAGATTCTTTAATGTCAATATCAGCCATACCATTGTTATTAATTAGCAATGTTGCCAACCCCCCATCCGGGCTTGAGGAGGCATTGGCAAATGCTGATCCAAATGCATCGATCGATATCGCTGATGGCGTCGATGAACTCAACGATTGAAATTGCTGCCCCATGCCCAGGAGTGTTTTAGCCTGTAAGCTCTCCGCCAATTTAAGCGACTTAGTATCCGTTGAAGCATTCTGATCACTCGAAAGACGCAAGGCTTGGCTATGCTCGACCTCTTCGACAGGCAAATGTCTGCCGACCGGCGGCACAAAGTTACCAGTAGTATCAGCTTCATCAGCTAATCTTTCTGACTCCCGATACTTAAAAGCGATATTTTTTGAATAAGTTTTATTAAACAATAATTTATCAGCTTTACTTGATACTGAATCAAGCCTATTACTTGACATTGATGCATGATCAGTAACCCCAGTGTGTTGAGCTGATGTCAAAATTGATGTCATTAAAAATGCCTCAGTCATCCTAATAAAGATTTTAATGCATTGTTAATGCCAATACGCACAATGAATAGTACTCATAAAACGACTATCAAAGTGCTGGCTCGCTAAGTGCTACTTAAAGCTTAGCAATTGAAGGATCTTAAACAAGATAGGGTGGTAAAAAATGCCTGTTAATGAAAGAAATTTATCTAATAAATGAAATAAATGTTGCGCCGATCACAATTCATCATCGCTTATGCACGAATGCCTTGCTGACCAACTATCCAGATTTTCCTGATCATGCTTTTTATCCTGCTTAAGTTGCTGTTCGCGCCGCGCTAAGTTTTCAAGCTCATGCCAACGTTGTTCTTTAGCATAACTGCGAGACCAAGTAGAGCGACTGTCTGACACCACCTGCTCGGCAGTTTTTAGTTGGCGCTCTTGAACGCCAACAGCATAATTAAGATCAGCCATAAAGCGGCTATTATTTTTCAGGGCACTCACACTAATTGGAGCTTGGGTCGCTGCATCTATCGACTGTTTATTGAAGTATTCATTTTGATAAGATTGCAACTGTGAATGAGCCAACTGTTGCTTTTGTAAAAGTTGCTGGCGCAACTGAAGGTCAGCTAAATTTGACTGCGTCTTTAGAGCCGCAAGTCTTGCCAGCAAATTTAACCGCAGCGCTTTGTGCTTAGACATTATTCGCCACTACTGGATCGATGAGCGAGGAAGACGATTCAGAAACAAAAGAAGCGTCCCCATGTTCCCCTTCATCAATATAGTCATCTGAAGTATCTACTAAAATTGCGGCTAATGCACTAACGCTCTCATCAAAGCTCACGCTTTCATCATGAGATTGAGTTAAAAACGTCTCAATCGCAGGCTGACAACTCACCGCTAAATCAGTTACCTTATCAGCACCGATAACATAAGCACCAACGTTAATCAGGTCTCTACTCTGTTGATAGCGTGCATATAACTGCTTCACTTTCAATGCTAAGCGTAGGTGTGACTGATCAACAACTGATGCCATAGACCGACTCACCGAGGCCTGTATATCAACCGCAGGATAAATAGCTTGCTCAGCTATCTCGCGAGATAAAACAATATGGCCATCAAGAATTGCACGTGCAGAGTCGGCAATTGGATCGCTCAAATCATCACCCTCTACTAAAACGGTATAAATTGCCGTGACAGACCCACCATTACCTGAGCCATTTCCTGCCCGCTCAACCAATTGAGGCAAACGAGCAAAAACAGAGGGAGGATAACCCTTAGTAGCGGGCGGTTCGCCAGTTGCCAGTGCAATTTCACGCTGAGCTTGCGCATAACGAGTCAACGAATCAAATAATAGTAAGGTGCGCTTACCCTTATCACGAAAATACTCTGCTAAGCGAGTGGCATACATACCAGAACGCAACCGCATCACGGGCGTCTCATCGGCTGGCGCCGCAACAATAACAGACTTAGCTAAATTGGCACCCGATAAATTTGACTCAACAAATTCACGAACTTCTTTACCTCGTTCTCCTACTAAGGCCACAATAACAACATCAGCCTCAGTAAATCGAGACATCATACCTAGCAACACACTTTTACCCACGCCACTACCAGCAAACAAGCCGACCCGCTGTCCACATCCAATGCTCAACGAGGCATTAATCGATCGGACACCGACATCCAGCACTTGATTGATTGGCTCTCTTTCGAGGGGATTAATGGGTTGCGGATGAAAAGAAATATTTTCAACACTTCCGATCGAACCTTTGCCATCGATAGGCGAGCCGACACCATCGACAATACGACCTAACAGCGCCTCGCCTGCTGGCACCTCTTCACTGGCCATAATAGGCTTTACTAAAGCTCCCGGCTTTAGCTCTCTAATTGGCACTAAAGGCATCAAATAAGTAATAGAATGATTAAAGCCTACCACTTCAACTTCAAAGCTAAGCGAATCACTAGCCATAACCTGACAACGAGCACCCATGGCTAAATTGAGCCCTACCGCCTCCAAAGAAAGACCCACGACCTTGGATATATGACCAACCGCATGCGCTTTAACTTCAGGCACACCACAGGCCAAACGATCGGCAAAATAGCTTAACATGTCTAAGCTTTGGCCTCTGGGAATACGCTATCTAAAATCGTTTGAAACCGAGTTGAACGCCTAAAATCGACTAAGCTATTTTCACTTTCAATAAGACAGTCGCCAAGCTCCAAGTTATCTCTCGCGCATAACTGCCACTCTGGCTGAACAAAACCTGTTATTGACTCCAAGGTAGCTAGATCCTTGGGATGAAGGAATAAAGTCAAATCGGTTTCAGTCACCGGCAAGGCATCAATAGCCAAACCAACAACTGAAGCTATACTGCTATTATCAAGCAGCAACTCTCTCTCACAAACTTTCTTGCTGATTTCTTCTACCAACTCTGTTAAAGTTTGCTTAAGCGCATGGCTTTGCTTAGCAAGCGGATTAACTATCTCACTGATAAGAGTGGATAAACTCGCTTTTTGAGCTGCGAGTTGATCGGATGCTAATTGCTCAACGATGGCCTTGGCTCGTTGCTCACCTTCGAAATAGCCTTTTTCATAACCGCTGGCTCTGCCTTGCTGAAAGCCCTCTTGCTCAGCTTGGAGCTTGATTTGCGCTAACTGCTCGACCGACATCGCACGATGTAGTCGCGGTCTAGTAACATCATTCGGATAGCTGACTATTTTTTTTTGAGAAAACCCACCTTGACTCGGCGTTTTAATTTCAGGACTAACAATATGATTTGCTTCAAACTCAGGTAATAACCAGGGCTCGACAACAGTAGGAAGCTCTTCGGGGACTGCATCATCAGGCATAATATCTCTCATAATGAATGTCAGAAAAATAAACAAATAGTTGTTAAGCTCTGATTAGAGCATTTGCTCACCAGGGCCGCCCAAAATAATTTCACCGTCGTCTGCCATGCGTCTTGCTATAGTCAGTATTTCGCGTTGCGCCGCTTCAACATCGCTTAACTTAGTTGGCCCGGTCGCCTCTAAATCATCACGCAGGAGTTCAGCTGCTCGAGCAGACATATTATTGTATATTTTTTCTCTAAGCTCTTCGTCAGCGCCTTTTAGGGCGATTACCAACCCTTCATTAGACACTTCCCTCAGCAATAGCTGAATACCTCGATCATCAACATCAAGTAGATTCGCAAAAACAAACATAAGATCTTGTATTGTCTCAGCCAACTCAGAATCAATGTCACCCAAAGCACCCATTAACTCTGACTCAATATTACCATCAAGGTTAGTCATTATGTCGGCGGCAACCTTGGTGCCACCGATGCGACGCTTTTGAGCAGACGAACCTCCTGAGAATTGTCGCTCTAAAATATTATTTAATTCATTTAATGCATCAGGCTGAACCGTATCGAGTTTTGCCACTCTAACAATGACATCTAAACGCATATTCTCAGGCAAATAAGACAAAACCTCCGCCGATAGATCACCCTCTAAATAGGCAATAACAATCGCTTGAATCTGTGGATGTTCCTGTTTAATGACGTCTGAAATAGCCCTAGCATCCATCCACTTTAATGTATCAAGACCTTGGGTATTTCCACCCAATAAAATCCTGTCAATAATACCTGATGCTTTCTCTGCGCCAAGTGCTCGAGTAAGCATATTTCTTACATAACTGTCAGCACCAATACCGAAGCCGGTTGTGTTTGTGATTTCCGCAATAAAAGCGTTAAACACGGCGGCGACCCGTTCACGCTTTACATCTGACAAAGTTGCCATTGAAGTTCCGATTCTTTGCACCTCTTTTGGGCCTAATTGCTTTAAAATGTTAGCTGCCGCCTCTTCGCCCACGGTCAATAATAAAATGGCCGCTTTTTCAATATAGGGAATCTCGTCGTAAATAGACTTATCACTCATTATTAGACCATCCTTGTATCACTTGCGCCACACGATCTGGATCTTGAGCTACCATATTTTTTACCATATTGATCTGGTCTTCTAGACTATCGTTCGGAGAAGGCAGGAGGTAATTACCACTTGGGTTAAATGTGACATTTCCCTCAGCATCCACTGAACCACCGCTGGCGACGCTTGATTGCTGAATCGCATTTAACGCTGCTAGATGCTTCTTTTCGAGCTGCTTAATTTTTTTTGAATTTTCGGTCAATCGTTGCAAGGTCGGTCGAAGTACTAAAAAGATTATAATTAAAAATACAGCAATGCTTAAGGCCCAACGAAGCCCTTGCCAAAAAATATCATGCTCCCAAAAACTTATCGCCTGCAGCGGTGGCAACTCTGCTTGCTCACGTAGGAATGGGGTATTGACGACAATCACTTGGTCACCTCTTGTGACGTCATAACCGACTGCATTTTGTACTAAGACCGTCAGTCGATCCAAGTCTTCCGCCCGCCAAGATTCAGTCCCACTAACAGACACTTGATCGGCATCTTGATTATCGGCCTGGTCGATGCCAGTCGTTAAATCATCGACCGCGACAGCCACTGATAAACGTCGAATTTGACCCACAGCATTCCGCGTATAACTGATCGTTCTATCTAACTCATAATTACGGACTTCAAGTGACCGTGATTGCCGCGGTGGTTCAATCTGGACTCCAGTTACGGGATCCACTGCCGCTTGGGTTGTGCCTGTTAATGGTGGTTGATTACTTAAAGATCCAGGAACTCCAACCGCTTGTTCCCGAGCACGATTTTGTTCAATACTTAACTCTTCGCTGCGGACGGCTGAAATATCAGGATTGTAAATTTCAGCCGTCTGCTCAACTTGGGTAAAATCTAAGTCAATGGATATTTCAGCCTGAAACTTATCCTCACCAACGATAGGCGCAAGTAAACCATTAACGCGGTCAAGCAGATCAGACTCTATTTGTCGGGTATATTCAATTTGCCGCGCAGCTTCTGCGTACTTCGGATCTTGATCAAAATCCGATAATAAATTGCCGCGCTGATCAACTACAGTGACATTTTTCAGCAGTAATTCAGGCACACTTGACGCCACTAAGTTTGCCACCGCTCGCACTTGTTTTTCACCGACAATGCGGCCTTGGTAGGCCTCGATAAAAACCGATGCACGTGGTTGCCGCTTATCGCGTAAAAATACCGATGATTTAGGTATGGCTAAATGAACGCGAGCCGATCTTACACTCGCAATACTGCTAATGGTTCTAGCCAACTCGCCTTCAAGACTACGACGATAGCGAGCACTTTCCATAAACTGACTCGTACCCAGAGGCTGATCTTTATCAAGCAACTCAAAGCCTATATTGCGATCACCAGGCATGCCTGCTGAGGCTAAACTTAATCGGGCTCGATGGATATTATCCGCCTCTACCAATAAAGCACCTGATTTTTGATCGATTCGATAACTAATCGAGTTACTATCGAGAACTTCCATGACACTGTTAACATCAATTTGCTCAAGACTGGCATACAGTGGGCGGTAATCTTTTTCGACTACTAACCACAACGCAAGGGCGACACCAATAGCAACGCTCGCCGCTAAACCAACCATCAAGCCAAACTGACGACCGAATTCCAAGTTCAAAAAACTTTGAAAACTATCACTAATTGATGATGGGGTATCGCTTGCGGATTGATCGGTGCTAGCGAAGTCTGTGCTGGGTTCGGCCATAGTCAGCTCTTTGCAATATTAAGGTAAATCAGTCTAAATTAAATGGGCATTTTCATAATATCTTCGTAAGCCTTCACAAGACGATTACGAACTTCAGACATAGCTTCAAAGGCAATACTGGCCTTTTCAGAGGCCACAACGACTTGAGAAAGCGTAACATTAGGGTCCCCTAACTGAAATGCCTCGGCGAGATTACTTGACTGCTTCTGGACGCTGTTTACTTGATCGACAGCCGAGCTCAATAACTGTTGAAAACTCGTTGATTCGAGTGCAGAAGCATCATGCGTTGGATTGATCTTATCTGCTGATGAGGTGGCAGGCTCAAAGCCCTGTGCACGCGATTTTAATGCACGCATTTCAGAAAGCACCTGATCAATATCTGTTCGACCAACATCCACTCTATTCAAAGTTTCATCCCCCATAAAACATCAATAACGCTGTCAATAATTTGTCGCCACAGCAAAACACCTTTAAAAATAATGGGCTAGGTCTCTCAGCTCGCCGATATATTGACTGATCAAAGGTAAAACTACCTTTAATAATGGGTGATGCATGAAATGCGCCAAGTTTTAAACCTGATCAACTGGCCTAAAAGGAACTGAAGTAATAATGGTAAATCAAAACAGCAAAGAGACTTAGCCTAGTGCTATGCGAGGTTCGCTAAGCAAAATGAAGGTCCATTAATCAGCAAAGGGATAGTCAATAAATCCTTCTGAGCCCTCAACATAGAGTGTCTTAGGGTTCATTTTCGCCAAGGGTATGCTTTCTTTTATACGCCGAACGAAGTCAGGATTAGCAATAAATGGCCGGCCAAATGTCACCGCTTTTCCATCGCCACTCGCTAAGGATTTGCTAGCCTCTTCTGCGGTATAACTTTCATTAATTAAAAGTCTATCAGCAAAATAGTCTTTGCTTATCGCAATATTATCCAGCCCCGTAGCCGGCATACGAATAACGTGTAAATAGGCTAAATTTAATTGGGACGCTGCAGCCAAAAAGGCCCGAAAGGTCTGTTCTGGATTATCATCGTGTAAATCGTTAAACGAATGGCCTGGACAAATACGAAAGCCGACCCGCGAAGGAGAAATAGCCTCCGACATGGCAGCTAAAACCTCTAAAGGAAAGCGACAGCGATTTTCGAGACTACCACCGTATTCATCTTGCCGATGATTCGTGCCTGTTGATAAAAACTGGGCCGGTAGATAACCAGAAGTACAGTGTAATTCAACGCCATCGAAGCCAGCATCAATCGCATTTTGCGCTGCGCGCCGATACTCATCAATCACACTAGTAATTTCTTCTCGCAGCAAAGCTCTTGGCGTATCTAAAGGTTTCATACCTTGCTCAGTAAAAATCTCTCCTTCAGCTTTAATCGCTGAAGGAGCAACTGTCTCAGCACTAACTTCTTTATTCAAATGACTGGCTACACGCCCAACATGCATGATCTGACAAACAATCGAACCACCCTCCGCGTGAACGGCATCGGTCACTCGACGCCATGCCGCCACTTGCTCGGCATTATAAATACCTGGCGTACGACAATAACCCTTGCCATTCTTACTTGGCTGAACACCCTCGGTGATAATTAGACCCGCACTGGCACGCTGTCGGTAATACTCAACATGCAAATCAGTAACTAAATCGTCCTCAGCCGAAGCCCTGCTACGTGTCATAGGCGCCATCACGATACGGTTTTTTAATGAAATATCGCCTAACTGCAAGGGGGCAAATAAATTATCCATCGGTAGCTCCTATAACTATCTTAGCGAATACGAATTTTAGGTTCCGCTTGGTCAGCTCGCATCGTTTTCAAAAAAGAATCCAACGGCGCCGGAGCAGCTACTTCAGCTAGTGTTTCACTCGGAGGATTCTGCCAAAATTTTTGCCAACTAGGCCATAAATCATGGAACGCACCTTGATAAGGTTCACGATCCGGCCAGCGCATTTTGTTATTACCAAGTGGCGGTTTATTTAAATCAACCGCATACCAATAACAAGGTAAACGGCGACGAAAGAACCAGCAGCCGTCGATGCGCTCATATTGATCCCAATACAGCATTTGCATGATCACCCACTCATCATCTCCTGACTTTGACGGCGTTTCATGTTCGTTTTTAGAATACACCACACCCACAGCATGGTCTGGGTCGTCAAACTCGATAACGTGGCCACCAATATGATGAGAAGTGCCGGTAAATTGAAGTCTTAAGGTATCATCAAGCCAACGTTTTAAATGAGTACGGCCTTTTAATTCGCGACTGACACGAATATCCTCAGCAAATAAATTCACGTGGGCATCAAGGTCACGCATATCCAGCGACAAAGCGTACTTAGCAGCCAGCTGGCGAATACTATCAAGCGACTCTAATCGATCGATACGTGCTTCTAAATCCATAAATGAATCCTCGCGTTAAAACTTAAAATTCATTGCCTATCATTTAAATTTTAATACCAAAATTTTTTAAAGGCATTGTACAGGGGAATTAGCTTTGACCTAATATCATTGCCCCCGTTGGCACGCCAACACCGCTACTCACTAACACATGCTCAATGCCTTTGGGCTGATTGGTTGATTCCCCCCTGATAAGCCTAACAGCCTCAGCAATATTATTTAAACCATGGATATAAGCTTCGGACAATAAGCCCCCATGAGTATTGTTTGGTAAGCGCCCATCGATATCGAGGCCACCCTCTTTAATAAAATCTTTTGCCTCACCGGGACCACAAAAGCCAAAACTTTCTAATTGCATGACAACTTCACTTGTGAATGCATCATACAAACAAGCAGCGTCAATATCGCTCGCCTGTAATCCGCTCTGTGCATACACACGCTTGGCCGCTAACTCCATTTCTGGCAAGGTACTTAGTTCATTCCGATAGAAGCTAGTCATTTGCTCCTGCCCTTGCGTTGATGCCTGGGTAATCCCTCTAATTACTGCCGGCTTCTGCTTTAAGCCAACGGCTCTTTCTGCGCTAGTAATTAATAACGCACAACCGCCATCTGATTCTTGACAAAAATCATACAAGCGCAACGGAGATGCAATCATTTTGGAGGCTAGATAATCTTCCATCGTTAACGGTTTTTGATAACCAAAGGCACGTGGATTTGTCACTGCGTAATTCCGTTGCGAAATAGCAACATGACCCAAGTCTTCAGCAGTGACGTCATACTTATTCATGTATTTATTTGCAATCATGGCAATCCAAGATCCAGGCGTTAACATGCCATAAACCTGATACCACGACCAATGCACTAAGTCACTAGTGACAATTTGCCCTGATACACCTTGCCCATTACGCTGTCCAGAACGACCATTCATAGCGCGATAAACAACTACATTATTCGCTTGGCCAGTTGCCACGGCCATAACGGCTTGATGAACTACACCAACCGCCGCGCCACCGCCATAGTTGACCTTACTAAAAAAAGTCAAATCGCCAGCTCCAACACTTCGAGCAACCTCTATCTCATCGGTAGGATCAAGCGTGTAACTGACCAAACCATCGATCTCTGATGGTGCAAGGCCAGCGTCAGTAACCGCTGCTACGACTGCCTCTGAAGCGAGAGATAGTTCGGAACGGCCTGATGCTTTAGAAAATTCAGTGCAACCAATACCCGCAATAGCGGCCTTATTATGTAAGCTTTTCATTATCAATTTTAACTACCTAAAGCAATATGCGATTATTGGGAGGGGCGAAAGTATGGCAACTGAAAACCATCAGCATCCCGCTGCATCACCATTTCAACTGGCATATCAAAATCTACCTCGTCAGGTTCACAACCAGTCAATTGAGAGGTAATACGTGTTCCCTCAGTAAGCTCAACTAGCACAATAATCAATGGATAATCGTAGCCGGGAAACTTGGGATGGTGCAGCACCGTAAAACTACAAACAGTACCCTTACCTGATGCCGAGATAAAATCCCATTCTTGTGACTGACATTGATCGCACATGGGGCGTGGCGGATGCCTTAATGCTTGACAACCTTGGCAACGCTGGATCGCAAGGACTCCCTCAGCAGCTTGATCCCACCACCATTTATTGTCCAAACCTAGTACGGGCTTTATTCGTGATACTAACGATTCACTCATATCGATTATTCACCTTAAGGGGAAAAGTTTTTGCGTTAATGGTCTCAACTTTCAACTTTTGCGTTGTCTAGCGCAGTTATATCGAAATCAGGAATATAAAGCTGCTGCGTCTTACCGCCATCAACGGGCAAGACAATACCTGTAATGAAAGAAGCCTGATCCGAACATAAAAAACAGATTGCCTCGGCTATTTCTTCGGGCTCAGCATGACGCTGCATAGGTATCGAACCAGCAATCGTATTCATCATCACTTCACTCTTACCAGTTGCCTGATCTAGACCTGGCGTTTTAACCGAACCCGGAGCAACAACATTTACTCTGACATTATAAGGTGCAGCTTCCATTGCGGCACAACTAGTGAAGTGATTGATAGCGGCCTTAGATGACGAATAGGCACTGGCCGCCATTCCGCCTCGCAGACTGCTCACTGATGACACTGTCACTACTGCGCCGGAGCCTTGTTGATACATTGCTTTAAAGGCTGCCTTTGTTGCAATGAACACACTGTCGACTGATGCTTTGAAATTTGATTGCCAATCATCAAGACTGGTATGCTCTATCATACCCCCTTTTACCGAGGGAGCATTGTTAACTAAAACATCCAGACGACCAAATTTCTCTATCACCTCTTCGACAAATCGCTCGACAGCAAAGGCATCGTTTACATCAAGTGCATATCCCGTAAACTGACCACCGTCTGTAGATATGCGTTCAGCAAGTTCATCAAGCTTGGGCTTGCGACGCGAACAACCAACAACGTGCGCCCCCTCTTGGGCTAATTGAATAGCAGTACTTCTGCCTATACCTAAACTTGCCCCAGTCACAATAGCAATTTTGTTAGCAAAACGCTTTGCCATAGTTTTCTCACTTTATTATTAATCAGATAGGCCCAATAAGGCGCCACCAGTAGGCACACCGACGCCAGATGTTACTAATACATTATTCACTTCTTTGGCAGGTTGATTAACCGATTGACCTCGGACTAAACGGGTGGCTTCAACAATCCCATTAACACCATGAATGTATGCCTCACTCAACTGCCCACCATGAGTATTAGTAGGTAGACGTCCATCACTTCGTAGCGCACCATCTAAAACAAATTTTGGCGCTTCTAATAAATCACAAAAACCCCATGATTCTAACTGCCATAATACGATTGGTGTAAACGCGTCATAAATGACCGCCGCATCGATATCATCGGCACAAAGGCCAGACTGCTCATAAGCCATCTTAGCGGCAATATCCATTGAAGGTATACGCGCGATTTCTGGCCGGTAAAAACTGGTCATTGACTCCATATCAGCAGCAGCAGCCTGCGCAACGCCCTTAATGATGACAGCCGGATGTTTTAAATCTTTTGCTCGTTCGGCCGTCGTCACCACCACTGCACTGCCACCGTCAGTTTCCATACAGCAATCAAGCATTTTAAACGGTGAAACAATTGGCCTTGAAGCATCATAATCCGCACGATCAAAAGGACGTTGGTAGAAAAAAGCCGCAGGATTTTTGGCTGCATATTGACGTTGCACATGGGCAATCTCAAACATCGCGTCTTGTACGTTTTCTGCCAGATACATATACCGCTGTGTGTACATAGCCACCCAACTGGCTGGCGTCATTAAGCCATATGGGGTATACCAACCCCAGTGAATAGCATCCGAGGTTAATAGTGGACCTGCAACACCCGAACTATAACGATGGCCCGAGCGTCCGTTTAATGCACGGTAACATACAACCACTTCAGCCTTTCCCGTTGCGACATCCATCACTGCTTGATGAACTAGGCCAGTAGCAGCGCCACCACCATGAGGAACCCGCGAGTAAAAAGTCAAATCGCCGATTCCAACCGCGCGAGCTATTTCAATCTCATCAGTGTTATCGAGGGTAAATGTCGTCATGCCATCGACATCAGAGGGCTTTAACCCTGCATCGGTAATGGCATCACGGACGGCCACCGATGCTAATTCCAACTCAGAAACGCCAGAGTTTTTTGAAAATTCTGTATTGGCTACACCGGCAATCGCGGCTTCACCTGAAACATTAATGGTCATAATTTCCTCTCCAACAGGAATGAATTAAGGCAGTGCAATTTGCACAGAGCCTGTCATGTGCATTCCCCAAACATTATTCTCACCCGTAACGTCAACTTTTATACTTTTTTCGTTGTCGTTTTTTTCAACGATTTCACCACTGACTGTCATAGTCATGCCTGGAACATTCGGCGCTCCCAACTTGACCTTTAATGCCTTCATGACCGCCTCAGGACCAGACCAATCGGTGACGAAGCGGGCCATTAAGGCCTGACTTGTTAATATATTCATAAAAACATCCGGCAAGCCCATGCCCTGAGCTACTGTTTTATCATGATGACAGGGCTCAAAATCTCGCGTAGCCAATGCAGCGCATGAAATAAGCGATGCGGTTATGGGTATGACTAAATCAGGAATTTTATCGCCAATATTAACATCGGCATAGTTAAGTGTTTTCATTACTCTGCTTCTCCTTAGCTTAGCCGTTAGTTATTAACAGGATAAAATTGAGGCAATATCGTTTTTTCATCAACTCGCTCAACCTTGCCTTTCAACTTCATGCCAATTTCAACATCTTTTACGTCACAACCGACAATATTTGCAACAATGCGCGTGCCCTCTGCCAAACTAATTACACCGACTAGTAAGGGATATTGATAACCAGGGAATTTAGGATGATGCATTTCAACGAAGCTAAACAATTCACCGTCTAATGTTGACTCTATCGTATCCCATTCAGTTGATTGGCAGACTCCACACATAGGTCTAGGCGGATGTCTTAAGGCACCACATGATGCGCAGCGCTGTATCAATATCTTGCCTTCATCGCAAGCGTCCCACCACCATTTATTATCTTGTCCTCGTGGGGCAGCCACTCTAGTCGGAATTTCTAACGTATCGCTGTTAGCAGTTGTAGCCTCTTCCTGTTCTGGCGGAATAAACTTGAATACTCTGAATCGTTGAGTGCCCAACAAGACGCCATCTTGATTGGTAAACTTGGCATAGGTTTCAAAAAAATAGCCAACCCCTCTAGCCGTTGTCTTTTGTTCTGAAATCGACTCAATGACACTTTCTTCAAAAATAGCGTCGCCGATTTTTGCCTCAGCAAAATATTCTTGATCAACATTGGTGCCTAAAGAACCGCTAAAACCATGACTATCAAAGAACTTAACCATCTCAACTTGACCGTCCGTCGGACGGCCCTCGCTGGCGACTTTGTAGCCCTCTTGAGTCCAAGCATACATCATAGCTGGCGGCGCAATTAAATGGCCACGAGTACTTTTTTCAGCCCAATCTTGATCAACATAGGCGGGATTTTTTTCACCCATCACTTCGCACCACTGGCGTATCATGGCTGAGTTAACATCATCGTATCCGCGTCGTGGGCCCTTATAGATTGGCTTTCCAACATAGGCATAGACTTTCTCTTCAAAGGCTTTCGTTTGTTCCGGCGTCATAGCTCAGATCCTAGTTATCTTTTTAATAAAAAATTTTCAATCATATATAATGTAACAATAAATAGCATAAACCAGCTGTAAAGGAAGTACCACCAAAGTGAAAAAAGATTCAACTTGATAATTAAATATGACTGCTACAGTAAGGAAAACATTGACTTATGGCGTTTTTTGCAAGCCAGAAACAGGCTTCGAATCACGAAAAATAATAAGGTTTAAAAACCGCTTAAAAGTTAAACGCAGCAAAATCAATTTCTATAGCTAGATTAATTTTTGTTGTTATTTGCCACATTAAAAGACTAAAAAAACACCTATTGATTGGTATATGATTTTAGTTTATTAGCACCATAAAACATCTCAATTGACTCGCTAAAGTCGGCACCTTTTTGATTGCCGGCACCCCCACAAACACCCAAGATCTGTCCAGTCGTCCACTTACCCATATCAGAGGCAAAATAAAGGACGCCATCAGCAATTTCTTCGGGCGTGCCGGCACGGCTCAAATCAGATTCTTCTATGTAATTATCTTGCATGCTTTGTGGTAGCGATGCAGCAACAATTTCGGTCGGTACCATGCCAGGGCGAATACAGTTAACCCGAATACCAAAAGGACCTAGCTCTAAGGCCGCATTTTTAACTAACATTTCCGCACCCGCCTTGCTGACGCTATACGGACCCATAAACTTACTCGGTGCCGCACCTTCTATTGAGGAAATAGAAATAATACTGCCACCAATGGCTTTCATTTTGATCGCCGCATGTTTAATGCTCAGCAAATTGCCAATAATATTTAAATCTAACAGACTACTCCAGGCTGCAACATCAGCATCAATCACGGCATTCGGTAATCCTGTCCCAGCATTTGAAACCATTACATCAAGCTGACCTTGGTCATTACACGCCGCTGCAACAGCGGCTTCAACCTGCTCCTCAACTGTCACATCACAGGTTTTAAAGCGCACTTCGCCGGCATAGCCTAAGGCTGACAGCTTATCCGCGGCTGTCTGTAAAACTTCTTCGCGACGACCGACAATCGTAACACTAGCAGCATCTTGCTCTAAGAATCGTTGCGCCACGCCAAAACCTAGACCTGTTCCACCGCCGGTGACTATGGTGTATTTACCACTTAATAAACCCATTGATTCTTCCTCGATTATGCTTGGCGTTAACAAATAGCTAGTTCATTAAAAACTCATTTGAGTCTATGCTGACAAATAACTATTGTCCTTGTTTTTTTAAGGTGATTTGGTTAAAGATTTATAAGATTGACAGAAAAAGGGCTCAAACAATAATTAACTAATCAAAAATCACGGTTTTATTGCCATCAACTATGACCCTGTCTTCAAGATGATAACGCAAGCCCTGGGCTAATACGCGGGCCTCAACATCTTTGCCTAAGCGCACCATATCATCGCGGTCATGCTTATGACCAACACGAGCGACATCTTGTTCAAGAATGGGACCCTCATCAAGGTCATCAGTCACATAGTGGCAGGTAGCACCAATTAATTTAACACCTCGCTCGAAAGCCTTTTGATACGGATTTGCGCCAATAAATGACGGTAAAAAACTGTGATGAATATTTATCACTTGTCGCGGATAACGCGCACAAAGATCAGGCGGAAAAATCTGCATATAACGGGCTAAAACAATCGTGTCAGCTTGGTAGAGTTGTATCAGTCGATCTATTTCTGCAAACCCAGCAGCTTTAGCCTCGGGCTCTTTTGCCATCGGTACATAATAGAAAGGAATGTTGTGCCACTCAACCATACTACGCAAATTTTCGTGGTTTGATATCACACAGGGTACATCACAGAGCAGATCACCACTGCGCCAGCGATGCAATAAATCGGCTAAGCAATGAGAAGCATGGCTTGCCAGCAAGAGCACTTGGCGACGTTGATTGGAATCACGCAAGTACCATGACATTTTATGTGCATCGGCAATGACTTGAAATTGCTGCTTGAAGGCGTCAAAACTAACCGATAATGACTGGGCGCTAATTTCATTTCGCATGAAGAATTGACCTGAGACAGGGTCAGTGTGGTAGTTCGCTTCGAGTAATGAACCGCCTTGTTCAGCGATGAAGGCACTCACTTTAGCCACTATGCCCACTTGGTCAGGACAGGCAATCACTAAGCGATAACTATGTTCCACAACGCTACTCCTCGTAAACTCCACTTAATCTGACTATTTTTTGAACTATATCAGTATTTTTGGCCAGCTCATAGTCTTATTTGACCAAGCAATTAGCGGTGTTTTAACTGCCAGCACTGATGTGCAGGTCGCCCTCTATCAAAGTCAGGGTCTAAAGTAGCCCGTGTTAAATCTTTAACCGCGAATTTACGAGCCAATTCAGCCGCAAACTTAAAGCCTCGTTTATTAGTTGAGAAGTATAGACTACCCTCTGCCGTTAGGCGACGCATTGCCAAGCTAATCAAATCGATATGATCTCGGCTAATATCCATCGTGTGCTTCATTCGCTTAGAGTTAGAGAAGCTGGGAGGATCAAGCAAGATGCAATCAAAGCTCTCATCGGCTGTTTTTAGCCACTCACTACAATCGGCTCTGAGTAATTCATGCCGCTCAGCGTCAATCTCATTGAGTTGATAATTGTGCCGCGTCCAGTTCAAATAACTATTCGACATATCAATACTAAGACTATGACTGGCGCCGGCTTTAGCCGCATAGACTGAAGCAGAACCGGTATAACTGAACAAGTTTAGAAAGCTCTTACCTCTAACCTCCTTGGCGATTAATGAACGAACTGGACGATGATCTAAAAATAAGCCGCTATCTAAATAGCGCTGTAAATTTATCTTAAATGCATGGCCATGCTCTAACACGACCAAGCTTTGATCTGCATCATCAGTCTTCTTATACTGAGTATTACCGCGCTGACGTTCTCGTCGCTTAAGGTAGATTTTCTCAAGAGGACATTCAAACACCGCCGAAACAGCGGCGATGGCATCTTTGACCCGTTTACGCGCTGAAACGGCATCAATCGTTGCTGGCGGTGCATATTCCTGTAAATGTATATGCAATTCAGGTTGCACCAGAGGTATTCGTCTAGGCAAGGGTGTTGGGATATTTTTATAGGGGCTCGCCCCTCTATTTTTTACAGGATAAGCACCGCTACCATAATCAGAATCTCGGGCTAATTTTTCGACAGCCACATAACAATCAATTGCCATCGCGTACTCTGGCAGATCGGCATCATAAACACGATAACAGGCATTGGATTGTTTTTTGAGCCAAGGCTTTAAACGTCGTCTGTTTTTTTTCAAGCGATTCGCCAACATGACAGCGTTATCACCTAAATCGTCAATTGATAGAACTTTTTTTTCTTTATCTATCTGATCAACTGCAATGTTTCTTTCATCGACACGGTAACGCTGTAGCTGGCATTCAATCGTACCATTGTAAAGCCTATGCTGCCGCCAACTGCGAAACCCCGTTTGCCAACCTAACGCTCTATTACCAGTGAAGACACTAGCCTGCCAACCCATACAGAACTGTTTAAGCAAGCGACCTAGCTGCTGATAGACTGGGATTAATTCATCGACTTCACCTAAACGCTCGCCATAAGGTGGATTTACCACTAAGAGACCTGGCACGATGTCATCCGGCAAAGATAAGCGGTCGATCGCCATCACCTTAACGGTTAAACAATCCGACAAACCAGCTAATGCAATATTTTCATTTGCCTGCGCAACAATCCCTGGGTCTATATCGAAACCAAGCAGCGTATTCTTCAGTTGGTTATAAGCTTGCTCCGCTGCAAGTGTTTGTAGCTTTATGGCCTGTTGCCAAACCGTATCGTCATAAGTAGAGAGCTGAGTTAAACACCAATGACCATTGCCCACCAAACCACGTGTGCGCAAAAAGGTCGGCGGGATATTGGCCGCAATAAGTGCAGCCTCAATTAATAGCGTACCGGAACCGCACATAGGGTCGACAAGACTACCACCTGATTCTGCAATCGCAGGCCAATCACTTTGCAGTAAAATCGCCGCGGCTAAATTTTCTTTTAAAGGTGCTGCACCCCCTCGATTTCTGTAGCCTCTCTGATGCAAGCTCTCGCCAACCAAATCAAGAGCCAATGTAAAGCGGCCATTGAACAAGCGAGCATAAACCAAAATATCAGGTCGCTGCTCATCAATCACTAGACGCTGATTAGTGCTGTTTAAAAAGCTATCATTGATGGCATCTTTAACGCGCTTTGCGCCAAATCGAGCATCTCGAATGTCCGCCGATGTCCCATTAAAATCAACTAATAATGTTTTGTTGGCAGTAAAATAGCTGCTCCAAGATAAGGCATTGACACTGTCGTAAAGTGCTTGCTCAGAATCGATTCGATTGCGCAGTAATAATAGCGCAACACGATTTGCTAGACGCGACCATAAACAGACCTGATAAGCCACAGCGAGGTCAGCTTCAAAATAACAAGCCGCCACGGACTCCTGAACACTAATTACCCCCAGTCGAGCCAACTCTAAAGCTAATTGATGCTCTAAGCCTTTTGGACAAGTAGCAATGTATGACTGAAAAGATGTACTCACCTACCTTTCCTGACGAGCTAATTGAATAGCCTTAGCGGAGTCGCGAACAATTCTAGGACCTTGATATATCAAGCCAGTGTAAATCTGCACTAAGTCTGCACCTGCTGCAATTTTAGCTGCCGCATGCTCGCCTGAATGAATGCCCCCAACACCAATAATCGCTATTTGACCATCGATATGATCTGCTAGCTTTGCAACCACTTCCGTCGAGCGCTCAAATAACACCTGGCCGCTTAAGCCACCGGCTTGATGCCCGTTTCGATGGTCTTCAACCAAACGCTTATCCGTAGTGGTATTAGTCGCAATAATGCCATCGATACCCTGCTCTATCAGTTGGTCGGCGACGCTAAAAAGGTCAGCGTCCGCCATATCAGGAGCAATTTTAACCAATAGAGGGACACATTTACCCTCACGCTCCGCAAACTCAGTGCGAGCCTGTACCACTTTCGCTAACAATGCCGCTAATTCATCGCCAAACTGTAAGTCACGTAAACCCGGCGTATTAGGTGATGACAAGTTAATCGTAATATAGTCTGCTAAAGGCGCCACGGCAGCGATACATTGCAAGTAATCATCCGCCGCATCTTCTGCCGAGGTTAATTTATTTTTGCCAATATTAATTCCCAGAGGACAGTTAATCCCTAATTGACGCGCATGCTTAACACGATCGATAAGGGCGTCTAAACCACTGTTATTAAAGCCCATACGATTAATTATCGCTTGATGTTTAGACAATCGAAACATACGTGGCTTAGGGTTACCCGCCTGCGGCTTAGGGGTAACGGTACCAATTTCTAAAAATCCAAAACCCAGAGACGCCAAGCCACGTATAGCCGTGCCATTTTTATCCAATCCTGCAGATAAACCCACTCGGTTAGGAAACTGAAGACCAAGTATTTCTAAGGGGTCTTCAACCCTGCCAGGCATCAACCTATCGGCTAGCCCACTATTACCGACTAAGCTCAAGCTACTCATCGTTAAATCGTGAGCCCATTCGGGATCGAGAGAAAACAATAATGGTCTGACCAACTTATACATAGGCGCTACAAAAAATATGATTATCACTGAAAATTCTTATTAGTTTACCATGGCTTGTGACGCTAAGCAGTTGTCATCTGTGTTAAATAAGGCCGACTCATCGTTAATCACCCCAAAAAATAAAAGTTACTTATAAGAATAACTCTTTTTAGCTAGACTCCAGCTTACAAAACTAGCCGTTCGGCACTGTGATAAAGACTGACCATCGCTTCGCATCTTCAGATCAATACATAAGGTGCCACTTCTTTCCCTGCAAAAAAAAAGATAACCAATAAAAAAGGTTTTTTTCCCTAAACACCATAATTACTTTTAACTAACAGATTCAAAAGCTTTATAATAACTCAAATAACGACCTAACTTTGCCCTATTTCGCTGTCAATATAAGCAAGAGCATGGCAAGCTGTGATTAATTGATGAATAAACCAGCCATAACGCTTCGAGATAAAAGTTACTATGAAAAAAAGTAGTTCAGCAAAACCAGCAAGTAAACAGCCAACTATTCAGGAAGAGCTAGGAGTCAAATTAATGACCGCTAAGCACCCCGTAATCAAGAAGCTTAAAAAAGAACACCCTACTTCTATTCATGGCGATAAATTTTGGAGTTCCAGTTATTTGCTAATGGATTATTTGAATGATAATCCGCCCAAGAAGAACACGAACATCCTCGAAATCGGCTGTGGCTGGGGGCTAACAGCGATCTATTGCAGCAAACGATTTAAATGTGACGTTACAGGTGTTGATGCTGATCCCGATGTATTCCCATACTTACAAGCTCATGCGGGTTTAAATGAAGTTTACATCAAACCACTAGTTAAAACATTTGATCAACTAGATGTGGAAACATTATCTCAATATGATCTTATTATTGGTGGTGATATATGTTTTTGGGACAGCCTAAATAACACTTTATTTAATTTATTCAAACGCGCTAAAAAAGCAGGTGTTAAAAAGGCAATTATTGCTGATCCCCAACGACAGCCATTTGTTGATCTCTGCGCGAGACTGGACGACAATTTCAGCCACGAAGTTTGGGATTGGGAATTACCAGAGCCTACGCCAGCTAACGGCGATATTTTGATTGTCGACTTTGACAAAAGCTAAACACATTTGCTTCAAACAAAAATTGATGACTTACTATGATCAAAGTTAGCCGTAAAACTGTCGGTGAAGATACCATTAACACTCTCATCCTATCGCCCGATAGGTCGCTAGATTGGGACGGCAATAAACGTGTTATTTGGTCATTAGGCAGCATTTGTATCGGTATTGCCATGGGCTTTACCATTATTGCTGGGGCCTGGGTAATGCTACCCTTCGCTGGTCTTGAAGTGTTGATCCTAAGCCTTGCGCTCTACTACGTGTCTTGGAAACTTAGCTACCGGCATATCTTAACCCTCAATAAAAAACAACTGATTGTTGAAAAAGGTGTCTACCGGCCTAAAGGGAAATGGGTGTGGGAAAAACAAACCACGCGGTTAGTGACTACAACCGCTAAACATGACTGGGAAGCACATGGATTAACACTTATCAACAATAACGAAAAAGTCAATATTGGCGATTTCCTGAGCCAGAGTGACAGCAATGAATTGATTACCTTTTTAAAAGGCGAGATACTGGTTACTCAATCTTTTTGATCAGCTTCGAAAACTTGCCGCAACCAAGGCTAACATTGCACTCTCTAGACCCGCTTGCATCGGATAATCAAATGTGAATTTATTGTTACTCGATTCATTAGAACTGTCACCTGACAACTGCACAACATTGTGCGGAAGAAGAGCCGAACATATCTGCAATACCCTAAATGCCCAAGTGGGCAATTCATTGAGCGCAGGCATTATTAATGGTGAGTATGGAAACGCAGAGATTACTCATATTAATACTGAAAAAAAAGAAGTCAGCTTGCACTTTACACCCAATAAAAAAAAATCACAGCAACAAAGTCCCACCACACTTCCCGTCACCATGATCATTGCCTTGCCACGGCCGAAAGTCGCCAAGCGACTTATTGCAGTCTGCGCAGAATGTGGAGTAAAAGAACTGCATTTCATTAATAGCTTTCGTGTAGAAAAAAGCTTTTGGCAGAGCCCACAGCTGAATACTGAAAACATCCAACAGCAATTACTGCTCGGGCTTGAACAAAGCAAAGATACCGCCCTCCCAGTTGTCAGCCTACACTCAAAGTTTAAACCATTTGTTGAAGATAAATTGGCTGCTATTCGCGGCAATAAAGACTGCTTTGTTGCACACCCCTACAATGCCGACCTAACATTAAATAATCTGAACGACCGAGCCACCATTGGAGCATCTGGTCACGTCGTCATTATTGGGCCCGAGGGAGGATTTATCCCATATGAAGTGGCTTTATTACAAGAAAATGCCTGCCAAACACTTTCAATGGGTCCGCGTATATACCGCGTAGAAACGGTTGTACCGATGTTAATCGCTCTTTTCGGGAACAGCTCAATCAGCTAGCATTTAAGATAATTAAGGCCTTAATTAAGTGAAGCTTTGAATGTTTAAACCTAGGCTTGATACACCAAGCCTAGCCCCCCAAGCCCACAATAACCATTAGGGTTTTTCGCTAAATATTGCTGATGATAGCCTTCGGCAAAATAAAATATCGGCGCTGGAATAATTTCAGTCGTAATCTGTGCAAACCCAGCAGCGGTTAATTGCTGCTGAAAATTGGATTTGGATAACAAAGCATCCGCTAGCTGGCCATCATAGGTATAAATTCCTGAACGATACTGGGTTCCCATGTCGTTACCTTGGCGCATGCCTTGAGTCGGGTTATGACTCTCCCAAAACAATGCCAACAACTGCTGGTAGCTAACTTGATCAGGATCAAAAATAATTGCAACCACCTCATTATGCCCCGTCATACCACTACAGACTTCTTCGTAACTAGGGTTAGCTGTTGAGCCTGCTGCATAACCAACAGCGGTTAAATAAACACCTGATAATTCCCAAAATTTTCGCTCTGCCCCCCAAAAACATCCCAGGCCGAACATCGCCTGCTGACAACCCTCTGGCCTATCAAGCTCACCATTACTGCCCAACATCGGATGATGATTAACATAATGCCTTTCTGGAACAGCTATACGCTGAGTTCTGCCTGGCAAAGCATCCGCGGGCGCCACCAATACACTTTTATCAAACATACTTTTTACCTTACTAAACGGTTTGATGATTCGATTAATCATACGTTTTACCTCGATGATTAGTTTAGCCGCCAATCTAACTTCTCTGTATAACGAAGTGGGACACTCTCATAACAAGCTAGCCGAGCTCGAGAACTACTTTTCAATGCCAATGCTAGACGATAGTCATTCTCTGGGGTGAGCGACCAAAACTGCCAATCATCCGGACAATCATTTAGGCATGGCCTCATGCTAATGCGAATGGTATTTTCTGATGTGATAGAAAAACCAAAGTTAGCTAAACCTAAGCTAATCCCCTCACCTCGCGCTTTTATATAAGCCTCTTTTAAGGTCCAGTAATCAAAAAAGCGCTCTCGCTGTTCGCTAGGGCTAAACGCCTGTAGTTCTTTGAGTTCGGCGCCGTAAAAATAACGATCAGCAACAGCCATGACATCATTATTTCTTGGAGTATATTCAATATCGATACCGACAGGTTCTGATGAAAGAGCCAATATAACCCAATCGCCGGCATGACTCACATTAAATGTAACCTGCTCGGCCATCGGCTGCATTGAGGGAGCCAATTGGGGCTTGCCATGCTTACCTCGTTCTAACTCAATAGCATCAGGCGGCAAAGATACCGCCTTACCTAACTCGGTTCGCAACAGTGCCCTACTGATAAGATCTCGATGACGATCTTTAGCAAACCGAAATCGCTGGTTACGGTCTAACTCAGACTTGCTAAGAATAGTTCTATAAGCCGTTATAGCAGCCTTGTCAATCCGCGAGCAACGAGTGACAAATAATGTTATGACCGGTTGAGGGAGTAAGTCTTTCAAGCACCTATATTCCTTTGTTATTGACGAGTTTCAGCAGCATGTCGCGCCAGCTGCTATTAGAAAAAGTAATGGCGAATAATTTGTATCACTAACAATAAAAACAACAAAGGGATAATCCATCGAGAAAAACGGGCCGTTTGATGGTCAGACATAGGCTTAGCAAAACGTCCTAGAATAAATACCAGCAACGCTAAAGTGACAAACAAAAAAAACAATAGAGTAAAAAGATTTTCCATTTTTTTCCCTTAAAAAACACTTTCAAATACTTAAAAATACTTTTCAGTAAAAAATTTAATTACACCACTAGCAAAATCACCAGCATTGCAGCCAAGGAAACAAGCATTGCATGCTGGCTAATCGTTTCAATCCTTTCAACTTGCTTTTGAATGCTTAATCTAGCGGATTGATTAATCCCTTCATTGTGGTGTTGACTTACGACTGGCAAGGCAAGAAAAAACTCGACAAACAAACTGCTGGCCGTGATGCGGTCGAACAGCCTGGCGCTAAGTAATTCTAGGCTGGTACCGAAATAACTCACTGCGCCTAGTAATAGCACCCATATTCGAGCTGGCAGCCAATCCATGATACTAACAATAAGGCTGGCGTCTCTTCCCAGTGATGTTGAATCCACTTCAGCCTTTTGCGAGTCGGAACCACCATTAATGGACGCTTCAAGTGCTAGCTGACTCACCGCTGCTGTGTGAGAATCTATGCAGTTATGGCACATCCGATACAGTAAAGCCCCAGGAGCTCCTAAAATCAGGAACCAAAAAATGACCGAAAACCATCGCTCATAGAGCTGATAAGCGACACATTGATAGAGCCGCCCTGTCAGATGCTCAGTTTGCTCATCTAAGCCATAATAACGCTGTGCAGCCGCAGAAACCTCTTCATCATTTATTGAGAAACGAAAAGCCTGTGATCGACTGACTGCATCCCCCCTGCCAATGGCAAAAAGAAGAATAGTCATATTTACCAAAAATATCGGTATGCTCGCTAAACTATCCCCTAACACAGCAATAAAAAAAGCCACCATGGTAACGGGTAACAGCAATATAAGTAGATTCAATACCGTTGAGTTCACGGTATTGGGAATCAGACTTAAAAAATACTTATGCCATGCTCGCTGAAGGTCATCACGTTGAAGCACAGCAATACCACCCCAAACTTGAATCACCAACCATGTCAAAATAAGTGTTAGTAGGTACATAGCGTTCCTCAGTGAAAAATTAGGCGTTTTCGCAACTCAGCTGTCGCCTTGATCAATAACAGCCGCCAACTCCGCTTGAAAAAAGGTCCAATCAAATCTTTGGCCTGGATCTGTCTTCCTACCAGAGGCTATCGTGTCATGACCCACAATTCGTTCGGCTGTAAGCGCTGGGTAATGCGCAATAAGCGCAGCACTAATTGCGACCAAGGTCTGATATTGGATCAGTTCATAGGGGTCTTGATCGGTTCCTTCTAGTTCAATACCGATACTAAAATCGTTACAGCGATTGCGGCCTTGATAGCAAGACTGACCTGCATGCCAAGCACGCTGATCAAAATTGACAAATTGGATGATCTCGCCCGTTCTTCGAATTAGTGCATGCGCCGAAACTTTGAGATCCGCAATACCTCTATAATAAGGATGCTCATTTGGATCTAATTGATTCATAAACAACTGCTCTATACCTCTTCCGCCAAACTGCTTTGGCGGTAAAGCAATGCAATGAACAACCAATAAATCAATGATAGAACCTAACGGTCGTTGGTCATAATTGGGAGAGGCTACTTGTTTAACACTTTCGAGCCAACCATCAATCAAACAAAATCCTGACGCTACGGATAACGAGGAAACCGACTGTCTCTGAGAATCAGTCATTTCGATATTTTCCAGTCAATGCTTTTTTTAATCATTGTTTACCCAAGTAATGCCTGCCTAATCTTAACTATTTCGGGCAATGTTGCCAGCTAAATGACACAATACTGATCATAGCGTGATGGGCGAGCAACGAAAACAGTAGAAAAGCAAAATAATTGCTTTCATAATGACAGAACAAACGAAACACTAGCAGCAAAAGCTCTTTTCTAGCATGAAACAGCTCTAATTGCTCGCTTTGGTCAAAATAAGTGCAATATTGGTATTTTTTATCTTCGTATTTATTAATCCTCTGGCATGAATAATAGAAAGTCATGAACAACGAACCGAATAAGAGCGATCAACAAGCTAGCTCGATAGGCCTAGCCATGAGTGTGATTGCCTGGCTATTACTACTGGTCATGCTTGGCCTTTATTTCCAAGATAAACTTGCGGCTCATATCAACCCCAATCAAGTTCCTGAGATGCTGGTTCTAGATGGCAGAGCAAGCTTAGTATTGAATGCTAATCGTAAAAAGCATTTCGTCATGACTGGCAAGGTTAATGGGATAAAGACCATGTTAATTATCGACACTGGCGCGACGAGAGTCGTCATACCTGCCGATATAGCACGTTCATTGCAACTTCAGCCTGGTAAAAGAGGTATTTCTTATACAGCGAATGGCCCTGTCGAAACTTATCAGACCACAATCGCATTGCTTGAACTGGGCGAAATCACACTGACAAATGTCGATGCAGAAATCAACGCTGGGATGAATGGCATGGGTAAAATATTGCTGGGTATGAGCGCCCTCTCACAAATTGAATTTAGTCAGCGTAATGGTCAGTTAATACTTCGGCAATAAGGCCGCACAGCACTTAATAACACATACTCATCCTGCCTGCACAGCGATCAACATGGCTAGCAATCATTGCTATTAATCATTATGATATAACAGTTTACCAGCGCATTCAGAGCAAGCGTGCCTACCCATCATAAACTGAAATATATAACTTATGCTCGATAAAAACCGACTCTCAGACGACATCAGGCATTCTGTAAAAACCGCATTACTGGAAGATATCGGCACAGGTGATATAACCGCACAACTGGTTGGCGAACATGAGCGTTACCAAGCATCGGTGATTACCCGCGAACCAGCCATCATTGCAGGTATTGAATGGGTCAATGAAACCTACAGACAATTAGATCCTGAACTCTCTATTGATTGGTTGATAAACGACGGCGATAGCGTCACTGCTAACCAAACCTTATTTACTGCGGAAGGTTCGGCAAGACATTTGCTGACAGGGGAACGCACTGCCCTCAATTTCTTACAACTACTGTCAGGCACTGCCACCCTATGCAAGCAGTACGCTGAATTAGTTGAACACAGTGGCGTGAAGTTATTGGACACCAGAAAAACCATTCCGGGCTTACGAACCGCTCAAAAATATGCTGTTAGCTGTGGTGGGTGTCACAACCATCGGGTTGGCTTATACGATGCTTTTCTTATTAAAGAAAATCATATTACCGCTTGCGGCTCGATAAGCAAAGCGATCGACAAAGCTCGCAAGAATCATCCTGAGTTACCAATAGAAATTGAAGTTGAATCTCTTGAAGAATTGAGCTTAGCGCTCGAGCATAAAGCTGATATTATCATGTTAGATAATTTTTCTATTGCCGATCTGTCCTTAGCGGTGAAAATAAATAATGGTCGTGCAAAACTTGAAGCATCAGGTAATGTTAGTATTGAAAACCTTGTATCACTCGCTGAAACCGGCGTCGATTATATTTCGATAGGCGCACTAACTAAACATGTAAAAGCTATCGATCTATCGATGCGATTCCAATAATAAAAGAAGAACCATTCATGCAGGTCTTAACTGAATTGACAGCTCATCATGCAGAGTTTTTTATTTTCTGCTTCGCGTTACTAGGTTTAATTGTTGGAAGCTTTTTAAACGTAGTGATTTATCGATTACCGATTATGCTCGAAAGAAAGTGGCAACTAGCTATTGAAAACAATGAGGAGAATGAAGCTGAACCAGCTAACGAGTCTGCGCTATTTAATCTATCCTTCCCAAGCTCTCACTGCCCAGCCTGCATGAGTAAAATCAAACCTTGGCAAAATATTCCAGTAGTCAGTTTTTTAATGCTGAAAGGCAGATGTGCAAACTGCAATATCTGTATCTCCTATCGCTACCCTTGCGTAGAGCTACTAACCGCTTTCATCAGCTTTATCGTTGCTTGGCATTTCATGCCGTCTATTGCTCTAGTATTAGCCGCTTTAATTTTCAGTTGGTCTTTGATCGCTTTGACAGGCATCGACTACGACACCTACTTATTGCCTGATTCAATCACCTTACCGCTAATCTGGCTAGGCTTAATAGTTAATTACTTTGGCGGCTTCACGACACTAGAAAGTGCTTTATGGGGCGCAATCTTTGGCTATCTATCACTATGGAGTGTCTTTTGGTTATTTAAGCTCGCTACCGGTAGAGATGGCATGGGCTATGGCGACTTCAAACTGCTTTCCGCCATAGGCGCATGGCTTGGCTGGCAATTACTGCCTTTAATTATTTTATTATCATCACTAGTTGGCGCAGTGATTGGTATAAGCTTAATTATTTTTAAAAGCCAAGACAAAAATGAACCTATCCCCTTTGGGCCCTATCTCGCTACAGCAAGTTGGTTTGCTTTAATTTGGGGAGAGCAGCTTAATGCCAGCTATTGGCAATTAATGGCCCTACTTTAAACAATCCACAAGCAAGAACGCTGCTTTACTTTCTCGACCGCTCTATTAAATCATAGGCCGCCTGAATCTCTTGTGTTTTTTCAGTCGCCATCGCCACCATATCAGCAGGCACTCCCTTTGCTATCATTTTATCGGGATGATTTTGACTCATTAACTTGCGGTAAGCGCGCTTAAGCTCTTTATCACTGATGGATGAATCGACGCCCATAGCCTTATAAGCTGTCGTTAAATCGTCAATTCCGCCTGCCGATTGACCACCAGCAAAGCTACGCTGGGCTTTGAGCATCTCAATCATACGCTCAAAACTACGCATTTCAATACCTATCGATCGCGCAACTCGGCGTAAAATCGCTTCCTCACTGGCGTGCAATTCATCATCAGCAATCGCTATTTCAACTAGAAATATTAATAAATTTTGCTTCAAGTCCGCTCTGAATCGAACAGCAGTAGAGAATGTTGATAACAGTGCTGTCATATCAAAATCAGCGGATGTGCCGTGCTTAAAATACTCAATGGCTTGTTGCCGCTTAGCGCCACTGACACCCAGCTTGCTCATCATAATCTCAGCCTGATCAATTTCATCTTGGCTAACTTTACCGTCGGCTTTTGCTATATGCCCCATGAGTGAGAAAACGGTGGTAAAGAAAATATCACCGCTTTGACTATGAAGATCATAGCCATTTCGCAAATTAGCTTGCAAACCGCTGTTAAAAAAACCAGCAACAAAATAGCCCAATATGGCGCCAAACAATCCTCCAAACAACCAAAAACCAATGATTGCGCCCATTATCTTCGCCACAACGGTTACCTCTCAATATAAACGGCTAAGAGCCTAACAAAAAGGCCGGCATAGGCCGACCTTTTAAGTATAGAACAATTAAACTCTAGGGTTAAGCAACTTCAAATAAGCCTGCTGCACCCATACCACCACCAATGCACATAGTCACTACAGCATACCTCTCACCTCGCCGCTTGGCTTCAAGTAATGCGTGCCCGACCATTCTTGCACCACTCATACCAAAAGGATGACCAATAGAAATAGCGCCGCCATTAATATTTAACTTCTCATTATCGATACCTAGCTGATCGCGGCAATAAATAACCTGACAAGCGAAGGCCTCATTTAATTCCCAAACGCCAATATCGGCAATTGATAAACCGTGCCGTTCAAGTAATTTTGGCACTGCAAATACCGGCCCTATTCCCATCTCGTCCGACTGACAACCCGCCACTGAGATACCTCGATAATAACCTAAAGGCGAAAGCCCTTGCGCTTTAGCTATATTCGCCTCCATGATCAGTGAGGCGGAAGCACCGTCTGATAATTGGGAAGAATTGCCTGCTGTGATAAAACGACCTTCTTTCACCCACTGGCCATCTTTCCACACGGGTGCCAAACCCTGCAAACCCTCCAGCGTTGTTGACGGACGATTACATTCATCTTTTGCAACGGTCACTTCTTCATAGCTTGTTTCTTTCGTCTCACGATTAAAAACTGCTTTAACAGCCTGCATCGGTACGATTTCATCATTAAAGATCCCACTTTCTTGTGCTGCTGCCGTACGTTGCTGACTTTGTAAACTGTATTCATCTTGCATTTCGCGAGAAATCCCATAGCGCTCAGAAACCACCTCAGCGGTTTCTAACATAGGCATATAGGCAGTAGGGTCAACCTCAATTGCCGCTGCCGATTGGCTTCGATAGCTATTCTTATGCTTGTTTTGGGTCAGTGAAATCGATTCAACACCGCCTGCTACAGCCACATCATAGTCATTGCAGATGATACTTTTAGCTGCAGTCGCAATTGACATTAAGCCTGAGGAGCATTGTCGCTCAATCGCCATACCTGCAGTGGTTTCAGGTAAACCGCCAACCAAACCACATAAACGCCCTAAGTTATACGATTGCGTACCTTGCTGTGCGGCGGCGCCAAAGATGCAATCGTCAACCATCGTTGGATCAATGCCTGCTTTTTCTATTACTGCTTTGACACAATGACCACCCATAGCTGGCGCCTCGGTATCATTAAAGCTACCTCGAAAAGATTTTGCCAAGGCCGTTCTTGCTGTTGAAACGATGACAGCTTCACGCATAGTGTAATCTCCAAACTGTACTAGTTAAGTTAAGGAATGAGTAGCGACGCTGATTGACATCAACTTCTCTGTGATGAACAACTGACAACCTCACCTGTCATATAAGAAGAATAATCGCTGGCTAGGAACATCATAACATTAGCCACTTCCCACACTTCAGCCCCGCGACCAAAAGCTTCGTTTTTAACCAACTCATTTAATAACTCTTCTGAAGAAGTTTTCTTTAAGAAATCATGAACCGCAATACTTGGAGAGACCGCATTAATTCGCACACCAAACTCAGCCGCCTCTAATGCCGAACAACGCGTTAAAGCCATGACTCCGGCCTTTGCTGCAGCGTAATGGGCTTGCTCGGTTTGAGCTCGCCAACCAAGCACTGAGGCGTTATTCACAATCACACCTTTACCGCGTGACTGCATATGCTTTAGCACCGCTCGTGTCATACGCATAGTACCAGTTAAGGTAACATCAATTACTCGATGCCACTCATCATCTTCCATATCAATCACTGATTTAGAACCACCCAAACCCGCGTTATTTATTAAGACATCAATATGTCCCATTTGCTCCACTGCATTGGTTAACAACGACTGCACATCATTTTCATCTGTAACATTACAGAGTTGTGTATACGGACGTAACCCCGTTTCTTGTTCTAACTTATCGGCTGACTTGGCTAGTCGTACTTCATGAATGTCAGCAATCATAAGTGCAGATGCTCCTTCTTCAGCGGAGCGCTTTGCCGCGGCAAAACCAATTCCTGCACCCGCCGCCGCCGTTACTAGCACCGTTTTACCTGCCAAAAGGTTATGCCCTTCGACGTAGTCTGGAATATTATTATTCAAGGACTTATCCTCATAATTTAACGTTATTTTTGATATAAAAACTATCCCTTCGCTTCACGCGGCATCCCTAAGCCCCGCTCGGCGATGATATTACGCTGTACCTGATTAGTGCCGCCGTAAATAGTGTCAGATCGAGTAAATAAATACATCGACTGTAATCGGGTTAACTCATAGGGACCAGACTCACAAATTTCAGATTCTGGGCCTAAAACGTCCATCGCTAATTTACCTAAGTTACGATGCCAGCTCGCCCAATGTAACTTATAAACAAGCGCTGACTTATCTAAATCGCCACTACTTGGATCAGACAGCATCCGCATTGCGTTATAGCGCATTAGACGCAGCCCTGTATGTGCTTCAGCGATTCGCTGCCGCAAAGCAGGGTCTTGACTCGCACCATTATTTTTAGCGACGTGAACAATAGTATCCAATTCATTTTGAAACAACATTTGCTGGCCAAGTGTCGAAACACCACGCTCGAAACCGAGTAACGCCATTGCAATCGCCCAACCCTCACCTGGCTGACCTAAAATATCTTCGGCAACCGCCTCATCAAAAAATACTTCGTTAAATTCTGAGGTTCCGGTAAGCTGTTCTATCGGTCTTACTTCTATACCCGGTTGATCCATTTTAACCAGGAAAAAACCTAAACCCTTATGTCGCTCTGACTGAGGATCAGTTCTGGCCACCACAAAACACCAATCGGATTCATGCGCCAATGAAGTCCATACTTTTTGACCACTGATACGCCATTTATTGAGGTCTTCATCAAGCACTGCTTTAGTTTTAACGCCAGCCAAATCGGATCCTGCAGAAGGTTCAGAATATCCCTGACACCACAATTCTGAGCCATCTAAAATTCCAGGTAAATATTTTTGCTTCTGCTCTTCGCTGCCATAGGCGATAATCGTCGGACCTGTTAAGCCTTCACCAATGTGACCCATCCGGCCTGGCCCGCCAACACGGGCATACTCTTCATGAAATATAACTTGTTGTTCGATACTTGCATCTTTACCACCATAAGCTTCAGGCCAACCGATACAGGTCCAGCCGCCTGCCGCCATCTTTTTTTCCCATTGGTGTCGTTCAGACGGGTACATATGCTCATCACCGGGTCCACCACGGTAGCGAATCTTTTCAAACTCACCGGTTAAATTATCTGCTAACCAAGCTGAAAACTCGGCTCTAAACAGCTCATCTTCCGCACTGAATTGCAGTTTCATGATAGACCTCCATAAGTATCGAGCAACTGCTTCGCGATTAATTCTCGATGGTAACTGGCATTACCTAAAAACGTTTCTGTTGATTTGGCCCGCTTAAAGTACAAATGACAGTCGTATTCCCAGGTGAAACCAACACCGCCAAAAAACTGGATCGCATTTCCAGCATTAAAAAAGAACGCATCCGAGCAATAGGCTTTCGCCATGCTGGCCGCTTGTGGCAAATCATCAATCAATTCAGCGTCACCTTGCTCGGCCAACACTTCTTGGCCTACACAAGCGGCAAAATAGACGGCTGAACGCGCTACCTCAGCTTTTAACATCATATCGGCAGCCTTGTGTTTGATTGCTTGATAGCTCGCTATTTTACGACCAAATTGCTCTCGTTCTTGCGTATAATCGACGGCCATGTCTAGAGTTTGTTGCGCACCACCCATCTGCTCTGCCGCTACCGCTATTTGAGCTAACTGAATAATGGCTGATAGTTTTGACCAGCCACCATCTGCATTGACCATTAATGCAGAATCATCAACAGAAACAGCCGCCAAGTTAATTTCAGCCTGCTTGCGCGTCTGATCCATAGTCGGCAACCATTGACGCGTAACACCTTCAACTTCTGAAGACAAAGCAAATAAGGCAACTCCTTGCTCACCCTGACTGCCCTCTTCTCGTGCAGCTACTATAAGTAGATCTGCCGTGTGGCCATCGGGCACAAAGCGAAACTGACCATTTAAGAGATAACCAGCATCTGTTTTCTGGTAAGTGGCTTGCACGCCATGCGCATCCCAGCGCCCATTGATGCCGGTATACGCCAATGTAGCGGTTAATTGCCCTTCGGCGATTTTGGGTAAATAATCGGCCTTTTGCTGCTCAGTGCCTGCCATTAACAAAGCATTTACGCCAAGACAAACCGTTGAAAAATACGGCGAGCAGAGCAAATACTTGCCCATTTTTTCTAGCAGTACAGCTAATTCAACATAGCCTAGCCCCATGCCGCCATAAGCCTCAGGAATATGAATGGCCGGCCACACCATCTCTTCACAGATGCGCTGCCAAACCTGCTGATCATAGCCATGCTCGGTCTGCATAGCTTCGCGCACCGCCGCACTTGATGACACATCAGCCAAAAAGTTTTCTGCCGACTCGCGAATCATTTCTTGCTCTTCAGTTAATGCAAAATCCAAGTCCTACACCTCTACACAATTAGCCAATTAACTCAGCACTAATATTTAACTGCCATAAACTTTTTGCGCTGGCACTTCTTTTGCGAGTAATTCATCGATTGCTGCTCCTATTTCTACCGCTTGCCAGCGATCACCTTTATCGACACCTTCAGTGGAGCGCCAACCATCAGCGATGGATATTTTACCGCCTTCGGCCTCAAAAATTCGACCAGTAACGGCAGCACCCTGCTCTGAACCGAGCCAAACTAGTAAAGGCGATACATTATCTGCCGCCCAATAATCAAAACTACCATCTTCAGGCTTAGCCATACGAGTTGCCATTGACTCGACGGCGGTTGTCATCGCGGTTCTAGCGGCAGGTGCTACGGCGTTAGCAGTAATTCCGTAACGACCCAACTCAGCAGCTTGATTTAATGTTAAGGCAGCAATGCCGGCTTTCGCTGCAGCGTAGTTCGACTGGCCAACTGATCCTTGAAGACCAGCGCCAGAAGTAGTATTTATGATACGAGCGGTAACTTTAGCACCAGCTTTGGACTGTGCTCGCCAATACTGAACGGCATGTGAGCTAATACAAAAATGACCTTTTAAGTGTACCGCCATGATCGCATCCCACTCTGCTTCCGATAAAGAAGCAAACATCCTATCGCGGTTAATGCCAGCATTATTGACCACAATATCTAAGCCACCAAAGATCTCAATAGCTTGCTTAACCGCGTTTTGCGCGTCGTCATAATGAGTAATATCACTATGGTTAGCCACCGCTTTACCACCAGCAGCATTGATCTCTTCAACCACAGACGCCGCCGCTTCTTGATTAATATCATTGACAACCACGCTAGCGCCTTCTTTTGCAAACTCTCGCGCATGTGCCGCACCTAATCCACCACCAGCGCCGGTAATGATTACAACTCTTGACTGACAAATACCTGACATTTAAAAACTCCTGTTGAATGATTATCTATTGATTTCAGTCTGAAAATAATGAGCCGCAAAAAAATTAAGGGGTCATTAATACGCTCAATTCAATCAGTATCAAAACTGCTCGCCGAATAACATCGCCGGCCTTATTTCAACCCAATCAACGACTAACTCCCTCTGCTCAAACAACCAAATAGAATCGATGCACACAAATCGGTCTTGATATCGAATATTCCAATCTTCGACTTCTCGAGAACCGTCTTCTTTGAGTCGCAGATGACTCGCCGTGCAATAGGTTTCTCCCTCAGCGCGGTCACCATTAATCGAAAGGGTTTGATTAAAAATTTTATGCTGAGTTTGCTCGAACATACTATCAAGAATGGCCGGGATACCCCCTAGTGCCTCATGACCCTTTATTGACGAGCCCGGCATAATCACTTCAGCATCTGCTGTGAGGGTCGAAAGTAGCATGGCAACATCTCGACGATCCGCAGCCTGAGCATAGCGAGCTGTAAGGGCTTGAATATCTGCAATGGTTTGCGCATTTGCCATGACTAAGCCTTCATTCCAGAGTTGGTGGGACCAAAAAAAGCTCGCATAGAGGTCACCTTGCCTTCATCATTGAACACCATGACATCTATCGGACGAAACGTCATAATGCCGTCGCCGGTATCCACCTCACCTGTAAATGCAAAAGCTGCCTCATTTCCGGCGATTCGTATTTCAGATTCAAGTTGAAGTCTAACGTTCATCGCTAAAGCCGACTTATAAAATTCTTCTACCGCTGCACGACCTTGCTTGACTGGCGAGCCAACAGGGTCTTCAACACAGCAGTCATCGGCATATAAACTCATAATGGCCGCTAAGTCAGATGTTTGAAAGGCATCGATATAGGTGTTCACTGCCGCCGTTATTTTTTCTTCTAATGACATTTTTTTCTCCTTATTATTTCATCACTGACAATGGGACTAAAGGCGCTCAATAATGGTGACATTCGCTTGACCGCCACCCTCGCACATGGTCTGCAAACCATAACGACCGCCCGTGCGTTCTAATTCGTGCAGTAATGTCGTCATGAGCTTGGAGCCTGAAGCCCCTAATGGGTGGCCTAGCGCAATCGCTCCGCCGTTCACATTCGTTTTAGCTGGGTCATAACCAGTCTCTTTAAGCCAAGCTAAAACAACCGAGGCAAAAGCTTCATTAATTTCAACCAAATCAATATCCGCCAAAGTCATACCTGCTTTGTCTAGGGCAAATTGAGTCGCAGCGATGGGTGCAGTTAACATCCAAACAGGATCTTCTGCTCGGACACTCATGTGGTGAATGCGAGCTCGCGGCGTTAAGTGATACTTTTTTAAAGCGGCATCGGATACAATTAATATTGCACTACTCGCATCACAAGTCTGACTAGAAACCGCCGCCGTCACTTTATCGCAACCAAACAAATAATCTAATTCAGCCATTTTTTCAAGACTAGTTTGACGCGGCGTTTCATCTTGGCTAACGCCTTCAAGCGGAACAATTTCTCGGTCGAATCGACCCTCTGTAATCGCCTGCAAGGCACGCCTGTGTGACTCTAATGAAAAGGCTTCAAGCTGTTGTCTTGAAATTTCCCACTTATCAGCAATCATTTGCGCTGAATTAAATTGCGTTGGTGGGACGTCACCATAACGCTCAACCCAACCTTTTGACCCTGTAAAAGGATCACTAAAACCCATCGGTTCTGCGGCTGTCATTGCCGAACTAATTGGAATTTGCGTCATTGTTTGTACGCCACCCGCAAGCACAACATCTTGCGTGCCACTCATGACAGCTTGTGCGGCAAAATGCACAGCTTGCTGTGAAGATCCACATTGACGATCTATGGTGGTGCCTGGAACACAATCAGGTAAGCCTGCAACTAACCAACAGGTACGGGCAATATCACCCGCTAAGGGGCCAATGGTATCAACACTGCCAAAAATGACATCATCATAGTCTTCGGCTGGAATAGCATTTCGCTCAACAATTGCATTGATAACATGTGCGCCTAAATCGGCCGCATGAACATGAGCAAGACCCCCTTTTCTTCGACCCGTTGGACTACGAAGCGCATCGACAATATAAGCTTCAGGCATAATTATTCCTCCAACATCAATCGCTATGCGACAAAAGTACTTCCTGCGCCAATCGCTGCTTGATCAGCAAAAACAAAATCACTAACACGACCTTGATGCCAAGAAACAACACCCCAAGCGTTGTTATAAACCCATGCTTTCTTCATAAAAATCTGTAAGTCAACTTCCCAGGTATAACCCATTGCACCATGACATTGCATCGTATTCTTAGCCGCTAACTGCGCCACTTCTGTGGCTGCAAGCTTAGCATGACTGACATTCACATTGGCGCTTAGCAACTGCTCTGCGACAGCATAAGCCGCTTTATAAACAGGCGTTTTAGAGAATTCTAACTTCACCGCCACATTGGCCATTAAATGCTTAACCGCTTGAAAGCTACCAATCGGCTTGCCAAATTGTTGACGATCAGCAGTATAACTCACCGTCATATCGATCATGCGTTGCGACAAACCTAAGGCTTCAGCCGCCACTCCTAAGGCACCGCGATTCATAGCACCATCGATCAAGCATTGTGCCTGTCCACCCTCGGCAATTAAGTTCGCGTCAGACGTCTGCCAGCTAATACTGTAGAGCTTTCGGCTAGGGTCGACAGATTCATTTAATGTGTAGCTAAACTGTTCGGGCGTCAGCGCATAGAGTGCTTGGCCTTTTTGTAAGATCAATAAATCCGCTGTATGTGCGTCCTCGACAAAAACATTTTGCTCCAGACCAACCATGACCTTGGCCCGACCCTCGGCAATGGCCGGTAACCATTGCTGTTTAATCGCCTCACCGCTGTCACCACTTAACTGGTCTAGCAAAGGAACCGCAACAAGCGCGATATGGACTAACGGCGCGGGTAAAGCGACGTAACCACACTCTTGAGCTATCAAGATAAAATCCAAAGCTGTCATGCCTAAACCGCCCATCGCTTCAGGCACTGTCATTGCGGTGAGTCCGAGCTCGGTCAGTTGCTCCCATAGCGCATCAGATCGACCCGTATCCGTCTCCCAAAGGGCGCGAATACTCTCGGCTGTTACCTCATTAACTAAAAAATCGCGGACGGATTCTTGAAATAATAACTGGTCTTCTGTGAAGGTAAAATTCATCACTCACCTCCTAGCGTGGCATACCAAGCATACGCTCAGCAATGATGTTACGTTGAATTTCATTAGTGCCCGCATAAATAGGCCCACTCTGAGAAAACAGCCAACCATCGAGCCAGTTTCCAACATTTTCGGCCGCCGGTGCATGGGCTAACAATTCGGCTCGCGCACCTAAAATACTCATCGCTGTGGCATGCATATCACGATCTAATTCAGACCAAAAAATCTTATTGGTTGATGACTCAGGACCTATCTTACCGCCCTGCACTAACCGACAGGCCGTTTGGTATGTCAACAAAGTATAAGCCTCGGCGTCCATATAGGCTTTTATTACTGCATTTTTAACCGCAGGGTCGGCATCAGCGGTGGCTTGATTCTCTTTGTATAATTCAACTAAGCGTTTAGCCGTCTGCTGGAAGCGTGCTGGCGAACGCAGCATTAGACCGCGTTCAAAACCGGCTGTTGCCATAGCCACGGACCAGCCTTTGTCCTCTTCACCGAGCAAGCAGTCGACCGGCACCTTAACATTATCAAAAAAGATTTCTGCAAAGCCTGGCAAGCCATCTAATTGCGGTATCGGCCTGACCGAAATACCCTCAAGATCAAGCGGAACTAAAATAAAACTTAAACCACGATGGCGCTCAGATTCAGGGTCAGTTCTAAACATGCCGAACGCCCAATCGGCCCATACTGCTCGTGTTGACCAAGTTTTCTGGCCATTAATAATATAATGCTGACCATCATTCGACAGTTCAGCCTTGGCGCGAATAGCCGCCATATCCGAACCAGCGTTCGGCTCAGACCAAGCTTGACACCAAATATCTTTGCCGGTGGCCATGCCCGTTAAAAAACGCTGCTTCTGCGCTTCGGTCCCATACTCCATCATCGTCGGACCCAATAAAAAGATGCCGTTTTGATTGACTCTTAAAGGCGCACCAGCAGCGTAGTACTCCTCCTCAAAAATAAGCCATTGCAATAAGTCAGCACCGCGACCACCCATCTCTTCAGGCCAAGTAATCATGCCCCAATGGCCTTCATATAACTTCGCTTCCCATTCACGATGAGCTTGAAAACCCTCGGCCGTATCAAAACTGGGAAGCGGTTCGACAGGCACATTATCGGCTAGCCACTGCCTAACCTCAGCTCTAAAAGCGACTTGCTGTTCGGTGTAATTTAAATCCATAGTACAGTTATCGTTATCCAAAAATAAAACTATTTAAAATCGGCTTTGCGCTTTTCAACAAAAGCGTCACGCGCTTCTTGTGAGTCACCCATGGTATAGGCTTCAAAGGTAAAACCCTGCTCCCATCGATATTTATCTTCTAAGTTACCGTCCTCAACACCCGTTAATGCTTCTTTTGCCAATTTAACCATCGCCGGTGATTTAGCGGCAATGGTCTCAGCCATTTCACGTGCTGTAGGCATCAATTGATCACGAGCTACAACACGCTCTACAGCACCAAGACGATAGGCCTCTTGGGCATCGATAAACTCACCGGTAAAATACATATAACGAACTTTTTGCACCGGGAACATGCGCTGTAAATGCGCACCGCCACCCATAGCACCTCGGTCAATCTCTGGCACGCCGAAACTAGCACACTCAGAAGCAATAATAATGTCTGCGGCTCCGCTTATGCCTATACCCCCGCCTAAAACAAAACCGTGTAGCGCCACAATCACTGGCTTAGGGTTGAGATGAATCGCTTTAAAGGTGTCGTAATTGCCTCGATTCACATCGAGTATTTTCGAACCATCAGCGGCCAATTCTTTAATATCAACGCCGGCACAAAAGCCTTTGCCTTCAGCGGCTATAATAATGACTTTAACCGCATCATTTTTACCCAAAGCTTCAATTTCTTGGGAAATAGCGAACCATGTCGCGCTGTCAAAAGCATTAACAGGCGGATGGTTAAAAATCAATTCTGCCACACCGTTGGCATTGATCGTAGTACCGTAAGGTTGAGACATGACTTTTCCTTTTACGTTTTACGTTAAAAATAGACAATAAGATTAGCTACGAACACCTGGCGGATCATCTTTTAATTGCCGTGAACGTAAGTTGTGTGGATCAAGCTGAGCAATAACTGCCAACTGCGCTTCAGTAGGCGCAACCGTCTCAGGAATAATGTCCGGAATGCAAAGCTCAAAGCCGGTATTTTCAATAACCTCATCAATCGTAACGCCGGGGTGCAAACTGACCACGCGCATTTGATAGTCAGGGCCGCCAAAATCCATCACACAAAGATTCGTCAATACCATACGCAAATCAACATCAGACAGCTGATGTCCTTTAGGTAATCTGGCAGGATTATAGCCAATCGTGCAAACCATATCGCATTCGCCTTCAACAAAAACACGGGTATTATGGCTGGGAATTAAAAAGGAATTTGCATGACTGATCGAATTTCCTGGAAAGCCTCGAGCGCCTAGCATTTGCACCTTAGGTTGCTGATAAGTTCCACCTAGACAAGAAATATTGCTTTGACCAAAACGGTCCATTTGGGTTGGGCCGCCCGTAATGTGCCGACAACCGCTCCAAACATTATCAAAAATTCGAGAAAAACCCATCCAAGTTTCGTTTTGCTGAATAAAATCATCAGGACGATTACCGACCGGGTTCGGCTCGGACAGCAACCATGCTTCTGAGTCAGTCATCATGATATCAGTGTTGCTGGTCTTCATGGCCAAGCTTGCGGCTATTCTGGGTAACACACCAATACCCGTCACTAAAATCTCTCCGTCATTGTCGTAAGCAGCAGCATTGGCGCAGATCAACAATTCAGCCAAGCTATAATCAGTTGCAAACTCACTCATTTATTTTCTCCAAAGATAACGACTGATCTAACACTTTTAACTTTTATTAGACCAGAAAAGCAATAGTTAATAGACCGCTAAGGGCAATTGTTTGATACTCTCGAGTCCACCCACTAAGTTTTGATAGTCGATCTCTGTTTTACCGTGGATATATTTATCGGCATAACTGGCAAAACCGCCCTCTTTTGCTGAGGCTGCGTATTCTTTGAAATGCTGCACATCAAAACCATAATGAGGTGAGCAAGAGCTGGGATGCGCGCCACCTGCAATCGGAATCACTCCCGTCGTTTGTGAGCGCTCCCAAAAAACAAATCGTGCTTCTTGCTCAGGGGTAAAGTAATCAGTGTCAACTAATTCATCACAAGAAACATAGGCTTTCATTGCTGCACGAGCAAACCAATCATCCATATAGTGATCGGCGCCTTTAATTTGGCAAACACCCCGACTATCCGCCCGATCAACGTGAATTAATGCCGCGTCTAAATCCAAGGCCGGCATTGCTAACCACTCCTTTTCGTCATAAGGACTATCAACGACTTTCAATTCCGGATTGACATTTAAAACATCAGTACCCAAGCCGACTTGTGTCGGTATAAACGGACAACCCCAAGCCGCTGCTCGCAAACCTAACAACATCATCCCTTCGTCAACTTCTAAAGTTTCAATTGCACCTTGCTGTCGTGCAAGACGAAAATAAGGTTCGAGAGGAATAAAATCTAAAGAGACAAATGCAAAAATCACCTTCTTCACTTTACCTGCCGCGCACAACATACCAACGTCAGCGCCACCGTAAGCAACAATGGTTAGGTCCTTGAGTTCAGATCGAAGTATTTCACGAACCAATGCCATGGGCTTACGACGAGGCCCCCATCCACCAATACCGATCGTCATTCCGTCGCTGAGAGAAGCAACCATATCGGACGCCTGCATTACTTTATTCATAGCGATTCCTTTGTGAATCAATTCTTTGAAAAACGGATAACAATATAACTTCCAATGCCTAGCCAATAACCAAGATCTAATTGAAGTTAACAGCTATAAAGTTGATAGCTAAGATTCTGTTATCCATAGATATTTCAATGCACATTCTAGCCTAATATTAAATTCGAAAGAATGACTGATTCGTTTAGTTGACTGCGTCAAAATCTGAATAGCGGTGAATCAAGCCAGTGACCGGCAGATCGAGTTTTATTTCGATCAATAAACAAACACCACCATCTTACTCATGACCGTTTTTGTCATTCTTAGCGCCACGGACACAAAAGGACAGCAGTAAGCGATCTTCAGCGATTCGGATTTATGCAAAGTATATCAACAACTACAGCTGCTAATTTAATTGCCATTGCGAAAATGCTAGATCAAAGACATAAATTTAGGGTCATTATTAACGTCGCTAAATCACGATATAATTAACGGCCATTTGGCAATCAAAGTGAACATTACCCATGGCAGACAACACAGTCCAATCAAACGACACAGCGATATCTAGCGAACAAGTTAGCGACATTAGTACTTATCTGGACAGAGCAAAAAAAGAAACCGGACTAGACGACTTTGGTGGTGATGATTTTATAGAACCATTGGAGCGGATCATCGATGCGCTTAACCGTGAAGCGCAATTGAATCAAGCCGGTAAATTTCAAGTTGAGATGTTATTTGCCAAAGGCCTAGAAAATCGCTTACGGGTGGAAAACTATATTCGAGAAAACCCAGAGGTACTCGATCAAGAAATTCACGCACCTATTTTTATCTCAGGCTTACCTCGAACGGGCACCACGGCTTTGCATCACCTATTAAATGCCGACAGCGCCAATCATACCTTGCGCTTATGGGAGGGTAATGAATTAATTCCACCCCCAGAAGATGCAACTTACCTCAATGACCCAAGAATTGAAAAAACTAAACAAAATGTTGCCATGACAGACCAATTCATGCCCGGCTTTTTTAAAACCCATTTAATCGACGCAGAAGCCCCCGACGAATGTCATTTACTGTTTGGCCAAAACTTTATGTCAGTGCAGTATTCTGCTCAGTACCATATACCCAGCTTCGCGAACTGGCTTTACCAACAAGATCTCACCGATTCTTATGCCTATCACAAACGACAAATGCAGGTATTACAACATAAGAAATCTGGCCGCTGGGTATTAAAAACGCCCTATCATCAGCTGGGATTACCCGCTATTTTAGCCAATCACCCAACCGCTATTATTGTCCAGACACACCGCGCCCCCATGAAAATCATCGCTTCAGGCTGCAGCTTTAGCAAAGTCGTGAGAACGCCATCTTCTCACTTGAATGATGACCACATCATTGGCCGTGACTGGATGGACATGTTGCAAATATACTCACGCGCTTTTGAAAAGAATCGGGCGGAGCTAGAAGCTAAGCATCCTGGACAATTTATCGACATAAAACACGATGAATTTGTTCAGAACCCTTGGCCTGATCTTGAAAAAGTCTATGCTGCTACAGCTGCTACGATAAGTGACGAAGGAAAAGCAAATATGCAAGCATGGCTAGACGAGAATCAACCAGGTAAACACGGCAAACACGAATACGACATTGCTGACTATGGAATTGAACAATCAGAAATCGACGATTTATTCGGTGACTATATTCAACGTTACCAGCTTAATATGAGCTAGCCTTCACTGGCAAAAAAAGATTACTTTAAGGAGATAGAAAAATGGCAAACTCGGAATCTGAACAGCGTGTTATTGATGGTACCGCATGGGCTGACTTTTGTGACGCCCTAAAAGAGGCAGGCGAAATTATTCAAAGCGACAAAGCGCCTAAAGATGCCTTTAATCAAGCCGAGGGGTATCGCTATTTATCCCGCTTATTACGCGGTGGACTCGAGAGCTTTTTAGAGCATCGTGACCCGTTATTTCCAACGCTACGATCGGGCGCCCATGAAACCATCAAGATGGGCGCCGATAATCCTGACAACCGTTATGAAAGCGCATCCCTTAATCCCGCCTTCGATTATAAAATTAGTGGAAGTCGAGGCACCGTTGACTACTTAGGTATTGGTACGGTCATTAATCGCTATTCCGTCGATGGCACCATGGAGACATCAGGGTTTATCGACTCCCGAGAGTTAGACATAAACCCCGACGGTACATTTGAACTCATTTTGAGCCAAAAAAAGCAACCAGGTAACTGGCTCGGAATGTGCGAAAAAACCAACTCAGTGAATGTCAGACAAACATTTCAGGATCGAAAAACGGAAAAACCTGCCGAGTTAAAAATTGAACGCATTGGCGCATCCGAAGACCGACCCAAGCCATTATCACCTGAAACTTTAGACAGAGGATTGCAAGGTGCCGCGACTTTCGTAAAACGCACCGCCAAGCTATTTGAGGATTGGTCAGAGAGCTTTTTACCGATTAATAACCAACTTCCGCCTGCTGATCAAGCCTATTGCCAACTGATTGGCGGTGACCCAAATATTTATTATTTTCACAGTGCCTGGTCCCTCGCAGATGACGAAGTGTTTGTGATTGACGCCAAGACCGTCCCTGATTGTCAGACATGGAACTTTCAAGTAAGTAACTGGTGGATGGAATCACTGGATTATCGATATCACACCATTCATTTGAACAAACATACCGCCCAGTATAACGATGACGGTAGTGTACAGTTAGTGGTCTCGCACACGAATCCAGGCCATGCCAACTGGATAGAAACCGCTGGTCATCGCAATGGCACCATGTGCTGGCGTTGGATCGGGGCAAAGGTGCATCCCGATCTTGAATGGCGAGTCATGAAACTCAGCGATTATCAAGCCACTTTGTAAAACAAAGTTGCAGGCACTGTTCAACAAATTCCAACAGTGCCTATTTTATTTAGTATTTTTTCTTGCCTGAAAATTATCAAAACGGCCGCCGTAAAGTGTCGGACTGGATACCTGCTGAGGGTGAATGGTAATTATCACTCGCTGCGCCCCAGGCGGGTCCATATCTACTGGCGGTTCATCACCACCACTATTTTCAATAAACTGACGTCTTGCAAACACATTATCAGGATCATCTTGTAAGGTAGCGTAGCCTCGGACTTCTAAGTAGTGCATTACATTTTCGGCTGACAAAACGCAAAAACTGACCCTCGAGTCAGCCATAATATTTTTGTATTTGATACGATTTTTTAAACTGGAAATACGTATTGACTCGCCGTCCCAAACAAAGCTCACTGGGTGACTCGACAGTAATTGATCCTTATATCGAATCGTTGTAATGGTACCAATAACACTTTTTTTCAATAACTCATGGTAGGCTTCTGGAATTGGCACCTCGGGTATTTTCTGCATAGTCACTCTCTATAGCTTGGATCACTTTCATTATACTCAAGGCACCGCATTCTCGTCAGTAAAAGAATGTTAGGTAAAAAAATAATATAAATAGATAATCAATTAGACAAGGAGGAAACTTTAAACAACATGAAAAAAATGACCCCTCCCAAACTAACGGTTATAGCGGGGTCAAGACAAACGAGGTGAGATATTAACTATGACAGCACTTATTAACGCCAGTTCCTCAACGAAGCTTTGTATCTTTTACTACAAGTGACGAACTTATTAGAGTCAGCCTGGTTAAGACGTTTGTCCCATAAAAAAAGTAGCTTTTATCACTAATACCGCCTCCTTTAACGCTTGTGTGAAATTTAATCATCTGATAAGTTAGATTCTTAATAATAAAACTTTAGCAATCGTTTCCCATGATGGTGCTAAGGATAACTACCCCTGGAGCTATTACGTGATAGATATATCTCGTATATTTCGTACGTGCTTGATTTATTTTGGCTTTTTTACCCATCAGTCATCTCATGCCATCATTGTTGATGTGCAGTTTTCTGGCGCTAGCTCTTCCCAGCAAGCATTATTTCAACAAGCCGCCAACTATTGGGGCAACCACCTCATTGGCTATCAAACAGGCATTAATATACCCAATACCGTCACCATTAACGCTTCGATAGGCCCTGATGATGGTCCTGGTGGAGCTTTAGCCTATGCTGGGCCAACCTATGTTTGGAACCAACAATACACTAATGGCTATGTCATAGCGGCAGAGGGAGATATCTTTTTTGACACTGCCGATGTTCCGCAACTTGAAAGCAACGGAAACTTGTACGACGTCATACGCCATGAAATGGCCCATGTACTAGGGTTTGGCACCCTCTGGGAGGCGAATGGTGTCTACATAACTGGTTCTGGCCAGTATACGGGTGCTAATGCCCTTGCAGCATGGCAAACTGAATTCAATCAACCAAATGCCACGTTTATTCCAGTTGAGTTAGAGGGTGGCCCAGGCACCGCTGAGGGACATTGGAACGAAAACTATGGCGGCAGCGGTTCTACAGGGATCGTTAATTCAGCCCAGGACGATATAACTTCAGAGTTAATGACCGGTTGGTTGAATACCTCCTCTTTTATTAGCAACACCACACTAATGTCCTTTGCGGATATTGGTTATGAGGTTGCACCTATCCCCTTGCCGCCTAGCAGTTTTCTGCTTTTCTCAGCTTTCGCTGGACTAGGCATACTGAAAAAAAGAACTTCAAAACACCCTGCATAAGCTTTTAAAACCATAAATATTTTTTGCTTATTTATGAAGCAAAATGGTTGATTTTTACTCATTAATTAATATATTCTTATTATGACATTTAACGTTTTAAGTATATTTCAATTTACCAAACAATCTACTTACTGCTTTTGCTGATCGACTTTGGGGTTACCTGGTATGTCCCCCATGCAAGCTATTCTCTCATGTCTCGATCTTTTTAATCTGCCTGTTTGCATGGCCTCATATTGTTAACATTCCCATAATCAAGTTTTTGCCACGCCGGCATGGCCTCTATGTGATTGTCGGCTGTAAACGACATGAAGAGTTTGCAGTAAAGTTATGGGATGGCAATTATTCAAGCACGTCCCGAAAGCCTGCTAGTAAACTTAACAACCTTTTTTTACTGGCTTTTGTTGCTAGTTAACATGCATCCTTACACAGTCTTGACCATAGATAATTGTTGACCCGCTAATGGCAACTCTGGCCAGTAAAGTATTTTAAAAAACCGCGATTTCCCAAAGGCAATTGAGGTTTTTTTAATAAAAACTAAAGCAGCAAGCGCCTACTCTTACAAATATAGATCACAATCAATCGCCCAGACATTTTAAATATGTAGGATAAAAACTGGCGTTAGGGATAAATGAAAAAGGTTCAGAGGAATTTGAAATCTTAAAAGAACTTTTTATTTAAATAACCTTTTGCAAACTAACAAGATTCGAGATAATTATGTTAATAGAAAACCAATAATAAGTATTAAAAATAAATTACAAAAGGACAAAAAAACAACTTTCACCTTCCTTTTTTTTGCTCTTCGCATCCATTGGGCTACATTTAAAAATTGATCTGCATCCGCTTGCACTTTTTTTATCTCTAAATTTTTCTTCCATTTTTCATAATCATATGGAAAGTCAAAGTCCTCAGTGAAATCGTCTATATGATTAAAAACAACGCCTGAAAAACTAACAGACTCACCTATTGCATACTTGTTAGCTGCAGCTTTATAGAACTGCCAACCAGCCGGTCTGCTTGATTTTATATCTGCTTCCAGCATTAATAGTTCAACTTCATCATTATGAGTACTGTTGAATGAAACTCCAAAAATCTCTTGATATTCACAACCTGTCACTCTGCTAGCAGTCAACCTCCCTGTAAAATTAATCGAATTACTAGTAAATGACAATAAAACATCTATTGCAAAATCAGAAAAAAAAACATCCCCGAATAGAATTAATGTGGTCCCATTAGTATTCCAAAAATTTCTTGAGCTGAGGAACTTATGATGCCTAAAATTCTGCTCCTCAATGTTAAGATTGACATAAGAGACACCTGGAATGATATGCTTATTATCGCAGCCGATAATTGATATTTCCGAATGGCCTTTTGCTCTTAATTTGTTAATGGTGTCTTCTAAGAGGGGCTTTTTATTAATTGGCACAAGCTGCTTTGGGACACCCATGTGATTTCCCCAACGGTTTCCTTCCCCACCACATAGTAGTAATATTTTAATTTTTAAATCTTTTTCAATAGTTTGATTTAGCAAATTTACTCCATCAAAAAATATAAAAAATTAATGGTTTAATATCTAGAGTTGCCAGAAGGAAAAGAATCTTTAGAGACTCAAAAGTGGCGGACCGGACGGGACTCGAACCCGCGACCTCCGGCGTGACAGGCCGGCATTCTAACCAGCTGAACTACCGGTCCGTATGTCGTAACAAGTGTCAATCACACTTGAAGATATGGTGGGTGGTACAGGGATCGAACCTGTGACCCTCGCCTTGTAAGGGCGATGCTCTCCCAGCTGAGCTAACCACCCGTCTAGGAGGCGGAATTCTACCGAAAAACCAATAGTTGTCAAACCTTTATGGCCAATTTGAGGTAAGGTTGAAGATAATTACCGCGATCAAGCTGGATCGCTGGCCGAAACCACTGATTATGGTTATATTAGCACTATCAACCTTCGCTATACAGCCCTGCCAGACCAATTATTAATCAGATTACCGCAGCTACTTTTAGCGTGACTAGCTAATACGCAAGCCAACTCAATTTAATTAAAAAGACGAATTAATCATGGAAATTTTAAAGAGTTTACTATTGAAGCCGCACACCGCTTACCGGATATAAAGGAGGTCCATAAATGTAGCCGTCTACATGGTCACTCTTTTTTAATTCGACTCTATGTCAGTGGTGAAGCTCCCGAGCCAAGCGGTTGGGTAATGGATTTTTCAGAACTCAAGCACGCATTTAAACTCTTATACGATCAGCCTTATCATCATCTCAATGACATAGAGGGGCTTGAAAACCCGACCAGTGAAAAACTTGCCCGTTGGATAAGAATCACTTAAAACCCAACTTAAATCTGCTGTCGGCGGTAGAGATACAAGAGACCTGTACTTCTGGCTATATTTATCGGGGAGTTGAAAACAAGGAGGCAGTTTGAAAGATGGAATCAGGGGCTAATGAAAGCTTTACTGTGATTAACCGACTGATCGCCACACTTGAAAAAAATCCTCCACTGCCATGTCAGGCAAGAGCTTGCTTGGCCCATCAGCCGTGCCGAGATAAATAAAACCTACTATTTTTTCATTGGCTTGCAAACCGATTCTGTTCATAAACGTTCGACTAAAAGAAACTGAACCCGTGCGCCAAATACCGGCATAGCCTAGAGCGTGTGCAGCAGTCAGTAATTTAGTGGCCGCTGCGCCAGCAGATAAAATCTGTTCCACTTCTGGCACCTTGGGATGCTCGCTAATTTTGGCTATTACGATCACCAGCAGTGGCGCGCGTAGCGGCGCCAACTTTAATTTTTCGTAAACAGCAGGATCCAGTTCAGGATTATCTATTTTTGCAGCCGATGCCATTTTTTCACCAAGCGTTAGACGGGCGTCACCCTCGACCGTTAAAAATCGCCAAGGACGTAATCTGGCATGATCAGGCGCTCTCAATGCTGCCTGAAAAATAGCGTGTCGATCCTCACCTGTAGGTGCAGGCTCACTTAGCCGGGCAGAAGAATTTCGTTGCTGTAGAGCAGTAATAGCATCCATAAAATAACTCTGAAAATTTACTTAAACATAGCGATCAATCGAGCCATTGCCTGAAATCAGACTGCAAGTCTAAATTAATAGCTTGATTATAACCGGGAATGCGAATCCATTTGTCATCAAAATCGATCGAATCGCCCTCAAGCACACTATGATCAAAACGATAGATAGGTTTTGCTGTGCCGTTAAGCATGGCTTGATCATAGGCCTGCGCTTTTTGCGATACAACTTCGGCTTTCGCCATGTATTGTGACCAATGCTTACCCTTGTGCTTATTGGCAAGAATCTTGGCTGTGATGTGTGGCGCGATGACTGTTGCCGACGCGTTATTACCCCCAAAACCTTTGGCGTTAATGATCGCCACATCGAGATTCTCTTTGCCCAACGATTGATGCTCAGGCCCAATCTGTAGATGCTCACAAGCCACATCGTCAGCCGGTTTATCAATCGTATTAATACCAGGCAGAATACCTTCGCTCCATACGCCTAGGGCGGTGATCAATTGATCGGCTCCAGCCGCGGCAATAGAATGCCCTAAATAACTTTTAACCGCTACGACTGGCCAAGACTCAATACCAAAAACTTTAGCGGCCTGATCTAAAATAGCTGATTCAGTGACACGGTTTTGCGGCGTACCCGTGCCGTGGGCCTGAATGAAGCTGCGATGGCGTAGAGCACTTTCGCCAACTAAGCCTCTCGCCCCTGCCATCGCCTTTGCAATGGTTAGATAATTGCCAACACCTGGCGCTGAAATCGATTTTTTATAGCCGTCAGCATTAATAAATACATCACTCACCGCACCGTGAATCGTAGCACCTAATTCAACCGCTAAGCTATCATCAAACAAAACAATAAATTGCGCCGATTCAGCAAGGGTAAAACCACAGTTGTCTCCAAACGGCCGACAGGCACGTCGATAATCGATCTTACCACCATCAAGACGTGATAAATCTTTATCGCTGGCCAGCGCACTCATGGCAGCGTAGCCCTCAATAATTTCTGGCACAATTGGCGCCTCACTATTGCCAACGATAGCTATTCGACTGCGACCGTCTTGGATATCCGTCATTGCTTGACGTAAATTATACAGAAAAGACGCGCAGGCACCCATGCTAGTGCCCGTCGTGCCAAGGCTACCCAATATGTAAGCATTAATAAAATCCGCCGGCATTTCAGCAAAGCCAAAGGGGCATTGCTTAGAGCTCACTCGACGGTCATTAAAGCGCGCCGTCAGCATGCCACCATTTGATTGCGCGTCTAATTGGCTCATACCACTACCCGCATAAACGCTTATTTGATCGGCCGCAACTTGCTGAGACAGTTCAGCCCAATCAATCCCAACCGAGGCCAAGGCATCGGATGCGCCAAAGACGGTCATCTTTAAGCCGCGCGGATGATTATGCGAGGGATAGTCTGCGCCAGGATCAAAACCACTTGGTAACTGACCGGCAGACTGTACTTTGAGTTTACGAAGGCTCGGTAAAAAAAAATCTTGTGAGGACGATATACTTACACGAATGCGCTTGTCATTGAGAGTTTCAATTCGCCAATGTTCAGGTATTGACTCAGGCAAATTTTTAACTGGCAACTCAAAACACAGTTCACCGACAGAACATGGTTCGATAGCAAGCCGGGCATTAAAGGCAATGTTGTTAGGGTCAAAAATACTTTCGTCAAGTTTTCTAACCAAGGTACCATTGAAAACCGCCTGTCGAACCTGATCATTCAGGGGGCGGTCAGCTAAACCCATTAAGCGGGTGAGGCTTTTGACGGTGAGATCCGCTTTTTCTTTTGCAATAGCGTCAATCACAAGACGACGATAACCGTGATGAAATGAGCTGCGGCCAGCTGCATTGATACCACCGAAGCCAACAATTACTGGTAAATTAGCCAATGAAAACTCCTGTTTTGGATGGCGCTGAATAAAGAGAAAAAACTCGAACTTTTAAATAACACATTAAGTCTAGAGTTAAGTGCTATTTATCTATATAATAATCCGGCCAAAATATATAAATTATTGGCCAATGTGGTAATAATAGGTCAAACGATCTGATGGTGAGAGCAATCCCTTGGAGAGAACAGCATGAAGATTGCTTTTGTTGCGTATGATAGCTGCCTATCGTCGAGTATCAGCCTGCCCCTAGAAATGTTGAATGCTGCGGCTGAAACCCACCGAGCCATTAATAATCAAGCAGTTCTTAAACCCCAGGTATTTGGCAACCTTCGGAAAGTCCAAGCAGCTGGCGGCTTGAATATTCATACAGATAGTCACCCTAGAAATATTAGCGATGTTGATTTAATCATCTTACCGGCCATATGGCGTAATCCATTAACGGTCATTCGCCGCCAGCATTACTTATTGGAACTACTGAAGCAATGGCATGCAAAAGGCATTAATCTCTGTGCAGTAGGGACCAGTAGCAGTTTCTTTGCCGAGGCTGGACTACTTCATCAACGGCCCGCAACCACTCACTGGGGTTATTTTGACCAATTTCAAAAACGTTATCCAGAAGTACACCTAGAGAAAAACTTTTTAATTACTCGCGCCAAAAATATCTACTGTGCTGGCAGCGTAAACTCAGTCGCTGATTTAATTATTTATTTTATCGAAACATTTTATGGCAGTGACATCGCTCGTCGGGTCGAAGCTAACTTCTCACCAGAAGTGAGACAATCCTATGCAAAGAGCATGTATAACGAAGGTGAGCATACACGTCACTCCGACGAAGACATTGCTCGCTTACTCAATTGGTTAAACGAAAACTACGGTAAAAAAGTCACTGCCCAAAAAATGGCTGAACTTCTAGGAATTAGTATTAGAACCTTAAACCGGCGATTCAAGACAGCCACTAGACAATCTCCACAAGACTATTTACGAGCAGTTCGTATCGGGCACGCGAAGGAATTACTGCAGAAAAGCAACTTATCTGTAGCGGAAGTTGCTGAACAATGTGGCTTTAACGATAATAGCCATTTTGGTAGCACATTTAAAAAAGTGGTATCAATGCCACCTAGCGAGTACCGAGAGGCAGTTAAAACCAAGTTATTTTCCAGTGGGACGACCGCCTAAAAACAATCGCATGGCTATTGGTGTCGCGAGTAATGCGGTGAGAAAATCGTCTATATAATATCTTCAAAATCGTGACGACGAAACCCACGGTAAAGCAGAAAACGATGCTGCCGTAACTTCTCTTTTAGATCGTTAACGGGGTTAGCGCCAAATTTCTTTTGCTTTGCGGCAGCAGCTGTTGCTCGCCAATCTTCAGAGTTATGATATAAGAACTTATCTGCTAACTTGCCATTAATGCCGCGTTCACGCAATTCAGAAGCTATCTTAACCGGTCCAAACCCAGCCCGCTTGCGATAGCTGACATAAGCTTCGGTAAATCGCTTATCGCTGAGTAACTGATCTTGCACCAGTTGATCGAGAACGATTTCAATCGTTTCGTACTGGCTAAATCTCTTATGTAATTTACGCGCCAGCTCTAAGCGAGAATGCTCACGACGTGCCAGTAAGTCCATTGCAGAACGACGAATATCAACCGGGTTTTCATGTTGCGATTTAGCGCCGTTGAAAGATGAAAGATTTTCATCTTTCGTATTCTTAGACATAGTTTCAGACATGGTTTTAGATATAGCTTCAGAAACAGTTTCAGAATTAGCCTTGGTTAAATCGATAACTGTGTCGCATTATTCGATCACTTCTAGCTCGCCGACTTCTTCCTCAGTGTCCTTAGCACCAACTTTTCCCAGGAATGCATCCCGAATGAGACCTTCAATTTCTTTTGCCATATCAGGGTTTTCCTCTAGAAACTTAGCTGAATTAGCCTTACCTTGCCCGATTCGGTCACCTTTATAGCTATACCATGCGCCTGCCTTGTCAATTAGACCTTGCTTAACGCCGATGTCAATCACCTCACCCATATGGTAGATACCTTCGCCATACATAATTTGGAATTCCGCCTGCCTAAAAGGCGGCGCTACTTTATTTTTGACAACTTTTACTCGGGTCTCGTTACCAATAACCTCGTCACCGTTTTTAACCGAGCCAGTGCGACGGATATCAAGACGAACCGACGAGTAAAACTTAAGTGCATTCCCCCCAGTAGTCGTTTCAGGGCTACCAAACATGACGCCAATCTTCATTCGAATTTGGTTAATGAAAATAACCATGCAGTTTGATCGCTTAATATTACCCGTGATTTTTCGCAATGCTTGAGACATTAAGCGAGCCTGAAGTCCAACATGATGGTCACCCATCTCACCTTCAATTTCAGCCTTGGGTGTCAAGGCGGCCACAGAGTCAACAATAATGACATCAACAGCACCTGAGCGGACCAACATATCAGTCACTTCCAAGGCTTGCTCACCGGTGTCAGGCTGAGACACCAATAAACTTTCAACATCAACGCCAAGTCTTTCAGCGTAACCAGGATCTAAAGCATGCTCAGCATCAACGAAAGCGGCCGTACCCCCAGCTTTTTGGCACTCAGCGACTACCTGTAAAGTCAACGTGGTTTTTCCCGATGACTCAGGCCCGTAGATTTCCACCACTCGCCCTTTCGGTAAACCACCGATACCTAAGGCAATATCAAGACCGAGCGAACCCGTAGAGATAGATGGCATGATTTCACGTTCATCATCCCCCATCCGCATGATGGTGCCCTTACCAAATTGCCGTTCAATTTGTGTCAATGCGGCATCAAGTGCTTTTTTTCTGTTGTCATCCATTATTAACCTCGGTTATCTGTTGTTGGGTTGGCCATAAGAACCAATCATGACTGAATTTATTGCGCTGACTACGTAAGACCATTACTGTATATTTAAACAGTGCCTTGCATGGTTTGCAAGCATGTCAGTGATATTTTTTTTATTAGCTCACTTTACCGTTAAATTCGATCATAAATCAGTCATTGTGTTTAAATAATCAGCATTAAACAAAAATGATACTGTCCATTTCTTTTACTCCAGGTATTGATGAGGGCTTCACAACATAAAAAAAAGCGTAAATGATGCCTAAGAGCAGCATTGATGTGGCCAAAAAATTACAGACATGCCGAGAAGTCCAAGACAATGCCAAGCCAATAATCAGAAACAAAAAAAACAGAGTTCTTACACTCCAGATTTTTACGTCACGGACAAGCAATCAATCTGACACCGACTATTCTGCGCCATCAAAGAATTCTTTAAAACCCGATGGGTCATGTCGACCAATTACAATCGTTTCAAGAACACCATAGCCTAACTTACTCTCTTTAGTACCATCGACTTTAGTTTTCTCTAAAGTCGCTGTGACCCGCTGATGAGTGTGGATATGCTCATAAGCTAAAGGGTCAATGGTATCGAGATCAAAGTCCTCGCGATCCATTGCCAATTCACCCTGCCACACTGCATGCCCCCACTTTGGATGATTGTAACCAATACCCAACATATAAAATGGCTTGCCAAATGGCTTTAACTTGGCTTCGTAATGGTTGCCTTCTTTATCCGAACAATTAACCGTGCTTCCACTGGATAAACGCGTGCCTTTATTCCACGTTAAGTGATGTGACATACTGGGCATATGGATAATGCCAGCATCATCACCCGCTGGAATATTGGACGGGTCATCATACAGTGGCACCAACTCACAACTCTCTTGAGTAGGATTGCCATCAGGGTCATGAAAAGTAGCATAATGCAGCCACTGATCGCCAAACATCACCGGCGACCAATTCCAGTAAACGCCAGGCTCGCCATTCATGAGACCGGGCGCGCCGCCGACCGGTTCGCCAACCGGTCTCACACCCCATGACTTATCGCGGATGGCCGTGGCATTTTCAATATGATGTATCTCGCCATCGACAGTAATCGTGCCATTCCAATGGCCTGCTTGGGTGAAGCGTGTGTTATACATGATTAAGTGAACACCTTCATAACGGGTATTATGCGGTTCTTGATGAGCGATACTAATGGCAGTAAAACACAGGTCACAAGAAATATTGTGTTCATTGTCTTCTACCATAAAACGCAAGGAACGCATTGGCTCTTCAATAATGACTGACAAGGGCCCCACAGTGGTATCTATTCGATCATCAGGGGCGCGACGAGATGCATGAAAAGCATATTGCTTGTTGCCAATAACTACGCTGAAATGGCCGTCCATGACATGACGATTAGGGTATAGACCAAAACCAATTTCGAAAAATATATCGCCAGTATTCTCGAAGCCCGTCATCCAGTGACGCTCGTAAAAGTTCCGATCACTTTGCGAAGGAATTATCACCGCTTCTGCGGTTTGGTGGATCATGTAGTCGTCGAATGAAGTTATCACAGTCAGCCCTCGGTAGTCTTATCACTGTTGCCCTATCATATAGACTAATTATTGATTCGTTGTATAAAATCTTGTCACAAAATTCAACCAATCACTGCCTTTGTCTCAAGATATTCATCTAGACCCCAAGCGCCCCATTCACGACCAATACCGGACTGTTTATACCCACCAAAAGGCAAGTGAAGATCGCCCACTGCGCCGTTAATTTTAACCATGCCAGCGCGTAACTGTCTGGCAATCGCACGCGCCCTCTCTGGGTCGGACGAACTAATATAGGCCGCGAGACCATAGTCAGTGTCATTAGCAATCGCAATCGCCTCAGCCTCATCAGCGTAAGGTAAAATACTCAGCACGGGGCCAAATATTTCCTCCCGAGCGATAGTCATATCATTACTGACCTGACTAAAAATAGTGGGTGATACATAACAACCTGCATCAATATCGGCGGGTCGCTCAGGCCCGCCACTGATTAATTTAGCGCCCTCATCAATACCAGTTTGAATCAAGGCCGTGACCTTTTTATATTGCATAGGGCTGGATAAAGGGCCTAACGTCGTTTTGTCATTTAGTGGATCACCCAGAACCACTTGCTCACAGGCAGCACAAGCAATAGCCTCTACTTCTGCTAATCGCGAAGCCGGTACCAACATCCGCGAAGGTGCCGTGCAAGTCTGACCAGAGTTATGCATCATTTGCAACACGCCTCTGGTGACTTCTTGAGGAAAATCGCAATCCTCTAATAGGATATTGGCCGATTTACCACCAAGCTCAAGCGCTACTGATTTGATTCCCTCGGCTGCCGCATGAGAAATTGCCTTACCCGCCCGCGTTGAACCCGTAAAAGAAATCATATCAATGTCAGGATGTGACGATAACGCCTGTCCTGCTTCAGCACCATCACCATCTATAAGGTTAAATACACCCGCAGGCACACCTGCTTCGGCCATGACTTCGGCAAAAATATGGGCCGAAAATGGCGACACTTCACTGGGCTTCAACACCATCGTACAACCTGCCGCTAAAGCGGGCGCAACCTTGCAGGCAATTTGATTCACCGGCCAGTTCCAAGGTGTGATTAGTGCACAGACCCCTATTGCTTCACGCACCACTTTATTGGTATTGCCCTGCGCACTGATCTGATCAGTTTCAAAAGCAAAGGTCTTTAATACCTCGAGCATCGTTGCAAAATGCCCAGCACCGGTAGGTGCTTGCTGAGGCTTTGCAAGAAACGCATACGGAGCACCCATTTCGGCAGTAATAGCCGCGGCAATATCGTCCACTCGCGCCGAGTAAGCTGCTAAAATTGCCTCAAACATCCCAATACGTTCATCGATTGAACTCAACGAATACGAAGGAAAGGCTTCTTTTGCGGCAGTTACCGCGCGATTTACATCCTCTGTATTTGCGAGAATAATAGACCCGGCTGATTGCTCGGTGGCGGGATTGATAACCTCAAAGTGTCGCTCGCTGAAAGGCTTAATCCATTCGCCATTAATATAATGCTGATCACACTGTCGCATAATGTTCCTCATTTAATCAATTAAAATTGTCGTGCCGTTATTGCGATAAGCTACCTGCTGGCTGATACCAAATAGGTGACGACCAAGCACGTTCTTGAATAACAGGCCGATGCTCAGCTACACAGCAGCCTTCAAAACCATCGGTAATCGTTTCAGGGTTCGAACAATTTACTCCATTAGCGATACATTGACGCTGACTCCAGCGGCAAGTCGGATTCTCTAACACTCGCGTGTAGTAAAATGCCGGTTGTTCGGCTTGAAAATCAGGATCTTTCCAGACGCTACATAAACTGGCCGACTGCTCCCCGGAAATCTCACAGCTATTCACATCAAGCGCTGCACCGTTATCAACGGAGCCAGCAATATCATAAACCTGTTCTTGTTTTTTCCCCTCAGCATCGATCCAACCCTTCACCATTTGTATACGTTGTAAACCCACGGCTGATGAACGAGAACTACCAGGATCTTGTAAAGCGGAGACAGCAAAGATAGGGCTTGATTCGATTGCGGTTGGACTCACTAAAGTGCCACCCATTGGCACGCCGCCCTCATAGCCATGCTGAGCAAACACTTTACTCTCACAAAGTTGTTCGCTGTAATCCCAACCGCCAAACAAACGAGTTTCAATACGCGGACCGCTAGTCGCATAAGTTTCACCTCGTTGCATAGCATCGAATAAGGCGTCACGAGAATTCTCTTCGGCCCAGATGACCGCCAAGCCCCCAGGGTTATATTTAAGATAATCGGGTAATCCTGGGGGTATTTCCTCACCCGCAGGCACGCCGGCCCCACCGTGACCTAAGAAAACATTCTCTTCAACCGCGCCAGGTGTTCCTAAGTGCGTATCGGAAGAACCAATAAAGCCAAACTGAAAGGGATTCATACCGTTTTTTTGCTGAGCAATTAAGCCCTCTTTTAAAACATCGCGAACGAAACCATCCCCTGCTTTAGTCGGTGCGCCACCAAAGAAACCGCTGACCGGCAAGAATTCAAATGCACAAAGCTCATCGGAACCGAATTCCGCCGAATAAAAACATTCAGAGGCACCCTTGTGTTGCATGATTTCAACAATAGGTTCGTATTTTTTTCGCAATGCAAATTGATCTTCTGTAATCGCGACCGTGCCATCATTGTCAAGATTAAACATGAAGCCACTACTAATATTAGAGTTATGTGGAATAGTCAGCGCTTCGCAACCGCTATCGGTGCCATTACACTTTGACTCCAATGTTTTCCATAAATATTGGGCCGAACCATCAACCCAAGACACCGGCAAATTAGGGACTTCTGCGTTGCGAAAAACAACATTTCTATGCAAATTAGCGCCTGTTTTAGTTCCGCCAGTCCATTCATATCCTATAAATGCGGTAAACTCACAACTTTCACTTTTATCATCGTGTTGCTCGGCGACCGTCTGCATCTCTAACCAAGGAGCACTGCCTGCTTGGCGGCATAACTCCCCGTCGTCACCACAGAAGCCAAGGCGAGTCTGCCTTAGAGTGGCAGTCGCATTAAACATATAAAACGCTGCGCGAGGGAAATAACGGTAAATTTTGCACTGCCAGGAGCTATAGCCCTCTGCTCCTGGGGTGTTACAGATATACGTTTCGCCAAACAACTCAGCGTGATCAGATACCATAGCAAAATCTAACGGCCGATCCAATTGCAAGGATCGAAGCGCCTCCCCTTCTTGCCAGGGCTGTATACCAACAACTTCCCCTTTAGCAAAACGATAGGCTTGATCAGGACTGGTACGTGTCGACTGGGTACTTGCATCTAATGAATACTTTGTATGAACATGAAGATCACCAAAAAAAGCCTTTTTTTCATGACTGAAATCTAAACAGGGCTGTCGATCTTGACTGTAATGTCGAGTAGGTGGCGCTTTAATTAACGACGTGAACTTCACTTTGGCATCAATCATTTCATCATTGATGGTATCAACCGCATCTTGCAAATGCGTCAATGCTAGATCGGATATTGACTCAGATTGGGCTGAGGCACCAATACTTGAGACTGCAGATACTAGAGACCAAGCAAAAAGTAAAACCAGCAAGCGATGATTCAGCAGTTTCATATTCAATAATATTTCCTTTAAAGAATTTAAGCTCTCCGCTGAGCAAAGCTTTATAAAAAAGTAAACTGACAAAACACTGCCAACAACGATTATTACTGATCAATTTAAGAATTTTTTAAAAAAATATTATGCACTGATTATATTAAATTAGAAGCTATTTCCTAGAAGATCACAATTGCAATCAGGTTATGCGTTCCGCGGCCATAATCGATCGCTAAACAAGCGATAACTATCGACCTTAACAAGCCGTAAGCAAGTGAGGAAACCGAATGCTGCGCGTTCGCGTATGATAATTGTAAATACACTGACTAAGCCCTTCATATTATGCTCATATAATCAATTACTTGCCGGGCTTTTCAATATTAGTTAATAGATAATGTACCGCAGTTTACAACACCAAGCATGACACTCTAACAACTGAGATGTCATGTACTCATTAAACACAACAAGCAATTTCCTAAGGGTACACTATGGCATTGTCTAGCCAGCTTTCAAAAAACCGTTTTTTCGCCCCAATTGCTGTTATTTTAATCGCGCTTGGCATATCGAGTCTTTTGGTCTCATTCCAGCCTGAAATCGATAAAATCATCCCTACAAAAACACTGCCAACCATCGAGACGAAAAAGATAAAGTTAACTTCTATCCGCCAGTCAGTGATGGCCTACGGCATAGTCAAACCGCACAAACAAATTTCACTTGCCAGCGAAATTGCCGGGCGCGTGACCTGGGTCAGCGAGAAACTCATCTCAGGGGGCAAATTTGATCAATTTGACCCGCTTATCCGAATTGAAAACACTGACTACAAGTTACAACTGAATAAAGCCAGCGCTGAAAATACCCGCGCTCAAGTTGACCTTGACATTTATGAAAATGACTATCAACGCCAACAAGGCCTGTATAAAAAGAACCTTATTAGCAACAGTCAATTAGATGATGCTTTCAAAATATACAAGCGCGCAGAAGCCACCCTTAGAATCACCCAAGCCAACCTTGAGCAAGCCAGCCTCAATTTCCAGCGCACTGAAATCACTGCACCTTTTTCAGGGCGTGTCCAACAAGAATCGATTGATGAAGGGGGGTACTTAACCGTTGGCGCGCCGATCGCAACGCTTTATGCCGATGACATTGTAGAAGTAAGGCTACCCATCTCAAATGACGATTTAGGCTTCTTAAATTGGCCACAGCAAATGCGTGGCACACTCAGCCCTGAAGAATCTATTGCAGTCAGTATCAACAGTACCTATGGTGGCATAGAGTACCAATGGCAAGGCCAATTAGAAAGAATAGAATCTGAAGTAGACCCCAAAACGCGATTATTTCATGCTGTCGCGGTGGTCAAAAATCCCGAGTTTGGCGGACAACCACCCTTGACAGTTGGGCTGTTCGTAACCGCCGAGATTGCTGGTCGCTCCTATGATCAAGCAGTACTGATACCCAGAAGCGCAGTCATCGATAACCGTGTATTAATCGTTAGTAAAGACAACCGCTTAATCTATCGTGACATAGAGATCATTCGCGTTAATAAAGACTCGATCCTTGTAGGCCGAGGTCTCAATAATGATGAACTTATCTGCGTCACCCCGCCGTCTATTATCTTTGAAGGCATGGAAGTCAATCCTTCTCCTCAACAGATATTGGATAGCGTGAAGTGAAAAACTTTCTCACATGGTTTATTGATAATCGAGTCGCAACCAACTTGTTGATGTGGTTTCTCATTTTAGGCGGCTTGATTGCCTTACCTCAGTTGCATCGAGAAGAGTTTCCAAACATCGATGTTGACCTGATCAGCGTCCTAATACCCTATCCAGGCGCCTCTCCCGAAGAGGTTGAGCAAACCGTATGCTCTCGTGTTGAAGAGAACATCAATGGCACGCCTGGCATAAAGAAGATTACCAGCTTAGCGGCAGAAAACAGCTGCAATGTTCAAATTGAACTACTTAAAGGCGAAGATAAGAACCAAAAACTAAATGAAATAAAAAGTAAAATAGACAGTATCGATACCTTTCCTGATGAGGCAGAAAAGCCTGTGATTCAATTAATCACATTGCTGACCAACGTGTTACAAATATTTGTTTATGGCGATACTGACCCAATGTCATTAAAACGCCTAACTGAGAAAATGCGATTAGATTTAATTGACCTCCCTGAAGTCTCGCAAGTGTTCATCCATTACGCTAAAGACTATGAAATCAGTGTTGAGGTAAAAGAAAACACTCTGCGGCGCTACGGTCTTAATTTGCGCGACATTGCCCAACGAATCAGCCAGAACTCAATCGATCTGCCCGCAGGTTCGGTCGACACCGTTGACGGTCAAATTTTAATTCGAACCGTCAACCAAGCCAGAGACGTACGAAGTCTAGAAGATATCATTATTATCAGTGGAGGTGAGACTACCGAACTTAGACTAGGCGATATTGCAAATATTCAGGACGGCTTTGTTAGTAGCGATGTTAATGCACTTTTCAACGGCAAACCAGCGCTAATGATTAGTGTAAAAAGAATTGGCAATGAAGATGTTATTAATGTCGCAAGCAGTGTCAAAGACTATCTTGAACAAGTCAAATATCGATTGCCTAACGGGGTTGGCGTCGCGCTATGGGCCGACGAGTCTCAAGATCTTGTCGATAGACTAGACGCACTCGGTACAAATGGACTAGGCGGTTTAGTGCTTGTACTAATTATACTTACTCTATTTCTTAGGCCTAGACTGGCATTCTGGGTCGCTATTAGCCTACCGATTACCCTGCTCGGCACGCTGATCACATTTCCTTTTGTCGGCGTGACGATCAGCACGATTTCAGTGGTTGGCACGCTGTTAATTCTAGGCATATTAGTCGATGCGGGGGTCGTGGTAGCCGAAAGAATTTATACCAATGCCGAACATGGTCAGCGCCCAAGAGAGGCCGCGATAAATGGTGTTAATGATGTTGCAACGCCCGTTATCTTTGGTGTACTGACTTCAATAGCCGCCTTCACACCCTTGATAGCGCTGAAAAGCGGCTTAGGTTCTTTTTTTTCGTTTATTGGCGTGACTGCCGTATTAGCTTTAATTTTTAGCTTAATTACCTCGCAATTAATTCTACCCATGCAACTGTCTAAAAGAGTGCTATTTAATGCTGATAAGTCCAATAAATTAAGCAACGACAATCGATTTCTTCGATTGCAAGACAAACTGACACAATCACTGCTTAGCTTCGCCAATCAATATTACCGACCCAGCCTAAAATGGTGCCTGAATCGTCGCTACCTAGTGACTGCTACCGGATTAGCCTGCCTGATTTTAACTATGGCACTACTAATAAGCGGTCGAATTATCTTTCAATTTTTTCCCGCTGTTGATGGTGAACGGTTATTTGCCAGTGTTTCAATGCCGATTGGCACTAGCGTTGAAGAAACACAAAAAGTTGCCCAGCAACTGGTGAAAAGCGGCCGTCTACTTGAACAGGAATTAAAGGAACAAGGTTCTGACATTCGCATCACCGATACGATGGTATCTGCAGGCATACAGATCGGTCGCTCAAGCATCGGAGATGCTGACCCCAGTGGTGGCCACCAAGCCGAAGTTGCACTTCAGATTGATTTACCTACAGATCACGAAGGGCTGACACCCAACGATTTAGTTAAACGTTGGCGCAATCTAAGCGGAAATATACCGAAAGTGGATAATTTAACATTCACCGCAGAGGTATTCTCATCAGGCAAAGCGATTGAAATTGAATTGCGTGGGAGAAATATTACCGCCCTTGAAAAAGCAGCCGCAGATCTAAGGAGCGAGTTAAAAGCTTACCCTGGGGTGATGGATATTGTCGATTCATTTGAAGGCGGCAAACGTGAGCTTAAACTCAAAATCAAGGACAGCGCTCGTTCACTTAACCTGTCCGCTCAAGATCTGGCCACCCAAGTTAGGCAAGCGTTCTATGGCGAAGAAGTACAGCGACTACAACGTGGTCGTGAAGATCTAAAAATCATGGTTCGCTACCCCAAAACCGAAAGACGATCTTTGAGTAATATTGAACAAATGCAAATTCGAACCACTGAAGGCAGTGAAATTCCTTTCTCGGCAGTTGCTGAGGCATCCATGGGGCGTGGCATGGCTAATATCAAGCGTATAAATGGGCTAAGAGTCATAAGTGTCACAGCAGATGTTGATCGAAACACCATCACCCCTGAGGAGGTACTGGGTGATCTTGAAAGCCGTATCATGCCAGCGCTCGCTCAGCAATATGATATTGCCATCAATCTGGCTGGCGAGGCAGAAGAAAAACAAGAGGCTGCAAGCAGCCTCTTAATTACAGCCAGTATCGCAATGTTCGCCATCTATACTCTGTTGGCAATCCCATTGAAATCTTATCTGCAACCTTTGATTGTCATGAGCGTCATCCCCTTTGGTGCCTGCGGGGCAGTGATGGGCCATATCATTATGGGAGTTGACCTAATGTTTTTCTCTTTGCTTGGCATTATGGCATTGTCTGGCGTCGCTGTTAATGCCAGCTTAATTATGGTCGATTTTTATAACCGCGAGAAAAGCCACCTAAAAAAACCCTACGGCGCTCTTGTAAGCGCTGCAATGTCACGGTTTAGACCGCTAATACTAACCTCTGCTACAACCTTTGTTGGCCTAATTCCATTATTAATTAATGAGTCAATTTCAACGATGATGTTCACCCCAATTGCTATTTCGCTTGCCTTTGGCGTACTGACCTCATCATTCATTGCACTGCTAGTCGTACCTTGTTTTTGCCTAATACTAGAAGACATGATAGGTTGGTTCAGAGAAGGCAAGACCCCCTCTGAGCAAAACCTCTAAATCTCCACGCTTTTAGGTCTCTAATTTATCTGCTAAGGCGTCTAGCATCATCGTGTAACTACCTTCGATCATTGACTTTGCATCCTCTTCGGGCACATCACCCTGATCAAAGCTACAGTACCAGTTGACGGTTGCTGAGCCTGTATCACCTGTCACTGAAACAGTTGCATTATAGTCATCAAAAGGAATAACAGCATTCTTAGGTATGGTGTAACTAAAAGTCTTAGCTGCAATATCTTTCGCAGTGAGTGTTTCATCTATTGGCGAATCGAGGCCAGGCATATGTAATCTTCTTGTCATCCCAACGCCTTCACCGATTACTTCAACATTATCTGCACCGGGAATCCATGATAAATTACCGTAGTCATCCAATACTGCCCAGACAGCATCGACACTTGCACCGATGTTACGAATAACCGTGAGTTCTACCATACTATAACTCCTAAGTAATTAATGAAATCAAAATAAATATTCCCACTAAAGATATTCTTTATCAAGCCAACTGCCAATGGTATTTGGGTTCACTAGGTGAGAAGCATAGTAAGTATGTAAACATCGAATGCGAGTAAAGTTTGCTATGCCACCAATACCTCGCCGCTGCAAAGGGTCAAAGTAATCTCGATCAATTAAACGCTGCTTAATCGCTTTCGACATGTGCCTTTCGCGCCGCAAAATAAACTGTTGATGATCGCGAATCATCGCACTCTGCAATGTTTTATCCGCATCAACAATTTGTTGCATACGAGCGATAAGCCCTCCGGCCTCTAATCGATCAATACGGTAATTCAACTGCTTATCAACCAGCCAGTACATAGTTGGAAATGGTTTATCATCGACCAAACTTGCCACCCGTATTACAGAGGGCGCACCCTGATAATCAACCACTTCAACGGCTTCAAGACCTCTTGGTTCACGGCCGAGTAAGGTTTTTATTTGTGCAACTACTGCAGGCGCAATGTCTTTAGGACCTTTTTTTTCTAAGATGCCTCCCGAGATAAATACTGAATTGTTCACAGAGCGACACCTATTACTATCTGTATTCATAAAAAAACCTGGGCTCGCCAGGTTTTTTTAAGTTTGGCCATATAAACCAATGACTCAGCAAGATTAAAGGTGGGTCTCTAAGGCCGGTAAAGCTTCAAATAAATCAGCAACCAAGCCATAGTCAGCCACCTGGAATATGGGTGCGTCCTCATCTTTATTAATTGCAACGATAATCTTACTGTCCTTCATACCCGCTAAGTGTTGTATCGCGCCTGAAATGCCAACCGCAATATAAAGGTCAGGCGCAACAATTTTACCAGTTTGTCCAACCTGCATATCATTTGGCACAAAGCCAGCATCAACCGCAGCCCGCGAAGCACCCATTGCTGCATTCAGCTTATCAGCAACGGCTTCAATCAATTTAAAGTTATCGCCGTTTTGCATGCCTCTGCCACCGGAAACAACAATATTAGCTGCCGTCAATTCTGGTCGATCTGAGACCGCGAGCTCCTCGCTTACGAAAGACGATACGCCCGCATCAGTCACTTGTTCTAATGAAACCACTTCTGCACTACCGCCACTGGCCTCTACTGCATCAAATGCCGTTGCGCGAACGGTGATTACTTTTTTACTATCACCTGATTGAACCGTAGCAATGACATTCCCTGCATAAATAGGTCGCTTAAAGGTATCAGACGACTCAACACTAATAATTTCAGAAATCATTTGAACGTCTAGTAAAGCAGCAACTCGAGGTAATATGTTTTTACCGTTACCGGTTGCTGGAGCTAAAATCACATCATAATCGGCAGCAATTTCGATCGCTAAAGCCGCTACATTTTCTGCTAACTGATGCGCATAAACTTCATTGTCCGCAACTAAAACTTTAGCCACACCCGCAACCCCAGCCGCTTCTTTTACAGCAAAGCCACAGTCACTCCCAGCCACCAACAAATGAATCTCTCCTCCGATAGCAGCCGCAGCAGTTAAGGTATTTAAAGTTGCGCCTTTTAAGCTGGCGTTGTCATGTTCTGCAATAACTAAAATACTCATCAGATTACTTTCGCCTCATTTTTAAGTTTTTCTACTAACTCTTCGACCGATTCCACTTTAATTCCGGCCTCACGCTCTGCTGGGGGCTCGACTTTCAGTGTACTAACAGTCGCAAGGAGATTAACGCCCAAATCATCTGGAGTTAGGATATCTAATGTCTTCTTTTTTGCCTTCATGATATTTGGCAATGATGCATAGCGAGGCTCATTCAAGCGAAGATCAGTGGTCACCACTGCAGGTAATGCTAATGCAACTGTTTGTAAGCCACCATCAACTTCACGTGTCACATTGACTTTACCGTCAGACACTTCAACATTGGAAGCAAAAGTGCCCTGCCCGATGCCGGCGAGTGCCGCCAACATTTGCCCAGTTTGGTTATTATCACCATCAATTGACTGCTTACCCATGATAATTAAATCAGGGCTTTCCTTATCGACAACCCCTTTTAACAATTTTGCAACGGCCAGCGGTTGTGCCTCGCTGTCAGTCTCAATCATTATTGCACGGTCAGCACCCAATGCTAAGGCTGTACGCAATTGTTCTTGGACAACTTTTGGTCCAATTGAAACAGCAACGATTTCAGTAACTGTTCCAGCTTCCTTTAATCGAACAGCCTCTTCTACGGCTATTTCGCAAAATGGATTGAGTGACATCTTGACGTTATTCAACTCAACGTCAGAACCGTCGGCTTTCGGTCGAACTTTAACGTTGTAATCAACAACACGCTTTACAGCTACCAAAACCTTCATGAGTGCTCCGAATTTGGTCAGTGTTAGATAGATTTAATAAATGAATTTATATACTTGGCCCGACATGACTTAGATCATGACTAAAAATCAAATCAGGTGATTAAAATGGTTGAAAAGCAACCTATATAAAATACTTAGCAAAGCGCATATATATTTGACAAGCTAAGCAATTTCTAATTTTGACGCTTTACCGCAAATTGGTCAATAGCAATAACTCTTATGGTGACCAGCAAACCTCTGATATTAGACTTAATTGACCAGCTTCATATCTTTTTTTAGCATGGTATATGCGAGACATTCGAGGAATCTATGCTTTTTTTTGTTGAGATAATGGTGTTTGCCTTATCAGGGCATATTTTTTAGGCTAAAGTGTTAGTAATAGAACCAAAGGCCCTATAAAATCGTAAAATTAAACGTCAAAAGAGCCTCATTCCCACCACATTTGACCGGAAACCATATGCACAATTATAAAGCCCCCTTAAAAGACATGCGCTTCGCAATGCAAGAACTCGCCGAGTTGAAAGATATTTGTGAAATTCCTAGCTATGAAGCAATTGATATTGAAACTGTCGACGCAGTACTAGAGGAAGGCGCAAAATTTGCCAGTGAAATACTTTCACCGTTGAATGTCATTGGCGATCGTGAAGGCACAAAAATGGACGCTGACGGCGCTGTAGAGGCTCCAGGTTACAAGGAAGCCTATACCAAATACATTGAGGGTGGCTGGTCAACCCTACCCTGCGATGAAAAGTTTGGTGGAATGGGGATGCCTCACGTTGTTTCCTCGGCTGTCAGTGAAATGTGGGCCACTTCTAACCTATCGTTTTCGATTGGACCTATGCTATCGATCGGTGCTATTAGTGCTCTGGAAAAACATGCCAATAATGAACTTAAACAACGCTACCTAAACTCAATGATCAGCGGCCGTTGGACTGGCACTATGAACCTGACAGAACCTCAAGCCGGTTCTGACTTAGCCGCGGTGAGAACCAAAGCTGTGCCAAATGGCGATCACTACTTAATCACAGGCACTAAGATTTATATCTCCTGGGGCGATCACCGAATGACCGACAACATCATTCATTTAGTGCTAGCAAGGACACCTGACGCACCTAAAGGGGTTAAAGGCATTTCAATGTTTATCGTGCCTAAATTTCTTATCGATGCAGATGGCAATTGTGGTGAACAGAATGACGTTGTTTGCAGCTCAGTTGAACATAAACTCGGTATCCATGCCAGCCCTACCTGCGTAATGAATTACGGTGAAAAAGGTGGTGCCGTTGGTTATTTAGTTGGCGAGGAGAATCAAGGCCTCAAATATATGTTTACAATGATGAATGGGGCCCGCTTACATGTTGGTGTTGAGGGTGTTGCCATGTGTGAGGGTGCCTATCAACACGCCCTGAATTATGCCAAGGATCGAGTACAAGGTATGCCATTAGGCGAGGTTAAAACAAAAACAATCATTCATCACCCAGATGTACGCCGCATGCTCATGCATATGAAGGCAATGACTGAAGCCGCTCGCGCATTAAATTACTATGCTGCATCTAGCCTTGATCGCGGCGAGAAAGGTGATGAAGCCGCCTATAAACGCCTAGAATTCTTAACACCGATAGCAAAGGCTTGGGCTACAGAAATCGCACAAGAGGTCACTGGCTTGGGCGTACAGATTCACGGTGGCATGGGTTTCGTTGAAGAAACCGGCGCAGCACAATTTGTTCGCGATGCAAGAATCATCACTATTTACGAGGGCACAACTGGCATTCAAGCACTTGATCTCATTGGCAGGAAAATATTACGTGACGGCGGCGCTCAATTAATGTCAATCATGGCTGAGGTCGAGGTTACAGCTGAACAACTTCAAACACAATCAAACAGCTTGCCTCAATTAACAGCTGAACTGACCACAGCATTAGGCCAATGGCAGAAAGCCAGTTTAGATATTACCAGCCGCGTAATGGACGATGTCGATTTAGTTGGTGCCTGTTCCGTCAACTATTTAATGCTTTGTGGCACAGTACTCGGTGGCTGGTTAATGGCGAAAAGCGCACTGGTTGCTATGGATAAAACTATTGAGGATCCTGAATTTTATGGCGCTAAGATTATTACCGCAGAATTTTACGCTGCACATATCTTGCCAAGAGCCGGCGCCTATGCAACGGCTGCAACAGCCGACAGCCAACTGACCATGGGGCTAAAAGAAGTGCAATTTTAAGCTAAAGGTCAACTTTCAAACAAAAACCGCCTAAAAAGTCATTAATATCACTTTAAATCAATGCCATCACTGATTTAGAGTGATACTTTAACCGTTATGTTTTCGCTTAAAGTTCTCATTTAATGTAAGATAACTAAAAATAGGCTAATCGTTTAAACGATATAGCTGATTGAAAAGATACCCACGAAAAAAAGACCTGAGATTAATAATAATGAGGCAAGCTGCAATTACTGGCTGGGGAAAATGTGCCCCAGATAAGGTCTTAAGCAATGACGACTTAGCGACACTACTCGATACTAATGATGAGTGGATTACAAGTCGAACAGGCATGAAGGAGCGGCGCATCTCGCCGGTTCCGATCAGCGAGTTATCCTATATTGCTGCCGCACGTGCCCTAGCCTGTGCCGGCGTCAACGCTGACGAAGTCGATATGATCATTCTTGGCAGCTGCTCCTTCGATAGCCAAGTTCCTAACGCTGCTTCACGTGTTCAACAACTTTTGCAAGCCAACAATGCTGCATGTATGGATTTAAATACCGCTTGCACGAGTGGTATGTATGCGATGTCCGTCGCTTCCGCAATGATAAAAGCCGGCACAATCAATAACGCAATTATCATTGGTGCTGAGGTAATACACCCGTTCATGGACTGGACTGACAGAAATGTCGCGATTTTATTTGGTGACGGAGCGGCAGCATTTTATCTGGAAGCGCAAAACTTAGAGGAAAATATTGGCATTCAAGCAGAGACCTTAGGTTGTATTGCCAACTCACGAGATATACTAGCCGTTAATGGTGTTGGCCTTAAATATGCCAACCAAGGCTGGCCGCTTGGAACAACCGAGTGGGATTTCGAAGGTCGAGAAATTTTTAAGCAGGCCATTAACGGTATGCAATCTGGCTGCGAAAAAGCTCTGAGCAAGATGGGTATAAGCACCAGCGATGTCGATATTGTGATCCCGCATCAAGCTAATTTACGTATCATTGAAGCATTAGCTCAACGACTAAAAGTCCCCAGTGAAAAATTATTCATTAACATTCATCGCTATGCCAACATGTCGGCGGCAACCGCACCAATGGCTATCGTAGAAGCCGTTGAGGAAAATATTGTTAAACCAAGCGATTTGATTTTGGTGCCTGCATTCGGGGCTGGTCTAACATGGAGCGCTCAACTTATACGTTGGGGACAACGCTGCGAAGCTATCGGTGAAAGTGATGTAAAACTCCCTGAATCAAAAGAAACGGCACTTGAAATCATTAAAAAAGTGGCAGAAATTCATCTGAAAAACCCTTCATAACGTAAAAAATAAATATACATTGCCCTAAATAAAGTTATTGAGAATAGCTTCCATTTAATGTATGAATCAATAAATATGACGTTTTAAGCTTGTCCATAAGCTTGTCCATGTCTGCTCAAACTAAGCTATAATAGTGGTTAAGTTAGTGAGGCTATCAGGTAGTGTCGTTGTGCAAAAAAGCGATGCCAAATCGTCATAGTAATGACATGGTCAATGCGCATAGTCTTACTATTTTAAGCCGTTAATGAAAAGGGGTTTAGCTTTGGATAGAGAATCGATGGAGTTTGATGTTGTAATTGTAGGCGCAGGCCCTGCAGGATTATCTACGGCATGTAAGCTTGCCCAATTAGCCACAGAAAACGATAAAGAAATCACCATCTGTGTTGTTGAAAAAGGCTCTGAGGTCGGCGCTCATATTTTATCTGGAGCCGTGCTCGACCCTAAAGCCATTAATGAACTTTTCCCTGATTGGAAAGAGCAAGGTGCCCCGCTAAATGTTCCCGTGACCGAAGACCAAGTGATGTTCATGCTGGGTCAAAAAAACGCCTTGAAAGTACCCCTTCTATTTACGCCCGGCTTTCACAACCATGGTAATTACGTGATAAGCCTTGGTAACGTATGCCGCTGGCTTGCCGAACAAGCTGAGGGCATGGGTGTTGAAATCTATCCCGGCTTCGCCGCTGCTGAAGTGCTGTACCACGACGATGGAAGTGTTAAAGGTATCGCCACTGGTGACATGGGACTCAGCGAAGCAGGCGAACAAAAAGACAGTTATATGCCGGGTATGGAGCTTCATGCAAAATACACTGTATTTTCAGAAGGCTGTCGAGGCCACCTAGGTAAACAGCTCATTGAAAAATTTGAACTCGATAAGGGGAAAGACCCACAGCACTATGGCTTAGGGTTTAAAGAAATTTGGGAAATAGATCCTGCTAAACACAAGCCTGGATTAGTTGTTCATACTATGGGTTGGCCAGCAGCTAAAAATACCACTTCGGGCTCTTACATGTACCATAACGACAATAACCAAGTTTCACTGGGTTATGTCGTGCCGTTAAGTTATGAAAATCCACACTTATCTCCATTTGATGAATTCCAGCAATGGAAGCAACACAGCGCAATTAAAGGCTACCTTGAAGGCGGTAAACGGCTCACTTATGGTGCCCGAGCACTTATTAAAGGCGGCCCGCAATCACGGCCAAAAATGTCTTTCCCAGGCGGACTATTGGTTGGGGACGACGCTGGCACACTCAACTTCGCTCGTATAAAGGGTAGCCACACTGCAATGAAGTCTGGCTTGATAGCCGCTGAAACTCTATATGCCGCATTAAGTTCGGGGGCTGAAGGCCATGATGACCTAGTTGACTACGCCGAAAACTTTAACCAATCATGGCTTCATCAAGAACTCACGAAATGGCGAAACTTTGGTCCCTTAGTCCACAAGTTTGGCGGCTTGATCGCTGGCGGCTTAGCGTTTATCGAAATGGGGATCTTTAAAGGTAAACTTCCATGGACTTTAAGCGATTCTAAGCCCGATCACGACACACTAAAACCGGCTGACAAAATGCCTATAATTGAATACCCAAAGCCTGATAACAAAATCAGCTTTGATAAGCTTTCTTCTGTTTTTTTATCCAACACCAATCATGAAGAGGATCAGCCCTGTCACCTGACGCTACGTGATAATGATATTCCATTAAATCATAATCTGCCGCTGTATAACGAGCCAGCCCAGCGCTATTGCCCTGCCGGTGTTTACGAGATAGTAGAAAATAATGTGGGAGCAAAGCAGTTTCAAATAAATTCGCAAAACTGTGTTCACTGCAAGACCTGTGACATCAAAGATCCAACGCAAAATATTGTTTGGATTACTCCAGAGGGAATGGGTGGACCTAATTACCCGAACATGTAAACCACGCGATGACAATTGTTAATTGAGTATTGAAGAAAAGTTAATTTTTTCGCCAAGCATGTAGGATGGGCTTATGCTCGCCCTCTTTGCTGAGCATTAACTAAATCCTTCCTAATTCAAATCGACAACCATCAGAATACAAACGCAGATACTGCTCGCCCTCTTCTGTTTCAAGTTCGCACCACTCCAGCAACTGATAATACATCGGTCTTGAGAGTCTGGCAGCTATACCTGAGCGCAACTCAACACAAGGAATTCCTAAAGCAGAATCGGGAGGGTTCGATAAATAACAAGGGTGGCGGTCATTGATGATCACCGAACTATTTAAATTTGTCGTAGCCGTGACTAGACGGTTATCGCTGGAGCGATTTAAATCCACGACGACAAAAGGTAAATCCTCAACTACTATCTCTAATAGTTGCTCTGGCGCCAGAAGATAATAGCGCCCATTTAATGACACTAAGTTTCTGGCCAGCAAATCAACCATCGCCGCTCGCTCAAACACTGAGCCTTGGTAGGACCAATTACCGTTGCGGTGAATTGTAATAGCGATTTTACCCGGCTGTAAATTTAGTAGTTCAGCAGCTCGACACAAACGCTGATGATTAGTCTCCAAATCAACAGTTAGATGGGCTATAGATTGCAATAACTGCTCATCAATACTCACAACATGATACTCACGTAGCAGACGCTGAGAGCTTTTTAGACAAACGTATCAATGCATGGTCTAACAACCGAGCACTAGAATTATCACGAGCAATAAAGGCTCTTCGCGTAGTTATGTTTATGACTTCAATCGTTTTCTCACTGTGCAAATCCATCACTGTGATCTTAAAGCGATGATGCCGCGGCATATACCTATCTTTATGATTAGTCATCGCGATTTGATCGTGAAGCTGATGAGACTCACAGCTTAAGCTTTGCTGCTTACAATTTAGCAATTCTTCAATGCGAAATAAAAAACCTGCCTTAGGTAAGGCATTACCAGCTAAAGAAACGGGTAATGATTGCACGGCGAAATATCGACGCAATGCATTAGATAGCTTAGTGGCTAATAATGCATCTTCGGCCAATACATATACGACTGATACTCGATCAATAGGATAACTATCTTGTAGCCTAATACGGTAACCAGATCCGCTCAAGGCATAAGCATTCAGTTCGCTGATGTGGAGCTTTCCAGACAGCTCAGCATGATTTTCGGTATGGATACAGGCCGAAAGCATCAGAAAAAATGGTAACAAAAAAAAGCGCAAAGTAACCCTCCAATTTCTTCCGCAGCAATTGATTTATATAACAAAATATAACCGCGTCGAACGGAATAAAATTGTAGATGAAAAGGTCGTGCCAAACACTGATAAACTTTTCATTCTTCTAAAATTTATCTCAAGCTTATTCAATTTTAAATCAATTAAAGCTTAACAAACTATAATAGCCGGACAGCTATCACACCCTCAATTGTCTGCAATTTATCTAACACAGCTTGGGAAGGCTCTGTTTCAACATCAATCAAATTATAAGCTAAATCACCACGACTTCGATTCAATAAGTCAATCACGTTAATCTCATGTTCTGCCAAAATAGAAGTGATACTGCCTAACATGTTGGTGACATTTTTATTACTCACAGATAAGCGAAATCCAGAACTGCGCTCTAACACAGCCATAGGAAAATTCACTGAATTAATAATGTTGCCATTTTCTAGATAATCCTGAATCTGATTGGCCGCCATCACTGCGCAATTCTCTTCGGCCTCTTCTGTGCTCGCGCCGATGTGAGGCATAAGAATCACATCTTTACGCCCTATCATATTCGGCTTAGGAAAATCAGCAATATAAGCGGCTAACTTGCCAGAGTCCAGGGCTTCGACGACCGCATCACCATCGACAATTTCTGAGCGCGCAAAATTAACTAGCTTACTCCCTGGTTTAATTGATTGGAGGGATTGCTGATTGATTAAATTACGAGTTGTATCGAGCACAGGCAAATGAAGAGTAACAAAATCTGCATTAGATAATAGTGCCTCGAGACTATCCATTTTCCTGACATCGCTTGACAAGCGCCATGCCGCCTCAATAGAAATGGCCGGATCGTAACCAACCACTTTCATACCCATCATCAAAGCCATGTTAGCCACCTGAGAGCCTATTGCACCAAGACCCACAACACCTAAGGTCTTACCTTGAATCTCACTGCCTTTGAAATTCTTTTTCTCTTTTTCAAGTAAATTATTCATCGCGTCAGAATCATCCATCGATGCTAAGCCATCAACATAACGGATACCTGGCACAATCCCCCGTGAGCCTAATAATAAGCCCGCCATGACTAACTCTTTAACCGCATTGGCATTCGCTCCAGGTGCATTAAAAACAACCACCCCTTGCTCACTACAATGGTTAACCGGCACATTATTTGTGCCAGCACCAGCTCGTCCTATAGCTTTAACACCAACTGTTATTTCTTCAGCTTGTAACTTATGACTTCGCAGTAAAATGGCATCTGCATCTTCAACATCAGGACTTACTTTGTAACTGTGATCAAATTGGTCTAAACCAATTTGCGCAATATTATTAAACGTTTTAACCTTAAACACGTACTTTTACTCCAAGGATTTCACCAATAAAATAACTTACAGGGTCGGCAACAATAGACGCCTATTACCTTTTTATCTCAGCCGAATGCTTGAGCGACTGCATATAATAAGCAACATCTTGCTGGCCACCCATAGTCAATAACTGCTGCTTAAGAGACGCTAATAGCGCCGGATTCATTTGCTCATCATCTTGATCAACAGATAACAATTCAAATAAATAAATATCGCCATTACTGGCAGCAAATGATTGAATACCAAGCTCATTTCTTGGGATAGAAAATATCTGGCTGACTAAATCCTGCTCTAACACCTTAGAATTTCGCGAAAAAAATCCCGTTGATAAAGTAGCCCCTTGCTTTTTTGCTGCGTCGCTAAAAGATAAACCCAAGTCAAGGCTCTCCCTTATATTGCTCTCTTGCACGCTAAGTGCTTTGGCCGCTTGCTGAACCGTTAGCCGTTGTGCAATATCACTACTAACTTCAGAAATTGCCAACTGCTTAGGCTCAAAAACCTCTTTTACACGAACAATGATACTCCTATCATCACTGATTTCGATCAACTCTGAATTAACTGAGTCAAGTAATACCTCATCGCTATAGAGGGCATCTATTACTGATTGATTGTCAAAAATGCTGTTACCATCCTCAACATCAGCCATCAAGCCGCTTTTCGTAACAGGCATAGAAGTTTTAACGGTAAGATTTAGCTCATCTGCAGGCGCTTGTAAGTCCGCCGCATTAAACGACAAGTCAGCGGCCTGCTCTAACAAATTAACATACTGTACTCGGGCATCACGTATTTGTATTTGCTCTGTGATAGCGTCTCGCAAGTCCTCAAATGGCGGAAATGTTTCTAATTCAATAGCCAGTAATTGAATCAAATGCATACCTGCTTCGGTTTTTACTGGATTAGACACCTCGCCTTCTAAAAGTGAAAAACTGACGCGCTCAAAGTCTTCGGGAAAACCGGCTCCCTGTTGAATGTAACCCAAATAACCACCGGCTTCAGCACTACCCGCATCTTGAGAAAACTCTCTCGCCAAATCAGCAAAGCTTTCGCCTTCATCAAGTCGCTGCTGAACGACGTTAAGCTTATCACTCGCTTGGACCTCATCTTGATCGGCATTAATCTCTAATAGAATATGAGCAACTTCACGACTTTCCTCTTCAACAAACTGTGCTTTTTGCAGCGAATACTCTTTTAACAACGACTCCTCAGAAACAGGTTGAAACAACTCCTGCAACTGAATATCTAGATACTCAGCTATAAGCGATCGCTCAGTTTGGTAAATCGACATATTCTCTTGATAGAAAGCATTAATATCCTCATCACTGGGCTTGATGCCGCTAAGTACATCTGCCATTGCCAACTTGAGCCAATTCAACTCTCTTGTCTCGGTGAGAATCCCAATTAGAATATCGTCATTGAAAGGCAGATTAAAATAACTCGAAGCTAAACCAGCTGACAATTGCGATTGCTGAACATCATTGGCAACTCGTTGCTTGAGCATCGCTAGAGACAAGCCTTGGTTATTCAAAAAAGCCGATAACTGGGCATTAGAGAATTGACCGTCCTGCTGAAAACTCGGATTACTGGTGATAATAGTGTCTATCAATATCTCTGGCACTGACATCTTCATATCAGCACTGGCTTGGCGTAATAAAATTTGATCTGTCATTCGATCTAAAGCAAAGGGCATCAACTTTTCTTGGGACAATTGCTCATAATCAATATCTTCACCCATATTGGCAATCATTTGATTACGAACTAACTGCATTTCAAATAATAATTCTCCTTGGTCAACCTCTTCTCCATTCACCTCGAGAAGGATATTGCCGCCACTAGAATCGACCAAGGAACCAACACCAAAAAAAACAAAAGGGATAATTAAAATGGCTAAAATAATTTTAGCTGCGGTACCTTTAACATTATTTCTAATTGAGCGAAGCATAGTGTTATATCCCAAAAAAAAAACGCATCATTTCTAGGGAATTGATGCGTCTATTTGTTATTAACATTTATTTGTCATTAAAAATTTATCAGTTATGTATATTAACCAACGAATGAGGTTAAACAAATAAGTAAATCATCTGCAATTAAATCAACCAAAAATCTCTTATAGATTTAGAATAAAGTTGGTAATATATCATCAACTTTGCTCGGCTGCGCTGTTGAAACACGCGCAGAAAGATTTAATTGACGGCGTCTTTTAACGCTTTACCTGCTTTAAAGCCAGGTACTTTTGAGGCTTTAATTTGAATCGTCTCACCGGTCTGGGGATTACGTCCCGATCGAGCTGCCCTGTCTTTAACTTGAAAGGTGCCAAAACCAACTAATGCAACTTGGTCACCAGCTTGTAATGCCTCAGTAATACTGTCGACAGTGGCTTCTAGGGCTCTGCCAGCAGCCGCTTTTGAAATATCTGCAGAAAGTGCTATTGCGTCGATAAGATCTGATTTATTCATTATTTATCCCCTAAATACTTTTAAATGAGTATGACGAGTTACTTTTTATAAATTATTAAGCCCTTCTCATAACCCACCAATGCGAGTTCTTATTCTACCCTATGATAACTAAAATCGGTCAAGTGACGACGCATGATAAAGCACTTTATACAAAAAAAAGCCTAAGATTTTATCTAAAAAGGACTACTTAGATTAAATAGTCATCAATGTGCATTGACCCGTCCATCATTTGACTCGTTAGAACTAACCGTCCCAATACCTTTAGACAAGTTAAATTCTTCATCACTCAAGGGTGAAGGCATTCTCTCAAGTGCAATTTCGAGCACCTCATCGAGCCACTTAACCGGCTTAATCGTCAATGCATCCTTGATGTTATCTGGAATTTCTTTGAGATCGCGCTTATTCTCGTCAGGTATGACAACCGTTTTGATTCCGCCGCGATGCGCCGCTAGTAGCTTTTCTTTTAAACCACCAATCGGTAAAACCTGCCCTCGTAAAGTGATCTCTCCAGTCATTGCAACGTCAGAGCGAACCGGAATTTGCGTGAGAGACGAAATCAGTGCCGTACACATTCCAATACCTGCACTGGGGCCATCTTTTGGCGTCGCTCCCTCAGGAACATGGAAGTGACAATCGTATTTCTCATGAAAATTTCCTGCAATGCCTAATACTTGCGCCCTGGAACGGACAACAGTGGTAGCTGCCACAATAGATTCTTGCATGACATCACCCAGCGAACCCGTTTTAACTTGACGCCCTTTACCCGAAACAGTGGCCACCTCTATCGTTAGAAGCTCGCCGCCGATCTGAGTCCATGCTAAACCGGTGACTTGACCAATACGATTTTCCTCATCGGCCTGACCGTATTTGAATTTCTCTACGCCACTGTAATCAGCTAAGTTATGATCGTCGACTATTACCGGCACAGCTATTTCTTTCGCTGTTATCGCCTTGACTATTTTACGAATGACTTTCGCCACTTGACGATCAAGCGATCGAACGCCCGCTTCACGAGTATAATGGCGAATCAGTGAGATAAGCGCCGATTTATCAACCTCGATCTCGCCTTTTTTAACGCCATTGTGCTTGAGCTGCTTTGGTAATAAATAGCGTTCAGCAATATTCAGTTTTTCGTCCTCGGTATAGCCAGGAATACGAATAACTTCCATACGATCCAATAACGGCGCAGGAATATTCATAGAATTAGAGGTGCAAACAAACATGATATCCGATAGATCATAGTCCACTTCGAGATAGTGGTCATTAAAGGTATGATTTTGCTCAGGATCTAAAACCTCAAGCAAGGCCGAAGCAGGGTCACCACGATTATCCATGCCCATCTTGTCGATCTCATCGAGTAAAAAAAGCGGATTTTTAGCTCCAACTTTCGCAAGCTTTTGCAGAACCTTGCCCGGCATTGAGCCAATATATGTGCGGCGATGACCACGTATTTCGGCCTCATCCCTTACGCCACCTAAAGCCATTCGGATAAACTTGCGGTTAGTGGCGCGAGCCAATGATTCACCTAGTGAAGTTTTGCCCACACCAGGCGGCCCTACCAAACACAATACCGGGCCTTTCAGCTTTTTTACTCGCTTTTGAACGGCTAAATATTCAATAATCCTATCTTTAACTTCTTCTAGACCAAAATGGTCTTCGTTTAATATCTTTTCAGCACGGGCTAGATCATGACGAATTTTACTTTTCTTCTTCCACGGAAGAGAAACAACCGTATCAATATAACTTCTCACCACCGATGCTTCTGCTGACATGGGCGACATCATTTTTAGCTTGCTTAATTCAGAATTCACTTTTTTTTCTGCATCCTCAGTCATGCCAGCGTCAGCTATCTTTGCCTGTAACTCATCAAGCTCATTAGGCACGTCTTCCATATCTCCCAGCTCTTTTTGAATAGCTTTCATCTGCTCATTCAAATAATATTCACGTTGAGATTTTTCCATCTGTTTTTTTACACGGCCACGTATCTTCTTTTCAACACGATGCAAATCGATCTCTGCATCCATAAAGCCTAGTAATAAATCGGTTCTAGCCGCTTTATCATGCGCGGCCAAAATCTCTTGTTTTTGACTGACCTCTAGCGCTAAGTGAGTTGCGATGGTATCTATAAATCGATTAGCTGACTCAATGCCGGACAAAGATGAAAGCACCTCGGCGGGCACTTTTTTACTGAGCTTAACGTATTGTTCAAACTGACTGTTCAACACGGCAATCAACTCCGCATCATCAGTATTTTCTGAAACACTTTCTGGTTCTGCAATCAGCTCAACGTCTGCATCGAGATAAGCCTCTTCACCCTCTTCGTTTTCATAAGCATCGATACTAAGAACATTGGCACGCTGACCACCCTCTACAAGCACTTTAACGGTTCCGTCGGGGAGGCGCAACATTTGTAAGATCGAGGAAACTGTTCCGACCGGGTACAAACTTTCGGCACCAGGATCATCAACATCAGCCTGCGTCTGAGCAACCAGAAGAATTTGTTTATCGTCAGCCATGGCCGCATCAAGCGCTCTGATCGACTTTTCCCGACCAACAAATAGAGGTACAACCATTTGGGGATAAACCACTACATCACGCAATGGTAGTAAGGGTAACTTTAAGCTCATGTAAACCTCCTAATAAGGCATGCAGGAATTATTCACGCAGCCCTATAAAACGTGCCGCAGGACTGATAATCCTTCGGGTCAAGTATCTGCGGTTAACTCAACATCGTAATGAACTGCTTCGATATAAGAAATACGCCAGATACTAAAGACATGGCGACTAAATTCAGATTTACAACCCTATCTAACCCATTTACTTAATTAAATAATGTTGAATCTCTTAAGAGTCATCAGAGGCCACTTTAGGGGCATCCTGATAAACCACTAGGGGCTCTGAATCGCCAGTAATCACCGAACCATCGATGACAACTTTCGCAACACCCGCTTGAGAAGGAATAGAATACATGGTTTCAAGCAAAACGGACTCGAGAATAGACCGCAAACCGCGAGCGCCGGTTTTACGCTCCATCGCTCGATTGGCAATCGCTTTGAGTGCGTCTTCTCGGAAATCAACCTCAACGTCTTCCATTTCAAATAACTTACTGTACTGACGTGTCAAAGAATTTTTTGGTTCAGTCAAAATTCTAACTAAGGCTGATTGATCCAGCTCTTCAAGCGTGGCCACTACAGGTAAACGGCCAACGAACTCTGGAATCAGACCATATCGAACTAGATCTTCAGGCTCAAGATCATGCAGGGTTTCACCAAAGTTTTTATTGCCTTCTTTGCTTTTGACTTCAGCTTGAAAACCAATGCCACTTTTTTCTGACCGATCACGTATCACCTTGTCTAGACCGGCAAAAGCACCACCGCAAATAAACAAAATATTAGAGGTATCAACTTGCAAGAATTCTTGCTGAGGATGCTTGCGTCCACCTTGTGGAGGTACAGAAGCCACTGTACCTTCAATCAATTTCAATAAGGCTTGCTGAACACCTTCACCCGAAACGTCGCGCGTAATCGAAGGATTGTCTGACTTTCGAGAAATTTTATCGATTTCGTCAATGTAGACGATGCCGACTTGTGCTTTTTCAACGTCGTAATCGCATTTTTGCAACAATTTTTGAATGATGTTTTCAACATCTTCACCCACATAGCCGGCTTCCGTCAGGGTTGTAGCATCAGCAATGGTGAAAGGCACATCGAGCAATCTGGCTAAAGTCTCTGCAAGTAAGGTTTTACCACTACCGGTCGGCCCTACCAATAAGATATTACTTTTACCTAATTCAACGTCATCTTTACTCGATGCTTGGTGTCTTAGTCGTTTATAATGGTTATAAACCGCAACCGATAAAACTTTTTTAGCCCGTTGTTGACCAATCACGTATTCATCGAGGATGTTATCGATTTCTACTGGTGTTGGGAGCTTTTCAGAATCAGCCTCTGAACCGGCTTCGCGAACTTCCTCACGAATGATATCGTTACATAGATCTACGCATTCATCACAGATAAAAACGGAGGGACCAGCAATTAATTTCCTAACCTCGTGCTGGCTCTTACCACAAAATGAGCAATACAATAATTTACCGTTATCGCCGTCTTTGTTGTTTTCAGACATTTAACCCTATCCTCGTATCAATGCTACTTTGCTCGCTTAGTCCATCTTTAGGATTATCAAAGACCGCTACAAGGCAAAGATTTACCTAATTCACAGCTATTAGCGTCATTTTATACAAAAAAGTGCTTTAAATGTGAAGCTGTATTAACGCAATAGAAATTTTATACAACTATATATACGCCTTGGCCAGCTAGGCAGATCTTACCTAAATCTGGTTACTTTTTATTCATATTTCGAGCGTCTAGCACTTCATCAACCAAACCATAGTCTTTGGCAGTAATCGCTGACATAAAATTATCCCGCTCAGTATCGGCTTCAATAGTCTCAATCGGTTGACCAGTATGATCAGCTAACAAGCGATTAAGCCTCTCACGAATAATCAAAATCTCTTTGGCCTGAATATCGATATCGGTGGCCTGACCTTGAGCCCCTCCACTGGGTTGGTGAATCATCACCCGTGAATTCGGCAGACAGAAACGCTTACCTTTAGCGCCACCTGACAATAGGAAAGCACCCATGCTGGCTGCCTGCCCAATACAGATAGTACTAATATCCGGTTTGATAAACTGCATGGTATCGTAAATGGCTAAACCAGCGGTGACAGAACCACCGGGAGAGTTAATATAAAGGCTAATGTCTTTGTCAGGATTCTCAGACTCTAAAAACAGTAACTGAGCCACAATTAAGTTAGCCATATTATCTTCGACCGGACCGACCACAAAAATAACCCGCTCTTTTAATAAACGCGAGTAAATATCAAATGATCGCTCACCTCGAGAGGTTTGCTCGATCACCATAGGCACTAAACCTAGGTTTTCAGTAATTACTTGAGTGTTGCTTGAATCGGTCAATTTTAATACTCCTAAACGCTATCAGAAAGAGGATGTGGTCCAGCTTAAGTCCAGATGTAAAATTTAACAATAAGGTAAACCAAAAGCGACCACATCTAATAACTTAGTGTAGTCGCTTAATAAAATGATTGCTAAGCATTTATAATGTGAATAGCTAACTAGCCTTGATTCGCCTGAGCTGCTTCCATCACATTTTGATAAGTGCTGACCTTTTCAGTCACTGTAGCCGACTCAAGCACTGCATCAACAACCCTTTTTTCAATCAACATCATCTCCACCTGCTGCAGACGATTTTGATCAGATAAGTAGTGCTGTTTAACTTCTTCAGGGTTGTCATAGGATGTTACTAAATCATCAAGAAATGCCATTAAAGCTTCCCGGTCAGGCTTGATCTCAAAATCAACAATCGCTTGATTCAAGATAACCCCCAGCGCGACTCGCTTCTTAGCCTGTTCCTCAAACAACTCGCGAGGAAGCATGGAAAGATCAAAATTCTCAGCTGCCGCACCAAACTGGGCTAACGACTGCTGCTGTAAATTAGCTATTTCAGAGTCAATCATGGCCGCAGGCAAGTCAAAAGTATTTTCTTCAAATAACTTATCCATGACTAACTGTTTTCGATACACCTCTAATGATGCATCCAGCTGACGTGTCATATTTTCCCTAACATTGGTTTTGAACTCTTCGAGATCGCCCTCAACTTCAAACTTGGCAAAAAACGCCTCATCTAACTCAGCCAACACTTTTTCACTGACAGTATTCACTTTTACCTCAAAAACAACGGCAGCGCCTTTTAGGTCTTCAGCGTGATACTCATCAGGAAAGGTTAAATTCAAGGTAACAGAGTCACCAGCACTGGCACCTTCAAGGCCTGATTCAAACCCATCAATCATTCGTTTGGAACCAAGTTCTAAATCGCTGCCCTCGGCTGAGCCGCCATCGAAGGGTTCGCCATCTTTGGTGCCTGCGTAATCAATATTCACTCGATCATTCTTCGCAGCCGGGCGTGCAACTTCCGTCCACGTCGCCTGTTGATCACGCAGTTTACCGATCATATCATCAATATCATCATCGCCAACAGAGGCGGCTAAAAGCTCAAACTCAAAGCTTGATGTATCTTTTAAAGTAATTTCGGGCATAACGTCAAAGGTCGCAATAAATTCAAAGTCCTTGCCTTCTTCATTGACCTTAGGCTCAATAGCTGGCTGACCAACCGGTTTCAATTCTTCTTGGGATACCGCCTGTTGAAACATTTGATTCACAATCTCACCCAATACCTCGGCGCGAATAGAATCACCAAAGCGCTGTTTAACCACTTTGCGCGGCACTTTGCCAGGCCGAAAACCATCTAAGCGGACTTTTTTGCTGGCATCGACAATACGCTTTGCTACTTCTGTATCGATCTGCTCGGCAGGCACAGCAATATTTAGCTTTCTTTCTAGCCCATCGGTCGATTCAACGGAAACCTGCATTAAACTATCCTCTAAGGTTGGTAAATCTTAGCCAATTATTTTGGTGCATCATTGAAGGCGTAAGAATTTGTCAGCCATCAAGTCGTCCTGAGCTCAGCAACTTGACGTCATCACTTTTCGCTTGAGAGCAAAATATGGTGCGGACGGAGAGACTCGAACTCTCACGGGTTGCCCCACTGGAACCTAAATCCAGCGCGTATACCAATTTCGCCACGTCCGCAATAAACTTTCTATCCAGATTGCATTTTAAACAATGTGCCACTTTCAAGCACACGCCAAAGGTCATTCTAGACTGCTGAAAGCTGGCGGATTCTGCCACATTTGCCCCCCAATGATCAATACTTGATGGCCCGAATCAGAAGGAAGTTTAATAATGACAATATTTAGCGCAACCAAGTTACTGCAAAATGGAAAAACAGACACCCATCTAACAAATAATGGCCGTCAAAAGTTCAGAATAAAGACTGTAAAAGCAGATGGATAACAGTCCAATTTCAGACATTAGCTGAACTCGGAGGACTAAAATGCAACGATGAACACTCCCCTCGAGAAACACCGCAAAATATAGCTAAATTAAAGACGCTCAAGAATCGTGCTCACACCCTGGCCTAAGCCAACACACATGGTAGCCAGACCCAGTTCCGTGTCCTCACGCTCCATGGTATTGATCAGCGTGGTCATAATTCGGGCGCCAGAACAACCTAGCGGATGGCCTAATGCAATCGCCCCACCGCAAAGATTAACCTTCTGATCGAGGTCATCTATTAAACCGAGGTCATTTAGAACAGGTATCGACTGAGCGGCAAAGGCCTCATTCAACTCAACGCTTTGAATATCCTTAATAGACATACCAAGCTTTTCCATCGCCTTCTGCGAAGAAGGCACAGGACCATAACCCATAATAGAGGGGTCAACACCCGATACGGCCATAGAGATAACACTGGCTTTAGGTGACAAGCCTAGCGCCTTAGCTTTGCCAGCACTCATGATTAACATTGCTGCTGCACCGTCGGTAATTTGCGACGATGTGCCGGCCGTCACCGAACCCCCTTTTGGCATAAAGGCAGGTTTTAACTGTGCCAGAGTTTCTAAGGAGGTGTCAGGGCGAATCGTCTCATCAGCCGTCATTAAACGAAGAGCACCGTCAGCATCGTGACCAAGACGAGGGATAATTTCAGCATCAAAGTGTCCCGCAGTGGCCGCCGCATGCGCACGCTGATGAGACCGAACTGCAAAGGCATCTTGCTGTTCACGACTGACACCATGCAACATAGCTAAAGCTTCTGCCGTCAGGCCCATCATGCCCGAGCCTTTCGCAATGTGCTTACTTAAGCGAGGATTGGGATCCAAACCTTCGGTCATCGGCACATGGCCCATATGCTCAGAACCACCGATCACAAACACATTACCGTAACCGGCTAAAATGGACTGCGCCGCAATGTGCAGCGCTGACATTGATGAGGCACACAGACGATTCACGGTTTGACCAGGGACCGTATGCGGGATTTGCGTCATTAATGACATCATCCTCGCTAAGTTAAACGATTGTTCCTTTGTTTGGTTGACACAACCCCATACGATGTCATCTATCTCAGAAGGGTCTAAATCGGAATTGCGGTTCAACAAGCCCGAAATCAAATCTGCAGCCAGGTCATCAGAACGGATATGGCGATACATGCCGTTTCTCGAACGACCCATGGGGGTGCGTGCACAGTCAACAATCACTGGTGTATTATCGGCTAAATTCATTATCTTTCTCCACTGGATGCCGTGCTAATTGAGAGCACAGAGTAATCAAATTATTTATAGACGCTTCTCTTTTAAGGTTAGACATAAGACCTCATCAATAAAATGTTTTGCCTTCAGCCGCCATGGATTTAATACTGTCGAGCAGTCTGTAGGGCTCGCCTAAGCCAGCATATTTTTCAGCTTTGGCGCAGAACTCCCTGATGCCGGTGTTATCCAACCATCGACAAATACCTCCTCTAAACATAGGAAAACCTATCCCCATGATCAACGCCATATCAGCCTCAGCTGGCGTAGCTACAATACGTTCATCTAAGCAGCGAATCATCTCGAGCGCCATCGGGACCATAAGGCGATCAATAATTTCTTCTTGTTCCATAGTTTTGGCCGCATCAGTATAACTACTCAATAAACCCGCTACTGCATCGTCAGCAGTTTTTTGAATACGGCCTTTTTTATCGGCTACATACTGGTAAAAACCTTTTGCATTTTTTTGGCCTAACCGCCCTGCCTCGAACAACGCTTCGGCTGCGCTTTTGTAATCCACTTGCATGCGTTCAGGAAACGCTTCCGCCATGACACCAGATGCATGTTGACAAGTATCTAAACCAACCACATCTTGTAAGTATGCAGGCCCCATAGGCCAACCCCAGCGCTCCATTACACGATCTATTTCAACAAAATCGACGCCCTCTTTCATCAGAGCATTTGCACTGCCAAGATAAGGAAACAACACACGATTAACCAAAAAACCAGCGCAGTCATTGACCAATATCGGCGTCTTACCTAAAGACAAAGCGTAACTCATTGTTTTAGCAACCGCTGTATCACTGCTTTGTTTACCTCGAATGACCTCAACTAAGGGCATTTTATGTACGGGATTAAAAAAGTGCATCCCGCAGAAATTTTCTGGTCGTATCAAGGGTTCAGCTAATTCGCTAATTTGGATAGTAGATGTATTAGAACAAAGCACTGCATCATTGGCCATCAATGCTTCACACTCAGCCAAAACAGCTTTTTTAATCTTTAGATTTTCTACCACAGCCTCAACCACTACATCTGCATTTTCAATGCCAGAATAATCTAAACTTGGTTTGATCTGGGTTAATGCCTCGGCCATTTTCTCTGGTTTCATACGGCCACGATTAACGCGTTTACTAAACAAAGAAGACGCTTCTTTCATGCCTGCATCTAAGCCAGATTGAGCAATGTCTTTCATCAAAATAGGCACGCCTTTCGCTGCTGACTGATATGCTATGCCTCCGCCCATAATACCCGCACCTAACACACCCGCTGATTCAACAGGCTCAACACTACCGGCTAAAGCACGTGCTTTTTTCGATACTTCTTGTTCATTTAAGAACAGTCCGACCAAACTGCGTGCAACATCAGTAAAAGCTAAACTAACAAAATGCTCTATTTCAACTTTGCTGGCTTCCTCACGACCTAAAGAAGCGTGCTTCTCGATTGCTTTCAGGGCTGACATCGGAGCAGGGTAATTTCGACCCGCCTGAGCCGAAACAAGCCCTCCAGCACTGGTGAAAGCCATTAGACGCTCCATGTCATTGAGAAGCACTGGAGCTTTTTTCTCTGCTCTACGTGAAGCATAGTCCAGTTCGCCATTAATAGCCGCTTGCAACATGGACAAAGCGGCCTTTTCTAGACCTTCGAGAGGCACCACAGCATCGACGGCACCCAAAGCCAAACCTTCTGTCGCCTTGGCATGTTTACCGGTGCAAATCCACTCTACCGCGTTATCGCAACCCATCACCCTTGGCGCTCTAACCGTGCCACCATAGCCAGGAATAATACCCAGTTTCACCTCGGGAAAACCTAAAGCAGCAACATCAGCACAAACACGAAACTCTGCCGTTAAGGCCAGCTCAAAACCACCTCCTAATGCAAAACCGTTAATCGCAGCAACCTTCGGAAAAGGCAAATCTTCTAAGCGATTAAAGAGCCGATGAACTTGTTGAACGCCATCGTAAAGCGCTTGCTCGGGACCATTAAATAACTCTGTAAACTCGGTGATATCTGCGCCAACAATAAATGCACTTTTACCACTACTCATTAAAAGACCGCGCACACTGCTATCGGTTTCAAGCAAGTCAACGGCTTGCTTAATTTCTTCTATAGTTGCGATATCCAGCTTATTCACGCTGTATTGAGAAGAGAAACACATTTCAGCAATACCATTGCTATTCTTGCTTAGCGTAAGAGTTTTACCTTCAAACATTGTTACTATCTCCAAATCCGTCATTAATAAAGTAAAAAGTTAGCCGGTTAAACACTCCGGATCAAATACGTACTGGTCAGTTAGCCAATCCACTAACTCGCTTGCATACACCGAATTAAAATTCGAATAACGATTGACAAGTACTTGTTTTTCCTTCGCGCTCAGCTCATCTAAGCCCTGAGTAGAGAAGATAGAGGCATCTTTTAACACACTATGGCCTAAAGCAGAACCAAATAAGCGTTCCGCATCCTTCTGCCAAAGTAATTCAACAGATTTTTCATCGGCATGCAAGGCTAAGCCGGTATCAGGAGCATCTAGCCAAGGATATAGCCTTGCAAGACTAGCTAACGGTAATTGAGACAAGTAAGGCTGATTCATCGGATTAGCGAAATGCCCAGCACTCATATCAATCAGCGAAGATCGCCCTTTAAATGGTTGTAAATGTAAAAAACGGCTCAACTTAGCCCCATCGTTAACCGGATAATTATCCCATATAACCGGCAATCTCCCTAATTGATCTGCGATATAATGGAGGTTATCTTCTCTAAAATCCTCGCTACAGACCTGCTCGCCGGTCCAAAAATATCCTATCTCAGCAGGCAGCGCCTGACCAAGATCTCGCCAATAAGTCTTGGGCCTAGGACCAAATAGCTTCTCTAGTATAGGGTCAGTCGAATAATAGCTAGGGCAAACAATATAGCGATCAGCCACTGCCTTGCCAATAATATGATCAACAATACGAAGTTGCTGTCGTGCCATTTCATCGCCCAATGAGGGCATATCATCAAATAAAATGCATAGCAAATCTGGCGAAATACTCTGTATCTGAGCTAACTTTCCATCTAACTGACTATAGGATTTTGCCGCCGCTTGCGAGCTAGCGTTTAACGCCGCTAAGCCGATAGGCGAAAGACCGATGCCAAAAGCAAGCCCTTTCGCTTCAAATTCTTTCGCCAACAACTGCAGGGCTAATAACTCTTCATCAGTCCATGGTTCGAACCAAGCATGACGTAATTTTATATCTGATTTGGGCGCATAAATATAAGCCGATAAATTTTCATCGGCCATAAACTGAGTATACTTGTGGCGTGCAGACCATGACCAGCTGCGGCCATAAAACCCCTCTATCACACCAACAGGTCGTTTTTTTTCAGTCATTATCAGACCCCTAAATACGGCACTTGAATTGAGGCTGGTCGATAGTCAATAAAGGATTCAATAGATGATGGATACTTAGGCATGATATCTCAACCCACGAGCGACCTCTATAGATCAAAACCCAGTCTTAGTGATTACTTATGATAACACAACCAGGAAAGGAACAAGACGTAAAGCAAACTTATGATGAAAAGTACTTATTGTGATAGTCAAAAAAAAGAACTCTCACTAAAATGGAGGGTGAAGGTAGGATTATTCGAATAAATGTTAGCGGCTAAATATGCCTAAACTTTTCGGCTTAAAGCCGCAGCCTGATCTGCCAATTGCACACTAATACCCCGCTCATATTACAGCCCATAGTGGCTTGCCGACTAAATATCAGTAGCCGCTAATACTGCCGTTTCAGGCTCATCGAGTAGGGTTGCGATAAAATACACACGATCGCCTAAGCGACAATCTTTATCGGTTGCAATGAAAAATCCACCTCCTTCCACAAAGGGTATATAAAATTTATGAAAGGTTTCTCGATGAAAGGCTTGCCAATGCAAGACCCTGGTAGCCTCGACTGCTCTTAACGCATCTTCCACAACACTCTCTGAGTCTGATTAGACAAGGTATGATGCAAACAAAACCATTCGCATCAAAATAACTAAGATGCTATTTAATCACGGGAAGTTTGAAAAAATGTGGTGCAATCTTGCAAAAACGTTTCCATAAGTAAGCGCAAGTTCGCATTTTGAGCTATAGCTTGTTTGGCATTGATGGCTAAAGCAAAGATTTCATGTCGTTGTTGTTGAGAAATAGCATTCAAAATGGTCAGCTCTTCACTCGACTTTGTCAGGTTAGCGTTCGACTGCCTAGCAAGCAGGACAAGCATGGCATCTAAAAAACTCGCTGCACCACGCTGATCAAGTTTGGCTGCGAAATCATAGCCTGAGCGTTTCCCTAGCATCAGCTCGATCAGCGTATCGTTATCAAACTGCACGCCATCAGATTCCAGTAGTATTGATTTAACTCGCTCAGGAAAACCTCTTGCCCGCTCAATAGCATGCTCTATATCGAGCTGATTAAAATCACTTTTTAACCAATCCATAATACTATTCGCTGAAGGCAGAGCAAAATTAACACGTTGTGCGCGGGACAAAATCGTGGGTAATATTTTTGAGATCTGATGCACAACTAATAAAAAGTAAGTATCGGCAGGTGGTTCCTCAAGCGATTTCAGCAAAGCATTGGCCGCATTTTCATTCATATTCTCTGCTGGGCAAATAATACAAACCTTGTTACCACCCTGCTGAGAGGTTTGATGTAAACGCTGATTAATCATCCGTATAGTATCGATCCTTATCACTTTGTGCGCTTCTTCGGGACCGATATTCATCCAATCGGGATGATTGCCAGCAAGAGATAGTAAACATGACTTACAACACCCGCAAGCACGACCAGCATCGGGTGAAGTGCAGAGTAAGAAAAAAGCAAACTGCTCGGCAAAATGTTGTTTGCTGATCCCTAACGGACCTGTCAATATGAGTGCATGAGGCAACGTATTAGACTGATAAGCGCAAATTAAATGTTGAGCCTCAGTCATTTGCCAAGGCCTAAAATCTTCATCCCGACTTAACGCGACATCATGCACCTGATCATTCACAATACTCATAAAAGCTTTAACCAATGAATATCAATAAGTTTAAAATATAAGACAAGCGCTCGAATGAAGGCATCTTCCAAACTTAGTCATTAATCCAACAACTGATCTAAAATCTTCTGCAACTCAGTCTGTACTTGCGTCAATGATTGAGATGCATCAATCAGCGCATAACGCTCTGGTGCGTCACTAGCACGCTGATGATAAGCATCTCGTACGCGCTGAAAAAAATCACTGCCTTCTACCTCAAAGCGGTCTAATTCACCGCCTCGTTGCTCAACACGGTCAGCACTTAAGGTAACAGGAACATCTAAGATGATGGTTAAATCAGGCTTTAAATCCTCCTGAACGAAGCGTTCAAGTAACTCAACTTTTTCTCCGCCCAGTTGCCGGCCCTCTCCTTGATAGGCATAAGTTGCATCGGTAAATCGATCACAAATAACCCACTGACTGGCCTCTAAAGCTGGCTTAATCACCTTATTAATATGTTGAGCTCTTGCGGCAAAGATAAGCATCAACTCAGCCAATGGCGCTAAACTTTCATTGTGATGCTCAAGCAATAAATGCCGAATCTTTTCGCTGATTTCAGTACCGCCTGGCTCACGGGTTGCTACAAATGCAATACCTCGCTGCTGAAAAAAATCGATCACATATTTAAGATTGGTTGACTTACCTGCGCCTTCCATTCCTTCAATAGTGATGAATTTAACGCTACTATTAATCATTCATTACCCGTATTGCTTTTCAACTGTATTAATATTTGATCTATTGTCTACTAAAACGTGTCACGAAGCGACTTAACCCGAGTCTTTTTTTCGCGACTCCGTTGGGCTTGCCGGTTGAGAGTGATAATTAGCCCGACCTTGCAGTATCTGGTAGCGTCGAACCGCTCTTTGATGCTCCTCAAAAGTCGAAGAAAAATAATGACTGCCATCGCCTTTAGCAACAAAATAAAGCGCGTCTCCACTGGCAGGATGTAACGCGGCATGAATAGCTGCTCGACTCGGCATCGCAATGGGCGTTGGCGGCAAGCCATGCCTTGTATAGGTGTTATAAGGCGAATCGCGACGAAGATCGGCCCTCCGCAAATTGCCATCAAAACCAGCACCCAATCCATAAATAACTGTCGGATCCGTTTGTAAGCGCATTCGCTTATTTAACCGCCGCACAAAGACACCGGCTATTTGCGCACGCTCCGACTCGACAGCCGTTTCTTTTTCTATTAAAGACGCCATAATTAATGCATCATAGGGGCTCTGATAAGGCAAGTCAGGCTGGCGTATCGCCCACTCTGACTGCAGAACCTCAATCATAGCTTGGTGGGCACGGTCTAACAGCATAAGTGAAGGCCTATGCTGATCATAAAAGTAAGTATCAGGCAAAAACCAACCCTCATAGCTCTGTTGCTCAGGCATCAAGTCAATAGCATATGAGGACAACACAAAGTCCTGATCATTAATGATTGTCGAAACTGGGGCATCTTTAATGTGTACCAGGAAGTCCTCATGGTCGCTTAAACGCCGCATCATCTGCCGAAAATTTTCACCCTCAATGAACGTGATACTCCCCTGAATAGAAACACCCCGATCTAGGATAGCCATGACTTGCGCCGGCGACGCCTGCTTAGGTAAACGATATTGACCCGCTTTTAAAATAAAATCAGGGGCGAGAAAGAACTGTAACAAGCGCATTAAATTGACTGCAGGAAAAATATCCTGTTGCTGCAAGTCATCTGCTACATGAGCAAACCGATCACCAGGCTCAACTATAAAGATCACTGCTTGATTCATCTGCCTTGAAGGGCTGTGCCAAACACTCAATGCTAATTTAGCCGTGAAAAAAAACACCACGAATAGGACCACAACCAAAAGTGGGAAATAACGAATCAACGCTGATACTATCCGTCGCAACAAGAGCTTCATTCGATAGCGGCCTGATACGCTTTTTCCAGCTGCGACACTAATGCATGATGCGACCATTGGCATACCGAACCTTCGCTCGATTGTAAGCTTGTGACTTGTCGCAGCCCTTGCACTGAATTCGTCAATAAGCAAGCGTCGGCCGCTTTAAGCCTGGCAAGATCAATAGGCTCTTTACGAAAAGAAAAACCCAATTGAGGAATTAAGTCCTCTACCAAAAACTCTCTCACCACACCAATCACACCCGCATCAACAATCGGTGGAGTGATGAACTCATCTGATTCAACAATAAAAAGATTGGCGGCTGTTGCCTCAACAACTCTACCTTGCTGATCCAGCACCAGTCCTTCATCGCAGCCACTATCGTCAACCTCACGCCTAGCCAACACTTGCTCTAAGCGGTTGCAGTGCTTAATGCCTGCCAAAAGTGGCTGTATAGATAAGCGTGTCTCACAGACCATCAAACGTAACGCATCAACACGCTTAACTGTATAAGGCTGCAGTAATAGAAGACGGTTAACCGATGTTTGCTGACTACTGTAACCAAATACTGTACTACCGCGACTAACCACTATTTTTAAAATGAAATTCTCGTCTTTGCGGATGAACGGCTCTATCAACCGTAAATCATGACTGAGTTTATCTCGCACGCAAGGAATAGAAAGCCGCTGCAAACCATCAGAAAGTCGCTGTAAATGGCGATCAAGCAATACTGCCTCACCCCTTTGAACCAGCAGCGTTTCAAAGACCCCATCGCCAAAACTATTGGCACGATCGAGCAGATACGATTCGTTAACATCGACCAATTCGGCTCCATCTGAAGCCATAAATTCACCATTGAACCAAACCAGTAATGGCTCTGACATCGATTAAACCTGGCTAAAAAGGACAGTACCGTTAGTACCACCAAAACCAAAAGAATTTGACATAGCCACCTTTATAGATTTTTCCTGAGCGATATGCGGGACGTAATTAAGATCACAATCCTCATCAGGATTATCGAGATTGATAGTCGGTGGTGCCAACGAATCTTGGATTGCCAGTACAGTAAAAATAGCTTCAACCGCACCAGCTGCACCCAACAAGTGGCCCATCATCGATTTAGTAGAACTGACCGCCAAGTCTTGACTAGCCTGGCCAAATACCGATTTAACCGCTAACGTCTCAGCGACATCGCCAGCATTAGTGGACGTGCCATGGGCATTAATATAATCAACTTGATCAGGATTGAGTGTTGCATCGCGCAAAGCATTACGCATGGAATCTGCCGCTCCACGTCCATCTTCAGGGGGGGATGTCATATGGTAAGCATCACCACTCATACCAAAACCACTCAACTCAGCATAAATTTTTGCACCTCGGGCCTTGGCTAACTCATACTCTTCAAGCACTAATACTCCGGCACCGTCACTCAAAACAAAACCATCTCGATCTTTATCCCAAGGTCGACTAGCCGCTTGAGGATCATCATTTCGTGACGATAAGGCCCGAGCCGCAGCAAAGCCGCCTAAGCCGACCGGAGTGGTCGCCATTTCAGCACCGCCAACCACCATCACATCGGCATCGCCCATTTGGATCATTCGCCCTGCAATACCAATGTTATGCGTTCCTGTCGTACAAGCAGTCACAATCGCGATATTTGGACCTTGAAAGCCGTACTTAATTGATAGGTTTCCTCCAATCATATTGGTGATTGAGCTGGGCACAAAAAAAGGCGAGATTTTTCTAGGTCCACGATTATCAAGAATTTCTCGGGTTTTTTCTATTGAACCGATGCCACCAATACCCGATCCAATGGCTGCACCAATGCGCCCGCGATTTTCATCGGTCACCTCAAGCCCTGAATCCGTGACCGCTTCAATACCGGCGGCCATACCGTATTGAATGAACGGATCCATCTTGCGTCCATCTTTAGCAGGCATATAATCTGCAATATCAAAATCTTTGATACTTCCGCCAAACCGTGTGCTGTAAGAAGACACATCAAATGCCGTAAGAGGAGCAATACCACTTTGGCCACTCTTGATCGCCGACCATGATTGCTCCACGCTATTCCCCAAGGGAGAAACCATACCGATACCTGTAACGACAACTCTTCTCTTAGACAAGTCAAAACTCCTAACGAAATTAAAATTTTAAATAGACAAAATTAATCCAATAAAAAAGCCGCAGCTGAGAATCAGAAGCGGCTTTTTTAAATACAAGCACCCTGTCTAGTGCAACAGTCAGCAATACTGTTGATTCAAAACACCGATAATAGTCGCTTATAAACCAGCTAGTCGATGAGGCTTTAACAAAAACCGCTTGCAAAATGGCGTATTAAAAAACGACACCCAGCGACTTAGTCTAGGTGCGTGGTAATGTAGTCGATTGCTAACTGAACCGTAGTAATTGCCTCAGCTTCTTCATCAGGAATTTCAGTTTCAAATTCTTCTTCAAGCGCCATAACTAATTCTACGGTGTCCAATGAATCTGCTCCTAGGTCTTCAACAAAAGAAGCCGAGTTTTGAATCTCGTCTTCTTTTACACCTAATTGTTCTGCAACAATCTTCTTTACACGTTCATCAATACTGCTCATGGTAATAGTAGACTCCTTAAGGTTCTCTATGTTTCTACATAGTGCTATATAGTTCTATATAGCTCTATATAGTATTAAATGTTTCAGTAACTGACTATAAACGGATACTAATCAACCCGTTTTCGTTCAATTCCATTGGTACTCATGGCCTGGGCCTGGTGAGATATCCTGCTATGAAAAAACGACTGAAATTTGACGCGCATTGTACCCTGATTGATTATAAAAGGAAGTGTTTTTATAGGTTTTTACAGTGAAAATCATTGACTAAAATAAATGAGACCTACCGTTAAGAAGAATGTTTTATAATCAATATGCGCATAAATAGATCAATTATGCCATGTACATGCCACCATTAACATGGATAGTCTCTCCAGTGATGTAAGCCGCACTCTCACTGACCAAAAAACCCACAGTTGCGGCTATTTCTTCAGGCTGCCCTAAACGAGCCAGCGGTATTTGTTGAAGTAAGCTGTCTTTATGCTCATCCGCTAGGCCACAAGTCATATCTGTATCGATAAAACCCGGCGAAATACTGTTAACGGTAATCGACCGAGACCCCAACTCACTCGCCAGTGCACGGCTAAAGCCTTCCAGTCCTGCTTTGCTAGCGGCGTAGTTGGACTGCCCTGAATTACCCATTGAGCCAACGACCGAACTAATATTAATGATTCTTCCCCAGCGTGCTTTAGTCATGCCCCTCAAGCACGGCTTCACGACACGATAAACCGCGTTCAAGTTAGTGTCGATGACCGAATCCCACTCATCGGCTTTCATTCGCATCATGATATTATCCCGCGTCACACCCGCATTATTGATCAAAATTAAAGGGGCGCCATACAATTCGGAAATAGCTTTTAAAACCGCGTCAATTTGTTGTGCGTCAGTCACATTTAAAGCCATGCCACAACCATGAGCACCGGCCTTTGAAAGATATTGCGAAATATTTTCAGCACCCCCCTCCGTCGTTGCCGTCCCAATAACAGTCGCCCCCGCCTTGGCAAGCTGTAGTGCAATAGCATGACCAATACCTCGACTGGCGCCAGTGACTAACGCGACTTTACCTTCTAAAGACATAATCAGTTCCTATATTTACATGGAGATAAATAAGCTCAACACCATCATTGCTAGCAACGAGTCACAGCAGCAAGTAAGGCATCGGGCAATTCAATATTCGCTGTTGTTAACGGCTTATGTATACGGCGTGATAAACCACTCAGTACTTTGCCCGGACCGCACTCAACCGTGTAATCAACACCCTGATTAACCATAAATTCGGTACACCGTGTCCATTGCACAGGGCTATAGATCTGCTCAACCATCAATGCTTTAATTTTATCGGGGTCGCTTTCGGTCATTGCTGTGACATTATGCACTATAGGGATTTCCGGCGCTGAGAAATTAAGCGCATGAATAAGCACCGATAATTGCTCGCCGGCCACTTGCATTAACGAGGTATGAAAAGGTGCACTAACAGGCAGTGGCAACCCCCGTTTAGCGCCGGCAGCTTTGCAGCTTTCTATTGCTTGCGCCACCGCCTCAGCATGACCAGCTATTACCACTTGACCGGGCGAATTATAATTCACCGCCTGCACGATCTGCGTTTCACTGCAGGAGGCACAAACCGCTTCAACTTTTTCATCAGCCAAGCCAATTATCGCTGCCATTGCTCCCACACCAACCGGTACTGCTGATTGCATAAAAGCACCACGATGACGCACCAAATCCACCGCATCGCCAAACGCTAACACGCCACTGCATACTAAAGCACTAAATTCGCCCAAACTATGGCCAGCCATATAATTAGGCTTTGACCCACCCGCCGCCAACCATGCACGCCATAAAGCCACACTGGCAGTTAACAGCAGTGGTTGCGTTGTTTCAGTAAGATTCAAATGCTCTTGAGGACCTTGCTGCGATAGCGCCCATAAATCATAATTTAGGATTGCCGAGGCTTGAGCAAACGTCTGTTCTACTTCGGGAAACTGCTTGGCAGCAGCGGATAACATGCCCACCTGTTGAGAGCCTTGACCGGGGAAGATAAAAGCCATTTTATTGGAATTCATAGTACTCCTTAACATCATAATACGGTATCAGCTGAGTTGCTTCATCATCTTTTGAGTCAATTCGCCCTGCTCCAGGATAATCGCTTTTTCAATAGCCGCCTGAAAAGCAATAGCATCACTTGCCCCATGACTTTTGATCACCGTGCGCCGCAAGCCTAATAACACCGCGCCGTTAAAGCGAGAAGTCTGCATTGCTTTAAGCAATCGCTCCGAAGGTTGCTCAAAGCCGCTTGATTGGCGAGGGTTCTCAGATAAGGCCTGCTGAGCGTAACGGCGAATATAATCAGCCGTCCCCTCGCAGGCTTTTAATGCAATATTGCCAGTGAAACCGTCACACACAACCACATCACAATCATCCATTAATAATTGATTTGCCTCAATCAAACCGGCAAAGTCCATCGAGGCATCATCGGCACACAGCGCTACCGCGTCAGTGACAGCTTGATTACCCTTACCCGACTCAACGCCAATACTTAAAGCACGGACTGTCGGTTTCTGACCATGGCTTTGATCGAGCGGATAGAGACTACTCACTAAACCACAGCCCATTCGAGCAAACTGATGAAGCTGGCTAGCAGTGCAATCAACGTTAGCACCGACATCTAACAAATAGCTTGGGTGATTAAGGTTGGGAAGTTGAGCGCAAATAGCCACCGTTCTTACCCCTTCAAAGGTACCACAGCAATGCCGTGCTAGACCGATCAAAGCGCCAGTGTTGCCACTGCTAACACAGGCATCGACTTCATCAGCCGCGAGCGCCCGTAATGCTAACAACATAGAAGATTCACTTCGCTCACGTAACACCTTTGCTGGCTTATCAGCCATGTTGACCTGAAACTCTGCATGGCGAATCTGTAAACGTTGTCTTAATAAGGGATTGGCAAGTATCTGCTCAGCGCTATCGAGGGCCTTATTGATAGCGGTTTCATGGCCAAAAAGATGAACTTGAGTAATATCGGGATAAGCCTCTAAAACCGCCAGAGTCGCAGGTATCGTCGCAGTTAAACCGCAATCCCCCCCCATGGCGTCTATGGCTATCTTCATCGGCTTTGGCAATGATAGTTAAAAACAAAAAAGCTCCGTTTAAACATGCTTAGTATTGCATTAAGCTGCGGAGCTTTGTTGATAGAAATGATGATGAACTTTAAACAGAAGTCGTCTAAAGTCTATTCATCAAAACCTGTGTCAACGACTTTCTTACCTCGATAAAAGCCTTCATTAGTTACGTGATGACGACGATGCTTCTCGCCACTGCTTTGATCGACGGATAATACACCTTTGACAAGGCTATCATGAGAGCGGCGTTGCCCTCGTCTAGAACGCGTTACTTTACTCTTTTGAACTGCCATTTCGCTTACTCCTTACCGCCTTCTGTCGTTAATGTTTTCAGCACCGCAAAAGGATTATCTAAGCCTCTTGGTGCTCGTCGTTCAATGCCTTCATGTTCGACCGATGATAATTCATCGGTTGACACCTTGGGGTGCAAAGCCACCACCGGCAAACTCAATAAAATCTCTTCTTCTAACATATGATCAATATTCAACAAACCTTCTTCTAACACGATAGGTTCGTGTGATCGAATACAACTACGGGCCTCTTCATCGTGAGCTACCACAGTAAGTGTTGTCGCAATTTTAAGCGGCATCGTTACGGGCTCTAAGCAACGCTGGCAGGTTAAATCAACAGCGCCGTGAATCTTAACCCCAATAATCATCTTGTTGGATTCGTTCATACCAAAGTGCAAATCTGCCTCTACCTTGGCAGAAATTTGCTGGACGGCTTCAACCACTCTGGGTAAGCGCTCATCAGCCACAAAACCACTCAGCTTGACCCCACTTTCGACAAGTTTTCTCACGGTGACTTGCTGTGGGAGCTGTTGGTTGGGCATAATCGCGGCATTCTATAGGCTTTACAGGCGTGTCGTCAATTTCATTTTGCTGGATTATTAGCATAAAAACCGCGGATTTAGGCCAATTCTCAGCTAATTTGTGAGATACAAGCTCATTAGCATAAAAACGGCCCCTTTGGAGAAAAAATATGCGCATCGTATTAGGCTCGAGCTCGCCCTATCGAGCAGAACTACTTAAACGAATTATCCCAAACTTTAGTATTGATTCACCCGATATTGACGAAAGTCCTGCCGCGAACGAGACTAGCCGTCAGTTAGCCTTGAGACTGGCCAGCGAGAAAGCCGAGATAGTGGCAAATCGCTCGCCGGATGCATTGGTCATCGCCTGCGATCAAGTGGCCTGCTTAGCGCCCGATGGACCGAATGAAATCCAACTCAGCAAACCCGGTTCACTTGCTGTAGCCGAGCAACATTTGACCCAATGCAGCGACAAAACGGTCCATTATCTAACTGCTTGCTGCCTAATCGACACCCAAAAAGGCGACAAACAGCTGATTGAAGATGAATATCTTCTGCATTTTCGTTTGCTAAGCTCTGAACAGATTAGCTGCTACCTTCGCCTTGAGAAACCGTATGACTGTGCCGGCGCGATTAAATCTGAGGGACTTGGCGTAACTTTAATCGACCGATATGAAGGCAATGACCCAAGCAGCTTAATTGGACTGCCACTCATCAAACTTAGCCAAGCACTTGAAAAGATTGGCTTTAATGTGCTTAAAAACTATGCTGAGGAATAAACATCAATCTTTACATATCTTTACGCTGCTCAGCACCACATTAACATTCAAATCCTGATAATGAACTCATACGGTTCTGCTATGACTCCAGCATAGTCAAACCGTCAATTTATTAATCGCTCGATTCTCCGGAAAATAGCACCTGGTACAAATGTCACACTCACATAAACCCGCCTCGGCGGGTATTTTTTTGTCCGCAAATCATACAGCTTTAAGGTCAGCGTTATTTAATCAGGCAGTCTATAATAAGAATTAACCAAGACAGATTATTCAGAAAAATATTTATTTAAACCAATGATGGATCGCCGCAGCACCACTACTCTCAAGTCGGCCATCGCTTTAGGAACAGTCATGACTCACCATATTCTAATTATCGATGATGACACTGAACTTTGCGAATTACTCAGCGAGTACTTAAGCCATGAAAATCTCCACATCACTTTGCTCCATGATGGGCTTGAAGCGATTAACCATTTACAGACTCAACATCAAGACAATAAAAAGTATGACGCAATCGTTCTCGATTTTATGTTACCTGGCTTGCAAGGCTTAGATATTTTGCAACGCCTGCGGCAGTTTTCGTCCACACCGGTACTGATGCTTACCGCTAGAGGCGACGATATTGACCGCATTGTTGGCCTTGAATCAGGCGCCGATGATTACCTTCCCAAACCATGCAACCCCAGAGAACTGCTGGCCAGACTTAGAGCGATTTTAAGACGAACCGAAACGGCACCTGACTTACAATCATTAAAAACGGTCTTTGAAATTCATGGCATCCGGCTGGATAGTGGCAATCGGCATGCGAGCATTGATGATGAAACTATCAGCCTCACCAGCGCCGAGTTCAATACCCTGCATGCTCTGATTGGGCGAGCCGGACAAGTTGTCACTAAAGAAGAGTTGACAGAGCTCGCATTAAATAGAAAACACACCCGCTATGATCGCAGCATTGATGTGCATATTAGCAGCATACGAAAAAAAATTGCCGTTTATAGAGACCAGCTTGAATTAATAAAGACAGTGCGCGGTTCGGGCTATATTCTCATCAAGGACATAAACACTTAGATCGTTATTAACTGGCAATCTCGCGCTTTTCCTTGCAAGATTGAAACAAACCAATGAAAATAGGTAGCACTCAACATGCTCAGCTTGTATTGGAAAATATTTATTGGCTTTTGGTTTTCAAGCTTAATCTTAGGCAGTGGCGGCGTATTTTTAACGCATCGATTAAACCAACAAAGCCCCAGCGATTTACAAGGCTTAGCGCCAGTGAAAATTATCGATCGCTCGGTTTTTATTGCACGACGACTGCCTGAAGAAATCGACGCATGGCAACGCCAGCTAGCCGAAAATGACATTCAACTTTTTGTTCTCTACACCGAAAAAAGCCCTCTGAGCCGCCCACTATTCAGCCCTGAAATAAACGCCTTATTCGAGGCGCTGAAAGATAGCCATTACAGCAACGAAACCAGCTTGACGCGGCTAAGAGTTGGCCGAAAAGAGCGCTCCATCAACGGTCAGGAAATTCAATTCGTTCTGGATATGCCAAGCCCAAACGTATTTAAAGCCCGCGAAATATTGAGTAGCGTCGGCACCCAGCTAGTACTTGGCTTATTAATCAGCGCTTTAGTCTGCTATATCCTAGCCCGCTATCTCACCCGCAATATCGAACAACTAAGTATAGCCGCACGAGCACTCGCGAGAGGCGACCTAAGGGCTCGCGCCCGCCTATCAAACTTAAGTAGAAATGATGAGCTGACAAATTTGGGGCATGATTTTAATCAAATGGCGATAGCACTTGAAACAAGTAAAGAAAATCAAAATCGATTAATTAGAGATATCTCGCATGAATTACGCTCACCACTGGCACGACTACAAATTGCTTTAGAAATTGCCCGCCAAAAAAACAGTAGTGATGAGCTCAATCGTATTGACAGAGAATCGCAACGGCTTAACGAATTAATCGGCCAGCTTTTAGCGATGCCAGATAATGACGCCCCACTAACCGATACCGTCGACGTAGTTGAGCTGATGGATTCAATTATTGAAGACTGCACGATTGAAGCCGAAGTCAAGCAAGTTAAACTCTCATTAGAAACTGATTACCATGAAGCCTTAGTTGCAGCCACGTTAGAACAACTCCATAGCGCATTTGAAAATATTATTCGCAATGCCATTCACTACACGCGTGACAACACTGAGGTAAAAGTCACGATCTCGCTAGAACAAGGGCAAAACCCAGTAATCGCAATTCGCATTTTAGACCAAGGACCCGGAGTGCCAGAACAAGATATCGACCATATCTTTGAACCGTTTTATCGCGTCGATCGAGCACGCAATCGAAAAACCGGTGGCTATGGCATTGGCCTTGCAATTGTTCAACGCGTGATTACGCGGCATGCAGGCCAGGTGAAAGCCAGCAATACCGAGAGTGGTCTGTGCGTGGGTGTGAAGCTGCCAGCACTCATTATAAGGGATGATTAATCGCTAGCGATGCCATTCAAGAGAGGTAATTTAGCGCAGTTGCGGTGCCATCATCGATCGAACGCCTAAAGCAAAATAGGTCCCAATTCGTTTTGCAAACTCCTCGAAGGGGTTTGGCTCAACCGTATAATCAATCACATCTTCAATCCCGATAACCTCTCTGGCCACATAGCCAGCACTGCCTAAACCATCGATTAAACCCTTAGCCAGTGCCCCTTCACCCGTCCAGATCAAACCAGAAAAGATGGCTGGATCATTAATCAATCGCTCGCCGCGACCGGTTTTAACAACCTCAATGAACTGCGCATGGGTTTCAGCTAAAACCGACTGCCAAAACGTCACATCTCGCTCTTTCTCAGCACTGAATGAATCTAAAAAGGCCTTACTTTCGCCAGCACTGTAAATACGACGTTCAACACCCATTTTTTCAATTAATTTTTCAAACCCAAAGCCTGCACTTATGACGCCAATAGAGCCCACCAAGCTGGCTTTATCCGCGTATATTTCATCGGCTGCAGACGCCACATAATAGCCACCAGAAGCGCCAAGATCAGCAATCACTGCATACATTTTTTTCTCGGGATAAAGTGCCTTCAGTCTATAGATCTCATCGTTAATATAACCCGACTGCACGGGGCTACCACCAGGGGAGTTGATGGATAAGATGACCGCTTTTGAGCTGTCGTCAGCAAAGGCATCACGCAACCCAGCCACGACCGTGTTAGCATTAGCGGGGGCATCAGCGGCAATGACACCATCAAGTGAAACTAATGCCACATGCTCATCATATACCGGCCCTAAACTGGACTCTTTTGGTAATAAAGAGGCGATAATCACAAATAGATAGAAAAAAGTTAAAAGCTTAAAAAAGATTCCCCAACGACGGGCCTTGCGTTGCTCGGTGACTGAAGCCGTTGCAACCTTTTCTAAAATCTGCCACTCCTGTTTCGTTGGCGGTGAGCCTGGGCCACTTTCATTCGATGAGCTTTTTTGAAACACCGGCGTTATCTCCTTATCAATAATTTTTAATACATACGATCAATAATCGCTTAAAGTTTACCCTCATCACCGCGTCTTTTTTCCTGATCAGACGCCCAAAATAATAACTGATCAAAGCCACTCAGTATGCTAACCGGCGCATTGGCGGCTAAACATTCGACACTGTGCATACCCCAATCAACACCAATACTAACCATGCCGATACGTTGTGCCATCTCGAGATCATAACTAGTATCCCCAATCATGACGGCATCAGCAAGCGATGTGCCCGTTTCATCGAGCAGTTGCTGTAACATCATAGGGTCCGGTTTTGATGCCGTTTGATCAGCAGTTCTCGTGGCAACGAACATTGCTTCAAGTCCGTCAGACACTAATAATCGATCGAGCCCTCTTCGGCTCTTACCGGTTGCAACAGCTAATGCATGCCCTCTCGACTTTAATTCTGCTAAGGTTTCAAGCGCATCAGGAAAAAAACGCGTAGCACCATGCTTATCTTTTAAACGGGCGTAATGGGCTGAATAATGGGCGGCAAAGGTTTGATAATCCGCCGAGTCCATAGCAGGATAAAGCGCTTCAGCTGTTTGTTGCAAACCAAGGCCGATCATATCGGCACATTGTTGGTCGCTCCTCTTAGGCAAGTTCAGCCCATCAATCGTCGCCTGCATAGACTCAACAATTTGCTCGCGACTGTCGGCTAAGGTGCCATCCCAATCAAAAATAAACAACACAGCATTCTTCTCATGACAGTCATGAGCTCCTAAACAAACTTATAAATCCGCCAATAATGTTTTCCAATGACTAGGTAAGTCGCATTCTACCTGCAATTGGCCCTCACCGTAAGCAATATCAATGGCCGCGGCATGTAAAAACAGGCCCTTATAGCCTCGCCCTGCCAATAATTGATTTGTCTCCTGACGTCCGTATTTCGGGTCGCCGCACAGAGGGTGGCCTGCGACTTTTGCATGCACGCGAATTTGATGGGTTCGTCCCGTTATCGGCATTGCCTTAACGAGACTAAAGTCAGCAAACGCTTGCACGACTTGAAATCGTGTTTCGGAAGGCTTGCCGTCTGCAGCAGCAACAACGATACGCTCACCCGACTGCAGCACATTTTTTCTTAACGGGGCATTGATCACATCTAAACCCGTGGGCCAACGGCCTGTCGTTAAGGCCATATAAGTCTTTTGTGCTTGTTTGTCCCGTAAAGCTGCATTACAGGCCAATAGGGCTGAGCGTTTTTTAGCCACAACAAGACAACCGGAGGTATCACGATCGAGTCGATGCACTAATTCTAAAAATTTACACTCTGAGCGGATCTGGCGTAAGGCTTCAATCAAGCCAAGTGATAATCCACTGCCACCGTGAACCGCTAAGCCTGCAGGTTTATTAATGACCAATAACTGATTGTCTTCGAACAAAATTGAGTCGTTTAATAATCGCTCAAACTGAGGCGAAACGCCCGGCAAAACTGATTTTGGCGAGATTTTAACCGGCGGTATCCTAACGACATCTCCCTCAATAAGCCGGTAACTTTGCTTAACTCTCGCCTTATTTACGCGAACTTCGCCTTTTCTGAGAATTCGGTATAAGCGCGAGCGCGGCAGGTTACGCAACCTAGCCATCAAAAAGTTATCTAAACGCTGACCGGCATGATCGGCATCAATCGTGACCATTTCAACGCTTTTTTGTAATATTTCGGCCAAAAATCAAACCCTTATATGAAATAAATGAACTTGAAACCATTGTGCAATAAAATAATAGGTAATTGAGGTACTTAAAGGATAATGTTAACATAGAACTTAATCAGAGAATGCGACCCTAGTTGATTAACCATACTCCCGATGCGTTTCGATGCTACTAAAGGTTAAAAATATTGATTAGCATGATCTGATCAGCATAGGTGACTGTGTAGACTATACTGGTGATTGCTGGTCAAAAAATCCATTTGGACAGCAAAAAGGTACTCCAAGTATTAATATTAAGAGGAAATGGGAGTCGCAGATGCCGCGCTCTAACACCAAAGCTTTTTAAATAAGAGTGATGACAATGATCACTAACAAAATTTGGAAAATTGTCTGCTTAAGGTGAAAACCCTAAAGTAACATTTTCATCGGTTTTGCATAAATCACGCAGCTTGTATCAAAGCATGACACGATTTAAGCATGGCCACGGTTCCACTACTGGCGAAAAGCCAACATGAACCAACTAAACGCTCACATCTTACGGCATGACTGATAAATAGCTTAATGATTTGTGAAAATCGATAAGTAAATGAGAGCTTAAAAAACATACCTTACTTGTTAATTTTCAACAGGTGTAGGCCTTAAACGTAACAACAAATTTAGTAGTACACAGTGATACCCTTTAGACCGGAACTCAAAAACAGATTCTTGTCTAAGCACATTGATAGCCATAGCTTAATAATTAGCCATAACTATCAACGTTAGCTAACCTGCCAACACGCAGGTAGCCAAAAAACGAAAAGAGCGAATTACGCCAACGTTTTTAACGACGTGCCTAAGTTAACACTGAGAAATTGAAGAATTTCAGTTATCGGATTAAAGAGCGCTATTGAAACTTGCGTTTACTTATGGATGAGAAAGACGTGAAATCATTTTTTCTTTTCACGCAATAAAGACCGATAATGGCAATCTAGTGCATTGCATACAGGACAACTAAGCGCTAGCTGGTTTTTCCCTCTAGCAGCTAATGACAGCAAGACTTGCTAAATGATCGGGGCAACTAAGCACCCAACATCTAGCTTAACAGGGCTTACCGGTCCTAGCTTCTTGCCTTAGGCCACTTACTGGCCACATGCGGCTATTCATCACTTTTTCATTATGTGATTCTACCGTTACTTTAGCTTTTTGTCTGCCGTTAACCGCACTTCAATTCCTCATTGCTGGCCCCGACACTCGTTGGCCTCTTCTCTTTTTTGATGCTCACAATTCTGTGACTGGCATCTTTGGCATAGCAAGCTATTACTGGCGAATTTTCGCAAGTACTGCCAACAGGAATAAGAGAGAAAATTATGAAACGCATGCTCATCAACGCGACACAACCCGAAGAACTTCGTGTCGCTATGGTCGATGGCCAAAAACTGTATGACCTCGATATTGAAAACCGAACCCGAGTCCAAAAAAAAGCAAGTATCTATAAAGGTAAAATCACCCGGGTAGAACCGAGCTTGGAAGCCGCCTTTGTTGATTTTGGTGCAGAACGCCATGGCTTTCTACCTCTAAAAGAAATTGCCCGCGAGTACTTTTACCGCTCGCCGCCGAACTCGCAAGGGCGCCTAAAAATCAAAGATGTCATTAAAGAAGGAATAGAGGTTATTGTTCAGGTTGAAAAAGAAGAGCGTGGCGGCAAAGGCGCTGCTTTAAGCACCTTCATCAGCCTAGCAGGCCGTTATATGGTGCTGATGCCGAACAATCCTAAAGCCGGCGGCATCTCTCGCCGAATAGAAGGAGATGAGCGTAGCCAACTCAAAGACGCAATGAGCGACCTTGAAATTCCTAAAGGTATGGGCGTTATCGTCCGCACAGCGGGAATAGGTAAAAGTTCAGAAGAGCTGGAGTGGGATTTGAGCTACCTGTTAACCATCTGGGAAGCGGTACAGGGTGCCTCTGAACAAAAACCCGCCCCCTTCTTACTCTTTCAAGAAAGCAATGTGATTGTGCGCGCAATTCGAGATTATGTGCGCAAGGACATTGGCGAAGTACTCATTGATGGTGCGGACGCCTATTATGAAGCCTCCCAGTTTGTCAGCATGGTGATGCCACATTACACAAAAAAAATCAAACAATACGCAGACGACATTCCACTCTTTAATCGTTACCAAGTTGAAAGCCAAATAGAAACGGCTTTTCAGCGAGAAGTGCAACTACCCTCGGGCGGCTCGATTGTCATTGATCCAACCGAAGCCATGGTTGCGATCGATATTAACTCTGCCCGTGCAACTCGTGGCGGCGATATCGAAGAAACAGCACTACAAACCAATTTGGAAGCCGCTGATGAAATCGCACGCCAATTGCGCCTTCGAGATATGGGCGGTCTAATTGTCATCGATTTTATCGATATGTCATCGAACCGAAACCAACGTGCTATCGAAAACCGCATGCGCGATGCATTAGAGGCTGATCGGGCACGTGTTCAAGTTGGCCGTATTTCACGCTTTGGCCTTCTCGAAATGTCACGCCAGAGACTAAGACCTTCGCTGGGAGAAACCAGTGCTATCGTCTGTCCTCGCTGCGATGGACAAGGTACCATCCGAGACACCAAATCATTAGCGCTGGTTATTTTGCGTTTAATTCAAGACGAGGCACAAAAAGAGCGCAGCGCTGAAATTCGTGCCATGGTGCCCGTCGATGTAGCCACTTACCTATTAAATGAGAAACGCTCAGCCATTCGTTCAATCGAAAAAACCAATCAATTACGCGTGCTCGTGATTCCGAGACCTTCACTCGTCACCCCTCACTACGAAGTCGTTAGGCTTCGCGATGATGATAATGACGCCGGTGAACTAGTCAGCTACGAGCTAACCCCAGATAATGAAAGGGAAGAATCGATTTTAGATGCCCGCGAAACCGTGATTGAACAGCCCGTCGCTGCCGTTCAACCGATCACCCTCAGCAAAAGTGCACCAATGCGCGAAGAAAAACCCAGAACTAAAGAATCTGCTCAACCCAACAAACCGAGCTTATGGCAACGCTTGATCACGGCGCTATTTTCAACCCCTGAGAAACCAGTCATCACAAAAGAAAACGCAACAGTCTCTCGCACACGATCCTCGCAAACAGCCAAAAGTGGTTCCAAATCATCTCATCGAGGCAGCCGCAATAATCAGCGTAACCGAAATACTGATTCACTCAATAGTAGCAAAAACAACCGCGGCAATTCGCGAAATGAGACACGGAAAAACCGTGACGAGAAGCCAAAAAATAATCGCAACGACAATCGTACCAGCGCCGATGAACGCCACAGCGCTGACGATAGCGGATTGGCATCCCCAAGAGAATCCGGCAATCGTAATAGTAATCGACGACGTGACGGACGGAATCGAAGTAACGAGACAGAAGCCAACGGCAATAAAATCGAATCGAGCGCATCAAACACAGAAACCGATCTTTATACCAAGCAAGACGGCCCTAGAAAACGACCTGAAAATCAACGTAACCGTTCAAGTCGTGGGCCGAGAAGACGTGGCGGTAAACGTAGTGAAAGCCTAGAGGCGGCTAATGCCGCAGCGAACGACACAGCGGAAGCGACAATTAATAGCACAAAGAGCACGCAAGTCGATGCGGGAAATATTAACAGTGAGTCAAACCCTGCTGACCCGATAGTTGCTGAAAACAACCGCTCGCCTGTTAATGAAATAGTGACAAATGTTTTAACAGCTGAAGCTGTTAGAAATGACAACGACGCAAGTTCAGCGCCAGCAGCTTCGATTGAAGAACCTTCAGCTTCAACTATTCAGCCAGCAGCAGAACTCATAGATACCCCTTTAGGAGAAACTAGCGAAGAACCACTAACAAAAACAATTGAAGCGTTTTCTTCTGAAGCTATCGAGCAAGCTACAGTCGATAAGGCAAATATCGATGCTGAAAATACACCAAATACGGTTTTAAATGAGAGCATGGAAATTATCATTGATGAAAAAACCGAGCATAAGTCAGAAGCAGAAACTTTGGCCGGTGGCTTCATGCCCAGCAATGGGCAACGGGCTAGCAATGATCCACGATCAAGCAAGCGCCGTGCTGCCACAGCTGAGATCGCAACCAGCAGCATGGAAATTCATATTAGCCAACCCTTAGTCGCTGATGCCGCTTCATTGCCGAAAAAAACCGTAAACCGAGCCTCTAACGACCCCAGGGCTAAACGCCGCGAAAAAGCGGAAGTTTCACAAGAGGAAACAATCTAGGTAATCTAAACAAGCAGATAAAGGTAAAATACCTTGCCAGATTGAATCAGCAAGGTATACTTGCCGCTGATTTTTCGGAGAGGTGGCTGAGTGGTCGAAAGCACTGGTCTTGAAAACCAGCGACGGTTTATCCCGTCCCAGGGTTCAAATCCCTGCCTCTCCGCCAATATAGTTTTTTTGTTCTCCAATAACTTCCAATAGCAATTACAAGTCTCTGATATATATAACATCCCATTCTGAAGCGATATAATGCAATCTCATAGGTTCTTGACCCAATTGATGGGTCAATTGATGGGACAGATTTATGCCTTCACTCAGTGTCAATAGAATTAAATCGATAGAGAAAGCTGGCCTCTATGCTGATGGTCATAACCTGTATTTGAAGGTTAAATCAAAGCAGTCAAAGTCGTGGGTCTTTCGTTATATGTTTAACCAACGACGACATGATATGGGACTGGGGTCGGCAGAATTACTCTCACTTGCAGATGCGCGTATTATCGCTAACGAACAAAGACGTTTATTACACAATAAGATTGACCCCATCGAATACCGCAAAGAATTGTTAGATAAACAAAGAGAACAAGCCCTTCAAAAGAAGCGCGAAGGCATAACCTTTGAATCTTGCGCGAATGAGTATATTCAATCCAAATGTAAAGAATGGTCAAACAGTAAAAACAAACAACAATGGGAAAATACGCTCAAAAAATACGCGTACCATCATATTGGCAAGCATCGGCTTAACGATATTGGCCAAGAAACCCTTGTCGAATGTTTAAAGCCCATCTGGAATCAGAAAACTGAAACAGCCACACGCGTAAGGCAGCGCATTGAGTCAATAATCAACTTCGGTAAGACGAAAGGCTACTGTTCAGGCGATAACCCTGCTAGCTGGCGCGGAGGATTAGAATTTCTTCTAACGAATCCAACAAAAATTAAAAAAGTGAAGCACCACCCTGCTCAAAATATGTGTTAGATTAATAATCTAATTTGAAAAAGGATAAGGGAATGATTGGAAGCAAAGCATTAGTTAGGAATCTACTGAAGGAGAAACCTAAAGCACAGACACCAACCCCTCAAACAAAGGACGAATACTTAGAGGTTATCCGCAAGACTCAGATTGAAGATGCAATCGACCATCAGGACTATCGGCGCTTTCTCCGATTTATAGACAACCAGTCAGATAATGCCAACTTCCATGAGGACGGCCACAATATCCGCTACTGCCGCACCTTCGCTAGCATGCTCAAGCATCTTGGCGAAATCCATGGTAAAACCATTATCGAAACTGGCGGCATGTCCAAGGTCAGTAAATTCCTGTCAGACACAAACGATTGCCGGGGAACTGCAACTGATCTGAGAATCGGAATAGACGCAGAAGACAGTTCTGCTGACCTCATTCTATCCTTAGAGGTGATCGAGCATTTAAAAGACAAGCCAGAGCAAAGTTTTGACGATATTGTTCTGTTTAATAATTCCGGCACAGCTCAGTTTAGCGCGGAAATCCTACGCATCCTCAAGCCTGGCGGTCACTTGGTCCTAACCACACCCAATACCTGCTCATACAAATCCATCCAGAATGCGTCTTTGGGGTTGCCACCTATGGTATTCCGCCGCCATGTGCGTGAATACACGCGAGATGAGCTGATCGAGATCTTTGCAGATTTGGGCCTGATTCACCATGAAACACAATACAATTTCTTCATGATGAGCGATGCCCAGCGAAAACCCTGGGAAGAGAAATTCGAGGCGCTAGGATGGAGCACCGAGAACCGAGGCGATGACCACTTTATGATTTTTCAAAAACCTAGTTAGGAAAAAGAAAAACTTTAAACCCAGTATCGTCTGTATCGACAGCAAAAACATTAAACGACAATAAAAAAACAGACACGCACTCAAGCGTAATAGATAGGTCATCCTTCTTCTCCAGAGTCCATATATCTCTAACGCCATCTTGGGAAACGACGTTGTTTTTTTGTTATCCTTTTTGAATAGACAGGTTACTTCTCAATGCATACATAATTCACCCAGCCAGAAAAATCGGCCATATATCCAGTTGGTTGTCCTGATGAATTTCTGTGTGTAGTTACACACATCAGGTTTATTATCTCATTTGAGAGACTGCTAATTTGACATCCAACTGTATGATTATATCCATAGTTAGAGGGGTTATTAGTTACTCTTCTGGGAGTAACAGAACAATAACTGCTTGATGGATTGTTTAGCTCAGGGGCAGAGCATATTCCATCTCCCATAACCAAACATTCTCCAGCAATAAATTTATTTTCTATCGCTCCTTGCAATATATTAAAATTCTCGTTAACTTCATCAGCATCAGCTACCTCTCCATTCTGAAAAGTATTTAGCTGGATTTCATCTGCAAGTGCATACTGAGATATGAGTAATGAAATTAATAATATTTTTCTCATTACTTCTTCCTCAACCTAACCGCACCTAAGCCCAGCATCGACAGACCCAGCGCTAACAAGCCTATGCCGCCCATGGCTGGGACGTTTTTAGTAGTCGCTATTGAACTGAGTGTATCGAGTAAGTCTTGGAATGTGCTCGTGGTGTTATCTTCACCTAACATAGCTTCTATATCATCAGTTACACCATCTAGGTCAGAATCGGCAGGCGCGTTCTCGAAGTATGTATTCGCATTGGATAAAACAAAGGACACGTCATTAGAATCTAAATCACTACCGCCAAGCCGGTCTTCGACGGCAAATAGTAATCCATCCCCATCTGCATCAGAATCACAGGCATTGCCAAGGTTATCATTGTCTAAATCATTTTGGTCCGAGTTAGATACTGTAGGACAATTATCTTGTGGTGGTACATAGCAGACCGTTACACAGGGGTCGTTCTCATTACAGTTGGGTAGCCTTAAACATACATTATTCGTGTAGTGTGATTCGCCTGAGCTATCGACGCCATCACCATCAGGGTCAGTAGAGTAAAAAGCGTTTAAATCATTAAGGTCGAAGTCTGAAGTGAAGCCATCGCCATCCTTATCATTGTCGCAAGCATCGCCAAAAGTATCACCGTCAAGGTTGGCTTGGTCTGCATTTGAAACGCTAGGGCAGTTATCTTGATGGTCGTAAGCACCGTCTCCGTCTGAATCGGGTGCAGTAATCGTGATACTCACAACTTTTTCAGTTGTTCCACCAAGGTCATCAGTAACTGTTACAGTAAATGGGTCAAATCCAGCGTAAGTTGAATTGGCTATGAAAGTCCAAACGCCTGATGATGGATTTATTAATGCTTGCCCGTATGTTGGTGGAATTTTAATTGAGAAATATGTCCCATCAGTTAGACCGTCAACATCTGTTGCTATGAGTGTGCCAAAGATATAACCACCAATGTCTACGTTAGCTGAGGTGGCGCCTGTGATTGTTGCGGGTGTGTCTTGATGTGCTGGCGTTAGAGGAAAAACATAGGCCGAACCTGAGAGAAAGCCATTGTCAGTATCACCATATGCCCCAATCAAAGCCGTATCGCCGTTTAAGGAGACGCTAGAGCCAAAGTTATCTTCCCAATCGCCATCACTAGCGGTGAGTCTTTGCTGCTCAGTCCACACGCCATTACTGCGAACGAATACATAAGCGGAGCCAGAGTTATCGCTGCCAACTACAGCCCTATCGCTGTCTATCGAGACGCTCCAACCAAAAAGACTATTCGAAGCACCATTGCTCTCGACTAACACTTGCTGTTCACTCCATACGCCATCACTGCGCGTAAAGATATACGCCGAACCTGATTGTGGTGCGCCAATCACAGCCGTATCACCGTCTATCGAGACGCTGTGGCCAAACTCATCACCAGTAGAACCATTACTAGCGGTTAACTTCTGCTGTTCAGTCCACACGCCATCATTGCGAACGAATACATAGACCGAACCTGAATTGCCACCATTTGAATTATCAAACGGAGAACCAATAACAGCCGTATCACCGTCTATCGAGACGCTCCAACCAAAAACATTATTCGAAGCACCATCACTAGCAGTTAGTTTAACTTGCTCACTCCACACACCGTTATTGCGAATGAACACATAGGCAGAGCCTGAGTTATAGTTAGGGGTATCATCATGCTGAGCGCCAATAACAGCCGTATCTCCGTCTATAGAGACGCTGGCGCCAAAATTATCATCTATCCCGCTATCACTGGCGGTTAACTTTTGCAGTAGACCCCACGCGTCATTATTGCGAACGAAAACATAAGCCGAGCCTGAGGAGTTATCATGAAGCCGAGAACCAATCAAAGCGGTACCAGCATCTAATGAGACGCTCATGCCAAAGGTATCCCAGTCTTCACCATCACTAGCAGTTAGTTTAGCTTGCTCACTCCAAACACCATTATTGCGCACATACACGTAGGCCGAGCCTCTGGTGTCACCTTGATAAGCCCCAACCAAAGCCGTATTGCCGTCTATAGAGACGCTATAGCCAAAGTTGTCAAAAGAAGAACCACCACTTGCAGTTAACTTATTTTCCAGCGGACTTGTTGGGTCGTTAGGGTCTGTACCTAATGTTGCTTCGTCAGCATCACTAAAGCCATCACCGTCTGTATCGACAGCAAAAGCATTAAACGACAATAAAACAAATAGACACGCACTCAAGCGTAATAGATTAGCCATTCCTACCTCTCATCAAACCTAAACCCACAAGCCCCGATAGAAAGAGATAGATACCTGCTGGGAGTGGGATTGGTGATACGTTTATCATGCCCTTGGCTACTGGGTCAAAATTGAGTACAGTTTGGTCGTTGTAAAGAGCGCCATTAAGGTTAGCACCAGACAGGAAAGCGCCAGACAGGTCAGCAAAAGACAGGTTAGCGCCAGACAGGTCAGTCGCAAACAGCTGAGCAAAATTCAGGTCAGCGCCAGACAGGTCAGCGCCAGACAGGTTAGCCAATAATAGGTCAGCGCCAGACAGGTTAGCGTTAATCAGGTTAGCGCCAGACAGGTTAGCTTCAGACAAATAAGCAAGACGAAGGTTAGCGTTAGTCAGATCAGCCCCATGAAGGTCATTGCCAATCAGGTTAACGCCAGACAGGTTAGCGCCAGACAGGAGAGCGTTAGACAAGCTAGCGTTAGTCAGGACAGCCCCAGAAAAATTAACGTTTGACAAATCAGCGTCATCAAGGAAAGCCGAAGTAAGGTTTATGCCAGTGAGGTCAGCGTCAATCAGGTTAGCACCAAACAGTTCAGCGTAACGCAGGTCTATGTTAGTCAGGTTAGCGCCATACAGGTCAGCGTTATTCAGTTCAGCGCCACGCAGGTCTATGTTAGTGAGGTCAGCGTAACGCAGGTTAGCGTCAGACATGCGAGCGTTAACTGCATATGCACCAAAAAGGTCAGCGCCAGACAGGTTAGCGCCATTCAGTTGAGTGTTAGTCAGTTCAGCGTGACTCAGGTTAGCGTTAGTCAGGTTAGCGTTATTCAAGGGCATGAAACGCAGGTCAGCACCAACACAAGAAGTATAAGGCTCTATCGTACACCCATTAACAACTAATGCTTTTGCATTAAACGACAATAAAACAAACAGACACGCACTCAAGCGTAATAGATTAGACATTTTACTACTCCAGGTTGTTATCTCTAACGCCATCTTGGGGAACGACGTTGTGTGTATTTATTCTTAGCTAAGTATATGTTTTGTGTGAAATTTGTTCAATAGAAGCTTATAAGATCAATTCGCTTATGATTAAGTGAAATACCTATCTTCATCAATAACTTAGGAAATATAAAAAAGATCTTATTTACACTCAATTAGATTAATAAAGTGCAACCACCTCTATATATCCCCACCATGGGCCTAGGGCACCTGCGTGGGGGCTTTGAGAAAGTGGAAAAGTTTCAGAGGGCTTTGAAGTAGACAAAACCGTAGACATTTTTGATCCGTTGACAAGGAACCGATCGGGCTGTAA
>JAYYUJ010000012.1:0-17950 GCA_036344075.1 Pseudomonadota bacterium
ATTCCTCGTACATAGAATAATAAAACTGAACCCTTCAGTGTTCGTGTGCGTTCCTACCTTGAAATAAAACTCCTTATAAAAGTTTATCGACTAACGCTGGCTGGCATCCGTTGGGATTCCTCCAGGGTCCATGGGCAGCGAGTGCAAGCTGGCGAGAGTTGGTAAAAACGATAGACCTGGAAATAAAGGAGAAAATAATGAAGATACTCATCACAATGGTTTTAACAACCGCTGCAATGTTAAGCCTGAATGCAAATAGCGCAACTGTAACTACTCAAGTTCAAAAAATGTCATACGTAAGTAGCTACTATGATCCAAGCTGTGATAATGATCCAACTTATTGTGACCCATATACAATTGATTATTCAAATGATGATCTTTTTTATACTTTTACGGCGACATGGGATGACGTATCAAGCATTTTAAATATATCTGTTTCAGATGGTAATAGCGCTCAATTTACCGATGGCTACTACGATGATGGATATGACCCCTCAGGATATTATATGGGTACGTCAGAGAGTGAGAACGTTACTATTGATGTATCAGACGGTCAGATAAATTCTTTTTTAGCTAGAAATTATTATACGGACGATACGGCTAATAGCAGTAGTACCACTAGCTGGTTTTATAACGGTAATCAATTGGTAAGAACTTATGACAATGATCAAGATTACGGAATGTACTATAGCAGTGAGACTTTAAGTTATGATGTTATTAATCCAGTTCCTGTCCCAGCGGCTGCTTGGTTATTCGGTTCTGCATTAGCAGGACTGATTGCTGTACGTAGAAGAAAATAGTTGCAGCAAGACGGATGATGGTCATTAGTATTTTGGGTTTCCTGGTAGATTCATAAAATAAAAGTGATCATGATCTAAAAAGTCGTTGGGTAACCGAAGCAAGGGGTTTCCTGGTAGATTCCTCGCACATAGAATGGTAAAGCTGAGGCCTTCAGTGTTCGTGTGCGTTCCTACCTTGAAATAAAACTCCTTATAAAATTTTATCGACTAACGCTGGCTGGCATCCGTTGGGATTCCTCCAGGGTCCATGGGCAGCGGATGCAAGCTGGCGAGAGTTGGTAAAAACAATAAACCTGAGAATAATGGACAATTAAATGAATTTATTAAAAATCGGATTAACTCTTTTATCTTTTGCAGCCTTCAGCATTGAAGCCCTGAGTGGCACGTTATTCACAAAGAACCTGTTTAATGAGGTTGAGGTTTTATGAGAGGTAGAAATGGCTAATCTATTACGCTTGGTTGCGTGTCTTTTTGTTTTATTGTCGTTTAATGCAAAAGCATTAATTATTAATGGGTGTATTGTTGAGCCTTATACTTCCTGCAATCACGCTGATCTATCTAATGCTAACTTGTCATATGCTAACCTGTCTTACGCCGACCTAACTTTCGCTAACTTATCAAATGCTAACTTATCTGGTGCCAAGCTAATTGACACTGACCTTTCTAGTGCTCAACTAATTGGCGCTGACCTTTCGAACGCAGACCTTCTTGCCGCTAGGCTTGATCACGCAAACCTCACTGGTGCTTTTTATAACCACCAAACTTACTTTGATCCATATATTGACCCAATAGCTGAGGGTATGATTTTTGTGTCCGAAGTACCACTTCCAGCAGGTATCTATCTCTTTCTATCGGGGCTTGTAGGTTTAGGTTTGATGAGAGGTAGAAATGGCTAATCTATTACGCTCAGTTGTGTGTCTGATTGCTTTATTGTCGTTTAATATTTTTGCTAATGCGGGAACTGTAAATTATCAGATCTCTTGGGCGACAAATTCAGGTTATGTAATGGAGGGAGGTTTTAGTTTCGATCAGTCTTTGCAGAGTGCAGGCATAATACATTCTGATGCACTGAAGTCGTTTCATATAGAAGGGTACTTAAACGGTGAAAGCATAGGTGTTTGGGATTACTTCTCCGATCCGCTAACAGGAATTTTTAATTTTAATTTTGACACTAATACAAATCAATTTTTAACTGGAGGGTCTTCTATCTCCGGTACAGGGCAAATATGGAACACTCAACAAGGGGGGAGCTGTGACTCTTTTGGATTTTCTAGCGGCAGTTACTCTCAAGGTTTGTGCGTTGACGGTGGATACATGCACGGTGTATTCCTACCAGAATCTACATTAGTTGCAGTTCAAACTGTGCCTATCCCAGCAGGTATCTATCTCTTTCTATCGGGGCTTATAGGTTTAGGTATTGTGAGAGATAGAAATGGATAATCTATTACGGTTATGTGTGTATGTCTTTGCACTGCTTTCTGCTCACTCAATAGCAGGCACGGTAATTATTGATTTCAATTCTATTGAAAATACATCTAATTCATTTAGCGGTGACTCACTTGATATACAAGGCTTTAACTTTTCTTCGTCTATGGGCGGTGATAGAGCGATTCTTCATTGGGGTAAAGCTCAAAGCTATAATGCTGATCAAGGAGGAGCAACATATAGTCATCATTATGCTGGCATAATATCTTCTCTAAAAAAAATTGATGGCACGCTTTTTGATATTCAGTCGCTTGATATTGGAGATGTTTACAATACCGGCATCTCCCAATATTATACTTTTAAAGGATTAAATAGTAACGGAGAAATCCTATTTTCAAGTACTTTTATTTCTGATTCATTGCCAGGTTTAGAGACCGTTTATCTGGGTTGGGATAATTTAAAAACTTTTACATTTCAACGGGACAATCTAAGTTATTTACAGGCAGACAACTTTAATTTGAGTTATTTTTTGGTTCCACTTCCAGCAGGTATCTATCTCTTTCTATCGGGGCTTGTAGGTTTAGGTTTGATGAGAGTTAAAAATGCGTAGTCTTATATTTCTACTTCTTCTGAGTTTCAATGCTACTGCAGCTCTATACGATAGAGGTAATGGTCTTATTTATGATGATGTTCTGGATATTACTTGGCTTCAAGATGCTAATTATGCGCAGACTAGTGGTTATGATAATGATGGGAAAATGAGTTGGGCCGATGCAAATGCATGGTCTTCAAATCTATCGTTTGGAAATGCTGAAAATTGGCGGCTTCCAATAATTAACACGCCCGACCCTACATGCAGTATTCAGAACGGAGATATTTCTTACGGAACCGGTTGTGAAACTGGCGAATTCTCATCACTCTATAATACAGGAGCTGAGGCAACAATATTTTCGAACATACAAACAGGCTATTACTGGTCAGAAACAATTGCCGAAAATGGATTTTTTACTTATCGGTTCATAATTGGACATCAAGGTTATGCTGGCACCGCTGAAAATTTCGTATGGGCAGTCCATGATGGCGACATAGGTAATTCTGTCCCAGTCCCGGCAGGTATCTATCTCTTTCTATCAGGGATTGTAGGTTTAGGTTTAACAAGGAGAATATGGAATAAGTAAGTAATGACTATAAATTATAAAACAAGCTATCGCCGGCCGTTTGACTGTTCTGAAGAAAAGTTATTATCGATAATTACTGAACCAGGTAACCTCCAAAACTTCCACCCTTTCTGTCAAGAGAATATCCCTATTAAATGGCCGGGCGATGATGCAGTCGATGAACTTACATATTTGAATGGCAGGGTCTTCACACGTAAGATCACTCGGTGGCACGAGTATGGGTATGACTTAACCATTATCCATGGAAAAATTAAGACAAATGTTGAATGGAATATTATCGTTGATGAAGATAAGCCAATGTTAGAAATAACACTTTCACCCTTGTTTTTACCGCATAATAGTTTGTATCGATTTTTCAGCTTCTTCTTTTATGTGAAACCCCAGCTCACTAGATACCTGAAGGCCCTATTCAATGGCTTAGATTTTTACATATCAACGGGTCAACAAGTATCGCCCAATCAATTTGGCCGTCACGCATGGTTTTCATGAGACCTTCATAAACTCTGATCTCCAACTTTTTGAAACAAGCTCATTGAGCTGCTGATAAAATTATCTTCTATAGCGCTTAAGTCACTACCAATAGAAATTTTTCTGTAAACCAGCGATCAGCTTTGCCCTTCACTGCGTATAGACATCTATGAAATTAAAAATGGCGAATCTAGACATGATAATCAAACAAAACATCAATGCCTGAGGGACCTGAAATTAAACGGGCTGCCGATAAGATCGCAGCCATCCTCGACGGCGAGATAATAGACCGTTGTTTTATTCAGCCTGCCGGCTTGCGGCGTTACCGGCCGGTACTCACCGGCGCGCGGGTGGAGGCAGTAAGACCTCGCGGTAAAGCCTTGTTGACTCGATTTGATAATGGCTTAACGCTTTACAGTCACAACCAGCTATACGGTCGTTGGTATACCACCCGTAGAGGTAAGCAACCTTCAACCAATCGTAGCTTACGCATTGCCTTACATACCAGAACTCACAGTGCCTGGCTTTACAGCGCCAGCGAGATTGCAATTCTTGACGATGACGCGCTACAGGCACACCCATTTTTACAGAGCTTAGGGCCTGACATTCTTGATCCTAACTTGCATTGGCGAGATATCTTACGCCAGCTGCAAAGCCCCTTGTTCAATCGCCGGTCATTGGCCAGCCTATACTTAAATCAACATTTTATTGCCGGTATCGGCAATTACTTACGAACTGAAATACTTTTTTTTGCGGGCTTATCACCCTGGGCTAAGCCCATCGACTTATCATTGGCAGAGCTAGGAAAATTAGCCCGTTGCACATTAACTATTTCACAACGCGCTTATCAGACTGGTGGCATCACTAACCCAGCTAAGTTCCATCGCAAATTAAAAAATCAGGGTAAGCACAAGGAGGCTTATCGCTTTGCGATCTTTGAGCGTGATGGGAAGGCCTGTTATGAATGTGGTACTGGTATTAAACGAGTGGAAGTTGGCGCACGGCGGCTATACTATTGCGCACAATGTCAGGCTGTTGTCAGGCCGCCCGGCTCAACTGTATAATCGGCAATAACCTCGAACATTGCTGCTGATAGTGTGCATATTGAGGGTTGTAGGCGACTAATTTTGACCAAAGCCTATCGCGCTGATCAGCAGTTATTTCCCTCGCATTCATCAATCCGCAAAAGCCTTTAAATGTTACCTTGACGGTTGGATGAGCCTTGAGATTAAAATACCATGCCGGAGGATAATCACGGCCCCAGTTTGAACCAACCAACAACAATTGCTCGTCGTCTGGCATGCAAAGGGTCACGATTTCACGTTTTTGAGCACTTTTAGCGCCAATAGTTTCAACCAATACCAGCGACTGCATTGCAGTATTGATCCAACCGCGGCTACGCTTCATAAGAAAAAGATCTGCTTTGGGGATCGTATTCATAAGTAACTTAGTCATTGTTTCTGATGCTAAGGTTTTCTTTATAATGCCGTCTAAGAATGTTTCCAAAATACGTGCCTCGACTGATCGTTAAAATTAATTTTACGTCTCTTAAGCGATAGCGGATTCATCACAAATTTATTTCTAACACAATGTGAAGGCAGAGTGATTATTGTCGATTACTGGCGAATTTTAGGCGATCAACTTATAATCGGACTAATTATCTTTTTTCAACGAACGATTTAATTAGACCACGCACTATGAATGTTAATGAATTAATCAAGCAATGTCGGGAAGCGCCGCAGAATGTGGAATTCGAGCAGGTCATAGCCGTTATCGATCGGCACTACGATTACAATCCTAGTCAATTCAGCAACGGAGCAATTAATAATCCAGCCGGAAGTAATGAAGGCTCTTGCAAAATTTTTGCCTTTGCTCAGCTAAATAACCTAAGTGAAATGGAAACCTTGTCATTGTTTGGCCACTATTATCGCGACGATGTCATGGGGCACCCTGAAGGTGACGATCATAGAAATATTCGTAACTTTCTTTTAGATGGCTGGCTTGGCATTCAATTCGACAAGGTCGTTCTGCACGAAAAATAATTAATCCGCTAACACTTCAAACGTTAAACCGGCATGCGTCTGTAACCGTTCGATCAAGGTATCACCCAATAAAGTGGCTGGTGTCCAAAATCCGCCAGGAGTTTGTTGATCAATATCAAATGCTAAGCACATCGCTGCTTGACTGATCATTTTAGCCGTTGAACCGTAGCCAGGGTCACGATCACCGGTGACCTTGACCTTAACGACCTCGCCTTGCTCGGTTTGCCCTCGGAAGCGTAAATCAAACTCACCGTTTATTTGTTCTTCTGGGCTAGGTCCTTCGCCCGGCTTTGCCAAGACAAAGCGCTCAAGTAGCCAGCGGATCGGACTAATCGCAGTCGCCAAATTAAAAAGCTTAAAGCCGGTGGCCATGCGCTTCGCTCTTTTCTCACCCGCTTTGCTATCACCGGTTAAAGTCGCCTCTTGATAGTAAAATTGTTCGCCGTAGGCCTTGCCTGACAAGGCATTAGACCGATGCACAATACGAGTATTTATTGCCGCCATCATAAAAGGCGCTAGCCAACTCTTTGCATGCTCATCATAGGCCACTGTAATATTGACTTGCCGCGCAGTAAAGCCATGATCAGGAGGGCAGCAGGAGTAGGGATTGTTCAACTCTTTTCTGAGTGACGGGTCTTTTATGATTTGTTTTGTCATATTAAGCATACTGGCAATCGTGCCTCCGGAAAGACCGCCGGATATACGTTTCACGCCCATATTAATTTTCGAACAAGCCTTGCCGTGATTCTTGGAAGAATGCTTTTGTAAAAAATGAACGCCGCAGTCAGAAGGTATTGAATCAAAACCACAAGCATGCACAATACGAGCACCGCTGTTTACTGCAGCCTCATTGTATTTTTCCTGCATGCGCTTAATCCAGTGCATTTCACCAGTTAGATCACAATAATCGGTTCCCGTTTGGCAGCAAGCCTGAACCAAAGGCTCACCATACAGATCATAAGGGCCTACAGTAGAAAGTATAACCCGCGTCGAATGGCATAAAGTCGTCAAGGCCTCTAAATCGTTCGCGTCTGCGGTTAGGAGCGCTAAATTTCCCGCCGAACTCCCCAACGATTGTTTTAAGTCCGTCAATTTAGCCATTGACCGACCGGCTATGGCCCAGCGTAAATTATCACAACCGTACTGTTCTGCCATGTAATGAGTGATGATTTGTCCAACAAAACTGGTTGCCCCATAAACCATGATGTCATACTTTTTTTCATTCATTATCAATGGGTTACTGTGTAATATGCAATTCCTTTGAAGACTTTACATGGGCAAACATTGGAAATATATCATTGCAATAGAATTCTTGTTCAAAATTATTCCTGCCAGCAGTACAGTCAGATAGCACAACCACTTCAAAACCTTTTTCTGAGGCCGAACGTGCAGAAGAATCAATACAAGCAGATGTGACTACGCCTGCAATGACAACTGTTTTAATATTCTTATCTTTGAGCAGGCGCTCCACATCTGTGTTAGAAAAAGCATTAAGTCCAGTCTTTCCAGGCACAACCGTTATTTGGTTAGCCCACTGGTCAAAGTCGCCGATAAGATCAGAGCCTGATGAATTTGCCTGAAAAGCACCTAAGTCTTGGCAAATCTTTAAGATACCAATTGGATTATCTAATTCTTTATAATCCTCCGTGAAAACAATAGGTGTTGCAATAATTAATCCAAAATTGTTGACGTAGTTCTCAATTAAAGAAGTAGTGTTAGCTAATACTTGGTTTTTGTGTAACGATTCCTCTACGACAGACTGAAGCACGCCGTCTTTAGCGAAATAATCATTCTGATAACCAATAAGTAATAAAGCAGTATCTTCAGAAATCAACATGTTTAAAAATCCTATTTGTGAGTTAAAATATAAATTTTAAAATCTAGTGTCTTTTGTGTTTTATTTATCAAGATATGAAAACTTTAGTATTTGCAGAATCAAAGCGCTTTGTTAATGAAATAAATAAAGTGATCTCATCCTTAGAGGGTGAAATAATAATATCTAGCGACTGGGGTGGTTGCGCAGCACTTCTTTCAGCATATCATTTCTCTGCAGTGATAATCAATTTAAGGCCCACTGAATATGGGGGAAGCCTAGATTTAAGCCTAATTAGTTTTATCAAAGCGAATTACCCAAGTAATAATGTATTGGCAATTTATGATGTCACGGCATTCCTAGCAAGCCCAGAGGATGAAAATGTTATTAAACGTGTAGCGGCATTATCTGGGGCTAAAGCTGTTTTCAGCAATAACGGGGGTTATGACAAAGTTAGAGACTATATGGTTGCTGTGCTTGACTTCAACCCATTACAAAATTTGCCAGATAACTCGGCCACTTTCTTGCCCAGCCTATCTCAATATTTAAATAACGATAGTATTGTTTCGCATTATCAATCAATTATGGCGCTTAGTGAGAATAACAAAACGGTAGCTTATGAAGCATTAGCACGATCAAAAAAACCATCTTTGCTTGGTAACCCTGAGATTTTATTTAATTACGCAGCCCACAGCCAACTTTTCAGTGAAATCGATTTTGCTTGTATAAAGGCAGGTCTTTCTTCGGGGTTTAAACCGCCGAAAGGCAACTTGCTTTTTTTAAATGTTCAACCTAGGTCTCTAACTGATATAAATTTTCCGGAAAAAATTCTTTCATTAGTTAATAATAGCGGGATGCGGCCCTCGGAGATTGTACTAGAGCTTACCGAACAACGAGAAGTTCTCAATACGCGCATGTACAAAAGAGCGATACGCCAATTAAAAAAAGAAGGGTTCATAATCGCTATTGATGATTTTGGTGAAGGCAATGCAAACCTTGAAATGATATTAAATACTTCCCCGAATATAATAAAAATATCTGGGAAAATTATTCAACATGTAGAAAATTTAGAGGCTGTTCGCTCAATAATTAAAGGCATTGCGAAACAAAATAGAGCTGCTAATATCAAGACCGTAGCAGAATTTATTGAGACCAAAAAACAAGCAGAAATACTAAGAGATTTAGGTGTTGATTATGGGCAAGGCTGGTTTTTCAGCCAACCAAAGCCTGCGATAGAATTAAATAGAATTAGATAAAAAGAATATCACTTTATCTCGGTCATACTGAAAAACTCTTAATAGCAATTACTAATAAGCAAGCTAGGACGCCAACCGTTATTAAGCATCTTGATTTAAAATATCCTATATCGATAATATTTAATTCGTAAAATTGCTTGTCAATTAACAAGAGAATACAAAAGCATATTGATGAAATAATAAAGAAAATCTGGCTGTTAGGCGCGAAAAAGAAGCCGAACCAAGCTGATAATGCTAAGGCATTACTCAAATAAAGATACTTGCCGTGACCATGCCAACTAAATGTTACCAACTGCTTTCCAGGCAGAACCCTCATCAGACTAATACCCCAAACAACGCCACTCATGAATGAAATAATCACTAAACAATAAAGGCCTACAAGGCGGTTAATATCATTAATAAAATAAAACTTATTTATATCTGCTAATGCGGTAGCGGCGGCAAATATAAACGGAATAAGGCCTAAAGCCATTAATAGAAATTCATGCTTGCGTTGCATCATAATCATGAGCTTTTTTTGCAGGGTAATTTATTTGACTTTTTCTCATTAGCGATATGAGTATGTAATAATTAATCTTACAATGATACGCTGAATGAATTGCCCCAAGGTTAAACAACTTTGTTTAATACTAAGATCTTACATGTTTAAATATATGATAGGCGTAGGCATGTTTTTCATCGACATCGTGACGCTCAATGATTTCACTTTCCCAGCTGCTAAAGTCAAATGCAGGTAATATCGCCTCACCATCAATCTCGGCCTCAATAATCGTCTCGTACACACAATCTGCTATTTGAAACGCTTCTACAAAGAAATGAACCCCGCCAATGACAAATACTTCATCGCTACTACTGAGGGCAGAGGCAATCGCCGCATCCAGGTTGGGCTGTAATTCAATGCCCGCAACCGCTTGATAATCAGCTTGGCGACTTATCACGATGTTTCGCCTACCAGGTAATACTGACTGATGATCTTCATAAGTTTTACGACCCATAATAATGGGCTTACCTAAAGTCGTACGCTTAAAATGACCAAATTCATCCGGCAGATGCCAAGGAATTTTTCCGTCCTTACCAATACAGTGATTCATAGAACGAGCAAATATAATAGATAATGACATAAGCTGGTTTCCAAGCGGTGGGAAGTTAAAAACTATCGGTGTTGATATCTTTACTCATGAATACCTAGCGTTGATTAAGCATTCGGCTTACTGCTTTGACAGCATGCTGGATACGCTCCTCAAATTGTGATTCGATTGTTTCACGTTCAAGTGTAAACTTGTATCGCTCTTTGCTCGATAGCCGCTTCCAATCGGCTAATATTGGTATGTGTGACGTTGCAAAAGCCAAATCATCAAATGCTTGATATTGCTTTCGTTCATCTTCGTTTAGATCAAGCATCTTAGCTAACCCTGAAATGCGAATCGAGGCTTCTGTTAAGGATACTTGCCCTTGCGACAAACATCGGATTAAAACTGAAATACTCTCCTGATGATCACGACGACTTTCACTGCGCTGCCGCTTAAGCACTGCTTGAGTCTGGCGGGCTATTTTTTTTTGCTGCAACAACTGCCAACATACATTCGTAGCATATGCGCCTAAGCATGTAATAATTAACAGCATCATCAATTGCACATAATTTTCCATAGCTAATGCTAAGCTCCTTTTCTGAGCTGATAATACACTGAATGACCTTTTACGAGCACACCATTGGTATGGTTTGCTTTATGAAATGATTAAAAGCCATAAACGAGTGCTAAAAAATCATTGCCGCAAGGTTGCTTTTTATCGTTATCTACATCGTAAAAAAACAGGCCTTTTTATTGGACAATAATCACACAAAAAAAACGATCCTGATCGCAAAAAAAACAAAATAACCGTCTATTGGTTATTAATAAACCTACACATTACAATTTTGTACTTTCCTTAAGAATTTGTGTCATCATAAGACATCCAGCTTTTTTACATAACCGTATCAACGATATACGATGTAAATAATTCACAAAGCTAGATTGATTATAAATATAAAAAGCAATCAAGGAATGCCCTATGGACCAATGCCTTAACCCCCATCAGCATTTAGCAGTCATCGGAAATATTAAAGACAACGATATCTGCTTAGCATGCGCAGCTATTGGTTTATCTATTAAGCCAAACCATGATGCCGACTTTTATACCGATCAACTTGCTGAACTTTCTGACGCTGTCCACGCGTATTATATAGGATTTGCTGGAGGCGACCCCTCCACAGACAGTCTCGGCCGGGCCACACAGCACGATATCATTAAAAAATTAGCGGCGATAAGAGCCGTTGTGTTTGACCAATACCAGTTTCATAATGAGCGCTCTGTTAATGACCCTTCCGCTAAAACTGATTTTTGTGACATGTTAGAGCGACGCAAAGGAACTCCCATCAATCTAGCTATCTTATGTATGCATTTAGCGCGCTCGCAAGGCTGGGCAGCTGAAGGTATTGCAATACCGGGACATTTCGTTTGCCGACTTGAGGCAAACGGTGAGCGAATTATTTTTGATCCATTTAATCGTGCTAAAGCATTAAACGCTTCCGATCTTCGTAGCCTAGTTAAGCAGACCTTAGGCTTTCAAGCTGAGCTTGAATACAAACATTACAGCGCTATTGAAAACCGTTCTATACTTCTGAAGTTACAAAACAATATTAAGCAACAACAAAAAAAGCGTAAAAACTTTCGTGCTGCACTGGCTGCCGTTATTTCAATGCAGCGAATCGCGCCTGAAGAACCTCGCTTTCTTTATGATGCAGGTCTACTCTATGCACGGATTAACCGAGCTAAAACTGCAATTACTGTACTCAGCCGCTATATAAAACAATCTAAATCACAATATAGAAAAAATAGTGCTAATCGGGTGCTACGTTTATTGATGCAGCAACGTTAATAAATATTGGTTAACCTCTGCCTTTGTTCGTCGAGTATTTCCTATAATACTTGTTAATTAAGGTATGATAAGCTCGTTATTCGACAATCCATTCACTTTTGTTCAAAGAAGAGTATTAATTATGACTGGCATATATGATTTAAATTTTACCCTCGCCGATGGCAGCTCACAGTCAATGGCAGACTATAAAGATAAGGTTTTATTAATTATCAATACTGCCAGCAAATGTGGCTTTACACCGCAATTCGAGGGTCTCGAACAACTCAATAAAGACTATTCAGAAAAGGGTTTAGTGGTACTTGGCTTTCCTTGCAATCAATTTGGCAAACAAGATCCTGGTAACATGAGTGAAATCACAGAATTTTGTCAACTCAATTATGGTGTTAGCTTCACAATGGCTGAGAAGATTGACGTTAATGGAAACAACGCCCACCCACTGTTCAATTATTTAAAAAGCTCTGCTAAAGGCATACTTGGCTCAGAGGGGATTAAGTGGAATTTCACTAAATTCTTAATTAGTCGTGATGGTGAGGTACTAAAGCGATTTGCTCCGAGCGTTAAGCCTAGTGATATTGCCACGGCGATAGAAGCGGCTTTGTAATTATCTTAACTCGACGCCGCAATGCCCACATTTTTTGGGCAAATAAATTAAGCCCTCCTTACCACGAGGGCTTTTCCCACATGCTGGGCAACGATAAACTTTATCAATATTAAATATCCATAAAAAGAAAATAACCACTATTGGAACAAAGGCTTGCTGGTAGACGCCCCACTTTTTGGTCAACCAAAGCGCTGCCACAATTATCACTGCCATCATGGTATTAACTAAATAAAAGCGCATAGCCTTTTGTTTAAACTCTTGTTTGATCTGATGATTATTCATTGGCACTTTTTTGATTAAACAAAGTTTTGTCGATCGCTTGCTCACTGCTGGCCACGACACATGCCACGAGGGAATCGCCGGTTAAATTAACAGCGGTTCTCAACATATCGAGCAAGCGATCAACACCAATTATCAAAGCAATGCCCTCAACGGGCAAACCAACTTGTTGCAGTACGAGAGCCAAGGTAATCAAACCGACACCGGGTACTCCCGCAGTACCCACTGAAGCTAGAGTAGCGGTTAAAATAACGGTCAAATAGCCCACTACACCCACATCAATTTGATAAGCTTGAGCGATAAAAACCGTAGCCACGCCCTGCATGATTGCAGTACCATCCATATTAATTGTTGCACCGAGAGGAATGGTAAATGCCGCAACAGATTTTTTAACGCCCATTTTCTTTTGCACGGTATCTAAGGTAATGGGCATAGTGGCATTGCTCGATGCAGTTGAAAATCCAAACATTAACACCGGTCTTAAATGGTGAAGAAATTGGCGAGGACTAAAGCCAGTCAATACACGTAACAAAAGGGCATAAATCACTGCCGCATGAAATATTAATGCGGCCACGACGGTCAGGAAGTACGCCAGTAATTGTTGGATAAGATCAAAACCGGTGCTGTAAAAGATTTTCGCCAGCAAACAAAAAACCCCGAAAGGCGCCAGCTGCATCAACATCATAATCATTTCCATGATTACGGCATTCAGTGACTCGAAGCTTTTGAGCACCTTAGCGCCCAGTTGATCGGACCGTGAAATAGCAATGCCCAGTAAAATAGCAAATACGATGACTTGCAACATATTCCCTTCAGCCATGGCCTTAACGGGATTATCCGGAAAGATATTAATTAAAACTTCTTTTAATGGCGGTGCCGGTGCTACTTGGTAAGCCGATTCGTTCGCGGCCTGCACAGTAAAACCGCCCTGCTTACCAGGCTCAATTAACAAGGCAAGACTTAAAGCAAGGCTAATTGCAATCGCTGTGGTCATTAAATAAAGGCCTATCGTTTTCCCCGCCATCACCCCCATATTGCCATGACCACCCAAACTGGCTGCACCGCAGGTCAGCGAAATAAAAACCATCGGCACAACCAGTAATTTCAATGAGGCTATAAAAATTGTTCCAATGAGATCGAATAGGCCAAAAAAGACAATATTTTCTATCACGGATTGATAAGGCAGCGGCGCGACAATATTGGCCAGCGAGCCAAACAAAATGCCTAACGCCATAGCAGTGAAAATTTTCTTCGTTAAACTCATCGTCCACCCCTAACGATTATTTGCTTCATCATACTACCGTTTATTTCTAACGAAAAAAAATAGAGCCTATTGGCTCTATCTTGAAATTCGATTTACTGGCTAGCGGCTAGCCACCATTTAACGAATCTTTCAATGCTTTACCCGCTTTGAAACCGACAGAATTACTTGCTGCAATATCAATTTCTTGCCCCGTTTGTGGGTTTTTCCCCTTTCTTGCCGCGCGTGATCGACGAACAAAACTACCAAAGCCAATTAAGCTCACCGACTCCTCTCTGGCCAATGCCGCTGTAATCTCGTCAGTGATCGCCGTTACAACTTCGCTCGCCTTTTCTTTTGAGATATCGGCTTTGTCGGCAACAATTGTGGCTAATTCGGTTTTGTTCATAGTTTTCCCCATTTATTAGTGTGTTTTAACTGTATGGCTAATATCGCAAATTTAATCGTAAAATGCGATCTTTAAAACGCTGTTATGGCAAAATAGCAGGTAATAACTTTTGTAACGCCTGCTTTTCGTTAGTGCCATTACCAGTAAGCGCAAAGCCCAATAAATTATTCCCCGCATCTCTAAACAGCGCCACAATATCTTGGTCATCGCCGCTGATCTCCCACTGCCCTTTGGCACCGTGAGGAGGCGGCGAGACAACCACCGGACAAGCAGGCGTTTTAATGGCCACCGGCATAGCAGGATAGACCACCTCAGTTGGCGTCCCTGATAGTGTTTTAGCCAAAGCTCTAGCGCCCGCCATAAGGGGCGCAACATAATAAAGCACGTGGCCCTCAACCTCGGCACAATCGCCTAGTGTGAATACATTTGGCGCACTGGTTGCCAATAAGCGATCAGCAACAATGCCTCGATTAACCTTAATGCCGCTGGCTTCTGCCAGCTGTATACGCGGCCTAACACCAACCGCCGAAACAACAATATCTGCCTCAGTCTGATCGCCATTGGCCAGTGTGATTCGTACCCCATCACCCTGGCTATCAATCGATTCAGCAACTGTCCCGAAATTGAAGTGAGCGCCTGCTTTCTCTAAAGCCTTCTGTACTGCTTGTCCTGCTTGGGGAGGTAGCAAAGAAGCTAAATTGTAAGCCAATGGATCAACCGCCTCTACAGCAAAACCGCCATTCAATAAATCATTAGCAAACTCAGACCCGATTAGGCCCGCACCAATAATGAAGACCTTCTTCGCATCGGTTTTTTTCAGCCGGGCTCTAAAGTCATCATAATCCAGTAAATCATTGATCGAGACAACCTTATCCAGGCCTGTGCCCGACATAGGCGGACTAATAACATCAGCGCCCCAGGCTAATACTAACGACTTATAATGCACCAAAATCGATGCACCCACTGAAATAGTTTGCGCTTGCGTATCAATCGCTGTGACTTCGGTAAAGGTCCAAATGCTAGCCTGTAATTGCTTGGCCATTTTACCCGCATCGGCCATGGCCAAATCGTCAGCCGTATTATTTTTGGTGAAGCCGGTGGATAACATGGGCTTCGAATATGAACAGCCGTCATCAGAGCTAATCAGTAATAGTGGTGTTGTCTTATCCAGTTTCCTAAACTCTCTGGCCAAATTATAGCCAGCCAAGCCTGTGCCGATAATGACAACCGGGGCTTTGCCATCGCTATCATCAACGTAGGTGCCCATATTCATTGATGGCGCATGAACACTTTCTAACGCTGCTGATGGTGCAGCCTCGGTAACGGGCTCATGTGCGGAGACGGCTGTTTCGCTTTCGGCCTGCTCTGGCGCGTCATCGGTCATTTCAATCATTTCAAAATCAAGCTTTCCAACACCACAATCTGGACATAACCAATCTTCTGGTACGTCTTCCCAGCGAGTACCTGGTGCTATTCCGTCTTCTGGCCAGCCTTTTGCTTCATCATAAATCAAGCCACAAACGATACATTCCCACTTTTTCATTTACCCAACCTCAAATCCATCAATCAAACATTTTTGCTGTTTCACGAAAGCGATGCTTACTGGCCCTTCAACTTGCATGTTCAGAGCGAATACCGCATCCTAATCATACTGGGAATCAAACATTAACGATCACCGCAATGCGGTTAAGTCTTAACACTACCTAGTTTGCATAAACTCGCGAATCAGCACACGGAAAATCACACATTGTACGATCAACAACCCATCAGTTACCAGCCACAAAGCCCCACATGGCACGACTTTAACACCATCAACGATGATATTTTATCGATTCAAGAACAAGAGTGGTTACTCGATCGAGGCTCTCTCACGGAAAGGCTCGTCAAAAAAAGCCAAAACCAATTTTATGTTGACGTTTTACGTCAAGCATGGAGTTGCCCAGATCCATCAGAAGCAACATTACTAGGCCAAGATTCCTCACAGCCCTGCTTGATTCGCGAAGTTTTGCTTTACTGCTGCCAACAACCTTGGGTGTACGCTAAAACGGTGATGCCTGAAAGCTCACTAAATAATGAACTGGCCCATTTGCGGAATTTTGATAACCAACCACTAGGTCAATTATTATTTAACACGCCAGGACTTATACGAAGTCCATTTGAAGTAGCCCAATATACTGCCAAGAATTTGCCTAAAGATGTACTTAACGCAATTAACACGGATAAAATTTGTCAGTGGGGAAGGCGATCACGGTTTGTGGTGTATGATAAACCGCTATTGGTTAATGAGATATTCCTTCCTGCATTTCAACCTTAGTTGATTGCAGCAGTTGCCAAGCCCTTAACTCTGCTATTAGACTTTTACTATGTTTGCCTTGACCTCAAAAAATCTCAACCATTATTTCGCCTTGATGCGTATCGATCGTCCAATTGGTACCTACTTAGTGATGTGGCCAGCCTTATGGTCTCTCTGGTTAGCCGCAAAAGGAATGCCAGATATACGCTTATTACTGGTATTTATCAGTGGCGCATTTTTAATGCGTTCAGCGGGCTGCGTGATAAATGACTTTGCCGACCAACACATTGACGGTCATGTTCAGCGCACCCAGCATAGACCCTTAGCAACGGCAGTTATTACCAGTAAAGAGGCATTGCAATTGTTTGTCTTGCTTTGCTTATCTGCCGCAGCGTTATTACTGTTTACCAATGCATTAACCGCGAGCTACGCAGTATTGGCTTTTTTGCTAGCCACCTTATACCCCTTTACTAAACGCTTCACGCACTTTCCTCAAGTGGTATTAGGCATGGCTTTCAGCTGCTCTGTACCCATGGCCTTCGCTGCACAAAGTAATAACGTTCCGTTAGTCGCATTAGCTCTTTATTTTGCAGTGATCAGCTGGGTCGTTGCTTACGATACGTTTTACGCCATGGTTGATCGTGAAGATGATATTAAAATTAATGTTAAATCAACAGCAATTTTGTTCGGCCGTCATGACAGAATCATAATCGCTTTATTGCAATTCATTTTTTTAGCCTTACTGATATTGATCGGCCATCAACAAAGACTTGGTGATATTTATTTTTCGAGCCTATTAATTATTTCAGTATTGTTTCTATACCAACAATACTTAATAAAAGATCGAAACCCAAAACTGTGCTTTAAGGCGTTTTTAAATAATAACTTTGTCGGTATGGCTGTGTTTATTGGTATTGCCGCTGACCTTGCCATCATCACGCGAACTCAGTAAACACGACCAAAAGTGATTTCATGCACGTTGCATTTTATGACTCTATAGAAAAAATTGGCCGGTCAACTTGGCAGGGTATTTGCGGTACAGATTATCCATTTTTGCGCTATGAATTTTTATTTAGCCTAGAAAGGGCCGGCAGTGATGGGCCGCAAGGATCAGCATGTAATGTGCAAAGCGGTTGGCAGCCACAGCACGGCATCGTGTTTGATGACGACAGGCCAATTGCCGCTTTTCCCATGTATTTAAAATACCACTCTTACGGTGAGTACATTTTT